>JAFTVW010000025.1 GCA_017465605.1 Alistipes sp.
CTGAATACTCTCCGCAGGAGGAAGATTCAGTCCGAAACGGCTTGCCGCCCCGACCTTTCAACTTTCAAGGGCTGATGTACTACCTTCGCAGACGAGCAAAGGAAAGGGGCGAATGACGGAATCGGGAAACTCCTAATATCGCAGATTGATGATAGACCAAATTCAAATATTACCCCGTAATAATGAAAAATGCACCGTCCTTTTGCTCGTTTATAAAAAAGTTGTACCTTTGTTCCAAGATGAGTTGTACATCAATGCAAATCATGCAAGTATGTAGAAATCAGAACAGTTGCCAACTCATTACCTCGTTCTTGAACTTTCCGCATAAACTTTTTATTCTTAGCGGATTATGAGATTATTCCAAATATAATAAATATATTTGACAATGCCACCTGCCCACGCTCTAAAAAAGAGGCGTATTTGTATAAAAAATCTCAAAATAAACATTTTTCACACCTCGCGGTTTATTTGTAAATTCAAATTTGTGGCTTGGGATATTTTTCATTACTTTTGCAATAAACGTACAACACACAAAATAACACCCTCAATATAATATATGAAAAGAACATTTTTATTGGTTACAATATTATATATAATAACAGTGCCAATATCTTGCAGCAAAAGCCCACAAGTTCCCGCAGGCGCATACAAGGTAGGAGGTATCACCTCATCGGAGTGGGTGTTAAACAACAAAATCGACCTATACGCCACTCAGCCAACATTTCATTTCGAGGAGGGGTACAGATTGCGAATCGAATCGGATTTTCCGTTTGATTTATTCAAAGATTCTCTTTATAGTTACCGCATCAATGGAGAGTTTCTAAACTTGCAAGGAGCATCGGAACAAAAGAGATACAAAATTCAGGAACGAGAGGCAGGACAATCGTATAGTCTATTCCTCGGAGAGATGCATATTCAAGAGATTATTATACGACGAAAATAACTTTCAGCAAAGAGCAAGACAACTTATTGGCACACATTTATTCAAATTAGGGAAAATATTATTATATTTGCTAACGTTAAATATGCGACCTGCGTAAAACAAATTAGCAAATTGCAATTGAATAAATTTTGGCTGAATTTTAATTTAATTAACAAATAATATGAAAAGACTTATCTCATTGGCAGTGTGCTTGTTCACAGTATCAACACTCTGCGCTCAGACTCAGGTGATTGCACACCGAGGCTTCCACGCGACAAAAAACTCTCGCAACAACACAATCTCAGCATTGATTCACGCTCAGGATTTGGGCGTATATGGTTCGGAGTGCGACATCAACGAGACCAAAGATGGCAAGCTAATCGTTATTCACGGCCCAAAGCACGGCCCATACAAGAATGTACAGGAGGAGAATTATGCTGTATTGCGTGCGACTAAACTCGACAATGGCGAGAATGTCCCAACACTTGATGAGTATTTGGTACAGGCCAAGAAGAACACCAAAACAAAGCTTATCATCGAGATTAAGAGCCACGCAACACCAGAGCGCGAGACACGCGTTGTGAAGAATATTTTGGCAGCCGTCAAGCAGCACAAAATGAGAAAGCACGTTGAGTATATCGCATTCAGCAAGCACGTTTGCGACGAGTTGGTTAAGTACGCTCCCAAAGGTACAAAGATTGCGTATTTGAGTGGTAACCTCACTCCTCAGCAGTGTAAAGACGCTGGATACACCGGTATCGACTACAACATCGGTGTAATGCAAAAAAATCCCGACTGGATTAAGCAGTGCCACGACTTGGGCTTGACAGTTAACATCTGGACAGTAAACGACACTCAGCGTATCCAGTGGTGCATCGACAATAAGGCCGACTACATCACAACCGACAACCCTATCGAGACTAATCGCTTGCTCGGTAAATAATTAACGACATTACCAAGATAGAAGAGTTTGCAATATTTGAATTCAAAATTGCAAACTCTTTTATTTGTAGCTACCACACAAAACCACTATCTTTGCAGAAAATAAAATTCAAAAGCAGACCCTACGATTATGAAACTTAAATATGGATTGAACGACCGCCCCGCAACAGGGCAACTCTTGCTATACAGCCTGCAATGGTTTGTACTTGCGGTTGCAGTGGTGGTAACATCGTTATTTATTTCGACAGGAACACCCGCCGAGAAGATACTATACGCACAAAAAGTATTTGCGCTGATGGGTGTAGCCACTATCGTACAAGTGTTTTGGGGACACCGACTCCCTATTGTTGTTGGCCCTGCGGCCGTACTACTCGTGGGTATCATCACTGCCCTATCATCGCAAGGTGGAGAGCCAAACACCAACAAGATTTACACTGCCGTTGCAATCGGAGGCGTAGCGGTAACTCTACTCTCGGCAGGACGCACATTGGAGCGGATTCAGAAAATTTTCACACCCCGTATCGTGGTAGTTATCTTGATGTTAATAGCATTCACACTATCACCCACAATCAAGAATCTGATTTTCCCTCCGCAAGAGGCAGCGCGTCACACATTCGGATTGTGGTTCACCATCATAGGAGTTCCCGCAATGGCATTTGCAGCAAGCAGATTGCAAGGGGTTGCAAAATCGCTCCTCGTTCCAATATCACTCATAGTGGGTTGCGTAGCATACTACTCTATTTATGGAGGTTTTGGCGATATTATCAGCTCTCCAAGCCAAAGCGATGGTGCAATACTGATTCCAGCTATTGAGTTTGACGCAAGTATGATTCTGGCCTTTATCTTTTGTTACATCGCCTTACTAATTAACGATATAGGTTCGATTCAAGCTCTTGGAGCTATGCTCAGTACCGACGATACCAACCACCGTTGCCGTCGTGGCGTTGGGGTTACGGGCGTATTCAACGTCATAGCGGGTGCAATAGGTGTGATAGGCCCTGTGAATTATTCGATGTCACCGGGAGTTATCGCTTCTTCTTCGTGCGCATCACGCTATGCACTCGTACCAGCTGGCGCAGGTCTTATAATATGTGCAATATTCCCCAAACTGATTGCTATTCTGACAGCCATTCCCAATTCGATAATCGGTGTGGTATTACTCTATCTGATGGGAACACAATTGGCGGCGGCATTCAGTATGCTTGTTGCGGACAAATCAACCGACACATTCAACAATGCTCTAATTGTTGGAATTCCCGTTATGGTTGCCCTGCTTTTCTGTATGATTCCAATGGAGGTTATCCCTGCGATTATAAAGCCGCTAATGGGCAATGGATTTGTGATGGGTGTTATTACGGTTATCCTCCTCGAACACGTCATTTTAAGAAAGAAAAACTGATAGACCTTTCAGATTTCCCAAAAGCGACCAATCGGCTGAATTTTCGCAGAAGATTGGTCGTTTTCCGTTATACCTATATTATATATAATATGGAAAATCGACTAAATCAGTCGTAACAAATCGAAAGGTGAAAATATTGCATAAGGTTATAAATATAGACCAAAATAGCCAAAATCACTTACCACACAAGGGTAATTTAGAATATTGAAATTACAAATCATTAGCAAAATACCTACAAAAGTAACATTGCATAACCGCATAAATATTCGTGTCACTACTATCTGATTAGATGATGCAAAATAACCAATTACATATCGTAAGAAAAACACGCTATTATACTTACAAAGTATAAGAATTTAACATTAAATTAACAAATACTATCACAAGATGCAAAATATTTTTAAATAATTTTGAAAATTATTGAATTAATCCGTAACTTTGCAGTTGTATCAATTTGAAAATTCAGGTACACTAGTAACACAAACGTACAAAAAATTAATGCTTATGGTTAGGAAAATTGTACTTTCTATCGTTGCTATTCTGTCGCTCAGCTTCGTGGCTGTTGCACAGAACAAGCAGGTGACAGGTACGGTAAAAGACAACGGCGGTAACCCTATCGCCGGTGCGTTGATTTTGGTTGACGGAACAACCAATCTCGGTACCGTATCTGAGGCTACCGGTGAGTTTAAGCTTATGGCTCCCACTAACGGCGTTTTGAACGTATCGTTTATGGGTTTCAAGTCTATGCAGGTTCCCATCGCCGGTAAGACTAAAATCGACATCGTTATGGAGGTTGACTCTAAGGCGATGGACGAGGTTGTGGTAACGGCGTTCGGTCAGACCACAAAGGAGGCCTTTACAGGTTCTGCTGCTGTGGTTAAGTCTGACGACATCGCCAAAGTTCAGTCATCAAACGTAGCTCAGTCGCTCGTTGGTCGCGTGGCCGGTGTGCAGACTTCAAGCTCTTCTGGTGATTTGACAGGTAAGCCATCAATCCGTATTCGTGGTTTCTCTTCAATCAGCGCGAGCCAGAGTCCGTTGTGGGTTGTTGACGGTGTTCCCTATGAGGGCGACCTTAACAACATCAACCCTGCGGATATCGAGTCGATGACAGTATTGAAGGACGCTGCTTCAAACGCACTTTACGGTGCGCGTGGTGCAAATGGTGTAATTATGGTTACTACCAAGAAGGCTAAGCGCGGTGAGGCTAAGGTTTCATTCGACGCTAAGTGGGGTGTTAACTCAAAGGCTCTTCGCGAGTATGAGGTGATTAAGTCGCCTGAGCTCTACTACGAGACACACTACAAGGCTCTCTACAACTACCACGCACAGAACAGTGGTACTGCTATGGCTTATAACTTGGCTGCTTCATCACTTACAGGTGATGCAACAGGTGGTTTGGGTTACAACGTTTACTCAGTGCCCGAGGGTCAGTACCTCATCGGTCGCAACGGTAAGTTGAACCCCAACGCAACACTTGGTAACAAGGTTTCTTACAATGGTGAGGAGTACTTGCTCTTGCCTGACGATTGGATGGACGAGGCTTATGACAACGCATTCCGTCAGGAGTATAACGTTAACATCGCTGGTGCTAACGAGCGTTCAAACTTCTATGCTTCACTTGGTTACTTGGATAACACAGGTATTATCAAGAGCTCAGAGTTGCAACGTTACACAGCCCGTTTGAAGGCTGACTATCAGGCAAAGAAGTGGTTGAAGGTAGGTGCTAATATGTCTTACGCTCACTTCGAGGCAAACAATGGTAACTCAAATGAGGGTTCTTCATCTTCAATAGGTAACATCTTCGCATTTGCATCGCAGATTGCTCCTATCTATCCTTTGTATATCCGTAATGCTGATGGCTCAAAGAAGATTGACAAGTATGGAATGGAGATGTATGACTACGGTAATAAGGGTAATGCAGGTTTGGTACGTCCTTACTTGGCAGATGCCAATGCTATGCAGGTTAGCTGGCTAGACAAGGAGAAAACGGAAGGTAATGCATTCTCTGCATCAGGTTTTGCTGACTTCGACATCTATGATGGCTTGAGACTTACTATCAATGGTACTACAACTATCGACGAAACTCGCGGTCTTTCAATGTCTAACCCTTACTACGGTCAGTTCGTAGAGCAAGGTGGTTCACTTTACCGCACACATTCTCGCGCCTGGACATACAACTTCCAACAGTTGCTCTCTTACAACAAGACATTCAACGAGAAGCACAATATGGATCTCTTGCTCGGTCACGAATACTACCGTACACAGTACTACTACTTGCAGGCAGGTAAGTCTATGCTCTACTCTTATGATTCAGAGGAGTTGGCTGGTGCTGTAGTAGACGCTGCTGCCGCAAGTTCATTCACAGGTGACTATAACAACGAGGGTTACTTCTTCCGTGGTCAGTATAACTACGATGAGCGTTACTTCTTCTCTGCTTCATTCCGTCGCGATGCATCTTCTAGATTCCACCCAGATAACCGTTGGGGTAATTTCTGGTCAGTTGGTGCTTCTTGGATTATCGACAAGGAGAACTGGTTCAACGCTGATTGGGTAAACCTTTTGAAGGTTAAGGCATCATTCGGTTCACAGGGTAACGACGCTATCGGTGATTATAATTATAATCGTTATAATCTTTATACAGATAATTACTCAGTAGAAAATAATAATGGTCAGGTTGCAGTACTATTCAACACTAAGGGAAACAAGGATATCACTTGGGAGACTAACACCAACCTTAACATTGGTGCTGAGTTCGGTTTCTGGGACAACCGCTTAGCTGGTAGCTTCGAGTTCTTCAACCGTAATACTACCGATATGTTGTTCTACTTCACAGTTCCCGCATCTTTGGGTTACGCCGGTTACTACGCTAACGTAGGTGATATGTACAACCGTGGTATCGAGTTGGAGTTGAACGGTGATATTATCCGCACAAAGAACGTAACTTGGAGCGCAAGCCTCAATATGACTCACGTAACCACAAAAGTTACTAAATTGGCAGAGCAGTTTAAGACTCAGAACATTGATGGCAAGCCAGGATATATCGATGGTAGCTACTATATTGGAGAGGACGTGCCCCTCCACTCATTCTATATGCGTGAGTACGCAGGAGTAGATCCTAAAACAGGTGAAGCTACTTGGTGGAAGGACAAGTTGGACAGCGACGGAAATGTAACTGGTCGCGAGGCTACAACTGACTATTCTAATGCAACTAGATACCTTCAGGATTCTGCATTGCCCGATGTATATGGTGGTTTCTCTACAAGCGTATCTGCATTTGGTTTCGATGCTTCTATCGCATTTACATACCAGTTGGGTGGTTTGGTATATGACTCTGGTTATGCAAACTTTATGTCATCACCATACGGCTCAATCGGAGTAAACTACCACAAGGATATCTTGAACGCTTGGTCAGCAGACAATACAGAGTCGACAATTCCTCGATTCCAGTATGGCGACCAGTATACAACAAGTACAAGTGACCGTTTCTTGACAAGCGCATCTTACCTCAATATTCAGAACATCAACGTTGGTTACACATTGCCAGCT
Organism: Alistipes sp.; assembly: GCA_017465605.1. GTDB lineage: Bacteria > Bacteroidota > Bacteroidia > Bacteroidales > Rikenellaceae > Alistipes. Next base: position 6,813 of record JAFTVW010000025.1, read on the forward strand.
GATTGGACTAAGAAGTTTGGTGTATCGTCATTGCGTGTTTACTTGGCTTGCGACAATGTAGTTTACTGGTCTAAGCGTCGTGGTCTCGACCCACGTTACTCATTCTCGGGTTCTACGAACTTTGCAAACTACTCTCCTATCCGTACAATTTCGGGAGGTTTGAATGTCGTATTCTAATCCACTAAAAGACTTTGATTATGAACAAGATATTGAAAATTTCGACTTTGGCCCTCTTTGCCGCTGTGGCAATGACAGGCTGTATAAAGGAGACCGAGCCTAACTATATGGTTACGGCTGAATCTGTGGCTTCGAATACATCAGCTATTGAGGCTATGGTAAACGCAATTCCAGTTGCGGAGGCACTTCCCTACTCAGTACACGGTTCAAGCGCAAATCGTGGATACGATTTCGGTCTTCCTGGTATTATGTGTGCCACCGACTCAGCAATTGGTGAGGTAGTAGGTACAACTGGTGATGCTAACTCTGGATATAACTGGTTCTGGTATTGGGACGTAGGTACAGCTCACTTGAACTATACAGGTGCTGTTACTCCATTTACTTGGTACTGCTACTGGAACTTTATTAAGTCTTGTAATGATATTATCGGCCTTATCAATGAAGAGGATGCTTCAGACGAGTTGAAGGCTTACTTGGCTTACGCTAAGGCTAACCGTGCTGCTTTGTACTTGGATATGGCTCGTTCATTCGATCCATTGGAGAACAACTACACTGATGTATCTAAGGTTAAGGGCTTGACAATTCCTAAGATTACTGAGACTACAACTGAGACTGAGGCTCGTAACAACCCACGTTTGCCTCGTGAGGAGATGTTCGAGTTTATCTTCCAGGATTTGAACGATGCTGAGGCATTGCTTAAAGATAACTCTTACAAAGGCGGCAAGGACGTTCCTTCATTGGCTGTGGTTTATGGTTTGAAGGCTCGTGCATACCTTTGGTTGGGTGGCTTCGACAAGTCAAACTACACTCAGGCTGCATCATATGCTCGCAAGGCTATTGATGAGTCTGGTGCAACAATTTTGACAGAGGCTCAGTGGTTGGATCCTAAGACTGGTTTCAACACTCCTAACAACTCTTGGATGTGGTACTTGCCACAGTCTGCTGAGGGTGTAACAAACTTGGTTAACTTCGTTGCTTGGCGTGGTTCTGAGTCATCTTGGGGTTATGCTTCACTCGTACAGCAGGGTGTTCACGTAAACTTCTACAACCGTATCGCTGACACCGACTGGCGTAAGCGTGCATTCTTGGGTCCCGATCCAGAGGCTTGGTGGGCAGAGAACAAGGATATTTGTAACATCAACATCGAGGACGAGGATTGGGAAGGTTACTTCGCACCTTATGCAAGTGTTAAGTTCCGTCCTGCCGCTGGTGAGATCTTGAACTATATGGTTGGTAATCCTACAAGCGTATGTATGATGCGTGTAGAGGAGATGTTGCTTATCGAGGCTGAGGCTACTGCTTACTCAGATCCAGCTAAGGCTGCTGATTTGATTACAGCATTTGCTACTACTCGTGATGCAGCTTTCGTTAAGCCAGCTGCTACAACTGAGGCTGTTGTTGATGCTACAATGTGGCAGAAGCGTGTTGAGTTGTGGGGCGAGGGCGTCCTCTTCTATGATTTCAAGCGTTTGAACTATGGTATTGAAACTGGTTACAAGGGTACAAACGTTGCTACTAATAGTCGTATGAAGACTGAAGGTCGTGCACCCTGGTGGAACTTTGTGATTCCTGAGGCTGAGGCTATTCAGAACCCAGTTTTGCAGGAAACAAATAATCCTAATCCAGGTGGTGTAGTAGACCTATGGGTGGATAGCGAGTAATAATCATTTAATGTACAAAAACTGGAAAGATTATGAAACAATTTTTTAGAATATTTGCAGTAGCAGCATTGGCTTGCGCTACATTCGTAGCCTGCGAGAATGATTTCGATGATTATACTCCTGGTGATCCCGAAATTGCAGGTAACTACGAGGTATATTTCCCTTCAAAGGGTGGTGGCACGCTTGAATTTGACCCCGCAGATCCTACAGAATTTACAGTTCAAATTGCTCGTACTAATGCGTCAGGAGCAATTACAGTTCCGCTCGTAGTTACATCTGGCAATGAAATCTTTGAGGTAGAGCCTGTAAAATTTGAGGCAAATCAAAAAGAGACTACATTCAAAGTGAAATTCCCAAAAGCAGAAGTTGGAGTTACATATAAATTTTCTGTTATGATTGATGATTATAACTATGCGTCAATCTATGGAAACAAACAAACGGGATATTCATGCAACGTTGCACGTATTAAGTGGAATGTAATTGGAACTGGAACCTATATTTATAACTTCTGGTGGGCAGGCTACCAGCCAGGTATGGTTCTTGAGCAGCGTGATGGAACAAATATATATAGACTTCAAGACTGGGGTGGTGGAGTAACATTGTTCTTCGAGATGATTGATGGTGTTCCTACAATTGCTCGACAAAAAATCGGTTACGTTCACCCATCATATGGAGATGTATATATTAGCGCTGAAGAAGGTGAGTATGTAGAAGAAGAAAAGACATACTACTTTATGACAGAATATACAGTTTCTGCTGGTTCATTCGGAGGTGATGTTGAAGCATTTGTCCTTGACTAACCTCATTTCATCGTACAATTCAAATTGTATAAATGGTTTGGAATAAATAAACTACCAACCATAAGTTTATAGCGAGGACCCCTCGCCCACTTGCTGGGCGGGGGTCTTCTTTTTGTATATAGGGCAAAGGGAGATGCGGGAGAAGAATTCAAAATTCAAAATTCAAGATTCAAAATTGCCTGACGGGCGGGAATATAAAATAAACACGTCATTCTGACATTTGTGTATTGGAGAGGGCCTGTGATGCCACTATCTTCTATACAAAATGTAAGAAGGTTGCAATTAAGGTGAGAGCAGAGTGTGTTTACACACCTTGCAGAACCGTAGCAACCAAAAGCCGCAAAGCGGATTAATCTACCTTATAGAAAACAACATTACCAAGAATAACCTTTGCGGCAAAGGCACACTCCCTCCCCTTCGGGTACTCCCTCTAACTTCGAGGGAGAGTTTTTGTTGTCGCGCAGCAAAGCGGTAAATAAAAGGCAGATATTAAAGAGCATATAAGCCACAAATAAAGGCAAAAAAAGTCCCGACCAGCGTGAGGTCGGGACTTTATTGTCAAGCCCAGCAGAGGGCCTATTTCGTGGCTAAATTACTTAGAAAGCTCAGCTACGGCAGCCTTTGCAGGAGTTGCATAAGGCTCAGCAGTAACCTTCTTCAAAGCCTCGATAGCCTTGTCGCGCATCTCCTTAGCGTTGTAAGCAGAACCCAAGTTGAAGTAAACTGCGCTCTTGCTCTCGTCGTCAGTCTGCAAAGCAGCAGCTGCCTCACCAATCTCGATAACCTTAGCGTAGTCCTTCTTCAAGAAGTAAGCCTGAACTGCAACCTTCTGTGCAAGAGCCTTGTCGGCGATAGTCTCAGACATCTTGATAATGCCGTCGAAATCGTTTGCCTGCTGCATAGCTGCAATCTTATTGTTAGTGTACTGGCTCATAGTGGCCTTTGCCTTCGCGATAGCTGCATCGTACTTAGGGCTAGGAAGAGCAGCAACCTCAGAGCAAACCTTTACACCCTCGTTGTACTTGTCTGACTTGAAGTAGCTCTCAGCAAGCATCATAGCGATATCGGTGTTGCGCTTGTCGGCAGCATAACCCTTTGAGAATACCTCGATAGCCTTTGCATAGTTACCAGCGTTGTAGTAACCACCACCCTGTGCCTGATAAACCTTACCAGCAGCAGCTGTTGCAGTAGCCAATGCGCGTGCCTGATTAAAAGCCTTTGCCTTTGCCTTTGCCTTATCCAAATATGAAAGAGCCTCAGCGAACTTAGCGTCCTTCTCCTCGGGCTTCTGTGCCTTCATAGCAGCACCAGCCGCACGAAGACCCATACCCTGATATGCAGCGGGAAGATTCTTCTTTGCGTTCTCTACGCAACCCATAATAGCCTCGTCCTCCTCGCCATCGCCATCTGCGATAACTGCTTCGAGCAACTCAGCAGCCTTTGCGTAATCCTTTGCTCCAAGAGCCTGAACACTCTGATTGTAAGTGTCAACCACGTTTGTCTGCGCTGATGCGAAAGTAAATCCCATCAAAGCGGCAACCATAAAAATAATCTTTTTCATCGTTAAAAAGTTTGTTTATTAAGGTGTTATTCAAAAATTTCTTCGCCTAATAATTGTTTCTCGCGCGATTTTAGCGCACGAAATGACCCACAAAGTTATAATTTTTTTTCTCTCAGTGCAAATTTTAGGGCATTAACATAGTTTTTGTCAGCACAATATGAGAGATAACGGGCCTGCGACTACCTCAATTTGCTGAAAAAATCTTTCATCAACTGCTCGCACTCCTCGGCCAAAACTCCTCCAACAACCTCAGTCTTGGGGTGGAAAATTTGACCTTGAAGGCGAGAATATCCACGCTTCGGGTCGGCTGCGCCATACACTACCCTATCAATTTGGCTCCACGCAAGCGCACCCGCGCACATCACGCAAGGCTCAACTGTGACGTACAACGTGCAGCCTTTCAAATACTTGCCTCCGAGCGTTGTGGCGGCCGCAGTGATACTCTGCATCTCAGCGTGAGCCGTAGCATCACACAAGGTCTCAACCAGATTGTGGCCTCGGCCAATGATTTTACCAGCACATACGACAACAGCTCCGATAGGGACCTCCTGTAACTTTAACGCGCGATGTGCCTCATTTATTGCCATAAGCATAAATTTCTTATCACAATCTGCCTGAGATTCCTCTCCACAAGCCTGCGAATCGGTTGTTGCAAATGCGGAAGATGGCTCGTAAAAGTATTTTGATTTTTCGCTCATAATCTGAAATCAAATCATAATTACATCTTGCGAATTTAATAAATGACAACAAATTATGCAAATCCACAGGCTCAGATAACGATTTAGCAGCCCGCAAAGAGTAAAAAAGAGATAAGAGATTGTATATAATTGGCATTTTTATTATTTTTGTATGTTTTTAACCACGTTAAGAGAATTAATTAAATTAAACACGATAATTTATGTATAGAAGTCATACTTGCGGTGAGTTGCGTATCGAGAATGTCGGTCAGACCGTTACACTCGCCGGTTGGGTGCAGAAAGTGCGTAATCTCGGTGCGATGACATTCATCGACCTGCGCGACCGTTATGGCATTTCACAAATCGTTGTGGAGGAGAACTCTCCCGAACAGACTCGCGAAGTGGCAGCACGATTGGGTCGCGAATTTGTGTTGCAGGTTACGGGTAAAGTCATCGAGCGTTCTTCAAAGAACCCTAAAATGCCTACGGGAGATATTGAGGTAGCAGCCGAGACCCTTAAAATATTGAATGAGGCTCAGACCCCGCCATTCACTATCGAGGAGAACTCAGACGGTGGCGATGATTTGAGAATGAAATACCGTTATTTGGACTTGCGTCGTCCACCATTGCAGCGCAATATGGAGTTGCGTCACCGTATGGCCCACGCAATCCGCACTTTCCTCGACAAAGAGGGATTCTTGGAGATTGAGACTCCATATTTGGTGGGCTCGACCCCAGAGGGCGCTCGCGACTTTGTAGTTCCAAGCCGAATGAACCCCAATCAGTTCTATGCACTTCCACAATCGCCTCAGACATTGAAGCAGCTCCTGATGGTGGCAGGTTATGACCGCTATTTCCAGATTGTGCGTTGCTTCCGTGATGAGGATTTGCGTGCTGACCGCCAGCCTGAGTTTACACAGATTGACTGCGAGATGTCATTTGTGGAGCAGGAGGATATTTTGGAGGTATTTGAGCGTTGGGCAAAATATATGTTCAAAGATGTGATGAACATCGACTTCACAGAGCCATTCCAGCGTATGCCTTGGATTGAGGCAATGGAGAAGTATGGTTCGGATAAGCCCGACTTGCGTTTCGGAATGGAGTTCCACGATATTACAGATTTGGCTCACGGCCACTCATTCTCGGTATTTGACGATGCAGATTATGTGGTAGGCTTTGCAGCTACTGGTTGCGCAGGTTATACTCGCAAGCAGATTGATGCTTTGACCGATTATGTGAAACGTCCACAGGTAGGTGCAAAGGGATTGGTATGGATTCGTCTCGACGAGCAGGGCAATGTGAAATCTTCAATCGACAAGTTCTTCTCGGCAGAGGATTTGAAGGCTATTGCCGAGCGTATGGAGGCAAAGCCCGGAGATTTGATGCTGGTATTGTGTGGCAAGAAGTTCAAGGCTCTCACTCAGCTTTGTGCTTTGCGCCTGCACGTTGCTGAGTTGTTGGGACTTCGTGATCCCAAGAAGTTTGCTCCACTTTGGGTTGTGGATTTCCCAATGTTCGAGTGGGACGATGAGACTGAGCGTTACTACGCAATGCACCACCCATTCACCTCGCCAAAGCCAGAAGATGTGCAATATATGGAGAGCGATCCGGGTCGAGTACGCGCCAATGCTTATGACTTTGTATGTAACGGTACAGAGATTGGTGGTGGCTCAATTCGTATCCACGATGCTCAGTTGCAGGCTCTCATATTCAAGATTTTGGGCTTCACACCCGAGAAGGCTCAGGAGCAGTTTGGTTTCTTGATGAATGCATTTAAGTTTGGTGCGCCTCCTCACGGTGGTTTGGCATTTGGTTTCGACCGCTTGTGTTCGTTGTTTGGCGGATCGGAGTCAATTCGTGACTTCATTGCATTCCCGAAGAACAATGCAGGTCGCGATGTGATGCTCGATGCTCCTTCGGTAATCGACCAAGCACAGCTCGACGAGTTGTATCTCTCGTTGGTGAAACCAGAGTAAAGAAAATAATTCTTATACAAAAAAATAGGCGACCTCTGCGGGTCGCCTATTTCATTAAAAGTATTTATTAACCTAACCAATTCACCTTAATTACATATCAGAAGAGTATCTTACTCAGCCTCGAAGGAATCCTTACCAGCTCCACAAAGTGGGCAAGTCCAATCATCGGGTAAATCCTCGAATGAAGTTCCTGGCTCAATACCATTATCGGGGTCTCCTACTGCGGGATCATACTCCCAACCACAAGGGATACAAGTGTATTTTTTCATAGCTTTAATGTTTATTTGTTTGTTAATATTTATCTTTCTCTATTGCAAAAGTAATACACTTTTTCCACAAAAAACCATAAATGCAATCAAAAGAATTTACTGTGGTATAAGCCATTCTTATATAAAAAGAGCGACAGCATAAGCCATCGCTCTTAATCATATATACTTTGATTGGGATATTACACCAATCCTGAGAATCCCATAAAGGCCATTGCAAGGATTGCGGCTGTAATCAAGGCAATAGGAATACCCTTTAACGCAGCTGGGACACCATCTAACTCCAAACGCTCGCGAATACCAGCAAAGATGACCATAGCGATAGCGAAACCAATAGCAGTAGCCACAGAGTAAGTAAAACTCTGCAAGAGGTTAAACTCCTTCTGAATCATCAAAATCGCTACTCCCAATACTGCACAGTTTGTGGTAATAAGTGGAAGGAAGATACCCAAAGCCTGATAGAGCGAGGGTGATACCTTCTTCAACACAATCTCAACCATCTGCACCAAAGCGGCAATAACCAAGATAAAGACAATTGTCTGCATATACTCAATACCGAGTGGCACGAGGATAAACTCTTGAATCGACCACGCCACAATGGCTGTAAGGGCCATCACAAATGTTACGGCAGCACCCATACCCATAGATGTCTCAACCTTAGACGATACACCCAAGAAGGGGCAAATACCCAAGAATTGTGCGAGAACAACATTGTTGACGAATATCGCACCAATGATAATTGCAAAATATGAAAGCTCCATAACTACTTCTTGACAAATTTGTTAAACAATACCATCAAATAACCCAATACAAAGAACGCACCCGGAGCCAACACAAATACCAATGGCATATAATCGGCAATACCCAACGAGTAACCAAAGATTGCACCGCTACCCAATATCTCGCGAACTGAACCTATTGCGGTAAGAGCCAAAGTAAAGCCCAAACCGATACCTACACCATCGAGCATAGAATCGATAGCTCCGTTCTTCGATGCAAAAGCCTCGGCACGACCCAAGATAATACAGTTAACCACGATAAGGGGGATAAACACGCCCAAACTTGCATACAACGAAGGAACATAGGCCTGCATCAACATTTGAATAATGGTCACAAACGATGCAATAACCACAATAAATGCAGGGATACGAACCTTGTCGGGGATAAGATTCTTGATAAGCGATATTACCAAGTTAGACATAATGAGTACCGCCATTGTGGCTACACCCATACCCATACCATTGATTGCCGATGTGGTTGTACCCAATGTAGGACACATACCCAACACCAATACGAAGGTGGGGTTATTTTTGATAATTCCGCCCGTAATAATCTGTAACTTATTCATTCTTACCTCCTTCCTGAGCAGTATTGCCCTCCTTTGAAGCTGATTTCGCAGCAGTTGCTCCCGACACACCATCGGCCTTATCCTTTGCACCCGAAGCTACCAAAAATGCTTGGTAAGCACGAGCCACAGCTTCGTAGTATGCGCGTGATGAGATAGTAGCCGCAGTAAGAGCGTCTAACTCTCCGCCATCTTTCTTTACCTTAAACTCTACCTCCCAAGAGTTCTTGCCTTGAATGCTCGACAACAACGCGTTGCCCTCGTCGCACATCTTTGTACCAAGACCCGGAGTTTCAGCCTGCTCCAATACGTTTACATTATTAATCTTGCCATCAGTAGTAAATCCGACCATCATACGGATTACGCCTCCAAAACCATTCTTGGTCATTGACTCTACGGCGTAACCTACGGTCTTATCACCCTTCTTTGCGGTATATACTACAATAGGCATATCATCGATTGTCTGCTCGCTCTGCTCGTTTGTGTCGAACTCAGGCAGTACGTTTGCCACAGCCTGCTTGGTAGCAGCTGCCTTAGTCTCGGCAATGGCATCGGCTGTAATCATATTTACAGCTCCCACACCAGCCGAAGCTATGAGCGTAATGCTAAACAGAACAGCAACCATATTAAAAAGTGTACTCTTCATATCTTGCCCTCCTTCTATTTAGTTGTCATTATACCGAAGCGTTTAGGCTTCACATATTTATTAATAAGAGGTGTAACCGAGTTCATAAGCAGGATTGCAAACGACATACCCTCGGGGTAAGCTCCCCACTGACGGATAATCATTGTAATCACACCGATTCCAACTCCATAGATTAGCATACCCTTCGCAGTCATTGGCGAGGTCACATAGTCGGTAGCCATAAAGATTGCACCCAACATAGCACCTCCGGCCAACAAATGGAATGCAGGAAGCTCATACATCAATGCTCCGCCGCCCTGAGTCAATGCCACGATGAACGCAAACACTGCCATAGAGCCCAACACAGCAACGGGGATATGCCAAGTGATAACTCTACGCCACAACATATACAATCCGCCGCACAACAACGCCAATGCGCCAATCTCACCAAACGAGCCGGGCATCACACCCTGCAACATAGCCAAAAGGTTCACGTCGCCCACCTCAACAGCCTGAGCCTTCACAGCGGCCAAAGGTGTAGCACCTGCAAACGCATCAACATACTCTGGCGAGATAGGCTTAGGGAACGAAGTCATCTGCACAGGATAGGCGATAAGCAAGAACACACGACCAACCAACGCAGGGTTGAATGGGTTGCGACCCAAACCACCAAAGGTCATCTTCGCCACGCCGATAGCCACCACAGCGCCGATGACAATAATCCACCAAGGAATATCCGACGGAAGGTTAAAGGCGAGCAGCACACCCGTAAGCACAGCCGACAGGTTCTTCACCGTATTGGCTCCCTTAAACAAGAATCGCTGAATAAGATACTCTACAAGAACGCAGCTCACAACTGCAATAGCAGTAACACGCAGCACATCAAGACCGTATATCAGAAGTGATAAAGAAAATGCTGGTACCAACGCAATCAGCACATCGCGCATCAACGACTGGGTCGATTGCGGACTATGAATGTGCGGCGATGCTGCAACAAAAAATTTATTTGCCATATCTTTACTCTTTTATTTTCATTATTATTTAGCTGCATTGGCGGCTGCACGAGCTCGAATGATACCCATCACAGTTGACTTACCCAAACGCACATAATCCAACAACGACAAGCCAGCAGGACAAGAGTATTGGCAGCAACCACACTCAATACAGTTGGTGATATACTCTGCCTCCAACTGCTCCCACATCTGCTTCTGTGTAAGACGAATGATAAGGTAAGGCTCCAAGCCCATCGGGCAAGCCGACACACACTTTGCACACTTGATACAACTCTCAACCTCAACTCGGTGAGCCTCCTTGCCGCTATATACGGTAACACCTGAGCAGCCCTTCGTGACGGGTGAGTCGATGTTAATCATCGGGCGACCCATCATAGGACCTCCGTTGACAACCTTCACATCGCCCTCGGGAAGACCACCTGCCATCTCAACCAACTTTGAGATAGGAGTACCCATACGAGTAAGCAGGTTACGAGGCTGCTTTAACTCCTTACCTGTGATGGTTACGACACGCTCGATAAGAGGCTTATTCTTCTGCACCGCATCATAAACTGCAACAGTTGTTGAAGCATTGCAAACTACTGCTCCGACGTGGATAGGCAATCCGGGAGGAGGTGGTACCTCGCGGCCAGTGATAGCTGCGATGAGCTGCTTCTCACCACCCTGCGGATACTGCACCTTCAAAGGCTCAACAGTTACAGCATATTTACCCTGCTTGATGAGCTTATTAAGGTGAGCAATAGCATCAGGTTTATTATTCTCAACACCAATTACTGCCTTCTCTACACCCAAAGCCTTCTTCAAAATCTCAACGCCAACGAGTAGCTCCTCGCCACGCTCCAACATTGTACGGTGGTCGGAAGTCAAATATGGCTCACACTCCACACCGTTGATAATCAGATACTCGGCCTTGCAACCATTGGGAATTGACAACTTAACGTGGGTTGGGAATGTAGCACCACCCATACCTACGATACCGGCTTCTTTGATTTTCGCGATGATTGCCGCTGAATCCAAATTGCACTCGCGTTTAATCTCGGTTGTACGGTCAATCTCGGGTAACCACTCATCACCCTCACGCTTGATGGTAATCATCATCTGACGCATACCCTGACCGTTAACCTGCATATCGACAGCAGTAACAGTACCAGAGATTGGTGAATGGATATTGGCCGACATAAAGCCTGTTGCCTCGGCGATAAGCTGACCAGTAAGTACCTTGTCGCCCTTCGCAACCTTAGCCGTTGCAGGAGCTCCGATATGTTGTCCGAGCGGAATATTGACTACGTCGGGAAGTTCCAACACCTCGATAGGCTTGGTGTTGCTCCATTGCTTATTGTCTGACGGGTGAACTCCGCCAATAGGAAATGTCTTCATAATCTTGAACGTTATTTCTGCTCGTTAACACTCTCTTTCTTCTCTGCCACGGCGGGTTTTGCAGGCTCGGCTGCTTTTGCAGTTTCGGCTGGCTTTGCGGCGGGAGCTGCTGGCTTTGCGGCTGGGGCTTTGGGCTCCTTTGGAAGTGGCTCCATATTCTTCAACACGATAGCACCCGTAGGACACTCATTTACACACTTGCGGCACAACTTACACTTCTGTGGGTCGATATATGCCAAACCATTCTCAACTGTGATAGCTCCAAAAGCACACACCTTTGCACACTTACCACAACCGATACAACCTGCCTTACAAGCCTTCATAGTCACGGCACCCTTATCTTTCGATACGCAGCTAACATAGATGGCTCTGTTCTTTGGCCACTTCTTGCGAAGCTCGATGATTCCCTTTGGACAAGCCTTTACGCAAGCTCCACAAGCTGTACACTTGTCGGCATCAACCTCGGCAATACCTGTCTCGGGATTGACGTGAATAGCATCGAAGGCACAAGCATCAACACAATCACCATAACCAAGACAACCATAGGCACAAGCTGTCTCGCCAACATAGACTGTTGATGCAACTGCACAGCTCTTTGCACCGTTGTAGGTGTTGTTGCGGGGACGCTTTGCGCAAGTACCACCACAACGTACAGTTGCCACAGTAGGCTCCTTCTCGGGAGCTACCTTACCCAGATACGATGCCATACTCTTCATACATTCAGCACCGCCCACAGGGCAATACAATGCAGAAATGTCGTCGCGCAGAACCATAGCTTCGGCCATAGCTCGACAACCGGCAAATCCACATCCACCACAGTTTGCACCTGGCAACATCTTCTCCACCTCATCGATACGAGGATCTTCCTCTACCTTGAACTTCTGAGCCACAAAATAGAGAATGACAGCCGCCAAGATACCCAGCAAACTGAGTGTCAAAATCGTAGATAATAATACCGTCATTTTGTTTGTTTTGTTATTATAAATTCTATTGTATTCTTAACTTTACCTTGCAACAGCCACAATACAACATAATAGATTGCGACTCCTGCCAATGCCATTGCAGCTGCTACTGCCTCGCTTGTCCCAACAGCGACGGCCACTACAAGCAATATTGTCAAAATAAAAAATGGGGCCACATAGGCCAATAAGACCGATATAGCACCCATAGATTTTTGTTGCAATGCGACCTCTACATTATCACCCACCTGATAATGATGAGCCATAGGGGTAGCAACCTCAACGATCTTATCTTTTGACTCGTCAACTCCACACGCCATTCGAGCGTGACACCCACTGCACGCACTATCTACGCTCATACGAACATAGACTATATCTTTCTCTACACGAATCACCTCGCCCGAGTGTTTTATCGGAGTTGCAGCCATAAGTATAAATCGGATTCAATTTAGACAAACAGTCTAATAACCGTATTTATTCACAAGTGGGAACAAGCACTCGTGACGGAACGAGCTGGTTGACAGGCGTAATACGGGAGGATACTGGTAACGCTTCTTTACGTTGCGCATAACCATAGTATGAATCTTCTCGACAACCTCCGAATCAAATCCAGCATTGATAATCTCCTCGCGATGCTCACCATTCTCAATCATACGATACAATATGGCATCTACAACCTCATAGGGTGGCAAGATATCGCTATCCTTTTGGTTGGGGTAGAGCTCCGATGTAGGCTCTTTTTTGAGAATAACCTCTGGAATTGGATTATCGAAATTCATATTGATATATCGTGCCAAATCGTAAATCTCGCTCTTATAGAGGTCACCCGTTACACTGAATGCACCAGCGGTATCGCCATAAAGAGTACACCAGCCAACGGCATTCTCGCTCTTATTTGAGCAGTTGAGCAATATATATCCCTCTTTGTTTTGCAACGCCATCAAAAGTACAGTTCGGATACGCGATTGGATATTCTCCTCGGTGGCATCAAACTCTGTACCACCAATCACTGGTTTCAATGTTCCGACGATAGAGTCGTAAACGGCCTTGATAGGCAGAACGCTATACTCAATGCCCAAATTGTTGGCCAAGACCTTTGCATCTTCCACAGAGTCGTCAGAAGAGAACTGCGAAGGCATCATCAAAGCCTTGACATTCTCTGCTCCCAATGCACCTACTGCCAAACAAGCCACGACCGATGAATCGATACCGCCCGACAAACCGATACAAGCTTTTGTATAACCGTTCTTGTGGAAATAGTCACGCAAACCAAGACAAGCTGCTCGATAGACCATACGAGTACGGTGGTTGTATGATGTAAAGGGAGACTCCTGAGCCTCGTGCTCAGCCAAAGTATCGTAAATCTGGAAATCCTCCTCGAAATCCTTCATCAACAATTCGAGCTTACCCTCACAATTCATAACGCCCGACATACCATCGTAAACCAAATCGCCTGAACCTCCCACTTGATTAACGATAATAACCTTGCGACCCTCGGTATAGGTCAGTCGGCGTATTGTCTCGTAGCGGTATGAGAGCAGGCCCTTTCCATAACGACGTGCATTGACACTAAGGACAAAATCGGCGTGCTGCGGCAAATCCTGCAAACGCGACAAATCGTCACCTACAATTACAGCCACCTGACAACCGTTGATGTCGATGATTTGATAACCTTCGCCAGCAACGATGAAACCCATCTCGCGGCGGGCTGTGATATGTTGTTTCTCGATTGTTTCGCAGATACGGCCATTACGCATTACCACTGCGGCACTCACTGCGCCTCGCTCGGTAAGCATAGGCGAGCCCACAATCGCAGTTACCTTGCGACACTCCTTAGCGATGCGTTCCAAAGCCTCCTCACACAATGTAAGGAATGTAGTTTTACGCAACAAGTCATAAGCTGGATTACCACTTACGGCATACTCGGCAAATACAACCAAATCAGCACCCTCCATCTCCGCCTTGCGGATAGACTCAATGATGCGATTGGCATTAGCATCAATATCACCAATAGTGTAGTTTAATTGAGCAAGAGCTATTTTCATTTTCCTATTCGATTTAGAAAAAATTATAACACACGGCAAAGGTAACGATTATTTCACAAACAAAATTAAAAATACGCCCTTATTTTACAAAAAATAAGGGGCGGAAAGTTTTTTAACCGTCCGCCACCAAAAATTTATTTACATATAGGCTAATACACCTACCTTTTAGAAGAAAATCAGTTTGATTTCTTTACCAAAACGAAGAATGCACTAATCTCTTGTTGGTCAAGAGCCTGACGCACATTAAATCGCTTTACCTGAGTTTCATAACCATCTTTTACTATCTTAAATTCGATTTGAACATCTCTTGAATTTTCATAGGTAAGTCCAAGAATATTAAATGGCCGAGTCTCCTCATAAGGGGTTGTTTGTAAATATGTTTCATTCGTATTTTTCACAACGGCAGGTATGCTTGAAATAACACGATAGAATATTCTCGCTCCTTGTGGATCTGAATCAACAGCCCATCTTATAATAGCTTGTTCGAGCGTGGTTTTACCCGGATTATCTCGACTTACCATTTCACTCGCTGCTCCCGAAGGAATGGTTGGGTCCTGTGCATATACATTACGAACTAATCTTTGTGTAATCTCTGCTGGATATTCCTTCTTACCCGAAAACTGTTTTTGTTTAACAACCAACACTTTTCCTTCGTCATAGCCATTCTTTTTAAGTCCCAAAGTAAACGACTTTCCTCCTGGATTTTTAATCATTGTAGGAGTTTTCAAATTAGTTGGGACACCATTGATAAACACTTCTGCGTCAGATGGCTCTGAATTAATCACGATTCTTTTTTGCGCACTAACTGTATTTAGCATCAATCCGCTAAATGCAATAGCCAAAGATAATAAAAATAACCTTTTCATATCAATAAAAAAATTAAACTACCTGTCCCTCGGCAATATTAACAAATAACGAACATAAAAAACGTGGGACAATATTTTAATTCGTCTCTAAGGTCTTCCACAACCTATACCCCGAAAATAGAATAAAGCCCACGCAAAAAGCGTGAGCGTCATACTTTATCCTTCGGGGTCTTGAAAAAAGTGGAAGTTTTAGAGACCAGAATAAAAATAACGCTTAGTATGTATTTACCTCTAATAGAGGAGAAAAATTTAATCTAAATATTATTTATCCATAGGCAAAATTTTATGTTATAATTCTTATGTATCGCAAATATAGCATTTTTTTCTAACAAAGTAAAGGCCTCATAGGATTTTAATAACCCTATGAGGCCTTTTTACCAACTTTGAACTATCACAATTTGTTCCTTATTCCTTCTCGGCTACCAAGATACGACCGCAATACTCACAAACGATGAGTTTTTTGCCCTGTCGAACATCAGCCTGACGCTGGGGAGGGATACGGTTGAAGCAACCACCGCAAGCATCGCGCTTTACGGTCACAACCGCCAAACCATTGCGAACACTGCCACGAATTCGTGCATAAGCCGTAAGCAGACGCTCATCAATCTTAACCTTAGCCTTTGCAGCCTTATTCTCCAAAGAAGCAATCTGGTCAGCAGTCTCTGCCTCGATGCTCTCCAACTCACTCTTCTTAGCTGTCAAGTCCACATTGCGCTCGGCCAAAACTGCCTCGGCCTCCTCCAAATGAGTCTTCTTGCCCTTGATAGCTGATGAATACTCGCGAAGACGCTTCTCTGCAAGCTCAATCTCCAACTCCTGATACTCAATCTCCTTGGTGATAGCATCGTACTCACGATTGTTTCGCACGTTGTTCTGCTGCTCCTTGTAGTGAGAAATTTGAATCTTGGCCTGATCAACCTCACGCTTACGCTGCTTGGTGAGAGAATTAAACTCCTCTATCTCAGCGTTGATGTTGTCGATTCGAGTCTTCAAGCCCTCGATTTCGTCCTCCAAATCTTGCACCTCCAAAGGCAACTCGCCCTTGACTTTGTTGATTTCATCAATCTGAGAATCAATCTTCTGCAACTCATAGAGAGCCATAATCTTCTCCTGCATCGAATAATCGATTTCAGATGTTTTCTTTTGTGCCATATATCTTAAATTTGTTTATGCTCTACAAACCTAACTCTAACTGTCTGAATTCTACCCGCGTAACCTTTACCAATAGTCGCCCTTACGGCTACGATTAAAACAAATAGTTCACGGGGTTACAAGAACGCACACTCTTGCGAACTGCAAAGATACATAAATTTTTTGATAAAATATCAAATAAAAGCTGAATTGCGCAATATTCACTCTCAAAATGACCCATATCGGCCAAAATAATTGAATTTTCGTGGCGCATAAAGTCGTTATACTTCAAATCGGCAGTCAAGTAGATGTCGGCACCCGATGCACGGGCCGTATCGATAAGCGACCCGCCAGAGCCTGTACAGATTGCCACCTTTGAGACCACAGGTTTCACAATATCGCTATGGCGCATTGCCTTAACATCGAAAAGCTCCATCACTCGACGCATAAATTGGGTAGATTCAACCGCCTCGCCAAGTTCACCCACGACACCAAATCCAGCCCCCTCAGCCGAAGTAGGTTGCATAACTTCAATATTTTGCAACCCCAAAATTTGAGCCACACGCCAACTCATACCCTGCGGAGTAGAGTCGAGATTGGTGTGTGCGGCATAAAGCACTATTCCTCGACGAATTGCCTCCTCGACACATCTTTCGGTTTGGCTTGCCGAGTTGAATCGTTTCATCGGGTGAAAGACTATGGGGTGATGCGTGATAATCATATCACACCCCTCCTCAACTGCCTCGGCAATCACATCTTCGGTAACATCAACCGCCAACAATGCTTTACTGACCTCATCGTCGGCACGACCCACAATAAGACCTGCATTATCGTAGGACTCCTGCAACGACAACGGAGCAAATGCCTCAATAACAGATGTTATATCTCTGACTTTCATACTCTAAAACAATGATTGCTCATAGAATGGGAATAGCTCCTTATTATCGTCATCGCTCTTTTTCTTGCGACGCACAACACGCTTTTTGGGTTGCTCAGACTTCGGCTCAGAATCTTGCTCGGCCTCGGTCGCAGCCTGCGGTTCGGTGGCTGGCTCGGCGGCAAGCTCAGTGACTGGCTCAACTTTCGGCTCGTTGATAGGCTCTGCGACGGGCTGTACTGTTGTTTTCTGTTCAACTTCCACAGGAGAGTCCTCAACACCAGAACTTACAATCTGCTCACCCACACCAAGTTTCAACTCCTCACGCACCTCAACCAATGCAGCACGAATACGTTGCAAACGTTCCAGCATCTCGGTATCGCGCGACAAATCGGCTGTTTTAGCTGATGCCCTCATCACCTTATTAGCTCCTTCAAGGGTCATACCACGCTCCTTGACAAGGTGGTAGATTTGTTTCAATCGCTCGATATCCTCTGGCGAGAATAGACGATTTCCCTTTTTGTTCTTATGCGGACGAAGACAACTAAATTTTGACTCCCAATGGCGAATAAGCGACGCGTTGACATCGAACATCTCGGCAACCTCGCCCATTGTGTAATAGAGTTTTTTTGCAACCATAATATATTGTTTTATTATTTTTCAATCAATGTTCAATCTGCATCACGCTATTTCAATATACGCAACGAATTGGAATACATATTATTGACTCTTGCCCCCACACGCTTTACAAAGCCCAACGGAAGCCCATTGCACAAAACCATATTGATACCCTCATTAAACCACTCGGCCGATAGTTCCTGCTTACGCAAAAATTGCAATGCCTGTTCCTCATCGAGTTCACGACACTCAACCTGCGCTCGTCTTAGGCCGACATACATAGCCAACGCGCCATCGGGTTTCAGACTACCTTTGAAAATCTGCCCCATAGCCACACCCGAATAGATAACGGCCAACACCCCCGACAGGGCCTCAATATCGGCATAATGCTCCTTACGACAACCATACAACATCTCTCCTGCCGCAAAATAGCGCATCTCGGCAGAAGGCTCAACCCACTGTGATAGTATCTCGCAACTCTTCTTATCAAGAGCCGTAATGGCTTGACGTTTAGGTTTTGGAGTACGACGACGCAGAGGTCGTTCACCTGCCTTCATCGCAACTGCCATAAACATTCCCTCACCATTTAATTTATGAGGAAAGAAACGAAACGTCTGAAACACTCCTACGCGTCCCACAACCACTCCCCACTGAGGGTTTACTTCAATCTCAGGAGCCTCAACTATTTCATCACCAGCCTCCTCCATAAGACGGCTTACGATATCTTCGTCCTCTGTACGATTAAACGTACAAGTGCTATATATCAACGCCCCACCAGCACATAAAGCCTTAAAAGCATTCTGCAAAATCTCCCACTGACGCTCGGCACACATAGCCACATTGGCCTCACTCCATTGCTCGCACGCATCATCGGACTTACGGAACATTCCTTCGCCCGAACAAGGGGCATCAACAGCCACCACATCGAACCACTCCTCAAAAGCTGCTACTCGCGAAGAATCATTGCAAGTCACCACCATATTGCC
This sequence comes from Alistipes sp., assembly GCA_017465605.1. Classification (GTDB taxonomy): domain Bacteria; phylum Bacteroidota; class Bacteroidia; order Bacteroidales; family Rikenellaceae; genus Alistipes. The sequence continues at coordinate 25,773 of JAFTVW010000025.1, forward strand.
CAAACCCCACTTACGGGCATTATCGGCCAACACTGCTGCACGGGAGCGGTTGATTTCGTTGGCTACAACCAAACCCTCCAAGCCAACAAGCGAGGCATAGTGTGTACTTTTTCCACCCGGAGCAGCACACATATCAAGCACGCGCACTCCTCGGCAATTCTGCTCCCCACCAAAAACCTGCGACAAAATATATCCTGCAAATTGCGAACTTGCCTCCTGCACATAGTATGCCCCAGCGTGAAAAGCAGTATCGAGCGTAAAACTCGGACGTTCATCAAGCATATATCCGTATCTGCTCCACTCGATTGGTCGCGCACTCCACTTCCCAGAAAATTTCTTAAAAGGGTTAAGGCGCACCGAGGTAGAGGGCTCACTACCCAATGCTCCGCATAGTGCCTCGGCCTCGCTCGACCCAAGCTCACGCGACATACGCTCGACAAATTTTACAGGCAACCCCATACTTACCTATCGCATTATTGACGTGACAACATCTCCTCTATACGGGCACAGATGGAATCCACCACACTCTCATTATCGACGAAATCCTCAACATCTTTATCAATAATCAACACTCGACCTTGATAGATGTTATTAATCCAATTCTCATATCGCTCGTTGAGCAGCGTAAGATACGACTCGTCGATATTCATCTCGTATGCACGACCACGACGCTTGATTTGCGACACCAACGTTGGAATGCTTGCACGCAAATATATCAGCAAATCGGGCTGAGGGATAAGATTCGTCGTAAGCTCAAAAATCTTCATATACGTAGCAAAATCTCGCGATGCGATAAGTCCCATAGAGTGAAGATTCTCGGCAAAGATGTGGGCATCTTCATAGATTGTGCGGTCTTGAATAATGGTCTTTTCGCCACTTGACATCATATCGAGGGTTTGCTCGATACGACTGCCCAAAAACGATACTTGAAGTTGGAAAGCCCATCGGCTCATATCGTTATAGAAATCGTCAATATAGGGATTATCGGTCTGCTCGTAATAGGCCTTTGCACCATATCGCTTGGTTAAAATCTCGGTAAGAGTGGTCTTACCGCTACCGATATTTCCAGCTATTGCTACATACATATCTCTTCGCTTTATAGTTTGGTTATGGTTGGTGCGACTATCGCCGCTCGGTTTTATGTTTATCTATCGCAACAATCGCAATCGGCAAAAGCCAAATTGCCGTTGGGTATTACATTGTGAGCCGTTGATAAAACGATTTATTAATTAAAGTACTCTCCCACCTTGCCTATCGAGCCCGGCATCGAGAATACAACCACTCTATCGTAGGCTTGGATTGTGGTATCACCCACCGCAATAAATACTTTATCGCCACGAACTATACCGCCAATAATCACATCTTGCGGCAAACGCAAATCCTTAATCATCGCTTTGGTTGCGGGCGAGTTGGGCTTAACGATAAACTCCAAAACTTCGGCCTCGCTACCTGTCAAGCAACGTATGGCCTGCACATCGGTTGACATCGTAAAACGGAAAATATTCGATGCGGTAACACGTTTCTTGTTGATGATGGTATCGATTCCCACGCTCTCGGCCAGCGAGATATAGTTGAGATTTTCCACCTCGGCAATAACCTTCTTCACGCCCATACGCTTGGCCTGCATAGCCGCCAAAATATTGGTCTCGCTTCGGCCCGTAACGGCAAGGAATGCGTCCATACTCGAAAGACCCTCTTCGAGCATTGCGTCGAGTTTACGGCCGTCCTCGTGAATTATCAAGGTCTTATCCAGACGCTCTGCAAGGCGATATGCCTTTTCGGCATTGTAATCGACCATCTTGATATTCATCTCGTCCTGCAACTCCGTAGCCACACTGACACCGATTCGCGAGCCGCCCAAAATCATCAAGTTCTTAACCTCGACACTCTTCTGACCCGACAGCTCTGATACACTCTTCGCTACATCTTTTCGGGCTATGATATAGACCACATCGCCCTCGAAAAACTCATCTTGTCCACGAGGGATAATGGTTTGCGAGCCACGCGAAATGGCCACAGCTCTAAACTCGGTGATTGAGCCATCGGCTGCCAAATCCATCAACTTACGGCCAATGAGCGGGGAGGTAGGCTCCAAACGAAACACAACAAGCGAGAGCAATCCACCCGAAAAATCAACATAGTCGGTGGTCGTGGTGTGGCCCAGCAGATGGGTCACCTCCTTTGCAGCTACACGCTCAGGATAGAAGAGGTAGTCGATACCCATATCGATAAACATCTCCTTATTGTTAGGCTCCAAATATTCGTTATTGTCGATACGAGCGATTGATTTCTTCGCGCCCAACTGCTTTGCCATAATGGCAGCAAGGATATTCTGATTCTCGTCGTGATTAACGGCAATAAAGAGGTCGCAACGACGCACACCAGCACGGCGCAACACTGCAAAAGCCGTAGTATCGCCCTCGATGGTGATAAGGTCGGCTAAATTATCCACCTCACTGAGCAACTTTGGGTCGCTGTCGATAACGGTAATCTCGTGACCGCTACCGCTCAACATACGAGCCAAATGGCTACCCATCTCACCTACTCCCGAAATAACTATCTTCATAGCTTAATATCTAACTGCACAATCTGCGGCGAGTCTCCGACGTTATGTAACTGTATGTTGACCATCACGCCCTCAAAACGTGAGCAAAAAGTACACATTTTTGCAAATTAACATACAAATATATAAATTTGTTGGCGGAAATTCAACAATTCGCAACTTTTTAACACATAACTTGCTATGGGAGCAACTTTTTCTACAATATTAATCGTAATCGGAGTATCAATTCTGTTGGTCGGATTTTTCTTTTTGGGTATGTCGCTCACACAGATTTTCAAGGGACACGATATTGATTCGGAGATTGCAACCAACAAGAATATGCAACGACTTGGCATTAAGTGTGCCGTACAGGAGTCACGCGAGGATACGGGAACAGATTGTGCCGATATAGGTTGTCACGGCAACTGCTCATCGTGCGATATCGACCACGAGGCCGAAAAGAAGTAACAAGCAAAAAGACCGCAAATGCGGTCTTTTTGCTTAGGTAATTTGAACAACTATTCTACTGGTGGAAGCGCAATAGGAGTTGCCTTTTTGTGAATTTTACCTCTTTCAACTGTCAGAGATAGGTCTGAAAGGGTAATAGTCCCCCCAGCTCCATCAACAAGGTATCCAATAGTGACGGTTGAATATGTACGTGGAGGGAAGGGGAATAAATAAGTATTAGCAGGAATATTACTAATACCACTTGTAAGCGGTCTAAAATTACCGGTACTTTGTTGATTTAAACAAACTATATCTGCGTTTTCAACCAAGCCATCTGCATCAAATGTCAACTGCATATAAGGGTTACCCATTATTTCTGAACTCCTTACACTTCTCAGTGATGCAGTCTTACCCTCTGCTACCGTTACAGGAATTTCCAACATTCCATAAACATGATGCATAGTAACAAGTGTTCCATTGGCATCGGCCGTAAACACATCACTAAAAAGTGGTAAATCTGCTATACGACCATATTGTTGAGTATAATACCATGCTACCGTAAGTTTACCATCTACAATTTTTGGGGTACCATTCGCAGAATTACAGTTGAAAGTGAGAAAATATTTTTCACCTTCCACCATTGCAGGTTGTGAATTAGCTAATTTAAATTTACCAGTAGCAGAGTTGTATTGATAAGAAGTATGCCTTACAGCGGTTGTCGCATTCCACACATGAACGAGATCAGTATTGTCAAACATAACGTCCAAACCGCTACCAGTAACATATGAGGCATTTACACGAGTTGAGTTTTCAAAATCTACAGTAAATTCTGTAACATACTTTACTCCGTTGTCACTTGCAACATTGTCCTTGCTACAAGATGTTACTACCAAAGCGGCAATAGCAGCCACAAAAAATATAATCTTCTTCATAATCATTTCAATCATAATTTTACAAACACTATACTACCAGCTGTTGCCATAACCCATTCCATCAATAGGCTCCGACTGGGCGAATCCTTTTTCTATTGCCACCTCAATTACCTCAATTTCGGGAGCTACATAACACGTCTTTCTCTCCATAATATCTATTTTATTGGTTAATATAATCGACAAAAAAAAACGCTTACGGCAGGGCACAACAATACCCACGCTGTAAGCGCGTTATTACTATCAAACACAACAAACTAACTATCTGATTGTTAAATATATAAGGGGGGGGGTACGCTACGACATTGGCCGTACGCCAATGCGTACACATCGAATTGTCGAGCATTTCCACACGCAACTCTCCGCAAGATATTTACTTTACAGCGCAACATATTTTTGATTTTGCGATGATTAACCACGACTCTGTTGTTCTACAAAAGTAATGAAATAATCCAAAATATCAAAAAAAAAAAAGATTTTGAAATTCAAAATTAAATATGCGTCATTCTATATTTTCGCACCAACGACCAGCGGTGATAATACAATGTCCTATGCGAAAATGTAAGAATCAACCGCTTATTAAAAAGCTTACTGTGAACGATTCCTTGTCTCAAATTCTGCTCTTTGCGAGGTACTTTTCCCAAAGGTAGATTCCTACATTTTTATATACTTGCTTAGTCGTTCTAATTACCCAAACCAATATAAAAATGAGGAATGACTAATATATTTTCATCTCTCATCTCTGAACTGAGTGGGCAAGGCAGATGTATTTATAAACAAAAAAGCGGGACCCCAAAAGGAATCCCGCTGTGTGCTTTACGATGCAAAAACTACTCTGCAAGAGGAGTTACGCTAACGTATGACTTGCCAGACGACTTCTTGCAGAACTCAACTGTACCGTCAACCAATGCAAAAAGAGTGTGGTCCTTACCCATACCCACGTTGTTACCGGGGTTGTGTACTGTACCTCTCTGACGAACGATGATGTTGCCAGCCTTAGCGAACTGACCACCGAAAAGCTTTACTCCGAGTCGCTTGCTCTCTGACTCACGGCCGTTCTTTGAACTACCTACTCCTTTTTTGTGTGCCATTTTCTACTAATTTTTAGGTTATGCAACAATATCCTCTACGAGAACCTGAGTAAGGTACTGGCGGTGGCCATTACACTTCTGGTAACCGGTTCTACGCTTCTTCTTGAACACCAAGACCTTGTCGTCTTTGAGGTGCTTCAAGATTTTACACTTAACTGAGGCGCCTTCTACTGCAGGTGCACCTACCTTAACCTGACCGTCGTTGTCTACAAGCAGGACTTTGTCGAAGCTCACTGACGACTCTACGTCGCCTTGAAGACGGTGAACATAGAGCTTACGACCCTTCTCAGCCTTAAACTGCTGGCCTGCGATTTCTACTATAACGTACATTTCTTTAATAAAATATAAGTTTTGCCGTAATTCGGCCTGCAAATATACAAAAATTTTTCCGCTCGCAACACCTTTGGCCATATTTTTTTCACAATCACTCATTTGGCACACTATTGGATTGGGTAAGCAACATCTTTTTCGCAATATAAAGAGTATGAAAAGTGTAATTATATACTCAACACAAAATGCTATTGGGGTGCTGGTAGAGGCTATGATTTCGGGGAGTGATGCCAATTTCGAGACCTTTCAGGCGGGCTCGACAAGGGAGCTGCTCTCGATGGCAAGAGTGCTACGACCACGATTGATAATACTGCTCGACATAGTGCCACTCTTAGATGGTTGCGATATTGTGGCTCGCCTGCACGAGATTGAGAGCAATGGACGAGGGCGATTATCACGCTCACGCGCCACGATATATGTTATAACTTGGCAGCAGAGCGAACACACCGTACTCTCGCTTCTGGAATCGGGCATCGACCAATATCTCACATTCCCGATTTGCATTGAGCGTCTGCGCCACAAGGTCAGCCAGCAGATGACAAGCAATACCCTCCGACAATAAATTTGCAGACGATGAATATCTCGGGTATAATATACATATATATAATAGTATCGTTGCTGATTGCTGCGGCCTACTCTATTGCTACGATTTTGGCTCTACACGCCCGCCGCAAGAAGCAACACAGCAAACAACTCTCGAACTCGTATCTGCAACAAATAATTGCAATGCAGGGAAGAGAAGGAGAAGTCAATGCACGCTCCACATCGGAGCGTATGGCTCTTGCGCAGGCCTTACACTCAATTATGAGTTACACCTACTCCACCCCAACCGAAAACACAAAGACTATTGCTCGCAACAACAGATTAGAAGAGTTGATACTAAACAAGTTGCGCCACGCCAACAACGAGGAGAAGGCACGACTGCTCAACATTTTGAGCTCTATTCCAATCAGCGCACACGCCACCGACATAATATCAAAATACCTACACTCCGCCAATCGTCACATTCGCATAGCCGCCATAATCGCGACGATCGCGGCATCGCCGACAAAAGCCATACGGACAATCGCCGATTTGCCATTCTCGTTGAAGCCTTACGACACTTCGCGGATAATTGCATTGCTGCGTCGTGGGTTGCTACCGATAGCCTACGAGCCGCTCTTAATGAGCGACAACCACAATTTGCTAATGCTCGGGATTGCCATCACTCACAATTTCGGCATCGACATTGCCGACAAACACCTTCACAACATAATCCTGCGGCAACCAAATCGGCAAATTGTAAGAGAGGCCATATACACGCTTGCCACACTTGGCCGACCATTGGGGCGCCACCACATAAGGGAACAACTTGCAGCAATGTCACCCAACATTCGCAGAGAACTTTGCCATCATCTAAGTTGCGAGGGTTATTCACTTTCGGCTCTGAGTGTGATATTCTCCGAGAGCGAAATTATACACGCGGAGCCTCTGATAAACTCATATAAACGTAGTCTGATATGTACGCAATCGAACTGATAATGACAGTATTGCTGGCGGCGGCAGCAACAATAATCTTGTTGGAGGTAATCTACACCTCACGCATTATCGCAGCAGAGCGTCGGCAGCAACTACTTGCCGACCGAAGTATTGGTTGCCACTCTTCGCTGGGGTGGGTGGGGTGTTCTGTGATATGCCATAGAGCAACCGATGTAGCCCAAATCGAAAATCTGCTTCGCACAGAATACGACAGATATGAGGTGATAGCGATAATAGATGCAGAGGTTTATGGTGAACTTTTTTCGGAAATTGTGTCACGATATCGACTTCTTGAATTGGATAGGCCAAAGCATCAATCCGAAACCGATGCAAAGATTCGGAGGCTTTATCGCTCGGGGCAACGACGTTACCGGCATCTTGTGTTGCTCGACATTCAGCAGAATGTGGAAATGTACGATGCTATGAACTGCGCATTGGAGGTTACATCGTATAATTATGTGATACCGATAAAAGGCGGTTATTATCTGCGACAACACGCAATCGAGAGCATAGCAATTCTACTCTCCGATGACTCGGAGCAGAATATCGAGCTGCTGGAATCGCTCGGCAATCCTTCGTGTCAGATTTTTCGTTATGATACGGTGATAGCAAGAGGGGGATTTTCCCCAAATTTGCCAGATAAGATTACACCTCGCAACACGATATACACCTACGAGACATATATTTGCAAATCTCGCGAGAGGCAATCACCCAAACCAAGCATAATAAAAGTCTCGGTGCAATTAGGCTTGATTGTCGCGATAGGACTTGCGGCAACTCTCATTGCACGCGAAGGAGATATTTTCGGCATAGGAATTTCATCAGGGAGTGAGCCTGCAATCAATACAGAAGCGGCCAAATATATTTTGATAATATGTGCCATCGCCACCATAGCTATCACCTTGCGGGCCATTGCAACATATCAAATCGTGGCAAGTGGAACAGCAAAATGTGCCGTTAGGTCTATGTTATGTTATTTTCGTCGCTTGACAGCATTTTTTTTGCGTCGAAAATTTATTGTTTCATAAATTATGACTAACTTTACGAAAGTAATACAAAAAACCACAACCTGATGATGGCAGATACTCAAATAAAGCAACACATATTGGAGCATATACTACCACAATGTTTCAATGCCGCAGTAAAAGCTGGTGCGGCAATAATGAAGATTTACAAAAACCAAGACGACTATGATATCTCGCTCAAAAGCGATATGACCCCAATCACAGTGGCCGACCGCGTGGCACACAATACAATCAAAGAGCATCTCGGTACGACCCGTATCCCTGTGCTTAGCGAGGAAGGTCGTGAGATGCGTTATGACGAGCGTCGCAATTGGGAGCTATTTCTATTGGTTGACCCTCTGGACGGCACAAAGGAGTTTATCAAGGGTAACAACGAGTTTACGGTAAATATCGCACTGCTCTACAATAATGAGTGTGTGGCATCGGTGTTGTATGTACCCTACCACTGCAAGATGTATGTGGCGGTGAAAGAATTTGGAGCATTCCTGATTCGTGATATTGTACCACAGGAGAGCCCCAACTATCAAGGCGAACAAATCTCTCAAATGATGGAGCGATTGCCTTTGGAGTCGGCTCGTCACGAGGGTTTCCGCGTAGCGGTGTCGCGTTCACATCAAACTCCCGAAACCCACCAACGCATTGAGCAGATGCGCCAGCAACACCCCGACTTGGAGATTGTCGAGCAAGGCAGTTCATACAAGTTCTGTTTGTTGGCCGAGGGTAGCATTGACTATTATGTGCGTACGACCAATACCTACGAGTGGGACACTGCCGCTGGCGAGTTAATTTTGGCCGAGGCAGGAGGCTCAACACTCTCATACCCCGAAGGCGAGCCATTGCGATACAATAAATCAGATTTGAAGAATCCTTGGTTTGAGGCCCGAAGCCACAATTGCAAAGAGTAAAAGGAAAAGATACATTTACTAACAATAAATACATTACTACTATGAAACGCGAGGAAAGAAAGATTTATTCTGCACCCGAAGTCGAGATAATCGAGGTAGCAGTAGAGAAAGGTTTTGCGGGCTCTTAATTTACAAAAAAAGACGAGTACTACAAATTAGGGGTGTTTACAGTGTTGTAACACCCCTTATTATTTGCACTAGATTGCAAAAAAATTCTTTATTGAGAGAGAAATTCAAAATTGGCCTGACGGGCGGGTATAAAAAATATAAACCGCCATTCTAATAGTATGCCTCGCCCCAAAGAATGACTTTGTAGCAAAGACTGTTCTTTGGAAGGCAGTAAATAAGCGGTAGATTTCAACATTTTCGCATAGATGCTTATGCTATCACCGAGCGTCGGCTGATGCGAAAATATGAAATGACGTATATATAAATAATAAAATAAAAACGTCATTCCACATTTCTTCATTGGAGAGAGTCGGAGAAGATAATTAGTAGCTATGAAGAAATGTAGGAATCTACCTTATAATACACCACGTCCCAAAGAATGACTTGGCAGCAAGAGGTTGCTCTTTGGAAGGTCTATAACAAGCGGTTGATTCCTATATTTTTACATATGCCCTAATATTTTCACCGAAGGTTGATTGATGTAAAAATAAGGAATGACGGACGTACATAAGTATCCTGTCTAACTCAATGTTAGACAGGATATTTAGTTAATTTTGAATTTTGAATTTTGAATTTTGGATTTCAATAAGTAACTTTGGCACAAAATATTCAAACTCAGAACGAAGAAACTATGAAAAAGAGTATCACAATCTTAACTGCGACAATTATGACACTATCGCTTTCTATGCTCTCGTCGTGCCAGCAAAAGGCCACCGTTGAAGAGCCTCAAACACAGCCACAGGGTTGGATTATCGACCGATTTGACGATATAAAGGTGCTTCGATATGAAGTACCGGGTTTTGAGAATCTGCCTTTGCAGCAAAAGATGCTCATCTACTATTTGAGTGAGGCTACAAAGTGCGGTCGAGACATCTTGTTTGACCAGAATTTCAAATACAACCTTACTGTACGTCGTGCTTTGGAGACAATCTACTCAAAATACGATGGCGACCGCTCGGCTAAGGAGTTTGTGGCAATGGAGAAGTATTTGAAGAAGGTGTGGTTTGCAAATGGTATTCACCACCACTACTCAAACGACAAATTCCGCGCTGAATTCCCTCGCGAGTGGTTTGAGAAAATGCTCGACAAGTGGGTTGACACAAAGGAGTTGCCAATCGAGAAGAGCGAATTATGCAACATTATCTTCGACGAGAAGCTTTACGCATCACGCCTTAATCAGACCGATGGTGTGGATATGGTCACCGAGTCGGCCTGCAACTACTACGAGGGTGTAACGATGAAAGAAGTGGAGGATTTCTACGCAGCAATGGTTGACGAGAAAGACCCAAAGCCCATATCTTATGGTTTGAACTCAAAGCTCACAAAGGACGAGAAGGGCAATATCGTTGAGCGCACTTGGAAATTAGGGGGCATGTACTCTGACGCTATCCAGCAGATTATTTTCTGGTTGGAGAAGGCACAGCAGGTAGCCGAAGAGCCTCAAAAGAGTATTATTGGAGCTTTGATTAACTACTATCGTACGGGTGATTTGCGCGAATTCGACCGCTACAATATTTTGTGGGTGAGCGACAACACTTCAAACGTCGATTTTGTGAATGGCTTTATCGAGGACTACGGTGACCCTTTGGGCCGCAAAGCATCGTGGGAGGGTACTGTGAATTTTATGGACAGCACCGCTTGCCGACGTACTCAAATCATCTCGGCCAACGCTCAGTGGTTCGAGGATAATGCCCCTATTAACCCTGCATTCCGCAAGAAGGAGGTGAAGGGCGTATCGGCTAAGGTTATCACCGTTGCTATGTTGGGTGGAGATTGCTACCCCGCAACACCTATCGGAATCAATCTTCCAAATGCCGATTGGATTCGTAAAGAGTACGGCTCAAAATCGGTAACCATAGACAACATCACCTACGCATACGACAAAGCTGCTCAGGGCAACGGCTTCAACGAGGAGTTTATGCTCCGCGAGGAGGACCGCGCACGTATCAAGGAGTTTGGCAAGTTGGGAGATGACCTGCACACAGATTTGCACGAGTGCTTGGGTCACGGCTCAGGACAGTTGGCACCAGGTGTAAAGGGTGGCGAATTAAAAAGCTACACCTCAACATTGGAGGAGACCCGCGCCGACCTATTTGGACTCTACTATTTGGGCGACCCAAAGATGGTGGAGATTGGTTTGATTCCTTCGCTCGATGTTGCAAAGGCTCAATATGCCGACTACATTATGAACGGTATGATGACCCAGTTCTCACGAATCGAACTTGGCAAGAACGTGGAAGAGTCGCATATGCGTAACCGCAAGCTCATCGCAGAGTGGTGCTACGAGAAGGGTAAGAAGCAGAATGTAATTGAGTGGGTGAAGAAAGATGGCAAATCATATATCGTAGTGAACGATTTCGATGCTCTGCGTAAACTCTTTGGTGAACTTCTTTTCGAGGTACAGCGAATCAAGTCAACAGGCGACTACGAGGCTGGCCGTAAATTGGTGGAGGATTATGCCGTTAAGATTGATTACGACCTTCACAAAGAGGTATTGGAGCGTTATGGCAAATTGGGCATTGAGCCTTATAGCGGATTTGTGAATCCCGACTATGAACTTGTTGAGAAGGACGGCAAGGTGGTTGATGTAAAACTTGTTTACAAATACAACTACACGGAGCAGATGATGGAGTACTCAACAAAATATTCGTTCCTTCCATCAATTAATTAATCGCAACAAGTGCCGCTGCCACAAGGAAGGTGTGCGGCACTTTTTTATTCCCACGACACTACTTTATTGCTTCAATACACCCTTTTCTCCCCCGCACACAAAATTTGCCACCAAACTAAGGGCATAGTCATAACCTAAGAACATAAAAAAGAATACTATGATTAAAAAATTATCACTTTGGGTTTTCTCGGCCGACTCATTCGCAAGCGAGCGCAGAAGCCTCACGCTTTTGGCTCTGAGAATATTTGCAGGCCTACTGATGATTCCATACGGAGTAAGTAAAATCGAGCGTTACGACGAACTTGCAGTAGAGTTCTTCGGTGACCCGATAGGATTGGGTATGGAGCCCTCGCTAATACTCACTATTGCAGCGCAGATAGGATTCAGTATCTTCCTAATCTTAGGTTTGCAAACCCGAATTATGGCAATTCTGCTGGCATTCCATATGGCCGTTGCCACCAAATATCACTTCTTCGACCCATTTTTCACTAAGGCTCTGCCATTGCTATTCTTGGGTATTTATATCTTCATTGTTGCACTTGGTGCAGGAAAATACTCGGTAGATGCTTTGTGTCTAAATGGACATATCAAAACTGCAACGTGGCGAAGCAGAGAGTGGTGTTATCTGCTGATAGTTGGGTTGTCGTTTGTGGCTATGTGGTTTACGTTTGCAAACACATTCTCAGGGGTTGTATCGTATATCGTACTTGCACTCTGCGCGGTTGCAATGACGTGGGCATATATTGACTCAAAGGATAAATAGTTTTTCGGCCATACCCCAACGCAGAACAAATAGTCTTGGCAAAAAACAAAACAAATCGCCTCGACAGGAGGGCTGAAATTCATCACAAAACACGAAAAGTTCGCTATATAAAGTGGACTTTTTATGTTATAGGTCGTTTTTATTGGGAGGTGAAATTTGTTTATCAAAATAATTATATAACTTTGCGCTGTAATGAGTGCGCACACAAACTGCGGCTCTTATTTGACTGATAAATGAAGACATTTACAAAAGTAAGCGAGTTGAGAGAGGCTCTCTCGGCTGTAAATCGCGAAGATATTGGATTTGTACCCACAATGGGTGCTTTGCACGCTGGCCACCGTTCATTGGTCGAGAAGGCCCGCAAGGAGTGCAAGGTGGTAGTGGTTAGTGTATTTGTAAACCCCACTCAATTTAACGATAAAACAGATTTAAGAAACTACCCCCGTACCCCCGAGGCCGACACCGCTCTTTTGGAGGCAGCTGGTGCTGATTATGTGTTGATGCCATCGGTCGAGGAGGTATATCCAGAGCCCGACACCAGAGTATTTGATTTTGGTCAGATTGACAAGGTGATGGAGGGTGCAACTCGCCCCGGCCACTTCAACGGTGTGGCTCAGGTTGTGAGCCGCCTGTTCGATATGGTAAATCCTGCGAAGGCTTATTTCGGAGAGAAGGACTTTCAGCAGATTGCCGTCATTAAGGCTATGGTTGAGCAGTTGGGTTTGGAGGTTGAGATTGTGGAGTGCCCAATTATCCGCGACACCGATGGATTAGCACTCTCATCACGCAACACTCTGCTTGACAAGGCTCACCGCATTGCTGCCCCTCACATTTACGAGGTTTTGAAACAATGCGCCGCAAAATCGGCCGAGATGACTCCTTCACAGCTTACCGAGTGGGTTGTAAGCGAAGTGGAGCAGAATCCACTTCTGAAAGTTATATATTTTCAGGCTGTTGATGCCTTGTCGATGCAACAGGTATCAACGTGGGAGCAGAGCCCCCGCGTGCAGGGTTGCATAGCCGTACAAGCAGGAGATATCAGACTCATCGATAACGTAAAAATAAAGTAAAGTTATGCTTATTGAGGTATTAAAGTCGAAGATTCATCGCGTCAGAGTTACTCAGGCGAATCTTAACTATGTGGGCAGTATCACCATTGACGAGGATTTGATGGACGCCGCAGGTATGATTGAAGGCGAGAAAGTTCAGATACTCGACATCAATAACGGTGAGCGCTTGGAGACCTACATTATCAAGGGCGAGCGTGGAACAGGTTGCATCTGCCTTAATGGAGCTGCTGCTCGCAAAGTACAGGTTGACGATTTGGTTATCATCGTGTCGTATGCCTTGATGGATTTCGAGGAGGCCAAGCAATTTAAGCCCTCGGTGATTTTCCCCGACTCTGCAACAAACCGACTTGTAAAATAACCACACGACCAAAAGTCGTGAATGATTATTATAGTCCCTAAAATTATCCACACAATAAGTGTGGTAGGGTAAGAATATTGCAACTACCATCGTAAATTAGGTTTATGGAGATACTTATTGCAATATGTGCCATATTGTGCGGCATCATAGGAGTTTTGGGAGCTGTACTCCCCGTACTACCGGGTCCTGCATTGTCGTTTATCGGAATGGTGTTGGCCTATTTCAACGGAGGAGATACCATAACCGAGCGAATGCTTTGGATTTGGGGTGTTATCACAATTGTCATTTCGATTCTTGATTACATCTTACCCGGATATTTCAGCAAAGTATTTGGAGGTACAAAGGCTGGTATCACAGGAGCTACGATAGGAGTATTTGCAGGGTTGTTTTTAGGCCCACTCGGTATTATCATCGGCCCATTTGCGGGTGCAGTCATTGGAGAACTGCTTCACGAAAAACAAAATCTCGAAAAGGCTATCGCTGTTGGCTTCGGCTCGCTTATATCGTTTTTGGTTGGCTCAGGATTGAAACTTATCGTAACGGGATTTATGCTATACTACATCATTGCAGATGTATTTTAATGCAGATTGCGATATTGCAGAGAAAGAAAGTAATGATGCAAAAATAGATATTGCCCAGAAGGTTATCAAAGAAACCCTCTGGGCAATATTTTTGTATGGTGATACGTATTCTTAAAACTCCAAAGCGTAAACCTCACGAAGCACTCGCTCCAACTCCTGCGCCCCCACGAACTGTACCGCCTCCATACCAACAGCCTTAGCTCCCGCCACATTGTCGGCATTATCGTCGATAAACAACGACTCCTCGGCTTGCAACGAATAGCGTTGAAGTAAACAGCGATAAATAGCAGAATCGGGTTTTAACAGATGCTCATCAGCCGAAACCACCATACCATCAAACTCGCTGAAAACAGGATACGAATCACGAATCATATAAAAGGTCTCGGCCGACCAATTGGTAAGACCATAGATTTTATATCCAGCAGATTTTAGGCGACGCAGAATATCGACACTACCCTCAATCTGCCCATTCATCATCTCAATCCATCGCGAGTGATAAATCTCAATAGCCTCACTCCACTCTGGAAATTCGCTTTGAAGCTCGGCTATACCCTCGGCAAAAGGTTTTCCTGCGTCCATCTGGATATTCCAAGAGTAGCGACAGACATTCTCCAAAAACCAATCTGCTTTTTCGCGACTACCAAAGTATTTGTCGTAAAGGTAATGTGGATTCCAATCCACCAACACCCCTCCAAAGTCGAAAACTACATTCTTTATCATATGGTTATTGAGTTATAGTAGTCATTAATGCGAAATCTTCATCAACGCCTCGCGATATGCATTCAGCACTCTTGACTTTGAGATAAATCCCAAATAACGATTCTCCTTATCCACTACGGGCAACATCCAAGTATGACTCTCCTCAAAACGTGGTAAAACACTCTGAATCATCTCGTGTTGAAGAATTTTATAGGGAGGCTGAATCATATAATAGGTAATCGAGCGGCCCCACTTATCACGATTGAACATATCCTCGCGCAAATCATCTAATTGCACAACGCCCAATAAACGGCCGAAATTATCGATTACGGGGAAAATATTACGGCGGGCCTTCGAGATAATCTGCACCACATCACCCAACGTGAAATGCTCCTTGATACGCACGAAATCGGTCTCCATCAACTCGTCCAGACGCATAAATACAAATGCCGACTGATCCTTATCGTGGGTGAGCAACTCACCTCGCATACGCAACTGCTTGGTATAGATTGAATCACGGTCAAGACCATAATCCACCGCAAACGAGATAGCAGCCACAATCATCAACGGGATAAACAGTCCGTAACCATTCGACAGCTCGGCAATAAGGAAGATTGAGGTAAGCGGAGCTTTCATCACACCCGCCATCACACCCGCCATACCTACAAGCGAGAACGACACAACCGACACACTCCAATCGAAACAAGCGTTACATATCAAGGCTACGATAGCACCCATAAATGCACCCACGAAAAGCGATGGAGCGAATGTTCCTCCCACACCACCTGAGGCGTTGGTTGTGGCCATAGCAATAACCTTGAAGAACATAATGGCCGTAACATAGATAATGGCAACCCACTCTACTCCGCTGAATTTGAAGAATAGTGAATTATCGAACAAGTCGGCCACCTGACCGCGCATCAGAGCCGTCATACCCTCATAACCCTCACCGTACAGAGGCGGGAAGATAAATATCAGCAGACCCAAAACAACGCCTGCAAATGCCCAACGCTTATATTGTGATGAGATGTTTTTAACGTACTTACCGACGATAGAGTTTATCGAAGTGAAGTAATAAGACATCAAGCCACAACACACTCCGAGCAGGATATACAACGGGATTTGCCTAATCAGAAAAACATCTTCGGCACTAAGCGTGATGGCCATTATAGGGTCGAAACCTCGAAAAACCAAAGCGATTGTAGTGGCGGTAACCGAAGCCAATATCAACGGGAAAACCGATGCTGCCGTAATATCCAGCATCAGAATCTCCAACACAAAGACCACGCCCGTAATCGGAGCTTTGAAGATTGCCGCGACGGCTGCACCTGCTCCGCAACACAGCATCAGCGTCAGCTCCTTATAATTGAGCTTAGCCAATTTTCCCACATTCGAGCCAATAGCTGCACCTGTAAGCACAATGGGGGCCTCAGGTCCTACCGAACCACCGAAACCGATAGTTGTTGCACCACCGATGATTGATGACCAACAATTGTGTCGGGCAATACGCGAATCCCTACGCGACATAGCATACAGCACTCGGGTCACACCTTCGGAAATCTCATCTTTGACAATGTATTTCACGAACAACGTAGCGAGTATGATTCCAATGGCGGGATAAATCAGGAACAACACCTGAGCCCTATCCACAGGAAACCAAGTGACCAAAGCTGCACGCACACCGTGTAACAACATCTCGAAGAAGCAAGTTCCCAAGCCAGCAAACAAACCAACAACAACAGCCAACAAGGCCAACATCTGACGATTGGTCAGACGATGGGTCAGAATTTGAATCTTGCTTAGGCACCAGCCAAATATTTTCTCTCTCAGTTCACGCATCGCTCATCAGGCAAAAGCCTAAAATTGTTTTCTTCTATTTGTCTATTTATTTAGCGTTCAGCCTATTTTGCAGACTTATACATCTGCGACTGCTGACGAATAAGCTCGGCGTCCTCGAAATAATTGATTTTCATTGAGCGGCGCACCATATTGAGTGTCTCGGCAGCCTCCTCGCGTGCAACCTCGCAACCCTTCTTCAACATCTCGTAAACGCCCTCGATATCCTGCTCATACTCCTTACGACGCGCACGAATAGGCTCCAACATCTGCTGCAACACAGCATAGAGGAATTTCTTAACCTTCACATCACCCAAACCGCCACGCTGATAGTGAGCCTTCAACTCATCAAGGCAAGCGTAATCGGGCAAAAACTCTGCAAAATGGTCACAGCAAGAGAATGCATCGAGATATGTGAATACGCAGTTACCATCGATTGAACCCGGATCCTCGATACGGATATGATTGGGGTCGGTGTACATACTCATCACCTTCTTACGCAAATCCTCGGCCGAGTCCGACAAGTAGATGCAGTTACCCAACGATTTCGACATCTTGGCCTTGCCATCTGTTCCCGGCAAACGCAAGCACGCAGCATTCGATGGCAACAAAATTTCGGGTTCAACCAAAGTCTCGCCATAAACAGAATTGAACTTATGAACAATCTCACGAGTCTGCTCAATCATAGGCTCCTGATCGACACCCGCAGGAACGGTTGTAGCACGGAAGGCTGTGATATCAGATGCCTGCGAGATGGGGTAAGTATAGAAACCAACAGGAATTGATTTTCCGAACTCGCGCATCACAATCTCGCTCTTAACGGTTGGGTTACGCTCCAAACGCGCTACTGTCACAAGATTCATATAGTAGAATGCAAGCTCGGTAAGCTCGGGAATCATACTCTGGATAAAAATTGTCGATTTGGTGGGATCGATACCGCAAGAGAGGTAATCGAGTGCCACCTCGATAATATTCTGACGCACTTTTTCAGGATTATCTGCATTATCGGTAAGTGCCTGAGCATCGGCTATCATAATAAATACCTTATCGTAAAGGCCAGAGTTCTGTAATTCAACACGCTGGCGCAACGAGCCTACATAGTGGCCCAAATGAAGTTTTCCTGTGGGGCGATCGCCCGTAAGAATAATTTTTCCCATATCTTTTAATGTTTCTAATTTTTCAACAATCACTTTATCAGTCAATTAACGTCGTTTTATGCTAAATCACCAGCCTTAACAACAACATTAACCTATAAAATAGGTACAAATGTAACAATTTATCCTCGACGAGCCAAAAAACTTTGTTGCTATAATTTTTTTTTATACTTTTGTAAATAAGAATAATCCCAAAAAGTATCAACCGTGAAAACTATTTGCAAAGTCTTACTTGCAGCACTAATTTTTATAGGCTGCTCACCCGCTATCAATCAAATATCGGCGAAAAACAAGCGCATCAAGACGTTGATTGTAACAGGACAAAACAATCACAATTGGCAAGTGAGTCACATTGCCCTGCAACTAATTCTACAACAATCTGATATGTTTGATTGTGACATTGCCAAGACACCACCCAAAGGAGGTGATATGCAAAAGTTCAATCCCCGCTTTGAGGATTACGACTTGGTGGTTCTCGACTATAACGGAGATAGATGGTCAAAGGCAACCGATGAGGCATTTTTGCAATACGTTCAGGCGGGCGGAGGAGTAGTGATATATCACGCTGCCGACAACGCTTTTGCCGACTGGGAGGAGTTTAATCGCATAATTGCACTTGGAGGTTGGGAAGGTCGCAACGAAAAATCGGGTCCATACTACTATCTGCGAGATGGAAAAGTTGTTATCGACAACTCGGCTGGCGCGGGTGGCTCGCACGGCTCACAGAGAGAATATCCGATGAATTGCCGCAACCCTAAACACCCAATAACCAAAGGATTGCCCGATGGCTGGATTCACTCACAAGATGAAATGTATGACCGTATGCGAGGCCCTGCAAACATCAAAGACCTACTCTATACGGGTTATGCCGACCCCACAAAGGGAGGTTCTGGCCGTGAGGAACCGCTTGTCTTTACGGTTGACTACGGCAAGGCTCGCATCTTCCATATTATGCTTGGCCACTGCGGCCCATCGCTCGAAAACAACCCTGCTATGCAGTGTGCAGGATTCCAAACGCTTCTACTAAGAGGTGCTGAATGGGCTGCAACAGGCAAGGTAAAACAACCCGTACCCGCAGATTTTCCGACTGCAAAAAAGCCCTCATTCAGAAAGGATTACAAAGCGGCTAAATAATTGTGCCACATTATGAAAAAGCTATTTTTACTGATTGTATCTCTTTTCACATTGGCCTGCAACAATGTAGGGCATAAAGACCTTTTGCGGGTGAGTATGCCGTTAGATAGGCAGGATACTTTTGTCGGCGTAGAGGAGATTATCTCCGACATCGAGATACTGCCACTCACCTATCCCGAGAGCGTACTTTTGAGCGACGATAATATGGTGAAGTTCAACAACAATGTAATCCTAATTATCGACCGTCTGCACAGTAGTAGCATACACATTTTCAACAAAGATGGCTCTTACCGCGCAACAATTGCAGCAAAAGGGCGAGGCCCAGGAGAGTATCTCGATATGGCAAGCATACAACTTTTGGACAATGAGATTATGGTCTATTCACATCTGCGACAGAGTGTGTTTTTCTACGACTACGACGGAGAATTCGTTACCCAAAAGGAATTATCGCACACACCATACAACATCTACAAAACGGCCGATGGCTGGTGGGGGTATATGGGTTACGGCAACGGACAGATGAAAGAGCGGGTTGTAAGAATGAATCACGATGGAGAAATCACAGAGAAGTTGCACCCTACTGACGCCAATATTCTCTCGATGACGGAGATTGAAGATGTGTTTGTACCGAGCGAGAATGGGCTACTATTGAGAGAAACATTCTCAAACGGAATCTATGCGTTCACACATTCAGGAACAAAGCAAATTGCGAAGTTTGACTTTGGAAAATACTCCATACCAACAAATTACTATACCCAAAGCTCACCAATGGAGGCAGCAGAGGCCCTGCTCGAATCAGACTTTGCCACAATAAACCAACTATTTGCAAACAAAAGCACAATAGCAATATACATCGAATGTAACACAAACAGCAACCCCGATAACAAGTTCGATTCTTTTGCGTACGGTCACGAAAACAGATGGAAAAACATCAAGATAAGTAGAAACGACAACTTGTTCTACAAGACAATAAAAAATTTGACCGAAGATGATGAATTAGTCTTGCTGGTGGAAGAAGGTCACATCAACGAATTTGCCGAGAAATTCCCACAACTCACGAATTTCAACAAATCAAAACTTAGTAATAGAGACAAACATCACATCGTATTATGCAAATTAAAACACTAATATTAAGCATATTAACCGCGACAGCAGCATTTGCAGGTTGCAGTAACCTAAACCAACGCATAGCTCTGCCCGAATGCGAAATTGCCTATAACGCATATAATGAACCGTTTGAACAGATTATATCAAACGGACGGCCAAAAGTGGTTATATCCAAAATAATCTCGCCTAAGATTGGTAAAAACGTCTTGTTCACCAATGTAGAGTTATTGAAACAGCAGATAGAGAGATATAGTAATTTTGATTTTATCTTCTACTTTGCGACCACCTCCGAAAACTTACCTGCCGTAAGAAAAGTTGCTGAATCCACAGGGCTGAAAATCATCGCAATCGTTGATGCACAAGATAGTTTACGCAAATCGAACAAGATGGACGAACGCACAATTTTTTCAGCAATCGTTGTTGACAACGAGTTGAGGGGATACCCATCAGCTCTACCAGGATTCGAACTTTCACCATTCGACGAAACGATGCAGGATTATATCCGACACCACAAAAGCAAATAGAATATTAATCCATAATAACTACAAACATATGACTATCATTCAATTACAATATCTTATCGAGGTGGCTAACTGCGGTAGTTTTTCGGCTGCTTCTGAGCACTGTTTCGTTACTCAGCCATCTCTCTCGATGCAGATTAAGGCTCTCGAAGAGGAGCTTGGTGTGGTACTGCTTGACCGCTCAAAGAAGCCCGTCATACCTACTGAGGCGGGAGCTGTGGTGATTGCCCAAGCGCAAGAGACATTGAAGGCATACAATATGATTCGAGAGTCGGTTGCAGAACTAAAAGGCGAAACGGCAGGAAAACTCCGACTCGGAGTAATCCCCACAATCGCACCATATCTACTTCACAAGTTCATTCCAGATTTCGTAAAGACCTATCCCCGCATCGAACTTGAAATCAGAGAGATGGTTACGGCCGACATTGTTGACTCCCTACATCGCGATAAGATTGATGCTGCGCTTGTTGCAAGCGGCACTTGTGGCGAAGGAATCATCGAAAGAGACCTTTTCAGCGACCGTTTCTACGCTTACGTTTCACCCTCGAATCCGCTCTACGAGCGTTCCAACATCAGAATTGAAGATATAGACCTGAAAGATTTGATTCTGTTGAGCCGAGGTAACTGTATGCGTGACCAGATTATCGAGCTTTGCCAAGCACGACGCGATATTCCCACTCACTACTATTTTGAGTCGGGCTCGCTGGATACATTGATGCGAATCGTAAATTGCACGTCGTGTATGACCATCATTCCAGAGATGGCTTTGGAGTACGTTCCCAACGACCGCAAATCGCAAATCAAGACTTTGGCCAAAGGTGCTACTTCTCGTCGAATAGCGATTGCTGTACGCCGCACATATGTCAAAAACTCAATCATCAATGCATTGGAGAACACCATACTCGACAAGGTGGGCAATGTACAGAAATTTATGCATTAGCATAAAACAAGCACATTTTAGACTAAAAATGAAACGGAACCCGCAAAATAAGGTTCCGTTTTTTTGCGTTATATCCTATGATGTAAATTAAGAAATCCACCCAAAAACAGAATCATCACGACATAAAACTCCATTTTGTAGAATAAGTTGAGAAAGAATGGCAATCTATGTGCATTTTTATTTCATAATATCGTAAAATTATGGTATCTTTGCAAAGTTATATGTATATATGAATATGGAAAAATTAATTGAAACAATAGTTACAGCAATTCAAGACAAAAAAGGACAGAATATTGTATCACTCGACCTTAGCGGTTTCGACGGGGCTATATGCTCACATTTCGTCGTTTGTAATGCCGACTCAACAGCTCAGGTAAGCGCAATTGCCGACGGCATCGAGCAGGAGGTATTAGAGAAGCTGGGCGAAAAGGTTTGGCGCATTGAGGGTCAGCAGAACTCATTCTGGATAGCAATGGATTACCTCGATGTGATGGTACACATTTTCCAGACTGAGCTTCGCGACTTCTACAAATTGGAGGAGTTATGGGCCGATGCTCCAATGAAGAAATACGAATACGAGCTTTAATTTTCATTTTTATAGCCGCCAAGCAATCTGCGGCACAAATTTAGATTTCAACCCAATGTCGCCCACAAGCGACTAAACAGATATGGCAAAAAAAAGAAATAATCATATAAAAGTTATCAAAATCAACCCTATGTGGCTTTGGGGTGTGGTGATTCTCATAATCATCGGCTACTCCTTCTTCGCAGGCACTCCTTCGGCCCCCGTTAAGAGCGAATGGAACACGGTTGAGAAGATGATTCAAGATGGCGAGATAGAACGAATCACCGTTACGAGCGACAACTCGGCATTAGTTTATCTTACAGACGAAGCCATCGAAAAATATCGCAACGGTGCAGATAGCGACCGTTTTAAGAATATCCCTCAGAATGGTGAGCAGCTCACTCTCTCGTTTGGCTCGGTAGAGATACTCGACCAAGATGTAAAAAACGCTGTGGCAAAATCGAATGTAGAGGACAACCCCATCAGCATTACATATGAATACGAGGATTACAGTTGGAGCAATATCCTGCTCAACATTTTGCCCTGGGTATTCTTCATCGGAATTTGGATTTTCCTTATGCGCGGAATGCGCGGTGGAGGTGCTGGCGGAGGTGGCATAATGAACGTAGGCAAGGCTCGCGCACAAGTATTCGACAAAGACGACGACACCAAAAAGCGCATCACATTCAAAGATGTGGCAGGTTTGGAGGAGGCCAAAGTCGAGATTATGGAGATTGTGGATTTTCTGCGTAAAGCCGATAAATATCGTGAACTCGGAGCGAAGATTCCTAAGGGAGCATTGCTTGTAGGCCCTCCGGGAACAGGTAAGACCCTGCTTGCCAAGGCTGTGGCTGGCGAAGCTAACGTACCATTCCTATCAATTTCGGGTTCGGATTTCGTGGAGATGTTTGTTGGAGTAGGTGCTTCGCGAGTGCGTGACCTCTTTGAGCAGGCCAAGCAAAAATCACCTTGCATCGTGTTTATCGACGAGATTGACGCCATTGGCCGTGCTCGTGGCAAGAACGCAGGATTTTCGGGTAACGATGAGCGTGAGAATACGCTAAATCAGCTACTTACCGAGATGGACGGTTTCCAGACCAACGCAGGAGTAATCGTATTGGCTGCAACAAACCGTGTAGATATTTTGGATAAGGCTCTTATGCGTGCAGGTCGCTTCGACCGCCAAATCGATGTTGGCCTACCTGATGTCAAGGAGAGAGAGGCCATATTCAATGTTCATATGCGCAATTTGAAACTCGACAAGAGTATTGAACGCACATTCTTGGCAAAGCAGACTCCGGGATTCTCGGGTGCAGATATAGCGAATGTTTGCAACGAGGCTGCCCTTATCGCTGCCCGCAACGATAAAAAGGAGATTACTCGCGAGGACTTCATCGCTGCTATCGACCGTATAGTAGGGGGGTTGGAGAAACGCAACAAGTCGATGTCGAAGGCCGAGCGTAGAGCTACGGCAATACACGAAGCGGGTCACGCAACGGTGATGTGGCTCTTGCCCGAATGTGACCCCGTGTTGAAGGTTACGGTTATACCTCGCGGCAATAGTTTGGGAGCAACGTGGTCGGTACCCGACGAGGAGCGTGTACACGTCACAAACACTACCCTCGCGCAGCAGTTGGCTGGAATGTTGGGTGGCCGCATAGCCGAAGAGGTAAATTATGGAACACTCGGTGCAGGCGCACTCAGCGATTTGGAGCGTTCTACGAAGATGACCTATGCTATGGTTGCATACTATGGTATGAGCAAAAAGATTGGCCCGATAAGTTACTACGATTCTACGGGTACGCGAGACACATTCACAAAGCCTTTCAGCGAGGAGACAGCCCGCTCGATTGATGACGAGGTACGTCGAATCTTGGAAGAGGCCTATGCCTGCGCCCGCGAGATTATCGAGACAAACAACGACAAGATTAATGCAATGGCCGATTTGTTGTTGGAGAAGGAGACAATCTATGCCGAAGATATTGAGCCAATTTTAGGCCCATCGGCTCAAAGCCAAAAGGCCAAAGCCGAGAAGGCAGAGGAGATGGCAAAGGGGACAGAGAAGGCAGCTGAGGAGACGGCAAAGAAGCAAGGTACACAACAAGAGCAAAAAGGAGAGAAGCAGAGCGAGCAAGCTGAGTTATCTCAGGCTAAGACTACTGCGGAGTATAAAGCCGAACCGAGCACAGAGTCAAGCGAGGGTGTAACCATCTCTCCCGAAGAGCCTTTGGCGTAAAAAAAACTATTGTCATAGGCAAAAACGACAAAAAAGTAGCAATTAGAATAAACCACAAACCCAAAGAAGAGTTGATATGAGCGATAAAATGAGAAACCTCCTGATTAGAGCGGCCAGCGGTGTGGTATTGTTTGGCATTGTTCTCGGAGCAATTCTATGGTCGAAATGGAGCTTTGCAGCTCTGATTATGGCCATAATCGTAGGAGGTCAGATTGAGTTCTACCGAATGGCACAAAAGGCAGGTTACTACCCCCAGCAGATAATGGGAGTAGCATCAGGAACACTGATTTTCATCGTGGCCTTCGTTTTGATGTGGCTCTTGGATAAGAATAGTGAACTCGATTCAAGATATTTGGCGATTACCGTTGGTCTTGTACTCTACATTATCCTGCTCTTGCCAATGATGTTCATCAGAGAGCTTTTCCGCAAGAGTGCAACTCCAATCGCAAATATCGCGACATCGCTTATGGGTGTGATTTATGTAGCGATGCCTCTATCGCTTCTACTTTTTATACCGCTACTGCTTGGTAACGGAGTGTGGAAGCCTTGGACACTGCTATTCTACATATTTATCATATGGGCCAACGATGTATTTGCCTACTTGTTTGGTATATCGTTTGGCAAGCACCGCCTCTTTGAGCGTATCTCACCCAAAAAGTCGTGGGAGGGATTCGTAGGCGGATTGCTCGGAGCTATGGCTATGGGATATGTAGCAGCTACAATTATGGGTGGCGACTATATTAAATGGATTGGAATGGCCCTTATTGCTGCTATAACAGGAGTATTTGGCGACTTGGTTGAGTCGTTGTTCAAACGCTCGGTTGATGTGAAGGATTCGGGACAGGTACTACCCGGTCACGGAGGTTGGCTCGACCGCTTTGATGCCCTACTACTATCGGTACCATTCGCATTCATATATCTTGTAATTTGCGCAGCAAGATAGTTGCGGCCCAGAGGGCAGTTAATTAAGTGAGAAAGAAAAGTAACAATAGAATATTAACGCACAAACCTAAACTACAACAATATGAAAATCAATAAGGAAGGTTATAAAATAATCGCCACATCAGGCCTTATATGCCTCGTAATTTGGGCATTGATTTACTACTTCCAGAGCCACGATTCAGGCACAGGGTTGCTCATCACAAGCACCATTACCTTACTTGCATTCTGGTTCTTTATCGTGGCATTCTTCCGAGAGCCTCGCCGCGTGAAGATTCACGACCCGGAACTTGTATTCTCGCCTTGCGACGGACGAGTGGTGGTTACCGAGGTGGTTTACGAGGACGAGTACATCAAAGAGGAGATGTTGCAAATCTCAATCTTTATGTCGATTACCAATATCCATATGAACTGGTTGCCCGTAGCAGGAGAGGTTGAATATTACAAATATCACCCAGGCCGTTTCCTTATCGCTTGGCACCCAAAGTCATCAACCGAGAACGAGCGCACAACTTCGGTCGTAAGATTGGATAATGGCAAGCGAGTATTGTTCCGTCAGGTTGCAGGCTTGATTGCACGACGCATTGTATCGTATATCAAAGTGGGAGATAAAGTTAATCAGAATGATGTATTCGGATTTATCAAGTTTGGCTCACGCATTGATGTACTTGTTCCAAAGAACAGCGAACTATTGGTGGAGATTGGTGACCCAGTAATCGGTTCACAAACCCCCATTGTAAGACTTCGCAAATAGAAATCTAAGTGAAACAAATTAAGTCACGCGATTGAGTCGGATTAGGTGATGACTCAACGTGAATATCGGCTGAAAACATAAAAATATGGCAGTAACAATACAAAGTGTGATAAAGTTTATGGTCGGATTGGCCATAACTGCCGCCATACTATTTTTGATATGGTATTTCAGTTCGGTCGTGATATATATTTTGGTGTCGGCCGTATTGGCCATTATGGGACGACCTCTTGTTAGTTGGCTACTCAAACTGCAAATCGCGGGCAAATCAATGCCCCGTTGGAGTGCAGCATCAATCACACTAGTTGTGATTATGAGTGTAATGATGGCTGTCTTCTCGCTGTTTATCCCGCTTATTTTTAACAAAATCAACGAGTTTGCACATCTCGATTTCCCATCGGTACTTGCATCGGTAGAGGAGCCTATCGCCCACGCTCAGGCATATATGCAACACACCTTTGCTATGCCCGAGACAAATTTCTCACTCACCGACACGCTTGCCACAACCATCAAGAGTTTCATCAACTACGATACGATAAACAACACCTTCACGTCGATAATCAACATCGCTCTATCGACCCTGATTACCATCTTCTCAATATCGTTCATTACATTCTTCTTCCTCAAAGAGGACGGATTGTTTTACTCAATGGTAACAGCAATGTTTCCAGAGCGTCTGCAACAAAACGTAACAAGAGCATTAGACTCTATTACCGTTTTGCTATCGCGCTACTTTACGGGCCTTCTGACCGAGAGCCTGATTTTGATGGTGGTCATATCGACGGTGATGATTCTCTTCGGTATGAAGACCGACAACGCCCTGATGATAGGTCTTATAATGGGCGTTATGAATGTGATTCCTTACGCAGGCCCGCTCATCGGTGGTGTAATTTCGGCATTCATCGGCATCGTAACTCCAATCGAAGGCTACACGGCAATTGCTTCAGTGGTGATTATATGTTGCACGCTATTCTGCATCAAAGGTTTTGACGACTTCGTATTGCAGCCAACAATCTACTCGGAGCGAGTAAAGGCGCATCCGTTGGAGATTTTCTTGGTGATTTTGATGGCAGGTTATATGGCGGGTATAGTCGGAATGTTATTGGCGATACCATCATACACCGTACTGCGAGTTCTGGCCAAAGAGTTCTTCTCGGAGTTCTCACTCGTGAAGAAATTAACGCAGAATATATAACATCGGGAATCATACCCCCACTCTCACCCCAACTTGTAACATAGGACAATGATAATAAAAGGAGTAGTAATTCACGGAGCGCAGTTAGGCCGCAAAATGGGATTCCCGACGGCCAACATTGATGCACGCAACATTAGAGTTGACAACGGTGTATACTACTCTATCGTTACAATTGACGGGCAGACATACAACGCAATGAGCAACATCGGTACACGCCCATCGGTTGACGGTAATACACGTCTTTTAGAGACTCATCTATTCAATTTCACAGGTGACCTTTACGGCCGAGAGATAGAGGTCAAGTTGATTCATAAAATCCGCGATGAACGCCGTTTCGAGAGCATCGACCAATTGAAAGGTCAACTTAAAAAAGATGCCTCAAAATGCAATTTAGAGCCAAAGTAAATAGGCACAAACAATACTATGCAAATTAAATGTGGTTGTCCAACAAGTTTGTCGGACAACCACATCTATCTCAGAAGTTGTATAACAAGAGCTATTTTTAGGCCCTCGAAGCCCGAAAAACCGCAGCATACTCTGGGTATGTGAGCATTTTGAGGGCAAGAGAAACAACAAA
>JAFTVW010000026.1 GCA_017465605.1 Alistipes sp.
CAAAAAAACACAGGCGGGAATCTCACGATTGCCGCCTGTACTCGGAGCCACAGAATCAACAAATAAATAAACTATGCATATCTACAACTACTAACGCCCGCAGAAGGTTTGAACGGATAGAGCAGGGCTGATGCAATCGAAGATTGTCGGGATTGAAAATGCTTGGTGAAAACTAGTTTTCAAGCATTATCATTTTCAAGCTCGAAAGTTGCGTAGCAATCATCTGCCCACAAGATTAGTTCGTCACACCGCCACAGGGTGAAAGGAGTTTATGGAGCTTCAAAAACACACAAAAAAACACAGGCGGGAATCTCACGATTGCCGCCTGTACTCGGAGCCACAGAAGCTCCATAAACTACTAACCCAAACTTAAATAAATGAAGAAACCTCGCTACGACACCAGCTGAGTGCCATAGCTGTCAAGATAAATTGCAAACGGTGTGCCATACTTTTTGTTATCAACCCCCAAAGCCTACAAGTTACAACAACTGACCTATATATAGCATTACAATCTACATTCAACTCACAACTAATTCTCAAACACAACTATTTTGCCACAATGGCACTCCAAATTTCAGTTACAATCTTTGCAAAATACATACATTTTATTATTTTTGCATTATTATATATAGTTGTAGGGCTAATTTGCGCCCTTTAACGGCAAAACCAACTGAGAAACATTCATAAAACAGAAAAGATTATGTTGCGAAAGATTCGAATCGTTGCAGCCACACTCTGTTTCACTATAATCACGTTACTGTTCCTCGACTTTACGGGAACTATTCATTCGTGGTTTGGGTGGCTGGCCAAAATCCAACTTTTGCCTGCAATTCTTGCCTTAAATGTAGGTGTTGTTGCGGCTCTTATTATCCTCACGCTGCTTTTGGGCAGGGTGTATTGCTCGGTTATATGCCCATTGGGCGTGATGCAAGACTTAATTTCGTGGGCAGCAGGCAAACGCAAGAAAAACCGTTTCACATATTCACCCGCCAAAACTTGGTTACGATATGGTGTATTGGTGGTTTTCATAGCGACCCTTGTTGCTGGATTTGGAGCGATAGCGTTGTTGGTAGCTCCATATAGCGCATACGGCCGTATCGCACAAAACCTATTGGCTCCATTGTGGGGTTGGGGCAATAATCTACTCGCATATGTGGCAGAGCGAGTTGACAGCTATGCATTCTACTCAACAGAAGTTGTAATGGGTAGCATCGGCACATTCGCAGTTGCAGTAGCGACACTCATCATTGTAGGTGTATTGGCGTGGCGCGGTGGTCGTACATATTGTAATACAATTTGCCCCGTAGGTACGGTGCTTGGCGCGATTTCACGTTTCTCGCTCTTGAAGCCAATAATCGACACCGACAAGTGTATCGATTGCAAGCGATGCGCCCGCAACTGCAAAGCCTCGTGCATTGACGTACAGACTCACTCGATTGACTATTCTCGTTGTGTGGCTTGTATGGATTGCTTGGAGATGTGTAGTAAAAACGCCATACATTACACTCGCCGCACTTCGCAGCCCAAGAGTGCAAATGTCAATACAGCAAAGTGCAAAACCGAGGATTCTTCTCGCCGTAACTTCATTGTTGGAGCTGGTCTATTGGCTGCATCGGCCGCAAAGGCTCAGGAGATGAAACTCGACGGTGGCTATGCTACAATCCTCGACAAAAAGGCTCCTGCACGCCAAAATGCCATCACTCCCGCAGGCTCATTGAGTGCGCACAATATGGCAGCACACTGTACAGGTTGCCAACTTTGCGTAGCTGTATGTCCGACTAAGGTTTTGCGTCCATCGGCCGACCTTAAAACTTTTATGCAGCCAACTATGTCTTACGAAGTAGGGTATTGCCGTCCAGAGTGTAACAAATGTTCCGAAGTATGCCCTGCGGGTGCAATTAAGCCTATAAGCGTAGCTGAAAAATCATCAACCCAAATTGGCCACGCCGTTTGGATTAAAGATAATTGCATAGTACTCACCGACGACGTTGATTGTGGCAACTGCGAGCGTCACTGCCCAGCAGAGGCTATCACAATGATTCGTTCAGATGTCAACAATCCTAAATCAAGAAAGATTCCCGCAGTCAACGTAGAACGTTGTATTGGTTGTGGAGCGTGCGAGAACCTATGCCCTGCACGACCATTCAGCGCAATATATGTGGAGGGTCATTCAAGCCACAGGACAATCTAAACACACTTAGAAACAGTTTCTTACTATGCAGAACAAAAAATTCAAACTCGAAATAGACCGCCGAGAGTTCTTGAAACGACTTGGCGCAGGTGCATTGTTCACCACAGCAGCAATGAGTGGTTGCAAGAGCGGCAATTCATTCGGCAATGCTACATACGGAGAGGTCCCAACCGACAAAATGACCTATCGCACACACCCAAAATCGGGCGATAAGGTTTCGCTCATTGGATATGGTTGTATGCGATGGCCAACGCGCAAGCATGCCGATGGCAAAGGCAATGAAATCATACAAGAGACCGTAAACGAACTGGTTGACTACGCAATCGAACACGGCGTAAACTTCTTCGATTGTGCGCCCGTATATTGTCAGGGTATGTCAGAGACCGCAACGGGTATTGCACTCAAACGCCACCCACGCGATAAGTTCTTCATCTCAACAAAACTCTCGAACTTTGCCAATTCGACATACGAGAACTCTATTGCTATGTACGAGCGTTCATTCCGCGAATTGCAGGTTGATTATATCGATTATTATCTTTTGCACTCTGTCGGTGGCAGCATAGGCGATTTTGAGAAGCGATATGTCAACAATGGAATTTTGGACTTCCTAATCAAGGAGCGTGAGAAGGGCAAGATTCGTCATTTGGGTTGGTCGTTCCACGGTGACCAAAAGGTTTTTGACCATATTCTCGCATTACACGACACCGTAAAATGGGATTTTGTACTGATTCAGATGAACTATTCGGATTGGCGCAATGCTCGTGGCCGAAACGTAAATGCTGAATATCTCTATACAGAATTGGAGAAACGCGGTATTCCCGTACTCATTATGGAGCCGCTGCTCGGTGGCCGACTATCAAACGTGCCCGACCATATCGCAACACGCCTTAAAGAGCAGGAGCCGACCAAGAGTGTTGCTTCGTGGTCGTTCCGTTTCAACGGTAGTTATCCCAATGTTTTGAGCATATTGAGCGGTATGACATTTATGGAGCATTTGCAGGATAACATTCGCTCATTCTCGCCACTCGTACCACTCACCGACGTAGAAAAAGATTTTCTATTCGAGACAGCTGAGTTGATGCTCCGATACCCAACAATCCCTTGCAACGACTGCAAGTATTGTATGCCTTGTCCATACGGTTTGGATATTCCTGCAATCTTGCTACACTACAACAAGTGTGTAAACGAGGGTAACTTGTCGAAGTCATCGAAGGATTCAAATTACCGCAAAGCTCGTAGAGCCTTCTTGGTTGGTTATGAACGTGCGGTGGAGAAGTTGCGCAGAGCCGACCATTGTACAGGTTGCGGTCAATGTAACAAGCACTGTCCTCAGCGAATCGACATTCCAAAGGAGATTCGACGCATTGATGAATATATCGAGACTTTGAAGCAAGGCAAAGAGTTTTAACTGCTGAATTGTAGCGACACGATGCTGAATAGGGATCACATAAGCGAAAAAATCAAGCTACAAGCCATTGAGCGATTACATAGCGAAGGTTGCTCGTGTGTAATTACCGATGGTGAACGGTTTTCCTTGTTTCATCAGCGCGGCGTAAAAGACCTCTACGAAATACTGTGTTGCTCTCCTGAGTTGCTTCGCGGTGCATTCGTTGCCGATAAGGTTGTTGGTAAAGGAGCTGCGGCACTTATGATTTTGGGAGGTGTGGAGGCTCTGCACTCCGACACAATTAGCGAATCGGCTTTGGAGCTACTTCTCGGGCATAACATCGAGGTAGGATATGACCGATTAGTACCGCACATCATCAATCGCGCTGGCACAGGAATTTGCCCCGTTGAGTTGCTTTGCAAGAAGTGTAAGACCGCCGAAGAGTGCTTGCCATTGATAAAGAATTTTATAGAGAACAACGAAAAATGAGATATCTTCATTTAATAGCTACCGTATTGGGTATCGTGGCCGGAGTGATACTTATTGCCAAGTCGTGCAAGGAGAATGACAGCGACGAAAAGAAGATTGTGAATTCTATTGAGCGCCATATGACCCATTACCCACAATCGACCCTCCGCGACCTCTATAAAAACTATTTTCAAGATCGGTTTGGCCCGGGGCATATAATATCCGACAGGTCGGCAGCCGATAGATATTTGCGATACGAATTGGAATCAAGTACAACTTTTACGGGCGAAGATTATGAGCCTACTGGTTACGAAGGTCGCTTTTTCAGAGTGAATCTGGGAGTAATAAAAGACGGCAGAGTAGATTATGATAAATATCTCGATGCTTTTGTGCGTAGTGTAAACGGCATCAAGCAACCATCAATCGAGGAGTGGCGCAAGGAGTGGCAGAGGATTGATTCGGTGATTATGTCAATGAATTTGGCATTACCAAACGCCGAACAAGACCGAGCGACAATAGATAGTCTGCTCAACGTAGGCAATGTGGTGATGCATCATAGCGAACTTTTCAACAAACACTATGCACCGCATTACAGAATCATCGAGCGAGAGATTTTCAACAATGAGATTCTACCGCTAATTGATAAAAAGTAGAGCCAAATATTTCGGCAACATTTTTGGGATAAATTGGCAAACATATATTATATTTGTTATGAAAAAGGTACTTATTACATTATTAATCTTACTGGTGGGAACAAGCGTAATAATTAACGCCAAAGCCACGAGTAACAAAGAGATAGAAGAAACAAAACAACAAACGACACCTAATGCGACAAAGAAAGGGCGGAAGGCGGTTAATACTTTGAAGCAAAATTTACGGCAAACAATGCCCGCCGATGGCATTTTCACGCTTATTGAGCTACCATACCCGACCGATGCTCTTGAACCTGTAATAAGCAAGCAAACCATTGAATTGCACTACGGGAAACATTTGAAGGGTTATGTCGATAAGTTAAACACATTGGTTAAAAGTTCTGACTATAAAGGAGCATCATTAGAAGAGATTGTAGCCTCGGCTGATGGGGCATTGTTCAACAATGCTGGTCAGACACTCAACCACAATCTCTATTTCACTCAATTTTCGCCATCAGCAAAGAGGCTATCCAACGGTAAACTATACCGCGCTATATGCGACAAATGGGGTAGTGAAGATAATTTCCGCAAGGTATTCACCGAAGCTGGAACAGAAATATTTGGCTCAGGTTGGGTATGGCTTGCAGCCAACAAAAAGGGTGAATTATTTATCGAAAAAATGACTAATGGCTCAAATCCAATAGCTAATGGATTAATTCCATTGCTGGGTTTCGATGTATGGGAACACGCCTATTATTTAGATTATCAGAACAGACGGCGCGACCACATAGAGGCTCTATGGCAAATTGTCAATTGGCCTACAATAGAAGAGAGATATAAAGAAATTATAAACAAATAAAAATTACATTATGCAAACTACAAGCATCAAACTCTACACTATGGGTTACAACGAGGTTAAAACATACCTTGTTGCAGCAATGTTCATTGTGGGTAATATTGCTCTACCGCAGTTGTGCCACCTTATGCCACAAGGTGGAATGATATGGTTACCAATCTATTTCTTCACCCTTATTGGAGCATACAAATATGGCTGGAAAGTAGGCCTGCTCACCGCTATTGTATCACCACTGCTCAACCACCTTATGTTTGGTATGCCAGCAGCGGCTGTATTGGTTCCAATTTTGGTAAAATCAACTTTGTTGGCTCTCGCAGCTGGTTACACTGCATCACGCACTCGCAAGGTGTCTATACTGCTTATGGCAGCAGTTGTAGCTTTCTATCAGATTGTGGGCGGATTGGCAGAGTGGGCTATGGCCGACTTCAATGCAGCTATGCAGGATTTCCGTCTTGGATTGCCTGGTATGGCATTGCAGATTGTTGGAGGTTACTTGTTTATTAAGTATCTGCTCCGCAAATAGTCAAGAGAGATTCTCACACAAATAAAACCGCTCTGTCTAATCATACGTTAGACAGAGCGGTTTTATTTTAAGGCTTCTCGCAGTGGCTGAACAATCAATTCATCTACAAGGCCGACACCAAAATAACCAGTTTAGGCGACTTTATCTTAGTCGTTAGGGTAGGCCGCTATAAATACATTACGTTTGCGAAGCTCGTCCTGAACTCTGTGCAACTCACGCAAAGACACACGACCCACAACATATTTATAGCTATCCGAAATATAGTTCTCGCTCACCGACTCAAACTTCATCAAATCCAAGTCAGCATAATCCGAGTAGCGGTAATACACGCGGAAAGAGTGGTCGGTTGTATATTCGGGCAACTGCGAATCGTTACGCTTCTTATACTCATACTTATAATCATACAAGCAAGCTGTAATATCGCTCAACACAGCCGAGCCAGTGGGATAGCCACCCGCACCACGTCCAAACATAAACTGCTTGTCGTAGAACAGACCCTTGATAACCACACCGTTGAACTCATCTTCCACGCTATAAATATATTTATTACGAGAAATAAGCTGAGGCATCACACACATAATGAGTTTATTGCCTGCAATCTTCTCAACGTGGGCTACCAACTTGAAACGACGCTCCTTCTCATTTGCAAAGCGAATATCATCATCGCCCATATTTGAGATTCCATAAGTAAAAATCTTCTCTGGGGCTACATACAAACCGAAGGCGTGAATTGTAATAATGATAAGCTTAAAGAGCGAATCCCAACCATCAATATCAAGCGTAGGATTGCTCTCGGCAAAACCCAAATCCTGAGCCAACTTCAAAGCGTCGGCATACGACATCTTCTCGTTAAAAATCTTCGAGAGAATAAAGTTTGATGAACCATTCAAGATTCCCTTAACCGAGGTTAGGAGGTCGTTATCATAATACTCCTCCAAGTTACGAATCACAGGAATACTACCGCAAGCCGATGCGTCGTAGAGCAACGCTACATTATAACGAGCCTGCAACTCAATAAGCTCCTCGATGTGGTGCGCCAACATCTTTTTGTTACCCGACACTACGGGCAGGCTCATCTGCAACGCACGTTTAACGATAGTGTATGCTGCATCGGCATCATCAATAAGCTCCACGATAAAGTTGATATCGGGGTCATTGAAGATATCATCTGCCTTGTCGGTAAACTCGGCATCAACCGAGCGTTGTTTCGACAAATCACGCACACATATACGCTTAATCTCTACATTCTTTGAGCCAATGCGCTTCAACACATCGTATAGGCCGCTACCGACCGTACCAAAGCCAAATAGACCAATGTTTAATTTCTTACCGTTCATATCTCTCTGTTTTCGTTATTATTCACTTAAAAAATTGAGTATAATATCGTTGAGCTGGCGATGCTCAACCAAAAATCCATCGTGACCAAAGTCCGAATCAATAAGGTGATATCGCACATCGGGGATATTTTCCACCAAAATATCGTGATCCGAAGGTGGGAATAAAATATCGGAGGTAATGGCTACCACCAAACTCTTTGCGCGAATCCGTTTCAACACATCTTCAACTCGACCACGCTCTCGCCCCAAATTATGCGAATCTACGGCTTGCGATAGGCGATAATAGGAGTAAGCATTGAAGCGGCGACGCAATTTCTCGCCCTGATATCGCTGATACGACAGCACTCTGCGCTTAAAACTTGCCTCGTCGGGATTTTCGTCCTCCTGAGTTTTATCGTATGCCATACCGCCACGATAACTGAGCAGAGCAATACTTCGAGCGATCGCCATACCATCTAATCCAGCCTCGGAATTACGCTCTCCGTAAGTTGGATCGCTCTCTATCGCCATACGTTGTGACTCGTTAAAAGCCGAAGCCCACGGTTTTGTTCGTGGAGTAGTGGCTATATATGCCGCCTTTCTAGCAAAATCAGGTTGCATCACACTCCACTCCAAACACTGAAAACCACCTATCGAGCTACCAATCAACAACTCCACCTGCTCAATTCCCAGATGCCGAGCCAACAATTGATGGCATCGTACCATATCACGCACCGTAACCAAAGGAAAATCGTCATAATAAGGTTCTCCCGTTGCTGGATTTATGCTCAGCGGGCCTGTCGTACCGTAATGTGAGCCGAGGAAATTGGCACATACGGTAAAATATTTTGCAGGGTCGAGAAAACAACCCTCCTCAACCGTATGAGGCCACCAATCTGCCACATCGGAGTTGGCCGTAAGTGCGTGACATACCCAAATAACATTGCTACGCTCGGCATTCATCTGGCCAAAGGTATCGTAGGCAATGGTAAGTTCGGGCAATACATAGCCGCACTCCAACTTAAAAGGCTCGTTATGGGTATAAAATTTTGCCATCTATACGCAAACTACTTAGCAGCAGCAAATGCCTGCTCAAAATCATCAATAATATCCTCTACGTTCTCCAAACCGAGCGAAATACGAAGCAGGGTAGGAGTTACACCAGCCGCTTTCAAATCGGCCTCACTCAATTGCTTATGAGTGGTTGATGCAGGGTGTGTAACTACGGTTATCGAATCGCCAATCATAGTCATATTGGCCGAGAGCTTCAATGCCTCAACAAAACGCACCGTACTATCGAGCGAGCCCTTCAATTCGATTGTAAAGACACTCGACGAACCGTAACGATAATATTTTTGTGCATTTTTATATCCATTGTGCGACTCAAAACCAACAAAGCTCACACGCTCCACCATTGGGTGGTTACGGCAGAACTCTGCCAATTTCCAAGTTGATTCCACCTGATGCTTCACACGAAGCGACAGGGTTTCTAAACCAATCAACATCAAATATGCATCGAAAGGTGAAGGACAGCAACCGAAATCGCGCAAGCCATCGACTCTACACTTCACAATAAATGCAGCATTGCCAAATGCCTCATAGAGATTCAAGCCGTGATAACCCTCCGATGGGCCATCAATCTGCGGGAACTTGCCATTGGCCCAATTATAGTTACCGCCATCGACAATAATTCCACCCATAGCAGTACCGTGACCATTAATCCACTTCGTAGCCGAATCCACAACGATATTTGCACCCCAATCAAACGGGTTACACAAGAATCCAGCAGCACCAAATGTATTATCAACTACAAATGGTACATCTTTGCGCTTTGCCAACCCGCCCAATGCCTGCAAATCGGGAACATCACAAGTGGGATTACCCATACTCTCGGCGTAAATCAACTTTGTACGCTCATCAATGAGAGGCTCAAAATCCTCGGCACGCTCACTCTTTGCAATACGGCAATCAATGCCCAACTTACGGAGCGATATGCGGAACTGATTGTATGTTCCGCCATAGAGAAATGGTGATGCCACAATATTATCACCCGCCTCGGCCAAAGCCGTAACGGTAAGCAGGATTGACGACATACCCGACGATACGGCCAATGCACCTACTGCGTTATAGAGCGATGCCACACGCTCCTCGTAAGTGGCTGTTGTTGGGTTATGCAAACGTGTATAGATATTACCGCCCTCGCTTAGTTCAAACAAACGGGCAGCATAGTCACAACTCTTGAAATGATAGGCAGCCGTAGGGTAGATGGCAACTCCGCGAGAGCCTGTATGGTCAACCTTATAACCACCGTGAATCTGCTTTGTCTCAAAGCGCAATTTATTATCAGACATAATTTGGAAATATTTTTATTCGGCAAGCCGAACAATAGTTCAATAATCAGTTATTAGTAAAAAAGATATATTTGTGCCTACGACACAGGCGGCACTTGACCACCCTTATAACCATTCGTGCCTATCGGCACATTCGCATCGAATGCATTGGCTGATAGAGCATAAAATCCTTATGATGGAATATGTAACAACACTTATCCATTTCGCTTACACATATATTATGTGCAAATATACGATATATTTTTCTTTTTATATAGTATAATCTCGAAAAAGAGCAATATTTTCGTTATATTTGTTGTCATAAATGAAACCTAGAACATTTGACAAAATCGTATGAAGAGACTTCTATTTTTAGCAGGACTTATTTTGCTGTCGTGTTCACCCAAAGAGCAAGTTGGCGAGCCATACCGAGGCTGGAAAAGTGGAGAACTTGACATTCACTTTATCTACACAGGCCGAGGAGAGTCTATTTTCCATATTTTCCCCGATGCAACGACTATGCTTGTCGATGCTGGCGATTATCAAGCATCAGTCCCGATGACCGACCCCAAACCCGACCTTTCGCGCAAAGCAGGAGAGTGGATTTCGCGTTACATCGAAAGGGTAAACCCAAGCGGGCACGAGATTGATTATCTGATGATTTCTCACTTTCACGACGATCACACAGGCGACGTAAGCATCGATGCTCCCATAACACAAGGTCGCACAGAGGATTACAAACTCATAGGCGTTGCCGAAGTGGGCGAGACTATGCGTTTCAAAAATATTATTGATAGAGGCTATCCCAACTACGACTATCCAGTCAAGATTGGCGACCAACACACCGACAACTATCTAAAATTCGTACGTTACCACAAAGCGACCTATGGAGCTAAGCAGGAGGAGTTTAAGGTAGGTGCACTCAATCAAATAGCATTACTCAATCGCCCGCTATGGTACTCACGCCTATTTTCAATCCGCAACCTCGCAGCCAATGGCGAAATATGGAGTGGCGAGGAGAGCAAAACAACACGTTACTACGACTTAAACCCTGCCAATACCGCCAATCGCGGCAACGAGAACACCAAGAGTATTGCATTCCGTATTGATTACGGCCCATTCTCATACTTTTCGGGTGGCGATATTAGCGGCTCATTGAAGGGAACAGAGGGTGAAAGTATCAACATCGAAGCAAAAGCAGGTGAGGCGTGTGGTGAAGTTGACGTATGCAAATGCAATCACCACGCATACAAAGATGCTATGCACCCCGATTTCTTGCGCAACGTAAAAGCAAAGGCTTACATTGATGCCGTATGGGATCAA
Organism: Alistipes sp.; assembly: GCA_017465605.1. Taxonomy (GTDB): domain Bacteria; phylum Bacteroidota; class Bacteroidia; order Bacteroidales; family Rikenellaceae; genus Alistipes. The sequence goes on from JAFTVW010000026.1 coordinate 11,027, forward strand.
TACCACACCCAACCAGCAATCATCGAGCGCATACTCTCACAAGATATCTATCAGGGCGAGAGAATGTTCTACACTCAATATATCGTGGACAAAGCTCGCAAGGAGCACGCCAACACAGAGTGGATAAAGGGGGTATGCCCTCACAACGGACATATCGTTGTAAAGGCATACGACAAAGGCCGAAAATTCAAGATTTACCGTCTATCGGCCGACGACGAGAGTATGACAATTCAAGCCATCTACGGCCCATTCGATAGCCGAGAATAAAGAAAGTTATATAACAAAGAATGGCCTGCTCCATTATGGGTCTGTCTTTTTTTTCGGCGGTGAAAATTATTTCGCCGCCGAATTTGTTTATATACAATCTGTCAGGTTTTTGGATTGTGAAACGAATTTACCCACAAAAGCCAAAAACATTGATTTTTCTCTTGGCGTATGGTCCTCTATGCAGTCTAAATTAAATGCAATTTGTGATATAGGTAATTAGTCGTACGATAAATATTATCTGATTTCATTATTGAAAAATTTATTGCCAAAAATTTTGGCGATTGAACTATTGTTCGTATATTTGCGAACAACAAAATAGCAAATGAGTATGGCAAATAAGGATTATACCGTTAAGCAAGAGCAAGTTGCACGCTTTGCAAAGGCATTGGGACACCCTGCTCGTATTGCAATAATGAATTTTCTTGCTCGGCAGACAACCTGCTATTTCGGAGATATTCACGAGGAGTTGCCGATTGCCAAAGCTACCGTATCGCAGCACCTCAAAGAGTTAAAAGAGGCGGGCTTGATACAGGGAGAGGTCGAAACACCGAAGGTTAAGTATTGTATCAACCGAGAGAATTGGCGACTTGCAAAGGCTTTGTTCGTTGAGTTTTTCGACGACTGCGCCTGCAAAAAGGAGGGTTGCTGTAAATAACAGCCTCTTTTTTTGGAAACAATGTTCGTTGTTCTACGAACTACAAATAATATAAAATTCAAAGCTATGAGAAAAGTATTAGTGATTCTTACCCTATCTATGGGTATGGTGGCTTGCTCGGGAGGCAAGACCAAGAGTGCGGCTGAAAATCAGCAGACAAAAAAAGATGTTGTTGAGGTGCTTTACTTCCACGGAGCGCAACGTTGTGCTACTTGTATGACTATTGAGAAGAACACCAAGGAGTTGTTAGAGGCGGCTTATACTGAGCCGTTGAAAAGCGGCAAGTTGGTATTTCGCTCGGTGGATATTACCAAGGAGGAGGCTCTCGCTGAGCGATACGAAGTTAGTTGGTCATCGCTTATCCTCGTTGATTACGACAAAAGCGGAAAGGAGAGTGCAACAAATCTAACGGAATTTGCTTTTGGCAATGCCCGCACCGCTCCCGATAAGTTCAAGCAGGGTTTGTCTGCGAGAATAATAGAAATGCTTAATAACTAACGTTATGGAGTGGTTACAATCACTGTTGGATAGTTCCTCAACGCCCGCAGTAACAGCATTTCTGCTCGGACTACTCACGGCACTTTCGCCCTGTCCATTGGCAACCAATATCGCAGCCATCGGCTACATTGGCAAGCATATCGAGAGCCGAAAAGGGGTGTTTGTGCAAGGCTTACTCTACACTTTGGGGCGTACGATTGCCTACACGCTGCTTGGTGTGGTGTTGATTGCAATTTTAAGAAGCGGTGCGAGCGTATTCGGCATTCAAAAGTTCATAGCGACCTATGGCGAGTTGATTCTACCTCCTGCCTTGTTGCTTATCGGTCAGTTTATGCTATTTGGCAACCGACTAAATCTGCCGTCATTCGGCTTTGGAGGTAAGGGCGAGGGACTTGCTCGACGAGGCGGATTCGGTGCGTTGATATTGGGTGTACTCTTTGCCTTGGCATTCTGCCCTACAAGCGGGGTGTTCTATTTTGGTATGTTGATTCCGATGTCGGCGAGCGCAACTATGGGCTACCTGTTACCAATACTCTTTGCTGTTGCAACCGCCTTGCCCGTGCTTGTTGTAGCGTGGATATTGGCATTCAGCGCAGGGCAGATTGGGGCGGTCTATGGTAAGATGCAGACCATTCAGAGATGGCTCAATATAGTGGTGGGCATACTATTTATTTCAATCGGAATTTATTATTGTTTAACAATTTACATTTAGGAATTATGGAAATCAAGATTTTAGGAACAGGTTGCGGCAAGTGCAAGACAACCTACGCAGTTATCGAAAAGGTCATCAAAGAGAATAACATCAAGGCTACGCTCACAAAAGTAGAGGATATTATGGAGATTATGAACTACAATATCCTCGCAACCCCTGCCGTAGTTATTGATGGCGAGGTGAAAATCAAGGGCGATGTACCGAGCGAAGCAAAGATTAAGGAGTTATTAGGCGTATGATACAGCGATTTGCAGATTGGTTGGTCTATGGCATCTTCGGTTTGGATGCCGCCACGCCATTGGGTACGGCTGTCAATTTCTTCTTTTACGACAGCATCAAGATTATAATACTGCTTTTCAGTATCAGCTTCGTAATGGGCATTATCAACGCCTACTTCCCCATTGAGCGACTACGCCAATACCTCGCCACGCATAAACTCTATGGCTTGGACTACTTCTTGGCGGCTCTCTTTGGTGGTATTACGCCGTTCTGCTCCTGCTCATCTGTGCCACTCTTTATCGGCTTTGTTAAGGGCGGAATACCGTTGGGCGTAACGCTGACATTCCTTATTGCCTCGCCTTTGGTTAGCGAGGTAGCGGTGGCAATGTTTCTCGGCTCGTTTGGTGTGAAGGCAACACTAATTTATGTTGTGAGCGGTACGGTGCTGTCGATGATTGCAGGCTTTATTTTGAGCCGTATGCACCTGGAACCCTATTTGAGCGATTGGGTAAAGGCTGCACAAGCACAATCATCGGAACAGAGCGAGAAGTGGGAGGCTGAAAAGACACCGTTCATCAAGCGACTACCCACTATCACCCGTGAGTCGTGGGGCATTGTGCGAGGCGTTTTGCTCTATATTCTGATTGGTATCGGTATTGGTGCAACGATGCACGGCTATGTGCCCGAAGGCTTCTTTGAGCAATACCTATCGGCTGAAAATTGGTGGGGCGTACCACTTGCAGTGGTGCTTGCCGTACCAATGTATGCCAACGCAGCGGGCATTGTGCCCATCATTGAGGTCTTTGTGGCAAAGGGCATTCCGCTTGGAACGGCTATTGCCTTTATGATGGCTATCATCGGGCTCTCTATCCCCGAAGCCACAATGCTCAAAAAAGTGATGACTTGGCGACTGATAGGCATTTTCTTCGGCGTGGTAACGCTGTTAATTATTATCTCAGGCTATCTGTTTAATTGGGTTATATAGAGGCTATTATTATATGATTATACGAAAGTGGCGTACGCAGTGAACCTTATAGTTCTAGTTCTCTCATACGCCACCTTGGTTTATTCACATTGCATCTGCACTCTTGGTTTTTTGGCTTAATTACGACCTCCATATAGTCTTCTATGTGGGATTTTGCAATTTTTGCAAAAACTAATACTGAAAATCAATCAGTTAAAAAATTAAAAGACCTATCACAATTGAGCAGACCATTTGCTTTCAAGATGTGTATAAAACTAAATATTCACATCGGCTGCATCAAGCAGATTATTCAGCAAAGCATATACCGTAAGACCCGCAACCGACTTAATTCCCGTTTTATGGGCAATATTCTTACGATGCGACATTACTGTATGAATCGAGATATTCAACTTGTCGGCAATCTCCTTATTTGCCAACCCTTTGGCTACAAGCACCAATACATCTCTCTCACGCTCCGACAGTTCGTGACTATCGCTATACGGATTAGCTTGTCCCTGCTCGATAGCACCCTCCATCTTTCGCAAAATTTGCTCTCGCGAATCGTAAATATTAATCACCGCATCGAAATAACGCACCACATCATCGTCACACACAGTTGAAGACAAAAGCACCAACACCATACCCTGCAATTCAGGGAATTGATATCTCACACCTTGCGACATTGAAGCGGCGACCTGCGAACTAACGATAATTATATCTGCGGAGATTTGCGACAGATGTTCTACAAGCCCTCTCATACTCTCTGCAACATACACCACCTCATATTCGCTGCCAGCAAACAACGACCTCACACCCTCGCCAATTATCATCGAAGGCTCCACAACAGCTACTCTAAAAACCCGCCTCATCGTCCACAAGTTTTCTCTGCATTAATAACCACAGGTGCTAAAATCATCATTTCAAGCATTGTATGCTTTGCCAGTTCCTCACGCAATGCAAATATATCGAACAACAAATTGCAACGCTGACGAGTTGAACATCTTTCGGGAAGATATTTTATCACAATACTCTTTATATCATCAATCTTATCGCATATATCGGTGTGATTATCAACAAAATCAGCCATTTTAACACCAGAGTCATCTGTTTCCGATGACACATCTCCCGAAATCACACGCTCCACATACGGGAACATCTCGTTCTCTTCGTATTGCAAATGCTCTCGTACCTCATCGACATAGCCGCCATAAAACTTCTGTAATATAGCACGCTGGCTTGGCTCGCATAGCTGCAACACCTGCTCAATTCCTTCTGCTATTCGCGGAATCAAATCTTCGATATAGTAGCGGTGCGATGCTTTAAGATATTTTAACAATGGTGACAAATCAGCAGCTTCCAAACCTGCAACATCTAAACGATAATCCGACTCAATGTATATCTTGCAGATTGTCAAGAAAAGGTCGAGCGACATATCGTATCGGCGGCACATCTCCTCAATGGATATATCGCCATAGGGTAGTTGTATATCCAATCGCTGGAAAATCGACAACAAACGATAATCGACATCAATAAGCTCGATTATCTTCATATCCTTAGAAAGAATTGCCCGATTTCTAATATCTGTTTTATAACTATTCATAATCACACTCCTTTACAATCCAATCCACATACCAACGTGATATGCCACAAAAGCCAAAACCCACGCAAGCAGAGTATTATAAATCACCGAGAACAATGCCCATTTCCAGCTGCCCGATTCGTGAGCGATAGCCGATACGGTAGCCAAACAAGGCAAATATAACAATATAAATATAATCATCGCCAATGCTCCTGCTCGCGAATAATTACCCGATGCGAGCAACTTTGCCGATAGGGTTGAACTATCCGAGTCTGCATCTTCCACCGAATACAACACCCCCAAAGTCGAAACAACAATCTCCTTTGCCGACACTCCCGACAAGATAGCCACACTCGCTCTCCAATCCAACCCCAAAGGGCTCATCAAAGGCTCAATGAATTTTCCAATTCGACCGAGATATGAGTTTTCAGATTGCGACTGTTGCGCTGTTATTGCATTAGCGTTATTACCCTCTAATACAATACTTTCACTACCACTACTTAAAGTATTGATTGAAGCCGCTTGCTCAGTATTTATAGGCTGTTGCGTCACACTCTGCGCAGGGCGAGGATAGTAACTCAAAAACCAAATCACAACGGCTGCAACAAATATCAACCCTGCAATTTTACGCAGATACTGCTCGGAACGCTCCCACATATGACGCAATGCTGCATTAAGCGTAGGCACACGATAGGGAGGCAGCTCCATAACAAATGGTGTTTCATCTTTACCAAACATAAAACGTCGCAACATTCGAGCAGTAAGCACAGCCACCAAACACCCAAACAGATAGATGCCAAAGAGCATCACACCTGCACATTCAGGGAAGAAGGTAGCGACCAGCAACACAAATACCGGCAATCGAGCACTGCACGACATAAATGGATTGATAAGTATGGTTATAAGTCGGCTACTACGGCTCTCGATTGTACGGGTTGCCATAATGGCAGGAACATTACAACCAAAGCCCATCACCAGCGGGATAAACGATTTTCCGTGCAGACCCGCCAAGTGCATCAATCTATCCATAATAAACGCGGCACGAGCCATATAACCCGAATCCTCCATAATAGAGATAAAGAGATAGAGAATAAGGATATTAGGCAGGAATACCACTACCGAACCAACACCTCCAATTATACCATCTACAATTAAATCTCGCAGAGGCCCATCGTTCATCAATCCCGCAACAAACTCTCCAAGCCAACCGAATCCCATCTCAATCCACTCCTGCGGATATGCACCCAAAGTAAAGGTTGTCCAGAACATTACAAACATAATGGCCAAGAACAACGGGAAACCAAAATAACGATGGGTAACCACTCTGTCAATCAATGAGGTTTTATTACTCTTCGAACTATCGGGCCCCGCAACGTATGTTTCGGCCAAAGCTCCTTCGATGAATCCATATTTCTCGTTGGTTATGGCACTCTCAACATCTTCATCAAGAGCTGTGATTATGCGTGCTGCACCTTTGACACTGTGGGTTTTCCACTCGGTGAAATATGTCACACCTTTTAGCATACTCATCACATTGCTATCGCCTTCAAGCATTTTTATCGCCCAATAACGTGGCGGGAAACACTTAGGCAACTCTTCAACGTGACGCTTCATTAGTTTTGAAAGAGATTGTATCTCAGCCTCGATTGACGAAGAGTAGTTAATATGAATATGACGAACTTTGGGGTTCTGATTCTCATAAGTGAGTATCACCTCGTCTAACAATTTATCCAGTCCCTTGCCATCTCGTGCCACAACAGGCACAACGGGGACTCCAATCATTCGACCCAATTGTTCATAATCAAGACGTGCACCGCTATTCTCCAACTCATCATACATATTCAGAGCCACAACCATTTTGGGGTTAAGGTCGATAAGTTCGGTAGTGAGATAGAGATTGCGCTCCAAATTCGAGGCTACAACCGCATTAACCACCACATCAGGCAACTTTTCAATAAGATGTTGACGCACATACAATTCTTCGGGTGTGTAGGCCGAGAGAGCATATGTACCCGGAAGGTCGGTAATATTAATTGTATAATCCTTATATTTGAACGAGCCCATCTTGGCATCTACCGTCACGCCACTATAATTTCCTACGTGTTCGTGACCACCCGACAAGGCATTAAAGAGCGACGTTTTACCACTATTGGGATTACCTACCAACGCCACATTAATTTCACGAATCTTCTCATTTACAGCATATTCTATATCTTCATCGTGAGGTGAAGTCGTAAGGTTATCGCTATTGGGTTGAATCGCTCGTGCCTCCTCCAAAGTAAGCACCTCGACCATTGCAGCCTCGCTTCGTCGAAGCGAAACTTCATAACCCATAATTCCATATTTAATCGGGTCGCGCAATGGCGCGTTCAATACTGAAACTACTTGTTGACCTCGCACAAATCCCATTTCGAGGATTCTACGACGAAAGCCTCCGTGTCCCAGCACTTTAATAACGACTGCGGATTCACCCGTTTTCAAATCTGATAATAACATATTTTCGTCTGTTCGTATTTTTGGTACAAAAATACACTTTTTTATGATAAATGCCAATCACTCTATTTAGTGAATGCTACCCGAAAAATTCCCTAAATTATGCGATTGTGGGGTATTGACTAATTTCTCACCTTTGCATCAAGAAATTAACATATGAATTAGAAACAACTTTAAGGCTTTTAGGCAGAGCAAATCTGCTACAAAAAAGAGAGTTCTTAAAAAGAGAGTTTATTTTGTTTGTTTTATGGATAGTTCTCAGGGGCTACGTCCGAGAGGCCGCGGCCCTTTTTATTTTTCGTATTAAACACCCCTCTCAATTAATAAATAACCAAAATAATTAGAGTATTGTTATACTATCAATATTGATTAAATACACATATTAATAGACACGTATATATATTCTATTAAAGCTCAATACTTCAATATATTAACAACTACTATTTAATGTAATACTTTAAGTAATATTCAGACACAATATGCACTGCAAATCGCGTTACATTAATATTTCTATAATATTCCTATTTTAACCCAAAATTCCACAAACCACAAGTTTGCAAAGATTAAAGGGTAAAACCTAGTGGATAATTTGTTGATATTTTTACACTATTTTTCTTTCCTTTTTTCAATAAAAAAGCGTATTTTTGCAGAGATATGATTTTTTCGAGGTTACATACATCACAACTCTCAATTTTGCGGTCGAATTTCCATTTTTTTAATCGCTCGCAAAACGAGTTGTGCAGTGCCAAAAAGCACTCATCACCTCATCAATCAACCTGCATACTCACCATTTCGACAACCGTCGGAAATGAGTTTGCAGTATCACCTTACGGGCAAATTAAGTTTAATTTTTAGAATAAAAGAGCCGTTGCAGTTATGCTGCGACGGCTGTATTTTTAACGTTACACATTGACAATATGAAAGTTGCAGTTATTATGGGCTCTACAAGCGATTGGGGCATTATGTCGGCCGCTTGTGAGACTTTGGAGGAGTTGGGTATCGAGTATGAGAAGCGAGTTATCAGCGCACACCGCACACCTCACTTGATGTTTGAGTATGCCACATCGGCTAAGGAGCGAGGCATTGGTGCTATCATTGCAGGAGCAGGCGGCGCTGCCCACGTTGCTGGTGTTACAGCCGCACTAACCACTGTACCCGTCATCGGTGTACCCATCAAAACATCAGCATTGGGAGGCTTGGATTCATTGCTCTCAATCGTACAGATGCCCGGTGGAATCCCCGTATCAACAACAGCCATCAATGGAGCCAAAAATGCAGCACTCATAGCAGCATCTATTTTTGCTCTCACCGACAAGGAACTTGAAGCACGTTTGGTGGAGTATCGTAAGAATCAGACCGAGAAGGTTTTGGAAGCAGAGTTATAAAAGAGCAACAACAATATGAAGAATTACCGCGTTTATGTAGAGAAATACCCTCGATTTCAAGTCGAGGCCGATACTCTACGCAAAGAATTAAACAATAACTTGGGACTCAATCTGCAAACTCTCAGATTGTTGAACGTCTATGATTTGTTTGGATTCTCCGAGGAACTTTTGGAGAAGAGCCGTTATGCAGTATTCGGCGAGATTGTAACCGACTGCGTAAGCGATGAGTGTAACCTCGAAGGTCAAAAGTATTTAGCCGTAGAGTATCTACCCGGACAGTTCGACCAGAGAGCAAGTTCAGCTGTGGATTGTGTACGCCTTATTGAGCCAACAGCCAATGTAAGAATCAAGAGTTCTAAGCTGCTCATCTTTGATGCAAATACAACAGACGAAGAACTTGCACGCATTGAGCGTTATTACATCAATGCAGTAGAGTCTCGCCGCAAGGATTTGAGCGTTCTTTCGGATATGGAGAATGCTGAGGTTAAGCCTGTGCCAGTATTGCACGGTCTGACAGCCCTCAAAGATGAGGAGTTGGAGGGATACTGCAAGCAGTATGGCTTGGCAATGAATGCCGACGACTTGCGTGAGGTAGTTAATTACTATAAAATCGAAGGCCGCGACCCATCAGAAACCGAGCTTCGTATTTTGGACACATATTGGAGTGACCACTGCCGACATACAACCTTCACAACCGAGATTACAGAGATTACAATCGACGATTCATTCCTCTCTGCCGAGTTGGATTCATCGCTTGAATTACTGAAAGATATTCGCAAGGAGCTGGGCCGCGAGCAGAAGAGTTTGTGTCTTATGGAGCTTGCTACAATTGGCGCACGTTACTTGAAAAAGACTGGCGTACTCGACAATATGGAGCAGAGCGAGGAGAACAACGCTTGTAGCATATATGTAAATGTTGATGTTGACGGCCAACAGGAGAAGTGGCTCTTGCAATTCAAGAACGAGACCCACAATCACCCAACAGAAATTGAGCCTTTCGGAGGTGCTTCAACTTGTCTTGGAGGTGCTATCCGCGACCCATTGTCAGGTCGCAGCTACGTCTATCAGGCTATGCGCGTAACAGGCGCAGGCGACATCTACAAGAGCGTAGCCGACACTATGGAGGGTAAACTTCCACAGCGAATCATCACAACAAAAGCGGCATCGGGTTATTCAAGCTATGGAAATCAGATTGGTTTGGCGACAACTCACGTCCGCGAAATTTACCACCCCGACTATGTAGCAAAGCGTTTGGAGGTAGGTGCAGTTGTTGGAGCTGTTAAGGCCGATGATGTGCGTCGTGAATCACCCGCAGCAGGAGATGTTATCCTTCTTTTGGGTGGCCGCACAGGTCGTGACGGTATTGGTGGAGCAACAGGTTCTTCAAAGGAGCACAATGTAAAGTCAATCGAGGAGTGTAGCTCAGAGGTACAGAAGGGTAATGCACCCGAGGAGCGCAAATTGGAGCGTTTGTTCCACAGAGCCGAGGTTACTCGCCTCATCAAAAAGTCTAATGACTTTGGCGCAGGTGGAGTGAGCGTTGCTATCGGTGAGTTGGCTCCGGGCCTTGACATCTATTTGGATAGAGTCCCCACAAAGTATAGCGGTTTGAACTCTACGGAGCTTGCTATCAGCGAGTCTCAGGAGCGTATGGCTGTTGTTATCGAGCGCAAGGATATGGAGGCTTTCATCGAGTATTGTCACTCGGAGAGCATCGAGGTTACTCACGTTGCCGATGTAACAGACACCAATCGTTTGAAGATGTTCTACAATGGCGAGATGATAGTAAACCTTTCGCGCGAGTTTATCGACTCGGCTGGTGCAAAGCACTACACCAAGATTCGCATCGCTGAGGTGGAGGAGAAGAATCCATTTGAGCGCAAAGTTGAGGGTGAGACATTGGCCGAGAAGATTAATAACAATTTGCAGGACGACAATGTGGTATCGCAGCGCGGTATGATTGAGATGTTTGACTCTACAATCGGCGCTTCAACCGTGTTGATGCCTTTTGGAGGTCGCACTCAAAATACCGAGACTCAGGTATCTGTTCAGAAGTTGCCCGTAGGCAAGGCATATACCAATACTGCAAGTATTATGGCCTTTGGTTACAACCCATTCATCACATCGTGGAGTCCATATCACGGTGCTGCCTACGCAGTGATTGAGGCAGCAGCCAAAGTGGTAGCCGCAGGTGCGAGATACGACAAGATGCGCTACTCATATCAGGAGTACTTTGAGCGTATGCATAGCGAGACATCGTGGGGTAAGCCACTCTCGGCATTGCTCGGTGCATTGAAGATGCAGATTGAATTGGGTCTGCCATCTATCGGAGGTAAGGACTCTATGAGCGGTACATTCCAGAACATCAACGTTCCTCCTATGCTTATGGCATTTGGTATTACGACTGTTGATGCTCGCACGGTTATAAGCCCTGAGTTCAAGAAGGCGGGTAATAAGTTATACCTTATTAAACATACCCCTCTTAACAACTATATGCCCGACACAGACCAGCTCAAAGAGCTATTCTCACAGGTTAGCACAGCTATCGAGCAGGGCAAGATTATTTCGGCTTACGCAGTAGGATTTGGTGGAGTTGCCGAGGCTGTTGCCAAGATGTCATTTGGTGACTGCGTTGGTGCTGACGTTAAGATGGACGAGCAGGCGTTGTTTGACTACGCATACGGTTCATTCGTTGTGGAGGCGGCCGACGACTTCGAGTGCGACTACGCTGAGCTTATAGGTACAACTATCGACAAGGCGGAGGTTGTATTCAACGGCGAGGCATTCGCTATCGACTCATTGCAGAAAGTAAATTCTCAGAAGTTCTGCAAGATATATCCAGATCGCGGTATTGAGGGTGGCGTAACCCGCAAGAGCGAGCCAGAGAAGAAGCAGATTAAATATACAGGTGAGCCCGTTGAGCAGCCAATCGCATACCTTCCCGTATTTGCAGGAACAAACTGCGACTACGACACAGGCAAGGCATTCGAGCGTGCTGGTGCGAAGGTTACAACAAGCGTATTCTGCGACCTTACAGCTGAGGATATCTTCGCTTCAATCGAGAAGATGAAGAAGATGATTGACGAGTGTCACATCTTTGTACTCAGTGGAGGTTTCTCAGCAGGTGATGAGCCAGACGGTAGCGGTAAGTTTATCGCCAACGTACTCAACAACAAGATTATCACCGATGCTATCCACGCTTTGCTCGACAGAGGAGGCTTGATTTTGGGTATCTGCAACGGATTCCAAGCATTGGTTAAATCGGGATTGTTGCCTTATGGCCGTTTAGGTCAGGTTGTCAAGGAGTCACCTACACTCTTCCGCAACGATATCAATCGCCACATCTCGCAGATTGTAACTACTCGTGTAGCTACAACCAACTCTCCGTGGTTGGCTTCATTTGAGTTGGGCGAGCAGCACTCAATTGCTGTAAGTCACGGTGAGGGTAAGTTCGTTGTGAGCGACGAGATGGCCGAGGAGTTGTTTGCAAATGGTCAAATCGCATTCCAATATGTATCACCCGATGGAGATGCTACTCTTTGCGCACCTTACAACCCCAACGGTTCGAGCTTCGGTATCGAGGGTATCATCAGCAAGAGTGGTCAGATTCTCGGTAAGATGGGCCATACGGAGCGTTACGAGGAGAATCTCTTCAAGAACATTCACGGCAATAAGCAGCAGAGCATCTTTGCTAACGCTGTAAATTATTTCAAGGGTAAATAACGAAAATTAATCGAAGTCTTATGACAACTTTACGTTATATACGCACACTGGCTACCGCGGCACTGCTTGTCGCAGTAGTCGCTTTGTGCGGTTGTACGCGCGACACATCACTTCGCGTACTATATTGGAATTTCCAAAACGGAATGTGGGCCGACGAACCCAACAACTATGACAATTTCGTTGAGTGGGTTAAGAAATATGACCCCGACGTATGTATTTGGTGCGAGGCTCAAACAATCTACGAAAAGGGCACAGACAAAGCTTGCAAACCCGAGGAGCGTTACCTTATAGAGAATTGGGGAGAATTAGCAGCACGTTTTGGCCACCAATATTGGGAGAAAGGCGGTCATCGAGACAACTATCCACAGGTAATCACATCGAAACTTCCCATCGAGGTTGTTCAGCAAATCGTGGGTGAGGAGCCCGACAGCGTGGTAACTCACGGAGCTGGACATTTTCAGGTTGAATTCAATGGCAAGAAGGTTAACATCGTAACTCTACACACTTGGCCTCAGCGACACGCTTATAGAGCAGAAGACATTGAGGCAAGTCGTGCTGAGAACGGAGGTGACCACTATCGCCGCAAGGAGATGGAGTATATCTGCAAGCACACCATTATCCCCAACAAAGATGCTCAAAACGAGATGTGGATTATGGCAGGTGATTTCAATTCACGCACTCGCAAGGATAACCATTTCTACAAGTACAATGAGAATTCAACCGCATTTTTGGTTCACGACTACATTTTGGAGAATACTCCTTATGTAGATATTATCGGTGAGCGTTTTGCTGGCGAGTTCCACACCACAACACAAGGCAAATCGCGTATTGACTTTGTATATTGTACGCAACCTCTTTATGAGCGAATCCTCGATGCTTATGTTGTGTGTGACGAGTACACATCGATAAATGCAACTCGCGACGAGAAGACAAAATTTTATTTTCCATCGGACCACCTACCTATCTTGGTGGATTTTGAGATGAAGTAGTGATTACCCTGTAAATTAGGAATAAAACAATAATATTAAAGTATATGGCAAAAAGTTATGAAAATGCCGGTGTAAATCTTGAAGCCGGCTACGAAGTGGTTCGCAGAATCAAATCGCACGTAGCATCAACCTCTCGCCCCGGTGTGATGGGTAACATTGGTGCTTTCGGAGGTATGTTCGACTTGGCATCACTCGGATACAAGCAGCCAATCCTCGTGAGTGGCACCGATGGTGTGGGTACTAAGCTCAAACTCGCTTTCGAGATGGACAAGCACGACACAATCGGTATCGACGCTGTGGCAATGTGTGTAAACGATGTATTGGCACAGGGTGCTGAACCTTTGTTCTTCTTGGACTATGTAGCAGTTGGACACAACGAACCCACAAAGATTGAGGCTATCGTGGCAAGTGTTGCAGAGGGTTGCCGTCAGTCGGGTTGCGCCTTGATTGGTGGCGAGACAGCCGAGATGCCCGGAATGTATGGCGGTGGCGAGTATGACATTGCAGGTTTCACTTGCGGTGTTGTTGAGCGCGAGAAACTTATTGATGGCTCGAAGGTAAAGGTTGGAGATGTCTTGGTTGGAATAGCATCGAGCGGTGTACACTCAAACGGATTTAGCCTTGTGCGCAAGGTTGTAAGCGACAACAATTTCGACCTTCACCAGCCACACACCGATTTGGATAGCGAAAAGCCATTGGGCGAAGTATTGCTCACACCAACTCGCATCTACGTTAAGCAGGTTTTGGAGGTAGTTCGCAACTGCGACGTTCACGGAATCAGCCACATCACAGGTGGTGGTTTCGACGAGAATATCCCTCGTATCTTGCGCGACGGTCAGGGTGTAGAGATTACTGAGGGTAGCTGGGAGATTTTGCCCGTATTCAACTTCTTGGAGAAGCACGGTGGAATTGCTCACCGCGAGATGTTCAACATCTTCAATATGGGTATCGGTATGGTCATCGCTCTCGATGCTTCGGAGGCAGAGAAGGCCATTGAGATTCTTACGGCTAACGGAGAGAAGGCATCTATCATCGGTCGCATCGTAGAGGGTGAAGGTGTAACAATCAAATAATTGTTTTAGTGGCAGGAAAGCATAAAATAGCAATCTTTGCAAGCGGCACAGGCTCAAACTTCGAGGCAATAGCCAAAGCGGCAATCGGTGGCAGAATCGATGCCGAGGTGGCCTTGCTCGTATCGGATAGGCCATCGGCCAGAGTGTGCGAGGTGGCAAAAGAGCTTGGAATCGAAACTTTTGCTTTTTGCGCAAAGGATTACGACTCTAAGCAGGAGTACGAGGCAGCGATTGTCGAAAGATGCCAGATGGCAGAGGTGGAGCTTATATGCCTTGCTGGATATATGCGACTGGTGGGGGAGACCTTGCTCAGTGCATACGAAGGCAAGATAATAAATATCCACCCGTCGCTACTACCTGCTTTCAAAGGGAAAGATGCCATAAAACAAGCTTTTAATTACGGAGTGAAGGTCTTTGGTGTAACGATTCACTATGTGGATATGTCGCTTGACGGAGGGCAAATAATTGCTCAACAAGCATTCAACTACAATGGTTATGACATCAATGAATTGGAGACAATGTTTCACGCCGTAGAACATACCTTATATATTAACACAATTAGAGAAATATTAAAATAGACTCAAATATTATGAGAGCATTAGTAAGTGTCAGCGATAAGACAGGCGTTGTGGAGTTTGCACAACAGTTGCGTTCTTTGGGCTGGGAAATTATTGCCACAGGAGGCACAATGAAACTTCTACGCGACAACGGTGTAGATGTTATCAACATTAGCGATGTTACGGGATTCCCCGAAATTTGTGATGGCCGAGTAAAGACTCTCCACCCAAAAGTTCACGGTGGCTTGTTGGCTCGTCGTGACGATGAGAGTCATCTCAAAGCACTTAAAGATAACGCAATCGAGTTTATCGATATGGTTTGCGTAAACCTCTATCCTTTCCGTCAGACCATCGCAAAACCCGATGTTACAATGGAAGATGCTATCGAGAATATCGATATCGGCGGTCCATCAATGTTGCGTAGTGCAGCTAAGAACTATAAAGACGTAACAGTTGTGTGCAACCCTGAGAACTACGCAAAGATTATCGAAGAGATTAAGGCTAATGGTAACACAACCGTTGAGACTCGTTTGCAGCTCTCGGCTGAGGCTTATACACACACTGCCGAATACGACTCGATGATTGCAACTTATATGCGTAAGGCCGCTGGCTTGAACGAGAAGCTCTTCTTGGAGTTTGATTTGGTACAGGGACTCCGTTATGGCGAGAATCCTCACCAGCAGGCTAAGTTCTACGGTAGCGCAGAGGCAGGTGCATACTCATTGGCCAACGCTAAGCAGCTTAATGGCAAGGAGTTGTCGTACAACAACATTCAAGATGCTAATGCAGCATTGTGCATCGTGCGTGAGTTTGACGAGCCTTTCTGCGTTGGTTTGAAGCATATGAATCCTTGCGGTGCTGCAATCGGTAGCGACGTGGTTGATGCTTGGACTAAGGCATACGAGGCCGATAAGGTTAGTATCTTTGGTGGTATCGTAGCTGTAAACCGCGAGGTAAATCGCGAGGTAGCCGAGTTGATGAAGCCTATCTTCTTGGAGATTATTATGGCTCCTTCGTTCTCAGAGGAGGCATTGGAGGTACTCTCAACAAAAAAGAACTTGCGACTCTTGCAGGTAGATATGACTAAGGACGAGAGCGTTGTTAACCAGTATGTAAGCGTTAACGGAGGTTTGCTCGTTCAGGATTTGGACAAGAAGACCGCAGAGGTTACAGCCGAGATGTGTGTAACCGAAACTAAGCCATCGGCTGAGCAGGTTACTGACCTTAACTTCGGTTGGAGAATTGTTAAGCACGTCAAGTCAAATGCAATCGTTGTTGTTAAGGACGGTCACACAGTAGGCGTTGGTGCTGGTCAGATGAACCGCGTAGGCTCGGCTGAGATTGCATTGAAGCAGGCTCAGGCAGCAGGCTTTACCGAGGGTTTGGTATTGGCATCAGACGGTTTCTTCCCATTCGACGACACAGTTACATTGGCTTCGCAGTATGGCGTAACGGCTATCGTTCAGCCCGGTGGAAGTGTTCGCGACGAGGACTCTGTAAAGAAGGCCAACGAGTGCGGTATTGCAATGGTATGTACAGGAATGCGTCACTTTAAGCACTAAACCGAGATGAAAGTATTGGTAGTAGGTTCGGGTGGTCGCTGTCACGCCATTGTGGAGGCTCTCAGCAAATCACCCCAAGTAGATAAGATTTTTTGCGCACCCGGCAATGCAGGTATCGCTGCACTTGCCGAGTGTGTGGCAATCAAAGAGACGAAGGTTGATGAGTTGTGTGAGTTCGCCAAACAAAATGGAGTGGAGCTCACCGTAGTAGGACCAGAAGTAGCACTTGAAGCAGGTATAGCTGACACATTCAAACTGAATGGGTTACGAATCTTTGGTCCAAGCAAGGCTGCTGCTCGCGTAGAGACCAGCAAGGAGTTTGCAAAGGAGCTTATGCAGAAGTATGAAGTTCCCACTGCTGCATTCCGCACATTCACCGATTTCGACGAGGCTATGGCATACGTTAAGGCTGGCTCGTTGCCAACAGTTTTGAAATACGACGGTTTGGCTGCTGGTAAAGGTGTGGTAATTGCCGAGACATTGGAGCAGGCTGAGGAGGCTTTGCGAGATATGCTTTTGGACGAGAAGTTTGGTCAAGGTAAGGTTGTTATCGAGGAGTGGTTGGAAGGCCCAGAGTTTTCGCTTTTGTGTTTTGTGAACGGCAAGGAGGTATATCCTATGCCCGTATCGCAAGACCACAAACGCGCATACGATGGTGACGAAGGCCCCAACACAGGCGGTATGGGCGCATACACAGAGTTACCATTTATCACCGATGAGGATTTGGATTATGCGATGGAGAATATTATGCGTCGCACTGCATCGGCTATGGTCGAGGAAGGTTGCCCATTCTGCGGTGTATTGTATGGCGGACTGATGAAGACAAAGCAGGGTATTAAGGTTATTGAGTTTAACGCTCGCTTTGGAGACCCCGAAACCGAAGTTATCCTTCCACGAATGACAAGCGACATTTGCCAAGTATTCTGCGATGTAGCCGATGGCAAGACTCCTACAATCGAGTGGAACGATATGGCCACACTCGGCATCGTTCTGGCATCGAAGGGTTACCCCGGAAGCTACGAGAAGGGTTATGTAATCGAAGGAACAGAGGAGGTTGATGGCTCAATTTACCATATGGGCACTGCACTTAAAGATGGTAAATATGTCACTTCGGGTGGTCGCGTGATGATTGTAGTATGTCAAGCTCCCACACTTCGTGAGGCACAGCAGAAGGCGGCTGCGGAGGTTGCAAAGATTAAGTGCGACAACCTTTTCCACCGCAATGACATTGGAGATAAAGCATTCAAATTTTAATACACAATAAAACGATGATTATAAACGGAAAAGAGTTAGCCCTATCACTAAAACAGGAGATGGCTGCCAATGTAGCCACATTCACCGAGAAATATGGTCGTGTACCTCACTTGGTTGTGATTTTGGTAGGCGAGGACCCAGGTAGCGTATCGTATGTGACGGGTAAAGCAAAAGCATCGGAGGAGGTTGGTTTGAAGAATACCACAATCCGCAAGCCCGACACAATCAGCGAGGAGGAACTTTTGGGTATTATCGATGAGCTAAACGCAGATGACTCGGTTGACGGCATCTTGGTACAGTTGCCATTGCCAAAGCACATTGACTCAGACAAGGTTATCGCAGCTATCAAGGCTGAGAAGGATGTCGATGGCTTCCACCCTATGAATGTGGCAAATTTGTGGCTCAAACAGCCCTGCACATTGCCCTGCACACCAAAGGGAATTATCAAACTATTGAAGCGTGCAAACGTGGAGATTGCAGGTAAGGAGGTTGTAGTAATCGGCCGCAGCAACATTGTTGGATTGCCCGTATCGAAGCTTCTTCTTAATGAGAACGCAACAGTTACTATCGCACATAGCCGCACAAAGAATTTGGCAGAGGTCACACGCCGCGCCGATATTTTGGTTGTAGCAATTGGCCGTCCTAAGTTTGTAACAGCCGATATGGTTAAGGAGGGTGCTGTGGTGATTGACGTGGGTGTTAATCGTGACCCCGAGACTAAGAAGTTGTGTGGTGACGTTGATTTCGCTGCAATCGAGCCAAAGGCAGCAGCTATTACTCCCGTTCCAGGTGGAGTAGGCCCTATGACTATCACCTGCCTTATGGAAAACACCATCGAGTGCTTCTTGCGCAAGATGGAGAAATAGGGGAGAGAGAATTCAAAATTCAAAATTCAAAATTGAATATTAGAATTAGAATACATACAAACCTGTCTGTTCACAAGAATAGACAGGTTATTTTTTGTATTGAATTGTAAAATTTATCATCTGGTGTAATTTTCATACCACTAACTGCGACTAATAGGGCAAACAAACAAAAATAGAGATGAAAACCCAAACAAAAGAACAGTTATTTTTGGACATAGTACACGCCAATCGAAATATTATATACAAAGTGTGCTACATATACGCTCCAAAAGGAATGATAGAAGATTACTATCAAGAGGTATTGTGCAACTTATGGCAAAGTTTCGACAAATTTGAAGGCCGAAGTAAATATTCTACTTGGATATATAGAATTGCTCTTTACACCTGTATATCATATATCCGCCGCAAACGACCTGCAACTATATCATTGTCTTTTGATATTTCCAACAACGAGGATTCTGCCTTAAAAGAACAGTTAGACGAGTTGCACTCTATAATAAATCGATTGTGTCATATTGACAGAGCTTTGATAATATTATGGCTTGACGGATACTCCTACGAAGATATGGCCGAAGTTACAGGACTTACAGAATCGAATGTTGCAGTGAAACTTATGCGCGCTAAGAATAAAATCAAAAAAATGTTTAACGCTTAAAACTATTACAATTATGGAACTTGAACAATTGAAACAATCTTGGGACAAACTTTCAGAGCGTCTTGAACGTGAAGAAGTACTTCGCCGACAAGAGCTAAAAATCGTAATGGAGGGCAAGGTATCTTCGTATGTAAACAAAGTAAAGCTTAACCAATGCTTAGGTTGGATAGTACTCGTATGCTCTATTGGATTACTATTTGTTAGGAATATTCACACCGACCCATTTGGTTGGATTGTGATTGGGACAGTAGTGGTTATGGATATATTTCTATTCAGCCCAATGTATCGCATATTGCTCCGCCTATCAAAATTCGATGCCAACATTATGCAACAGGAACAGATGATTCTGGAATATGAACAAAAATATGTTAGCAGAAGTATCGTTGTGGCTTGTTTTATTGCTCTGCTATTTGCATATGTCATTATTGAGGCATTGGTTAGAAATGCTGTACTAACGTCAAATTGGTGGCTATGGGTAATTCTTACAATTATCGGCTCAGCCATTTTAGGAGGTTGGAGATATACGGTTGAAAGAGAGCGCATTTCTGAAATAAAACAGCGAATTATCGCTTTGAAACAATTTGAAGAAGAGTAGGCCAACAATAGTAAAGGGAGTTCGCAAAAAATGTGAACTCCCTTTGCCATATGCATTTGGCATCACTACCACACTATTCTCACCAACCAATGAAGTTGCCTAAAAATTCCTCTTTTTATGCAACTTCTACTTATCTTGGCAATGCCTCTACCTCCAATGTAGCATAAGCCTTCTCGGCCTTAGCCAATGCCTCCTCGACACTCTCGCCACGAGCCAAAATCACACCCATACGGCGGTGACCCTTAACCTCAGGTTTACCGAAAATACGCACCTGAACATTAGGTTCTGCCAATACTTTATCGAGATTACCAAACACAACCTTATCGGTATCACCCTCTACAACCACAGCCTTCGATGCTGATGGGCCATAGAAATTGATTGAAGGGATAGGCAAGCCCAACACAGCGCGTGCGTGAAGAGCAAACTCCGACAAATCCTGTGAAATCATCGTTACCATACCTGTATCGTGTGGACGAGGCGAAACCTCGCTAAATAACACCTTATCGCCACATACGAACAACTCAACACCAAAGATACCATAACCTCCCAAAGCATCGGTCACCTTCTTTGCAATGTCACGAGCCTGCTCCAAAGCCACCTCGCTCATAGGCTGAGGCTGCCAGCTCTCGCGATAGTCGCCATCGACCTGATGGTGGCCAATAGGATTTAGGAACGATGTACCGCCAGAGTGACGAACAGTAAGAAGTGTAATCTCATAATCGAACTTCACAAAGCCCTCGACAATAACCTCGCCACCACCTGCGCGGCCACCCTCCTGAGCTATCTTCCAAGAGTTATCGGCATCTGCGGGAGTCTTGCATACGCTCTGACCGTGACCCGATGAGCTCATAATTGGCTTTACCACGCAAGGCGTGCCAATCTTCTCGATTGCAGCATCAAACTCCTCGCGAGTAGCGGCAAAGCAATAAGGAGATGTCGGAATCGCAAGTGTCTCGGCTGCTAACTGGCGGATACCCTTGCGATTCATTGTAAGTAGGGTAGCATTGGCCGTAGGAATAACATTATAACCCTCCTTCTCCAACTCAACGAGTGTAGGAGTTGCGATAGCCTCCACCTCGGGGATAATATAATCGGGTTTTTCTGCCTCAATAATTTCGCGCAAACGCTGTCCGTCCAACATCGACAATACATATGAGCGATGAGCCACCTGCATAGCGGGTGCATTCTCATATTTATCAAGAGCAATAACCTCTACACCATATCGTTGTAGCTCCAAAGCAACCTCTTTGCCCAACTCTCCCGAACCGCACAAAATGGCTTTCTTGCCAACTGAGGTCATTGGAGTTCCAATCTTTACCATAATAATCTGTCTTTTGTATTTGTTAATATAATAAATTGCGTTTGTCACGCATCAAAACTATTTTTTGCGAGCCTCGCAGTAAGCACAACGATAACCATCGGCAGTCTCGTGGAAGAGTTTATCCACATCTTCCCAATTTGAGATACACATACGATTACTGCATCGCCAATCGTTATGCACCAAATCGGTATCCAGACGAGGTGTCTCGCTCTGCGTTGGACGCTCCTTTGCCCATTCGAGCAGAGTGTAAATCAATGCCATACGCACAAACTTACCATTCTCAACCTGACGGAAATATGCCGCACGGGGGTCGTTATCCACTGCGCGAGTAATCTCGTTCACGCGTGGCAGTGGGTGAAGAACAATCATATCCTCCTTAGCGAGTTTCATTCGCTCCGGATTGAGAATAAAGCTATCCTTCAAACGCTCAAACTCCTCCTCGTCCAAGAAACGCTCCTTCTGAACTCGGGTCATATAGAGGATATCCAACTCTGGAAGTACCTCCTCCATTGTAGAAACCTCACGCGTTGGAACATTATTCTTATCACAAACCTCACGGCGGATATACGATGGCAAGCGCAACTCCTCGGGCGCAATCAGCACCACATTGATACCCTCATAACGCGACAAAGCCTTGATAAGAGAGTGAACCGTACGTCCAAACTTCAAATCACCGCAGAATCCGATTGTAAGATTATCCAAACGACCCTTCTCACGACGAATTGTCAAAAGGTCGGTCAAGGTCTGAGTAGGGTGTGCGTGGCTACCATCACCAGCATTGATAATAGGCACGTTAGAGTAGTGTGATGCCACAAAAGGCGCACCCTCCTTGCTATGGCGCATAGCGATAATATCGGCAAAGCAACCAATTACACGCACTGTATCGGCAACGGTCTCGCCCTTACTTACCGAAGAAGATGCCGCATCGGAAAATCCCAACACATTACCTCCCAACTCCATCATCGCTGATGTAAAGCTCAAACGAGTACGGGTACTCGGCTCGTAGAATAGGGTAGCGAGTTTTTTGCCTTTGCATACCTCGCTATATTTCTCACGGTTGGCGATGATATCAAGTGCCGTATTGATTATCTGGTCAACTTCCGCGACCGAAATATCGGTTGTATCAATTAGATGTCTCATAGGACAATGTTTTATTTGTTAATCCAACTCTCGTCTGATGGGTTATTACGGAAAGCTATGATGCGGGCGCAATCCTCCTGCTTAATGTAGCCCTCCTCAGCCGCAGCCTCCACCAATGCATCGAGGTTTGAGAGTGAGTGGTTCTCAGCCTTAGCCTCTGCCAAACGATCCAAACCTTTCTTCATACCGTAAGTGAAGATGCTCACAATGCCCAACACGTCAGCTCCTGCCTCGCGAAGAACATTCACAACCTCGATACAGCTTCCGCCAGTAGAAATCAAATCCTCTACAACTACAACCTTCTGACCCTTCTCCAACTTACCTTCAATCTGATTTGTACGACCGTGATCCTTTGCACCACTACGTACATAACCCATTGGCAAATCAAGAATTGTCGCTACGATAGCTGCGTGAGCAATACCTGCGGTACTTGTACCCATCAACACCTCGCACTCAGGATAGTACTTCTTAACCATCTCGGCCAAGCCCTTCTCGACGTTATCACGCACGCGTGGAGCAGTGAGAGTCAAACGATTATCACAATAGATAGGGCTTTTGATACCACTTGCCCAAGTGAAAGGTTGCTCAGGGCGCAAAAATACTGCACCGATTGATAACAAATCTTTTGCAATGCTCTTTTCCATAATATATTCGTTTTAATTTATTTCAAGATTAATTTACTCGGCAAACTCGGCCATACAACGCTTATAAGCAGCAACAGGATCGGCGGCCTGAGTGATAGGGCGGCCAACTACGATATAGTCGGTACCAATCTCCTTAGCTCTTGCAGGGGTGGTTACACGAACCTGATCGCCAACCTCGCCATCGGCAAAACGTACACCCGGAGTTACTGTTACAAACTCCTTTCCGCAAGCCTCCTTCACCATACCGGCCTCCAACGGAGAACATACTACGCCATCGAGACCTGCCTCTTTGGCATTCTTCGCATAGTGAACGATAGTGTCGTTGATTGAAGCATTGATAAGCAAATCCTTCTGCATACGCTCCTCGCTCGTAGAGGTAAGCTGGGTAACGGCAATAAGAAGTGGGCGAGTGCCATCTTCGCGAGTAAGACCTTCCAATGCAGCCTTCATCATCTCGACAGTACCAGCAGCGTGGAGATTACACATATCAACGTCCATCTTCGACAACACCGACATAGCCTTCTTTACGGTATTGGGGATATCGTGAAGTTTAAGGTCGAGGAAAATTTTATGACCACGAGCCTTGATATCGCGAACAATAGCGGGACCCGCAGCATAATAGAGTTCCATACCAATCTTAACGAAAGGTTTGCAATCGGTAAATTTGTCGAGGAATGCGAGTGTAGCTTCGGCACTACTGAAATCGCAAGCAATAATTACATCTCTCTGGCTCATAGTTATATTATAGTATTTTGATTTATATATTCTATTTCAAAGTGCTAATTTAACAAATCTTTTGCAGAATAACAACAGTAATGTAAAAATGTGGAACAGCGTATAAAAAAATATCCTATCTAACCCAATGTCAGATAGGATATTTAGCCGATTCTGAATCTTGAATTTTAGCATTCAAAAGATTTAGCAATTCATTGCACCGCAGCAGTGGATTACCTGACCGCTCACATAGCTCGAAAGGTCGCTGGCCAAGAACAAAGCGACATTGGCCACGTCTTCGGGTGTGCCGCCACGACGCAAAGGAATCTGCTGATTCCAAGCATCACGCACCTCCTGAGGGAGTTGATTGGTCATCTCGGTAATAATAAAGCCCGGAGCGATGGCATTTGCGCGAATACCACGAGGGCCCATCTCCTTAGCGATAGACTTAGCCAAGCCAATCATACCAGCCTTTGATGCTGAATAATTACACTGGCCTGCATTACCCGAAACGCCTACAACCGACGACATATTGATAATCGAGCCACCGCGCTGCTTCGCCATAATAGGAGTAACGGCGTGGATAAAGTTGAAGGCTGATTTCAGATTTACATTAATCACTGCGTCCCACTGAGCCTCCGACATACGCATCATCAAACCATCTTTTGTGATACCTGCATTGTTTACCAACACATCGATACGACCAAAATCCTCCATAATCTGCTTCACAACCTCGTGCGACTCCTCAAACGAGGCTGCATTCGACGCATAAGCCTTAGCCTTTACACCCAATGCCTCCAACTCTGCAAGAGTTTGCTCGGCAGCTTCGTTGATGACCAAATCTGTGAATGCAACATTTGCACCCTGCTCCGCAAAGCGAATAGCAATCGCTTTACCAATACCTCTGGCAGCTCCTGTTACAAGGGCTACTTTTCCTTCCAAAAATTTCATTTTATCTAAGTTTTATTTGTGTATATTACTCACTCCACTTACGCAATGCCACACAGCCATTATGGCCACCAAATCCCAAAGAATTTGAGATTGCAATCGTAACATCGGCCTTGCGTGCTACGTTAGGCACATAATCCAAATCACAATCGGGGTCGGGGTCGTTAAGACCAATAGTGGGGGTTACAACTCCATTTTTCAGAGTAAGAGCCGAAACAATCAACTCCACTGCACCAGTAGCACCCAACATATGACCTGTCATTGATTTGCTTGAACTAATCATTGCCTTACGAGCTGCCTCCTCGCCCAATGCGAGTTTAATTGCGACCGTCTCCGACTTATCGTTAAGCGGAGTACTTGTACCGTGAGCATTGATATAAAGCAAATCCTTCGCGGCATCGAATCCGGCCTCATCGAGAGATTGACGGATTGCACGCGACGCAGGAACGCCATCAGGACTTGGTGCTGTAACGTGGTGGGCATCGCAGCTATTGCCATAACCTACGACCTCGGCGTATATGTGTGCACCACGCTTCAATGCATTCTCCAACGACTCGAAAATCAATACGCCTGCTCCTTCCCCCATAACAAAACCATTACGGTTGATATTGAATGGGATAGATGCATTTTTAGGGTCGGTTGAACGAGTAAGGGCCTTACTATTTGCAAAACCTCCAATAGCCAATGGGTGTATAGATGCCTCGGCTCCTCCTGCGATAATCGCATCGGCATAACCGTGCTTGATTGCGCGATACGCCTCACCGGCAGCGTGCGTTCCAGTAGCACAAGCTGTGACAACGGGCAAGCACACGCCCTGCGCATTATATTTGATTGCTACATTACCAGATGCAATGTTTCCAATCATCATTGGCACGAACAATGGCGAGATACGATTTACACCCTCGTTGAGAAGTTTACCTGTCTCTGTAACGAATGTATGCATACCTCCAATTCCTGAGCCGATATAAGTACCCAATCGCTCAGGAGCAATATTTTCGCCACTCTTTAAGCCGCTATCCTGCATAGCCTGATGAGCCGCCGCAAGTGCAAATTGGCAATATATATCGCTACGACGAACATCGTTGCGAGTAAGGCCGTTTGCTTCGGGGTCGAAATCCTTTACCTGTCCCGCAACCGAAATAGGCAAATCGTACTCATCGAAACCTTTGATTTGCTCAATTCCACAATGGCCCGACACCAAATTCTGCCAAAAATCTGAAAGATTATTACCTACGGGAGAGATAACACCCATACCCGTTATAACTACTCTTTGTTCCATTTATATCTGTTCGTTTTATTTATTCCACTCAATTATACAAGCACCTGTGGTAAAACCAGCACCAAAAGCACTCATCACCAATTTATCACCGTTCTGCAACTTACCGCTACGATGCAACTCGTCCAACAATAGAGCCACACTTGCCGAAGAGGTGTTTCCACAATAATCGACATTGTGGGGGAAATACGACATATCGAGTTGCAATTGGTTTGCAATAGCCTCGATAATTCGCATATTAGCCTGATGCAGCAGATAATATTTAATATCCGTAGGCTTCAAGCCAGCTTTGTCGAGCAGTCGCTTAATATCGAATGACGACGAAAGAACGGCTGTTTTGAATACCTCGCGGCCATTCATATACATAGGCCCTGCATTCTCCTCCTTGGTGATATATGGGGTAGGCTCCAACTTTCTCACATAATACAAGCAATCTGTCTTGCTCACAGTTGTAAGACGTGAGCCAATAAGGCCTTTACCACCTGTTACAACAACTGCTCCTGCTCCATCACCAAACAATACGCAAGTCGAGCGGTCGCTCCAATCGACCATTCGTGTAGGCTCCTCGGCAGCTAAGACAAGAATATTTTTCGCCTTGCCACTCCTGATGCGGTCGTCGGCCATATCCAACGCATAGATAAATCCCGAGCACGCAGCATTGACATCTACACAAGCACACTTTGCGCCAATTTTGCCTTGAACTATACAGCTCAAACCCGGGGTGACGTATTCGTTCACCACATTCGAGCAGATGATATAATCAATATCCGTAGGCTCAATACCAGCATCTTTAATTGCCAAAATCGAGGCCTCCGTAGCTAAGTCCTCCAACTTTTCAGAGGTTATAATCTTACGCTCCGACATTCCTGTTCGCTCCTTAATCCACTCGTCACTCGTGTCGAGGAATTGTTCGAGCATCGCATTTGTTACGACCTTCGAAGGGTGAGCTCTTCCTGTTCCAATAATTCTCATTTACAACCTTACTAAATTAAAAATAACAATTGTTCCTGCTCATAAAATTATGCTTTCAGAAACACAAAAAAACTATTGGCGCAAAAGTATCCAAAAGCCCCTTAAACCTATCTAATGTGCGGTCGAAATGCTCTTTTTGTGACGAAAATGACATTATAGGCGGCAAAAATTATGTATTTTGAAGTTATTTTGCAATCTTTGCACCAGATTACAACGCAAATACAATGACAAAAATAGATAAAAATAGAGAGATACCCAAATTCCTTTTAGACAAACGCTACCTGCTCGGCTCGGTACTTTTTGTTTTCACATTCTCGATTTTGTTTATGGCTGTTTATTCGCCATTCTCAATGACTGCGTGGTTCAGTTTGGAGGATACCGAACATATGAGAATGACAACTGCATTCTATGTAGTAGCATTGGCAATTATGTTTATCAGCAAAATGCTAATGTATCAAGTGCAGAGCAAAATCAATTTTACACTATATAAATATATAGCGTGGGTAACGGCCGAGATTATCATCATATCGCTATTTTATATCCAATTCACCTACGCATTTATTCCCTCTGTCGAGGAGTCATTGGGGTATCTGCTATCGAGGGCATTTAGTTGTATATTGCTTATAATCGCTATTCCTTATACAATACTTACGCTTTATGCCGCTTATAAATCCAAAACCGAGGAGTTGGAGATGTTACAATACGAGTTGTCACTTACGAGTGAGCCATCGGTAATGTATCCGTCACTTGTGAATCTTTACGACTACAACGGCACATTGAAGCTCACAATAAACTCCGAGTCTTTGTATTATATGGAGTCGCAAGATAACTATGTGAAGATTTATTACGAGAATCACGGCAAGTTGTTATCGTATATGTTGCGTAGTCGCACAAAGACCATTGAGGAGAACTTGGCCGATACGAGTATGGTTCGTTGCCACCGTTCATATATGGTCAACGTAATGAAAATCAACCATATTAAGAAGGGCGGCAAGGCTCGCTACATAGTATTATCTAACAACGAAATCAAACCTATTCCCGTATCGAAGAGTTATTTCAAGAACTTGGTGGCGAAAATCGACAAATATAACTCTACCGTTCTATCGTCGCAACACGAGACAGCGGATAAAACTCCCGCAAGCGAGATTAATATCGCCGATGCTGAATAAATAATAGCAATATCTTCACCCGAAACTGCGAGTGACAGATAGGTAAAACACTAAAATAGTTTAGGGAGTGTCTAACAATTTTTTTAGACACTCCCATTTTGTTAGAAGTTCGCTTGAACTACTTTACAATACCAATAATATCGCTCAATCGCTCTATACCCAAACGCTCCATCTCCTGAGGCAACTGCTCGATGATATTCTTACAAGCATAAGGGTCTTTAAGATTGGCAGCACCAACCTGAACGGCAGTAGCACCAGCCATCATCATCTCGATAACATCAGAAGCACTCTCAACTCCTCCGCAACCCATAACGGGGACAGAGCAAGCATTTGCGACCTGATATACCATACGCACCGCTACGGGAAAAACCGCAGGGCCTGAGAAGCCACCCATCTTATTGGCAATGACGGGACGACGACGCATAGTATCGATTCGCATACCAAGCAAGGTGTTAATCAAGCAGATACCATCGGCACCAGCCTCCTCACAAGCCTTTGCAATGGCTACAATATCGGTAACATTCGGACTAAGTTTGATAAATACAGGTTTTGTTGTTACGGCCTTTACGGCACGGGTAACCTCAGCAGCCATTTCTGGTTGAGTACCGAAACTCATACCGCCATTATGTACATTGGGGCAAGAGACATTTACCTCAATAATTGCCACCTGCTCCTGCTTATCAATCTTAGCACAGCACTCAGCATACTCATCAATCGAGAAACCACTGATATTGGCAACAATAGGCTTGCGGAAAATCTTTCTAAGCTCAGGCAATTCGTGTGCGACCACAGCATCAACGCCTGGATTCTGCAAACCAACCGAATTAATCATTCCCGAACGGCACTCGGCAATACGAGGTGTTGGATTACCAAAACGAGCCTCGCGAGTTGTGCCTTTGATAGATATTGAGCCGAGGATATTTATATCGTAGAACTCATTATGCTCCTTACCAAAGCCAAACGTACCACTGGCAGGAATCACAGGGTTGTCCAGCTTAACACCGCACAACTCCACAGTTGTATCATAAATCTTCGCCATATCTTACCAAATTATTTCGCCTCGTTTCATTACAGGGCCATCTTTACAAATACGCTTATTGCCTGCAAGAGTCTTGCAGCTACAACCCATACAAGCTCCAAATCCGCAACCCATTCGCTCCTCAAACGACAACTCACCATCTTGCTCGCAGCAACCACACAACGCCTTTAACATAGGCAATGGGCCACACGAATAGAAATAGTCGAAATCGATTGCCGCCTCGCGAATTGCATCGGTAACAAAACCCTTTACACCCATTGAGCCATCAGCAGTTGAGACATATACATCAGCACCCAACGCCTTAAACTCATCGGCATAGAACACCTCGTCGGCACGATTGAAACCCAGCACAACGCTGACTTTGCGACCACGCGCGATAAGTTCTTTTGCCAAACGATACAAAGGTGGCACACCAACACCTCCACCAACAAGCAGAGGCTTTTGGCAATCGGCATCGGCATCAAAGCCATTACCCAAGCCCGTCAGGACGTCGAGTTTAACCCCGGCGCCCATATGGCTCATAACTTCTGTACCTCGACCGACAACTTTATATATAATGGTGATGGTATTGTCGCTCCAATCCGAAATCGAGATAGGACGGCGCAAATAGAAACCTTCCAACTCAATATTTACAAACTGACCTGGACGAGTAATCCACTGCGAATCACCCTCCAACACCATACGATATACGCCATTGGTCAACGGTTCATTCGATAAAACGCTATATATAGCCTTTTTATACATAACTACTCGGCATCAATTGTTGATACTCCCAATGTAATCTCCTCCAAAACATCGAGCAATACGCTCACAGTCTCCAAAGCGGTGAACAACGTAACATTATTCTCGGCAGCAGCACGACGGATATCGTAACCATCACGGCGAGTGCTATGCTGATTTACATCGATAGTGTTAATCACATAAGTCACGTGACCCTTACGCAACGAGTCGTAAATCTCTGTGCAACCTTCGCTGAGCTTACGCAAGTGGCGAGTACGAATACCGTGACTACGCAAGAACTCGCAAGTACCCTTAGTAGCCTCGATATTGAAGCCCAAATCGTAGAAACGCTTGATAAGTGGCAATGCACGCTCCTTATCGGCATCGGCCAACGTTACGAAGATTGTTCCATAGTTTGCAACAGCCACGCCCGATGAACGCAACGACTTATACAAAGCACGATTCAAGCTCTTATCGTAACCAATAGCCTCACCTGTTGACTTCATCTCAGGAGAGAGGTAAGAATCTACACCACGAATCTTAGCAAACGAGAAGGCTGGCGACTTAACGAACCAGCGGCTCTTCTCCTTACCATACATCTCTGTAATACCCTGCTCGCGAAGTGAATGGCCGAGGATAACCATTGTAGCAATCTTTGCCATAGGCACACCCGTAGCCTTCGAGAGGAACGGAACAGTACGCGAAGAACGAGGATTGACCTCGATTACGAATACCTTGTCGTTCTCATCTACGATAAACTGTATATTGAACAGACCAACGATACCGATAGCAAGACCCAACTGCTTGGTGTAGGTAAGGATAGTATCCTTAACCTGCTGGCTTACGCTGAATGTTGGATATACGCTGATACTATCGCCTGAGTGGATACCTGTATGCTCTACGTGCTCCATAATACCTGGCACGAATACATCTTTTCCGTCGCAGATGGCATCAACCTCCAACTCCTTACCCTGAATATACTTATCAACCAATACAGGTGACTTCTCGTTAATCTCCACAGCCGAGCGCAGATAGTGACGCAGAGTCTCCTCGTTACCTACAATCTGCATTGCACGACCACCCAATACAAAACTTGGACGCACCAATACAGGATAACCAATACGAGCTGCGGCAGCAACACCACGCTCAATATCAGTTACAGCCTCGGCCTCAGGCTGAGGAATACCAACCTCGTTCATAATACGCTCGAAGCACTTTCTATCCTCAGCGTTATTGATTGCTTGAATACCTGTACCGATGATGTTCACACCCAAATCGGCCAATGGCTCTGCAAGGTTAATGGCAGTCTGACCTCCCAACGACACTACAATACCCTCGGGTTTCTCCAACTCTACGACATTCATTACGTCCTCGACAGTAAGAGGCTCGAAGTAGAGTTTATCGCTGATAGTATAGTCAGTTGACACTGTCTCTGGGTTATTATTTACGATGATGGCCTCATATCCAGCCTCCTTGATAGTCCAGATGGCGTGAACGGTAGAGTAGTCAAACTCAACACCCTGACCGATACGAATAGGGCCTGAGCCCAATACCAAAATCTTCTTTCTATCGCTACGCACCGACTCGTTCTCGGCCTCGTAAGTAGAGTAGAAGTAGGGTACATATGTATCAATCTCACCTGCGCAAGAGTCAATAATCTTATACACTGGGAATACATTCTCCTTCTTACGCAAGAGGAAAAGCTCAGCCTCGCTCATATTCCACAACTGGCCAATGAACTTATCGCTGAATCCCATTCGTTTAGCCTCCTTCAAGACCTCGATATTGCCAACATTTGCAGCCACGACTTTCTCCA
Source organism: Alistipes sp. (assembly GCA_017465605.1). Taxonomy (GTDB): domain Bacteria; phylum Bacteroidota; class Bacteroidia; order Bacteroidales; family Rikenellaceae; genus Alistipes. Next base: position 42,832 of record JAFTVW010000026.1, read on the forward strand.
TCTCAACGATATTCTTGAACTTCTCCAAGAACAACATATCAATCTTGGTGTGGTTATATATGATAAGCAAATCGACACCCTTGCGGATAAGCTGAGCAATTGCATACAAGCGGTCGTCGGTACCCTTGCGGATATACTCCAACAACTCCTCGGTCTTCCAATCGTCGAACTTCTTGTGATAGATATGGCATACACCTGTCTCCAATGAGCGAACAGCCTTCAAGATACCCTCCTCGATGGTACGGCCGATACTCATAACCTCACCCGTAGCCTTCATCTGAGTACCCAACTCATTCGACGCATCACTAAACTTATCAAATGGGAAACGGGCAACCTTCAACACTACATAATCCAATGCAGGCTCAAAGCAAGCTGGACGACCCGAAATCATAATCTCGTCCAAAGTAAGGCCAATGGCAATCTTAGCAGTTACACGCGCAATGGGGAATCCACTCGCCTTTGATGCCAAAGCCGATGAACGCGACACGCGAGGATTAACCTCGATGATATAGTAATTGAACGACAATGGATCCAATGCAAACTGCACGTTACAACCACCCTCAATCTTCAACGCACGAATAATCTTCAATGCACTGCCACGCAAGAGCTGGTACTCTTTGTCGGTCAAAGTCTGAGCGGGAGCAATTACCATTGAGTCGCCTGTGTGGATACCCACCGGGTCGATATTCTCCATACTACAAATTGCAATTGCAGTATCGTTCTTATCGCGCATTACCTCAAACTCAATCTCCTTGTATCCCTTGATACTCTTCTCTACCAATACCTGATGTACGGGCGAAAGGATAAGGGCATTACGCATAATCTCGCGCAACTCCTCCTCATTATCAGCAAAACCGCCACCTGTTCCACCCAAAGTAAATGCAGGGCGCAACACTACGGGGTAACCAATCTTCTCAGCTGCCTTAACACCATCTTCCATCGAGTTCACTACAACCGATGGCAACACTGGCTCACCGATTCTTACGCACAACTCCTTGAAAAGCTCACGGTCCTCAGCCTCCTCGATACTATTGAACGATGTTCCGAGAATCTCCACATTACACTCGTCCAAAACGCCCTTCTTTGCAAGTTGAACGGCGAGGTTAAGACCTGTCTGACCTCCCAAACCCGGAACAATTGCATCGGGACGCTCGTATCGTACAATCTTTGCAACATACTCCAATGTGAGTGGCTCCATATAGACCTTATCGGCAATATTGGTGTCGGTCATAATTGTTGCGGGGTTAGAGTTCACAAGAATAACCTCGTAACCCTCCTCCTTCAATGCCAAGCACGCCTGAGTACCTGCATAATCGAACTCAGCAGCCTGACCAATGACAATCGGGCCGGAGCCGATTACCATTACTTTCTTTATATCTGTTCTTCTAGGCATTTTGATACTCCTCCATCAGTTTAATGAATTTATCGAAAAGATATGCGCTATCCTGCGGACCAGGTGCGCTCTCAGGGTGGAACTGAACTGCGTACATCTTATCCTTAACGCACTCAATACCCTCAATTGTTGAGTCCAATACGTTGACGTGAGTAACCTCCAAACCTGTCGTTTTGAGCGACTCGGCATTTACAACGTAGCTATGATTCTGTGCGGTTAAATCAATACGGCCACTCTCCAACGAGCGAACAGCCGAGCCGCCGTGATGACCACACTTCATCTTCTCTACCTTAGCTCCGTATGCCAAAGCGATAAGCTCCATACCGAGCGAGATACCGAACACAGGAATCGAACCGCCGATAGACTTAATCAACTCCACAACCTCGAGCACATCGTAAGGATTGCCGGGGCCATTCGAAATGAAGATACCATCAGGGTTGAAAGCCTTAATCTCTTCAAGAGTTGTGGTGTAAGGGACAACCGTAACATTACAACCACGAGAATTGAAGTGGCTGATGATATTGTGCTTGATACCGCAATCCACAGCTACGATATCGTAGGTGTGATTCGGAGTACGAGAGAACCAACGCTTGCGGCAGCTAACTTTGCTCACCTGATTCTTGGGAATTGGGGTAGATTTAATCATCTCCAAAGCCTTTTCAAGCGATGTGTCGGCATTAACAATTGCAGCACGCTGAGTACCCTCATCGCGAATAATACGCACAATCATACGCGTATCCACACCTGCAATGCAAGGAATGCCTTGCTCGTCAAGGGTCTCCGAGAACGTCTTTGTGTAACGGAAGTTACTTGGGTTTTCGTTGCACTCACGAACTACCATACCTCCGATTGTAGGCAACTTCGACTCAAAATCCTCATCGGTAATACCATAGTTACCAATCAGAGGATAGGCCATAACCACAATTTGGTCAATGTTGGAGGGATCGGAAATAATCTCCTGATATCCCACAACCGACGTATTGAAAACAATCTCGCATACACGCTCCACGTCGGCACCATAACCGTAACCATAGAACTCGCGACCGTTTTCAAGGACTAATTTCTTTGTAAATGGTTTCATTGGTCTTTTTATTTATACTTAGTTATCTTATTTTTCATAAACAATGCGGCCATCGACCATAGTCAAACAGCACTCACCCCAAAGATGCCACCCCTCAAATGGAGTACTGCGACCCATAGAGTGGAATGTTGCAGGGTCAACATCATACTCTGAGTTAAGGTCAAATACTGCAATATCGGCAACCTCGCCTTCGGCCAAACCTCCGCCAAGCGAGAATATACGACGTGGAGCCTCAGCCAAAACATCAATAGCCTTCTCCAACGATATGATTCCCTCACGCACCAGTTTGGTATAAATCACAGCAAACGAAGTCTCCAAGCCTACCACACCCATTGCACTAAACTCCAAACCGCGCGACTTCTCATCTGCGGTATGAGGTGCGTGGTCGGTGGCTACGACATCGACTGTGCCATCTTTCAAACCCTCCACAAGAGCATCTCTATCGGCAGCCGAGCGAATAGGGGGATTCATCTTGAAACGACCCTCCTCCTGCAAATCCATATCGCACATTGTAAGGTAGTGAGGGCCTGTCTCGCAAGTAACCTTCACTCCTCGTGCCTTTGCTTCACGAATCAGCCGAACACTCTCTTTTGTTGAGATGTGACAAACGTGATAACGGCAACCAATCTCCTCGGCAAGCTTTATATCACGCTCAACTTGCGCCCACTCACTCTCCGAGCAGATGCCACGATGACCATTCTTTGCAGCATACTCTCCATCGTGGATATAACCCTTTCTTAGCAACTCGTCAACCTCACAATGAGCCGCAATAATTGAATCTGAACGTTTAGCGGCCTCCATAGCCTGACGCATCATATCCTCATTCTGGACACCGCTACCATCATCAGAAAATCCAGCCACTTTCTGAGCCATCGCCTCAAAATCCACCAACTCACGACCATAACGAGAACGAGTGATTGTGGCATAGGGCAAAACTTTTATCTTGGCATCACGCTCGATGATATCCAACTCCTTTTGCAGATTCTCCACCGAATCGGGAGCAGGGTTAAGATTGGGCATTGCGCATACGGTAGTGAATCCACCGTGTGCCGCAGCAGCCGTACCTGTGGCAATAGTCTCTTTGGCAGAGAAACCGGGTTCGCGCAAATGAACGTGCAAATCGACCAAACCAGCCGTAATAATCTTCGACGAACAATCGATAACTTTATCGCCTTCCGCAGCTTCGATTCGCTCAGCAATACGCTCTATGCGGCCATCTACGACAGCCACATCAGCCACGCGCGTCGTACCACAGCTAACTATTTTACCACCCTGTAATATAACTCTACCTGTACTCATATTCCAATTACAAAAAAGGCGACCAAACAGTCGCCCTATATTAACAATAAAAAACAGTAGTACCGAATTGAGAGATGCCGATAGTTCCAGAAGAAAAACAACCCTCACACAAGCACTTGACTTGTGGCTGAGACTCCAACGGAGATATTTGCTTCTTCGTCATCATACCAATCGTTTTATTTTGTGCAAATATAAATAAAATATTCCAATCATCGTACCTATTGGCACCATTTTTTCAACAATATTTTTTACCACACGTTAAAAGACGATGCGAGCCCCAAATTGCATATGCCAACGCGATGCCAAATCGTCAAATGAAAGTTCTCCACTCGTAAATTTATACACCGGAGCACCATTCTCCATACTCACCACATTGACGGGTTGCATTCTCCACCCCGACAAGTTATAATAACTGCCCCAATGGCGGCACAAAAGATTTCCGAAATTCATCACATCGACCGATAACTCTATCTTACGACGACTTTCGCGGCCAAAATAGAAACCGTGAGCCAAGTGTAAATCAATGCGGTGTTCAGCGGGAGCCTGCATTGCATTACGCTCGGCAAAGCTACCTCGATTAGAGCGCAGATATGAATCGGCATTGATATAATCGTTCCAACGTGCAGCCGACTCTGCATCAGCAAACTGCATCACCGAGAGTTCTTGCTCGGTCGGGATATACATAAGCGTTGAGCCAAATACTCCATCGCCATTAAAATCCACACTCTCACCAAATGTCACCGAATAACGCTGACCCGAGGTCATCTGATAGACCAAACCTGCCGTCACATCAAACAACTGCGAATATCGTTTATGGAAAGTAGCAGCAAGAGATACTTTGTGAGGAATATCGTATGTCGAAAGAGATAATTCAGGATTATTCAAATCGAGATTATAATTTCTATTCCAATTCGACGAAGATGATGTTGATGGCACATCACATACCGAGTATGAGTGGCCAAATGTATATGACGCTGCAAGCGACAATCCGAAATCAAACTCTTTTGACACACTACCCGACAATGAGTAAGAATAACCACGAGAGGTGTTCTCCATATAGTAAATGGCCGAATAATCCGAGACAATCTTATTATACTTCGGCAATGCGCCTCCCTTCACGCCACCGTCTGATGATACAGCATAGACCATATCGCCACTCTGCTCAACAGCCACATTGCGGAACACAACATTATTGATAGCTTTGGTATAGAGAGCCTCCACTCTGGCCGACCAGCCATTAAAACTCTTATATCCGACAGCCGCATTTGCCTTGAAATTCTGCGGATAGCGAAATTTAGAGTCCATAGCATTAAGCATAAAACTTGTATTGGATATGGTTGTGGGCGACGGTGTTACGCTAAAATCGGCTGCCGACTCAACCACCTTTCCACCTTCGGTTTTACCCATCAATCGCAGACCTTTCTGCTCAACACCCGTATTTGAGTAGTTGTTCACCACCCACACAAACGGCACCTGACCAGTAAATATTCCTCCTCCGACTTCGGCCGACAAAACACCCTCATCATAGTAACGACGCCAGCTAAGGCCCACGCGAGGTGAGAACAAAATTTGCGATTGAGGGACATCGCCAATACGAATACCATATCGCTTAGCAATATCGCCACCATTAAACTCTTCATTTGGGGTAGGTGTGTTGAAAATAAGCGGGAGGGTAGCCCTCAAACCATACACCAAACGGAATCCGCGCCCCACGTCCCAATCATCTTGTGCATAGATATTTAGCTCGGCAGCCTTGAAACGAGGCCCCCATACGGTACTTCCCGTAACCGAAGGATCTGTGTAGTTGTACTCATACATAGCGGCTTTATCCTGCTCAAAATCAGCAATTGAGTTGTAGGTATATGTACCATAGGAATTAGCCAAATAGCGATTGTGGATATTATACAATTCGTGATGCATTCCGAATGTAAACGAATGTGCGCCACGCTCAAAGATAAGGTTATCGGTCAATGTCAACACATTCTGAGTAAGCGAATTAACACCAGCATAGCGATTATTACCGATATTCACCGTAACACCTTCCGTTGAGCCTGTATTCTTGATTATCACGCTTGGCATAGCACCCTCTACATCGGGTTTACGGCCATCACCCACGCGAGAGAAACCCACACTCAACGTATTGTGTAATCTATCTCCCAACTGCGACTCCAACGAAATAGCCAAATGATGAGCCGTACTATAATTTGCATAACCCGAACCTACGAATGTAAACGACGATAGGGTATTAGCATACTCTTCGGCTCGTGCATCAAGATAACTATAACTTGCCGACAATCTATTTCGTGAATTGATACGCCAATCAATATTGGCCAACAAAGAGCCTGAACGCTGCTTCACATCACGACGGCCCACGCCACCTCCATCATATCCCGTAAGCGACTCATATCGAGATGAGATACGTTGCAACTCATCTTCCAGCAACACCGCCCCATCAAAACCCCAATAGTGTGATGACGGAGAGCTTTTTTCGTTATACTCGCCACTCACAAAGAAAAACACCTTATCCTTCACAATCGGTCCCCCGAAAGTTACGCCGTAAATTTGATTGGTCTGTTGTTGGAGTTTCTCCCTATTTGCGACATTTTGCCCAGGAGTTGTTCCATATAAATCTTGATTATTGAAATAGCTATATGCACTTCCTGCGAATTCGTTTGTTCCCGACTTTGTAACAGCATTAATCATACCGCCACTAAAACCGCTCATACGCACATCATACGACGCCACAGCCACCTCAATCTGAGCGATAGCATCTAACGACACTGGATTGGCATTCGACAAACCACCATTTGTTCCCGACGACGACAAACCATACATATCATTATTAGCTATTCCATTGACCATAAACGAGTTGTAGCGATTAGCCACACCGCCATATGACATTCCTCCGCCTTTTGTAGCATTAGCCTGCGGGGTCAATCGCACCACATCGTACAGTGAGCGCGATACCGACGGCAGGGACTCAATGACCTCGCGCGAATAGTTCTCCACTACGCCAGCACTCTTCACATTATCAGCCTCGACAACAACCGCACCCACCGATGCCAGATTCTCGCGCATAACAACATCTATACTTCTTGATTCGCCCACTCGCAAAGTCAAATCAGAGATACAATAATTATCGTATCCAAGATACGACACCTCTAATTTATAACCATCGTCGGGCTTTATGCCGTGAATAGCAAAACGCCCATCGCGATCAACCACAGAGTAGTAGGCAACACCTGTCTTGGATTGGGTTAAAGATACGGTCGCTCCGACCAATGCCTCTTTCGAGAGGTTCTGCACCACACCTCGAAGCGATGCGGTTGTGATTTGAGCCATCACATCAAGGCTCAACAATGTCAATAATAGACAAATCAGTTTCTTCATTACATATTGGTTAAGGGCATCTATTTACGATGCAAGTTCAACAAAATTGGTTTCGAGAACTTTTACGCAATCAACAACTTCCCGCTACAACGCAACGAAGAGCCAACGCATTTGCTTTGTCTCGACAACCAAACGATTGCAAATATAAGAAAAATGCGTAAAATAATACGTTTTCACACAAAACTTTACCAATAAAATATCATTTTTGGGACAGATATTGAACATCGGATAGTATGCGAATAATAAAAATTAGTATTTTTGCACGAGTAACGTATGATTGAGGCAATAACACAATTCTTCATAGATTGGGGCTATATAGGGCTCTTTATATCGGCATTTGTGGCTGGTAGCATTCTTCCGTTCAGCTCGGAGGTAGTGCTTACTGTTCTTGTGCAAATGGGTGCCGACCCGATGGTGTGCCTGTTATCAGCATCGGTGGGTAATACAGCCGGTGGATTAGTCTGCTACGGGCTTGGCTATCTGGGAAATATGGAGTGGATTGAGCGTTGGCTAAAAATAGACAAGCAGAAGATGGACAAAGTCTCTGGCTTTGTAAAACGCTACGGGGCAGTGATGGGTTTTTTTGGTGTTCTACCGTGGGTCGGTGAGGTCATCATCGTACTATTGGGCCTAATGCGCGCTAATGTATATATCACCACATTTACGATGTTTATCGGCAAATTTATCCGCTATCTGCTAATTATCCTTGCTCTACAAGGGGTAAATTCTCTATTTTAGCAAATTTCACTCTCTTATAGTTACTTATATAATTATAGGTATAAGGTATTTTTTTTCACTCCCTAACAACATTTTACCCGACATTAAACTTTTTTGGTTCAAAGTTTGAGAGATAGTCTGATGAATTAACAGGCAATCTTCATACTATGAAAAAAATTCTACTTTTAACGCTGGCCTTGTCAGCATTTATCGGAAAAATTGATGCACAGAGTATAGGATTGAAAAGCAACCTTCTCTATTCGGCATCGCTGTCGCCCAATATGGGCATCGAAATCGGATTGGGGGCTCAAACAACCCTCGACATCTCAGCGGGATTCAACCCCTTCACATTCTCTAAGGGCCGTCAATGGAAACATTGGCTCGTACAGCCAGAGTTTCGCTATTGGACGTGCGAGCGTTTCAATGGTCACTTTGTGGCAGGTCACCTCATCGGAGGCGGCTTCAATGTCGGCAATGTGGATTTCTTCCCATTCTCAATATGGGATTCACTTGAAAACTATCGCTACAAAGGACACGCCTTGGGTGTTGGCGTAGGTTATGGCTATGCGTGGATGCTGGGCAAACGATGGAATCTCGAAGCAGAGGTAGGCTTAGGCTATGCCCACGCTTGGTATGACCAATATGAATGTCGTGACTGCGGTGATAAAATCGGTTCAGGAGGTAAGAATTATTGGGGTGTAACCAAACTATCCATTTCACTTGTGTATCTATTCTAAAACAAAGCGACTATGAAACATCTTGTAAAGTATCTGCTTGCTATGTGCATAGCATTTATGAGTATAAAATCATCGACCGCTCAAACGGTTACCGCAAGCAGTGTAACAATCAGCGATATCGACATTTCGCACTCGAATAATAGGGTATATGTCGATATGACTATTGATTTAAGCAATGCGCACATCAAATCCAACAAATCGTTGCGTATCACACCTTTCATATCTGATGGAAATCAGATGGTGCAACTTCCAGCCGTAGTTGCCGATGGACGACGTCGTCACATAGTTCACCAGCGCGGCGAAATCACACCCGAAGAGTCAGCCGACATATTTGTTCGTCGTAAGAATCGCACCGAACAGAGTCTTAACTACTCGGCCGATGTAGCCTACGAGCAGTGGATGGCAAACTCCGAGCTTATACTTCGTGAGGAGTGGTGCAGTTGTCACGACATACCTTATGCCGAGGAACTTATGGCCGTCGCTCAGATGCACAACACACCCGCTTCTGGTAACATTGTCGCAAGTTCTCCTGCAAATTCACAGGCAACTCCTCAGCAGCAAGCAACATCGCCTGCATCGCAGCCTAAACCACAGATGGCATACGCCATACCAAAGGCCGACACGCCATCTTGGGCAACGCACGATGCCGAGATTTATTTCCCAATCAACAAGAGTGCGTTCAATGCTAACTATATGACCAATTCGCACGAACTCGACACATTGCGTCAGCTATTGGCAAGTGGTAGCGAAGTTACGGAGATAAAACTTATGGGATACGCTTCACCCGAAGGCCCATACAAGTTCAACGAGAATCTTGCTACGCAGAGAGCAAACTCTGTAAAGGATTATATGGCTAAGAATAATATCGGTGGCACAATCCCCGTCAAGGCCGAATCGGCTCCTATTGACTGGGAGGAGTTAAAGCAGATGCTCAACAATAGCAAGATAAGCAACTATCTGAAAATAATTGCCATAATCGACAACGCAGAGATTAAGCCTGCCGACAAAAACAACGCTATTCGTCAGCAGTTCCCCGTAGAGTACAAATTTATGTTCCGCACGTGGTATCCCAAGTTGCGTAAGACCGATATTAGCATCACTCACAAACCTAAGAGTCTCGATGTTGCATCGGCAAAGCAGCAGCTCGAAATCGACCCTTCTAAGCTCTCTTTGGGTGATATATATATGATTGCTCACACATACGACAAGGGTAGCAAAGAGTGGAACGATATAATCCTACTTGCTGTTCAGACATATCCCAACGTAGCCGAGGCTCGCGTTAATGCCGCCAACGTAGCTATGGCAAATGGCAACTACACTCAGGCTGCGGCCTATTTACAGGGATTGCCAGCCAATATGCCTGAGGCTATGAATTCTCGCGGCATACTTGCAATGTCAGAGGGTAAATACGAGCAGGCTCTCTCGCTCTTTGAGGCGGCACAGAAGGCTGGCGTCAGCGAGGCCACCTACAATATCTCGCTCGTAAAACAACTTATGTCACTTAAAAATTGACAACGGCGTGGTTGCGCGCACCGTAGCCGACAACAATAATTCCAAGTGGGGAGGTGTAGATTCGTTCTTCATCTCCCCAAATTCTGTATTATCATACGATTTTCTGCTCTACACGCAAAACAAAGAGTGCCAACCCCTGTGGAATTAGCACTCTTATAGAATTTCTCCCCCCCCCTCCGATTGAATTCACCCGGCGCATTCATCTGCCGGCCTCGCTCTCAATCGAGTTATATAATGAAAATGTTATTTCTCTCTTATGCAACGCAACTGCATACCATTTGCGCGATACATCTCCTTCTGTGGCTCGTAATTATTATTTACAGCACGAGTAGTATTCAAATCAAAGAACAACGATGTTGATTTGTTACCCGCAGTACCAGCGGTCCAATAATATCCAATCCACGGCATTGGATTATAATCATCGCCATAGTTGTTAAGGTTGGTCAATACTCCATTCTCGAAGCTACGACGACCTGCACCCGGCATAAACATCTTCACTCCCGTAGCACGGTCAACCAAATGCCAGCCATACATATTTTTAACATCTCCAAGTTGAGCCATATCCTCCAAATCGTCAATATCAAATGCTGTGAACACATCTCCCGCAGGTACTCGCCAACCACGAGGACAAGGGTCGTTTACACTCTTCTTATCGGCACTCCACAACGAAGAGTCGTGAGATGAATACAACCAATCATACTCATTTGATTTCGAGCCGAGAATAAAGGCCATAGGATTTGCCGTAGCAAACTCTGCACTACCTGCTCCATTGTCAGCATCGTAGTATTTCCAACGAAGATAGTTATCAAGATGGTTATATACATACTCATCGGAATTCTCCGAGAAGCTATAATCGAGTGGGCGAGCCATAGGGTCTTTTCGGCCCCACTGATAATAAACACCGTATGAGTCATAAATATCATCGCCATTTGTCGAGCCATCGCCATTGTGATATGCACCCAAATTGCGGTCCATAAAATCACCAACCGATGTTACGATTGCAGTAGATTCAATATCCGATTTCGTCAACCACAAGTGCCAACTCCACAAAATCTGTCCGCCATTACCGTAAGCTGCAACAACAGCATTACCACTCGGCATACGGGTCTCAATCACCTCTTTCTCTTCTCCGAGAATATCCTCGTGACCCACAAAGAATGTAAACTCACCCTTTGGAGCATCGTAGCTGCTATACTTGATGATTGATTGAGGACCCTGCCATAACAACTTCACACTATCGGGAGAGATACGCTCCTCGCTCTCGCCTTTGTGGGTAACGTCGATTGTATAACGAGTATCCATCTGCGACAGTGCATAGCAGTTTGAGTATTTGTCGGTAAGGTCTATCTGCTTGTTTAGCAACGAAAGATACGAAGAAGTATTGACTCTTGTACCGATTGCGGTATATCCTGTCAATCGCAAAATACCATTCTCCTCCACAGAGCTATCCTCGGAAGTAAACTTCGATGGCGACTTAACGGTAATGGTATTATTCAACATATCAACCCCAACAATAGTCCAACCCTTAGGCTGAGCCGCCACTGAGATACTTGTGATATTCTCTGCCGTGAAAGGAATCACAATCTCAGCACCGAAAGTTGCTGTGATTTGACCCGGCATCTCGAATACAAAATCGTATTTTTCTTCGGTCTTACACGATGAAAACAGTGTAACACAAGTAGTTACAACCATCACCGCAGAAAAAACGCTCGTCAAAAAACTCTTCATATATCAAATTTTATCTTTATTCGTTTGCAAAATATCTGCAAATATACCAATTTCCTGCGACATAGCGCAATGAATTTTTGATAATTTATCTGCAAAATCAATAATTACCATATTGCAAACGTTTCGCCAACCGATTTATTATATAAATCAGCACAAAAAAAATAGCAGGGTAGTGAACAATTTTCACCACCCTGCCATACGCCTTCTATATCGAAGCTATATTTACTTCTTATCACTCTTTGAGATGGCATCGCGCATCTGAGTATCGGCCATAATGTTTTTCATCTTGTAGTAGTCCATTATACCCAAATTACCGTTACGGAATGCCTCGGCCATTGCCAACGGCACTTCGGCCTCAGCCAAAATAACCTTCGCACGAGCATCCTGAGCTTTTGCTCGATTCTCCTGCTCCAAAGCAACCGCCATAGCACGACGCTCCTCAGCCTTCGCCTGAGCAATATTCTTATCGGCATCTGCCTGATCCATCTGCAATTGTGCTCCGATGTTCTTACCCACATCGATATCGGCAATATCAATCGAAAGAATCTCAAAAGCAGTACCAGCATCAAGGCCCTTCTCCAACACAACGCGTGAAATAGAATCGGGATTCTCCAACACAATCTTATGCGACATTGCCGAGCCGATCGACGAAACGATACCCTCACCGACGCGGGCCAAAACAGTCTCCTCGCCAGCACCGCCGACTAACTGTTTGATATTCGCACGCACCGTCACACGCGCCTTGGCGATAAGCTGAATACCATCTTTTGCCACAGCAGCAACGGGTGGGGTATTGATAACCTTTGGATTCACCGACATCTGCACAGCCTCAAACACATCACGACCAGCCAAATCAATAGCGGTTGCCATCTTGAAGTCAAGATTGATATTCGCTTTCTGAGCCGACACCAAAGCGTGTACAACATTCGTAACGTTACCACCAGCCAAATAGTGAGCCTCCAACTCATTGGGGTCCAACTTCAAACCCGCCTTCGTACCCTCAATCATAGATGACACAATCACTGAGGGTGGCACTCTACGCCAGCGCATCAAGAATAGCTGCAATAGGCTGATATTCACGCCCGACACCAATGCCGAGAACCACAACCCCACAGGGATAAAGTAGAAAAACAACCAAATGGCAACCAATGCCAAAAAGCCAAAAACGAGTAAAACTCCTAACTGAACTTCCATCATATCTTTCTTAGTTTTAGAATATTTTCTTCGCCAATATATTTTTAACTTTCGCACTCATTTACAGAGTATTATCCACTATCAAAAGCCACATTATTCCGCTCTGCGGACTATAACGGTAAAATTCTCAAATCCAACGACCTGCACTCTGATTTTGGGGCCAATATACGCATCTGTGGATTTGGCCTCATAACTCTTGCCATCAACCTCAATTTTACCCATAGGCGAAAGACGCGATATTGCCACTCCCACGTCACCCACTTTGAGCTCATCGGCAGGGAGCGAACTGCTTGTACTCATCAACTTATCTTTGAGAGCAAAACGCTGCCAAGTCTTGGCACGAAGCGACAGAATTGTAACCAATAACGATAAAATGAGCGCAACAAATATTGTCACAATTCCGCCAACCAAACCATATTTAGCAAAGCCGAAATAGATGGCCACACCATAACTTGTCAACGACAGTAATGCACCCAAAATCGTTCCGGGCAGAAACACCAACTCTGCCACCAAAAAGAATGCTCCAAGCACCAACAGCAATGTTAACAATCCCATATCATATATATTTTATAGGTTTAACAATCAAATTCTACTCTTCCTCCTCAGGTTTAGGCTCAGGCTTAATCTCAATAATCTCAACCTGCAAATTCTCGTCACACTTACCCACAGCTTGCGCCACACGCTCGGCCAAAGCTCGACTAACGAATGTTCCTATATTAAACACACCATCGCTCGACTTTGAAATCTGGCAATCGGCAGCCATTGTTGCAATCACATCTTTAACCGTATCGTCCAACTCTCCGCCCTTAATAGCCAAGCGGTAGGTTATGGCCTCACCTTCTCCCACCTCCGAGAGATTAGTCTTACGCCCATCGTACCACTCGACAATCTGAGGATTGCGGAATCCCTTCTTTTTCATAACCTCCAAAGCCGCTTCGGCCTCAGCCTTACTATGCAAACCACCAGCATAATAGCTAAATCGGCCATCTTCGAGTTTTTCGATATACAACGGAGAGGCATTTCTAAAAATAGAAACTGACTGTTTGTATTTATATGTGCCGAGCAGAATTCTATATACAACGCCATACTCATATATCACACAATCGGGGATAGGATTTGACGAGTTATAGGGAGTTCGTGGCAAGAACTCGATAGGTTGATAATCCACAAATGAGCGACGCTCCACCTCAACCACAGGCATACGATAATCAATCTGGCGAGAGATTCTCGAAGCATTCGACAAGGAGTCAATAGCAGGTGCAAGATTCAACAATTTAGCCACATACATCTCATAATTGAGAACGATTGGCTTCTGCAAACAATAATCCATTATAGGCTCCGAAACACAATTCTCTACCGACAAGAGTTTTTGCTGGCGAGACTCCATAATCATACTCTCGGTAATTTCCAGAATATCCTCACGAGACTCCTTCTCCAAGAAATACGAATAGACATATATTTTTTGGTCATAAATCTCGGTCCACAACTTTGCCAAACGACGCTCCAACACCATATTTTCGTCCATCACAGTTGCCATCTGGCGATACAACTCTTCGGCCTCAGCCTCAGTGGTAACCAGCAGATATTTATCGTACAAGGACTTTATCTTCGAGTAGTTTTTGGTATATGTTTGAGCATAATCTCGTACCGTTGTCTCCTTACCCTGCATTGATATCAAGGTCTTGAAGTCTTCGGGAGCAATACTCTTTTTGAAATACTCATTATTGAAAATCGAGCCTGAGCCTTTCGCACCATCTGCGCCACCAATATTACCCATCGACGAGAGAACGTGCTGCTGCTCGATTGCATTAATCTGATCGATGAGTTTCATCTTCTGAGTACGCATATTGTAAATCGCATTCTCGGCATCAGAAAGTACTATTCGCATCGAATCCATACGAATCTGCGAAAGCGAATCACGCAACTCTGAATCCGAGCGCATTGCGACACGCACATCACGAACAACAGCCAACAAAGAGTCAGTCTTTTGACGCAACTTATCGTCACTACGCAAAAGATTCATATAATCTTTATTACTCTCCAAACCAGGAACTCTGGCTACAATATCCTGAGCCGACGCATCGGCAATTCCCACAAGTAGGGTAAATAGTCCTGTTATAACAAATCTACATTTCATCATCTCCACCATCTGATAAAAAAGAGTTGAATCAATCCAAATATCTCTAAACGGCCCAACAACATAAGAACCGTCAAATTAAGTTTCGTCACAATGGGCATAGCCGAATAGTTATCCATCGTTCCCACTTCGCCGAATCCTGGCCCAACATTACTTGCACAAGCAACCGCAGCCGAAAAGCCTGTCATCAAATCTGCTCCAAACATTGTGTTTAGGAACGTTCCTGCCAATATCATCATCATAAACGCCACGATATACACCGACACCGTACCCAACATCTCTGAATCCTGCGACACGCCATCAATCTTGGTGCGGATAACAGCAGTGGGGTGTTGTTGTGAACGGATACGATTACGAAGCATCTTAATAGCCAACAGCAAACGGTCAATTTTAAGTCCACCAGAAGTTGAACCTGCACAAGCACACACTATCGAACAGAAGATAAGTGTGAGTATTGCAAACGATGGCCACAAGTTACAATCTGCCGTAGCATAACCCGTTGTCGTTATAAATGATGCCGTATGGAACAACGCATTTCTTAGCGACACGAGTATCGAGGGATAGACATCGGCAAACCACAAACTTAATGTAATACAAACCGATGCACATATGATAATCGCAAAATAGAATCGCGTAATCTCCGAGCGAAAAATATTATTGCGCTTACCTGTAATCGTGGCGTAAATCAGACCAAAGTGAATACCCATCAATATCATTGCTATTGCTAAAATCCACTCTATCAAGCCCGAATTAAAATAGGCTATGCTCGCATTCTTTGTACTGAATCCGCAAGTTGCACACGCCGACATAGCGTGACATATAGCATCAAACCAGCACATTCCGCCCAATTTCAAAGCGACAGTAGTCACCACCGTCAAAATTACATAAACCGAAAGAACAATCCTTACAACTGTTTGTGTGCGGTAGTTGAAGTTATCCTTTGCCAGCGACGAGAGCTCCACATTCGACAACATCATCTTGCTTTTACCGATCGAGGGCAGAATCACAAGTGCAAACATCACAACTCCCACACCGCCAATCCAACTTGTTGACATACGCCAAAATAGCAAACCTCGCGGCAGAGCCTCAATGTTATTGAGGATTGACGCACCCGTAGTCGTAAATCCCGATACGCTCTCAAACCAAGCATTGATGATAGAGAACTCACCGCCCCACATCAAATATGGGAACATTCCCACCAAACAAGCTACAATCCACGCTCCGACTACAATACAAAATCCCTCTTTGGTGGAGATTCTATCCGTAGGTGGCACAAAAATCAACGGAAAGCAACCAATAAGCAGCGTAAGCAACGAAGACATCACGAGTGGCGAATACGACGTATCGATGTTGCTGGCGTATGAAATTCCCGCCGACAACAACATAAATGCAGCCAATACAAGCAACACTACTCCGATATATCTTATCACAACCTGCAAACGCATAGTTTCAAACGATTACTTTTGGGCTTTATGGCTATTTATCACGTTCTCAATCTTCTCTTTCAATTCCAGCATCTCATCGTGACACTCGGTTTTCACATTGAATGGTAGCTTATAGCGCAACCAATCACCCAAGCTACGATTCATTTTAATAATTGGGTTAACCGTATAAATCATTATGAAATAGTAGAATAGCAACAAAATGGCAATCATCACCAACAGCGAAATGAACACAGGTGTTACGGAACGATAGGCATTACGGCTCAATCGCTCGGCACGAGGTGATAGGGTACTCTGCGCCAACGACATAACCCTCATAACACTATTGCTGGTGGAATTATACACAGGCAGATAGTTCTTATCGTACCATCGCCTGCCATCAAACGACAATGCTCCGCCCGACATACTATCGAGCAACAATAGATTCTCAATCGCGCGGCTGGCACGAAGTTCCTCAACCACGCCACTCAAACGTCGAGCAAACATATCGAGCGAATCAAACAGAGGAGATGCTGATGCCGAAGTTTCACGACGAGCCTGATCAACCTTTGCCGAAAAAGCCTCGAAACTCAATCGGCACGAATCGGCATAGGTGCTATCACGCAATACGGCATAATTTACCACTGCACGGTCGTTGGCTCGAATTGCATCGAGCATACTCTCCGAAAGCTCAATACTACGACGGCTACTGTCAAGGATAGACTCAATATCCCGACTCATATTGTTTAGCTCGAACAGCGAAACCAATCCTGAAAAAAAGAGCAATACAACGATGCTCAAAAAACCTATGGTTACTCTCTTGCGAATACCTGTCATAAAAATCTTGTTTGCGTGCGGCGCAAATACACAATGCCGCTAATTATGCAAATATACAAATATTTTTCAAATACCATACGACTTTATGCCGCAAGAGGAAGATTTTATTCTAAAATCTCGGCCAAAGAGTCACAATTTGGCTCAATAGAGGTCAATCGCACTCGACTAATCTGATTAATCAAATCGCGACGATAGGGGGCTTTCACCCTCACATAATTGCCCGTATAGCCATACATCATACCGCCTCGCATAGTGCTTTCAAACAACACCTCAGCCTCCTTGCCCGTCATTGAAGCACAAAACTCATAATGCAACTTTTGGTTCAACTGCTCCAATCTCTCCACACGCTCTGTTGAAATAAACGATGGTACTTTATCTGGCATATCTACCGCAGGAGTACCCGGACGCTCCGAAAATGGGAAGATATGCAGGAACGAAGGTTTCAGCTCCGCCAAAAGATTATAGGTTTCCATAAAATTCTCCTCCGTTTCACCCGGAAAACCTGTTATCACATCAATCCCTATAAAAGCATCGGGCATCAGCGAGCGAATCTTACGGATTCTATCGGCAAACTTTGCCGAAGTATAGCGACGACGCATCAAACCCAATATCCTATCCGAGCCACTTTGCAGGGGAATATGGAAGTGATGTTGGAATTTAGGTGAAGCGGCGCAAAACTCTATAATTTCGTCGGTTATAAGATTTGGCTCGATGGAAGATATACGGTATCGCTCAATACCATCAACCTCGTTGAGAGCTTTAAGCAAATCGATAAATTTTTCACCTGTTGTTCGGCCAAAATCACCAGTATTTACACCCGTGATAACAATCTCCTTCATTCCCGACGCTGCCACTTCGCGGGCTTCGGCAACAATATCGGCTATCGGCATATTTCGGCTCGACCCACGAGCATAGTGAATCGTACAATAAGCACACTTATAATCGCACCCATCTTGCACCTTCAAAAACGAGCGAGAGCGATCTGCCGAAGAGAATGCTGCAAAGAAGCGGCTAATCTCTTCACAATCGCAACTATAAACCTGTGCATTACCCTTCGTACCGAGTTCAAGTGTTCGTTTATATAAATCTCCTTTATCGTTGTTACCCAGCACAATATCCACACCTTCAATATTTGCAATTTCATATGGTTTCAACTGTGCATAACAACCCGTAACAGCTATTATCGCATTGGGATTTTTGCGATGTAAACGGCGGATAATATTGCGGCATTTTTTATCGGCGTGTTCGGTAACGGAACAGCTATTTACAACACATATATCGGCTGGCTCGTTTGCCCCTACACGCTCGAATCCCCCCTGCTCGAATTGGCGAGCAATAGTGGAACTCTCCGAAAAGTTGAGCTTACAGCCCAACGTATGAAAACTCACTCGACGTTTCATATTCAATTCAATCGTATTATCGTGCGAAAATATAAAAACTTTGGCTTAATCGAAAAAAGTTTTGAAACAATCCGATATTTAGAGTAAATTTGTGCGCATTTTTAAGGATACATCAACAACAAGCGTCAATGATAGAGTTTTTTTCCGACATACTCCGATACGATTATCTTGCCAACGCACTGCTGGCTGCCATCTTTGCAGGCATCACTTGCGGCATCGTGGGGACTTACATCGTATCGCGTCGTATGGTGTTTCTTTGCGGAGGCATAACACACGCATCGTTTGGCGGACTCGGTATTGCGTTTTACGCAGGAATCAATCCCATTTTAGGAGCTTTGGCATTTGCTATATTATCGGCCATCGGAGTAGAATGGGCTTCGGACAAAGGTCGCATAAGAGAGGATTCGGCTATCGGAATCATCTGGTCGATTGGTATGGCTATTGGCGCACTATTTATGAGCCTCACACCCGGTTACACATCGGGGGATTTAGCCAGCTATATGTTCGGTAGCATTATAACCGTAACCAATCAAGACATTATGCTACTCGGCTCAATTACAGCAGTATGTGTAATTGGAGCAATCCTGTTGTGCCGACAAATTATGTATGTAGCTTTCGACCGTAATTTTTCGGCAAGTCAAGGTATCAACACCCGCGTAATATCGTACGCGATGTCGATTGTGGTAGCCATAACAATCGTTATGGCCATTAGAATTATGGGAATCGTGCTACTGCTTTCGCTCTTTACAATCCCCGTCGTTACAGCTAACGCATTCACAAAATCCTATGCCCACATAACATTATGGGCATCTATTATTGGCGTTGCGGGCACTGTTATAGGGCTAATAATGAGCTATAATTGGGAAGTTCCACCCGGAGTTAGCATAATATTTACGCTTACTATTGTGCTTATTGGAGCAAAACTCTTATCTTTGCGAAGCAAAAAGAAGCCAAATGCGATTAAAAACTATACATAGATTAGTCATAAAAGCCTATTTAGGTCCACTGGTGCTTACCTTCTGTATCGTCACATTCGTCTTGATGATGAACTTCGTGTGGCGATATATTGATGAATTGGTAGGTAAGGGTCTCGATGCTGGTATCATCATAGAGCTTATCTCGTATGCCACAATCAATATGATTCCAATGGGTATGCCCCTTGCTATGCTATTTGCCGCAATTATGACACTTGGAAATCTGGGTGAAAATTACGAGCTGCTGGCTATGAAATCGGCGGGAATGTCGCTTATGCAGATTCTTAAACCGTTGATTATTTTGGTGATATTTATGTCGATAGGCAGTTTTTTTGTGGTAAACAACTTAGTTCCGTTTGCCAACAAAAAGATGACCAGCATCATCATTGATATCCGCCGCCAAAAGAAGGTATTGGAGTTTCAAGACGGACTGTTTTTCAATGGCATCGACGAGAATCTGAGTATTAGGGTAGAGCACCAAGATCCCGAAACAGGTCTTTTGAACAATATTCTCATATATGACAATCGCTCGACCACCGGCAATATGACCACTACGCTTGCCGAATCGGGTTACATTCGCCTCTCTGACGACAAGAAGTTTCTGCTTCTTACGCTCTATAATGGTGATAACTATCAGCTAACTCGTAATAGCAACTGGTACACAAAAAATGGAGTGCGCCACGACAAATTCAAGATGCAGGATATGACAATTCCGATGGAGGGTTTTGCATTCCAACGCTCGGATAATAGTGGTATGATTGGTGGCTCGCAGACAAAGAATATAGTCGAACTACAACACGATATTGATTCGCTCGATATAAAGGTTGCCGAGGCCACATCACAATCATACAAACCTCTATTCCAAGACAACATCTTTAATCGAGATATACAAGTATTGCATCTTCCCGACTCTCTCCGCAAGGACAAAACGGGATATGTCGATGTAGCGTTGCTTGACTCGTTAAGCAAATTGAGCGTAAGGGATAGAGAGCAAATATGGAACACGGCTTACTCCAACGCTCTCAACTCGCGTAATGCCTTTACTTTTGATGAGTCGTCGGCTAAAAATGCTCTCAACCAGCTATACCGCAGTAAAAACGATTGGCATAGAAAATTATCTATTCCATTCTCGGTACTGATTTTCTTCCTTATCGGAGCTCCACTCGGTGCAATTATCCGAAAGGGTGGATTGGGAACGCCTGTGGTAATATCGGTGGCTTTCTTCGTATTCTATTACATCATCAGCTTGAACGGCGAAAAAGCCGCAAAAGAGGGTGTATGGAGTTCGTTTGCAGGAATATGGCTATCGTCATTTATTCTCACGCCAATAGCCATCTATCTGATGATAAAGGCCACAAACGACTCTTCGTTGCTTGACACCGATTGGTATTATAACAAGTTCAAGCTCTTGGAAGAGAAGGTTGCTCCTGTATGGTTACCCATAAAATCACGCCTATATCCATTTTGGCAGAGAGCAAAAAGTGTAATAATCCGCAAAAAACAGAGATAAGATATGACACCCGCAAAAGAGTTACGCATAGTATTTATGGGTACGCCCGAATTTGCTGTTGCATCATTGCGCCGTTTGGTAGAAGATGGCTACAATGTTGTGGCAGTGGTCACCACACCCGACAAACCGGCTGGACGTGGCCAAAAACTGCACGAAAGCGATGTAAAGGTAGCGGCTCGTGAATTGGGACTCCCCATACTCCAACCCGATAAATTGAAGTCAGAGGAGTTTATTGAGGCTATGCGAGAGCTGAATCCCGATTTGGGTATTGTGATTGCATTCCGTATGTTGCCTGAGGTTATATGGTCGATGCCAAAATATGGCACATTCAATCTTCACGCATCACTTCTTCCTCAATATAGAGGTGCTGCCCCCATCAATTGGGCTATCATAAACGGAGAGAAGGAGACGGGTATCACAACATTCCTCCTAAACCACGAAATAGACAAAGGTGCAATAATAGGGCAGCAGCGAATGCCCATTCTTGCGGAGGATAATATCGGTACGATGTACGATAAGTTGATGGTAGCGGGTTGCGACCTTGTGGTTGATACGGTCGAAAGAATTGCCGCCAATGACTACACTCCTATTCAGCAGGATAACATCGACGAAAGCACACTTAAACCTGCACCTAAGATTTTCAAGGAGGATTGCCGTATAGATTGGGCACAAGGAGGCGAAAGTATTGTGAATTTCGTAAGAGGTCTATCGCCATATCCTGCTGCGTGGACTCCACTATATTTGAACGGTGAGGAGAAGAGTTCAGCGAAGATATTTGATGTAAGATTTGAGCCACGCACAACCGAATCAACCCACGTCGGAGATATTATCTCAGATGGAAAAGAACTAATTCAGATTGCGTGTGCCGATGGTGTAATTCACATCAATTCGTTGCAGATTGCAGGCAAGAAACGTATGAGTAACAAAGATTTGCTACTCGGATTCCGCGACATTGAGGATTATTGCTGTATGTAATATTAACACTCACAAAAAGAAAGGCTCTTGATTCAAATATCTGAAATCAAGAGCCTTTCTTCTATTACTTAAAGTATTACTTCACCTCCCAAATACCACCTCGACCGAAGATTCCATTAACCCACGAATCCAAAGTTCCTGCCCGTAATCCTAAATCAAGCATATTGTATCGGCGGCGTATGTGACGGACAAAAGGCACATCAGAGAGCATCTGAGCCTTTGTAATTCCAACATCTTCGGGCTTTGTAGGAGCTCCCACAATCGAGAGGTAACGATACATCTCATCGAAAGTATAGCATTGTTCCTGCAACTTACGCCTTAGCTCAGGCCACTCGGCCTTAACCAACTCCAACTGACGACGCACCTCGGCCTTATCATCGTATTTTGCCGTAACCTCTGTAATTCCCAACTCAGCATAGGGTTCACCTGCAAAGAGTTTCTCGGCAGCTGCACGCACCTCATCGAGAGTACTCCAATTATTCACACAACGGTCAACATCTATCTGTGTAAAATCGGTTTTATACATTTGGTCAAACATCGCGCACATAAACAGTGTGCCGACACTCACTTGGAATCCGTGAGATGGGGTTACGCCATTATATGTATGATTGCGCATATTCCACAAATGGCTAAACAAGTGGTCGGTACAAGATGCGGGGCGACTTGAACGAGCAGCCTGCATAGCAAAGCCACTGAGCATCAAACCCTCAACAAACGGAGCAATAGCCTCGGGGCGCAATGCAGCAACACCTTCGGGGTCGGCAAGCGACTCCTTCAAGCTATCCTGCACGATGTGCCAAGCAACATCGTGGATAGGCTCTACGCCCAAAAAATCGGCAATTATCCACTCTGCGCCAGCTGGAATCTTTGCCGCAAGGTCGGCATAACCAGCAGCTGTCATCTCGGCAGGAGCCTTAGCCATAACACCGACATCGGCAAGAATAGCCTTCGGAGCAGGGCAGGTGAACGTCTGCTTCATATTTTTATAGGTAATAGAAGCTCCAAACGAAGAATAACCATCAACCGAAGCCGCAGTCGCCACACACATATAGGGGCGGTTCTGATGGTGAGAAGAGAGTTTACATAAGTCATTAATCGTACCCGAGCCCACCGCAACTGCAATAGCATCGGTAGCTGACAATCGCTCATCGAGCATCTCGACAAATGTCCACTCTGCGTGAAGATGTTTATCGGTGTAGATATATGGCTCTTCACACTCCACACCCTCCTGCTGCAAATAGGCATAAACGGCCTCACCTGCGGCACGCCAAGTATTCTCGTCGGCAACAATCAATGCTCGTTTACCCGAAAATTGTTCCTTGAACATTACGGGCACACGATTCAAAATATCGACTCCAATCTCCATTGCGGCCGTTTCGGTCGCTGCGGCCAAAGCTTTGGCCACTCGCTGATTATTATTCATAGAAAAAGACTTTATTAGGGCAAAGATAACGATTTATTTCCTATACTTCAATAAAAAAGAGCAAAACGATAATTCACTTTGCTCTTTATCTCATCATACTTGCTTATCTTACACGACGGATAATCTCTCCTCCTCGCAGGATAGCCTCCTTGTTCTGAGGAAGCAGATACCACGCCCTTTCGGGCAGAGATTTTTTCAGACCAAGCATAACATTCTCCATACTAACAATAGGTTTGAGTTTCAGATATCCGCCCAATATCATAGTATTGAACAACTTTGCCTGCCCCAATCGTGCACATTCGGCCGCAGCATCTACCGCATATATCTCAATATCGGAACGAGTAGGAGGGTTTATGATTCCATTGGTATCATAAATCAGCACACCGCCAGCTTTAACTTGGCTCTCGAACTTATCCAACGACTGTTGATTAAGCACTATGGCAGTATCATATTCGTTGGCAATAGGCGAAGAGATTCTTTTATCGGAAATAATGACCGTCACATTCGCCGTACCGCCTCGCATTTCAGGGCCGTAAGAAGGCATCCAAGTAACCTCAAAATCCTGCATCACACCCGAGTAGGCCAATATCTTACCCATCGACAAGACTCCTTGACCACCAAATCCAGCTATAATTATAGTCTCTTTCATAAGTTTCTGCTTTAAGTGTTATTTAGGCAACGTAGTGCTTTTTATATCGCCCAGCGGATAGGCTGGAATAAGGTTATCCTCCATCCATTTATTCGCATCAACGGGAGATAATTTCCAACCGCTATTGCACGATGCAACCACTTCGACCATCGAATAGCCATTACCTGCCATAGCATTCTCGAAAGCACGACGTATAGCCTTTTTACACTTTCTCACATTGGCAGGTGTGTGAACGCTTTGACGAGTGATATATGTCGCTCCGTCCAGATGAGCCATCATCTCGGCTATTTTATAAGGAAATCCATTCAACTGCGCATCTCGGCCATAGGGAGTTGTGGCAGTTTTCATACCGAGTAGGGTAGTAGGCGACATCTGACCTCCCGTCATTCCATAAATCGCATTATTTATGAAGATTGTCACGATATTTTCACCACGAGCCGCCGCGTGAATAGTCTCACCCGCGCCTATTGCGGCCAAATCGCCATCACCCTGATAGGTAAATACCATATTATTGGGATACAATCTCTTAGCAGCAGTTGCTACGGCACAAGCACGACCGTGAGCTGCCTCAATCCAATCAATATCGATATAACGGTATGCAAAAACCGAACAACCGACGGGCGACACACCAATTGTAGAGCCTTCAATACCCATCTCATCAATCACTTCGGCTATCAACTTATGCACCGTACCGTGACTACAACCCGGGCAATAGTGCATCTCGTCATTTGTTATCAAACGAGGTTTGGCATACACCAAGTTCTCCTGCTTAATCTCAACGTTTGCCATAGCTTACTACTTTATGAGTTTATCTTTCAATACTTGCAGCAACTCCTCGGGAGTAAACAACATACCTCCCATACGGCCATAATGCTCAACAGGGGTCTTTCCGTCAACCGCCAATCGCACATCTTCAACCATCTGACCTGCATTTAGTTCGGCTACCAAAAATCCCTTGACGCCCCTTGCTGCCAAATCAGCAATAGGCTTTACGGGGAATGGATAGAGAGTAATAGGACGCAGAATTCCGACTTTGATGCCTTGCTCGCGCGCCAACTCTACAACAGCAGAACTGATACGCGCCGAAGAGCCGTAGGCGACAACGACATAATCGGCATCGTCACACATAATCGCCTCCCAACGGGCCTCTTCGGCCTCGATTCTGCGATATTTTGCTTGCAGGCGCAGATTCACCTCCTCCAAATCTTCACTATTCATAAAAAGCGAAGTACAAATATTATATTTCTTGCGTTTACCCTTACCGCAAGTGGCCCAATCGCCATATCGCTCAGCAATCTCTTCGTCTGTTAGGCGAGGTTGCTGCTCCGAGAGAACAACCTTCTCCATCATTTGGCCGATAGCACCATCAGCCAATATCATAGTTGGATTACGGTGTTTGAAAGCTAAATCAAAAGCCAACGACACAAAATCATACATCTCCTGCACCGAAGCAGGAGCCAAAACAATCATATGATAATCGCCGTGACCTCCACCCTTGCAAGCTTGAAAATAATCGCCCTGCGATGGTTGAATCGTACCCAACCCGGGGCCTCCACGCTGGCAATTAACCACAAGGCAGGGTAATTCACACGCTGCCAAATAGCTAAGTCCTTCGCTCATAAGGCTCACTCCCGGACTTGACGACGAGGTCATAATCTTTTTACCCGTAGCAGCGCCACCATATACCATATTGATTGACGAGACCTCCGACTCGGCCTGCAACACAACCATACCCGTAGTCTCCCACGGACGAAGTTCCATCAAAGTCTCCATAACCTCCGACTGAGGAGTGATAGGGTAGCCAAAATATCCATCGCAACCGCAACGTACGGCAGCGTGGGCAATCACTTCGTTACCCTTCATCAATCTTACATCACTATCTGCCATAACTATTCTACCTTTTGACGATAAATAACCAAACAACTGTCGGGACAAATGATACCACACGAGGCACACCCCGTGCAGGCATCTTCATTGGCCATCTCGACATAGTTATATCCCTTAGTATTAACTTTGGCCGAAAGAGCCAACACATTGCAAGGACAAGCCTCGACACACACTCCACAACCCTTGCAACGCTCCTTATCAACTACTACGCAACCCTTGATTTTTGCCATAGTTCATAATTTTAAGATTACCAGAAACTGTTTATCAACTTTGCCTATTTCGCCGAGCAATGAATAATAGCTATATTCATTCCATTTTGTTTACCGCAATAGGCGATTTTCCTTTTTGCTACACGAATTTCGCAAAAAAATCCCAATTAAACAAATTAATGTGGCACACAATCTTGTTGTGTGTTAAAAATAACTTGACGGGGCAAAAGCCCTTATTTTGTGGCGAAATTCATCTAAACGTCAATTTATCAAAGCGAAAACGACAAACAAAAAACCGACTATATGAAACATATAATCGGTCTTTATAAAAACGTTATTCGTCAAACGAGTGGATAACAACACCTGAACGCAACTTAGGCTCAAACCAAGTGGTTTTAGGCGGCATAATATTGCCCGTATCGGCAATATCAATCAGCTGCTGCATCGACACAGGGTAGAGAGCAAAGGCAACCTTCATCTCGCCACTATCAACTCGCCGTTTGAGCTCGCCAAGCCCACGAATTCCACCCACAAAATCTATACGTTTTGAGGTGCGCAAATCTGTAATACCAAGAACCTTATCCAGCACAAGGTTAGAAAGTACCGTAACATCGAGCACACCTATCGGGTCGTTATCATCGTAAGTACCCTCACGGGCTGTAAGGCTATACCACTCACCAGCGAGATACATTGAGAAATTATGCAATGCTTGTGGGGTATAAATCTCTTGTCCCTTCTTCTCAACCACGAAAGACTCAGATAACTTATCCAAAAACGCCTCCTCACTAAGGCCATTAAGATCGCGCACAACACGATTATAGTCGATAATCTTCAACTGAGAAGCGGGAAAAGTAACTGCCAAGAAATAGCAATACTCCTCATTGCCTGTATGATGGGGATTAGACTTCATACACTCCTGACCGACCCTTGCAGCCGCAGCTGTTCGATGGTGGCCATCGGCAACATATAGTGCAGGAATAGCGGCAAAAAGCTCGGTTATACGGCGATTCTGCGCCTCATCTCTTACAACCCAAAAATGGTGACCAAAGCCATCAGCAGCGGTAAAATCATAATCAGGTGCATTATTCTCGACTACATCGGCCACAATTGCATTGATTTGCTCATCATCGGGGTATGTGAAGAACACAGGCTCGATATTAGCCTTCTGATTACGGACGTGAATCATACGATCCTCCTCCTTATCGGGACGGGTAAGCTCGTGCTTCTTGATTGCACCCGACAGATAATCCTCAAAATGACAACACATAGCAATTCCATACTGTGTGCGACCATTCATTGTCTGAGCATAGATATAGTAATGTTCCTGTTCGTCCTGCACAAGCCAACCACGAGACTTCCACTCTTTGAAATTCTCCACAGCTTTATCGTAAACCTGCTGGGAGTGTTCATCGGCGATAGGCTCAAAATCAATCTCTGGCTTTATAATATGCAATAAAGAACGCTCGGTAGCCTCGGCCTTAGCCTCTACCGAATTCAGCACATCGTAAGGTCGCGATGCCACCTCGGCAGCATACTCTTTGGGCGGACGTATTCCGCAAAAGGGTTTTATACGAACCATATCTACAATCTATTATTGTTTAACAATTCTCTTATGCGACTTTAAGTTTGGGGGTAAAGCTTTTGTACCCTCAAACCTCTATTTATTTATCTACATTCGCAGGGTTTCTTGTTGACTTGGAATCGGGTCTCACCACGCTCCAAATATTCCACAACCTGACGCGCCGCTGCAAGGCCAGCATTGATATTTGCCTCGGCTGTCTCAGCTCCCATCTTTTTGGGTGTAGCGAAGAATCTATTGCCAAACAATGCCGTCATTGTAGATTTATCATCAGGAGCAATGTCGGTGATATATTTTAGGTCTGTACGCTCGGTCATAGCTGCCTCCAAGCCCACCTCATCAATAACCTCCTTACGGGCTGTATTTACGAGTGTTGCACCCTTTGGCATCGACATCAAGAGTTTATAGCCGATTGACTTCTTAGTCTGCTCGGTGGCAGGTATATGTAACGACAAGTAGTCCGATGCAGCATACAACTCCTCAACACTTCCAACAGGCTCAACGCCATCGTTATCGAACAATGCACGGTCTGTTACGAATGGGTCATACGCAATCACATTCATACCCAACGCCTTAGCTTTACGCGCCACCAAACGACCCACATTGCCGTATGCGTGGATACCCACTGTTTTACCCTGCAACTCAAAGCCTGTTCCGGGGGTAAATTTATTACGCGACATATAAATCATCATACCCAATGCCAACTCTGCAACTGCATTTGAGTTCTGGCCGGGAGTATTCATCACCACGACATCTTTGGCCGATGCTGCCGCCAAATCAACATTATCATAACCTGCACCTGCACGTACAACAATCTTCAAATTTTTAGCGGCCTCCAAAACCTCGGCTGTAACCTTATCGCTTCGAATAATCAAACCATCAACTTCGGCAACAGCAGCAATAAGTTCCTCTGGCTCGGTATATTTTTCAAGCTGCAATACTTCGTATCCAGCCTCCGAAAGAATCGTCTTCATTCCATTGACCGCTTTGGCGGCAAATGGTTTCTCGGTAGCTATAAGAATCTTCATAATCTTTTTTCTTTCAATGTAATCTATCATCTCGGTCTGCTCCCACTCTATGACATCGTCTCCGAAAGGGTTGCGCCGAGTAGGTAGCTTATAAGAATAAGCCATAATCAACCAACTTTATTTGTGCATCTGCTCAAACTCCTGCATACAAGCGACCAAAGCCTCAACACTCTCCACAGGACAAGCATTATAGCACGAAGCACGGAATCCTCCAACCAAACGGTGACCCTTAATTCCGACCATTCCACGCTCCTTAGCAAAGGTCATAAACTCCGATGCCAACTCCTCGTTTCCTTCGCTCATCACAAAGCAGATATTCATCAGAGAACGATCCTCCTCGGCAACAGTTCCTCTAAACAACGAGTTACGGTCAATCTCGGCGTAAAGCAAAGCCGCCTTCTTCTGATTTCGAGCATAGATAGCCTCCAAGCCACCTTCGGCCTTCATCCACTTCAATGTCTCTCGCAAAACGTAGATAGGGAATACGGGAGGTGTGTTGAACATTGAGTTATTATCAACGTGAGTATTGACATTCATCATTGTTGGCAACTCGCGTTTTACACTCTGTAACATATCGTCGCGGATAATTACAAACGACACGCCCGCAGGAGCGAGATTCTTCTGCGCACCGCCATATATCAAGGCATATTTCGCAACATCAATCGGACGGCTCAAAATATCAGAACTCATATCGGCAATGAGTGGCACTGGCGAATCAATATCGCACTTATACTCAGTACCATAGATGGTATTGTTTGCACAAATATAGAGGTAATCCAAATCCGTAGGAATCTCGAAATTCTTGGGGATATATGTAAAGTCCTTATCCTCGGAAGATGCTACAATCTGCACTTCTCCATAATATTTAGCCTCCTTGATAGCCTTCTTAGTCCATACGCCCGTATGAACATATCCAGCCTTCTTACCCAAGAAATTGGCAGGAATATGGAAGAATTGAGTACTTGCACCTCCACCGACGAAGTATATCTGGTAGTTGTCGGGGATATTCAGCAACTCGCGGAAGAGCGATTTAGCCTCCGCAAGAACTGCCTCGAATTCCGGAGTACGATGGGATATCGAAAGCAAAGAAAGGCCTGTTCCATCAAAATCAATAATTGCCTTTGCGGCTGCTTCGAGCACAACGTCCGGAAGAATAGAGGGTCCGGCATTAAAATTATACTTCTTCATATCAAAATTTGATTAATTGTTTCACAAAAACAGCCATTGCTGGCACTGTTTATATCTACAAAGTAAACACAAAAATATGATTATTCAAAATATCGGAATGGCTTTTTCAAGTCGAATTATCACTTTTTTGATGCAAAAATACAAAAAAGAGTATTTATTGAGAATTTTTAATAATAATATGACACAGAAAAAGGGCAAAAGCTAAAAAAAGATAATTTTTTTCATTTTTTTGAATAATTGTTTTGCGGTGATATAAAACACATAGCAAGAAGCAAAATACAAAGCTAACAAACCCCAAAAGAATATTTGAAAACTTTTGGGGCTTGATAAAACTATATGAAAAATTATCTGTTAGAACACACTACTTACTCTAACCAATAAACCACCTACTGTAAGGCAAGTAAGATGCAATTTTTATAGTCACATACGAACTCAGGAACGTAGCCAAACTTATCACAGGAATTGCCGCAACGGTAGGCAAGGCCATATTGGTCTTGAAAATTGCAACAAATAATCCCAACCAGAAAAGATGCACAAGATATATTCCAAAACTCATCTGCGACATATCGGCAACAAGGCGTGGTACAGAATCCTTCTCAATGCAAGTAAACAGCAAGAATGCACCGTAAGTAAACATCACGCAATTGATTGTGCAGAAGGCCCAACCCAATTCAATCACCGATGTAGCGTGAGGCACGCCTGGAATTGCTTGAACATAAAACGAATATATAGTAATTGCTGCACCTACAATAGTTGCTGACAGACCTACCCAAAAGCGTCGGCTACGATTCCACACAGGGATTATGTAGAATCTGATATAATGGGCTAAAACCACATATCCCACATAGCCTGCAAAATTCCAAAGCATATGATATTCATTCCAAAAACATTGTCCCCACACATCACCAAACCAACGATTCAGATAAGGCATACAGGTTGACAACAAAAACAGGCTAATAAAGAATTGTTCTTCCCGTTTGGTAGCACGCTCCAACCACGGTGAGATAATGGGCATAAAGAGGTAGATGCCAATCAATGGATAGATATACCAGAAGTGACCTGCCAATGTGGGAAAATTCAGAAAAAATCTTGATAAATCTTTCACCGATGTAGCCGCATCAATACCGCCCCACAACAGAGGCAAGGTACTATAAAGAATCATAAAAAATGCAACAGGTGGCACAACTCTTTTCAATCGGCGAGAATAGAACTGCCAGCTCGACATTTTACCACCAATAGGCACCAACAAAAAGGCCGAAACCATCATAAACAACGGAACTGATATGCGAGAAAAGCCATCATACACTGAGACCCACAAGCGATCTACGTCATTAGCCAAAAACGATTGAGGCCCAGCAATATCAGATGTTCCATCTGTACCATAATAATTTTCGCTTGCGTGGACCAGTATCACAAGAAAACAAGCAAATACGCGCAAATAATCAAGAAATACAATTCGTTTGTTCATAACCAATAAAGATTACATAATGACATTATTGGACAAATATACGATTTTAGCCAAAATTCCACAACAAAACAACAATTAATTTTTCTCAATCGACACATCGCCAATTGCTTTTTGCAGAAAGTAGAAATAATAGTTGAAAATAAATTTGTTTAAGCGCGAGTGTTATATTATCTTTGCAAGGATTTTCGCTTATCTCCACCCTTATAGGGTGGCACAAGCAATTCGTAACCAATTTTACAAAACAATTAACCCGACTCGAAAGATGATAAAATCGATGACAGGTTTCGGCAAAAGTGAAATCAGCCTGCCGACAAAAAAGATTAGCGTAGAGGTACGCTCACTCAACTCAAAGCAATTGGATTTAACGGTTAAACTCCCGGGCATCTATCGCCCATTTGAGTTCGACATACGAAGCATTGCATCGACTGCCATAGTTAGAGGTAAAGCCGACGTAACTATAACCGTAGAGAATACCGCAGCCAACTCTTCGGCTTCAATCAACAAGGAGGTATTCCGCGAATATATCCGCCAAATCAACGAGGCGTTGACATATACGGAGATTAAAGCAGATTACGATGCCATTGTTCCCGTTGCTATGCGTATGCCCGATGTGGTTTCCACTCAGGTTGAGAACGTATCGGAGCAAGAGCAAGAGGCATTGATACAGACTGTAAAAGAGGCTTTGCAGCGTTTCACCGAATTCCGCGAGCAGGAGGGAGCTACGTTGATTGCTGACCTTTTGACGAGAGTTGATAAAATCGAGGATTACAAGTTGCAGGTCGAGCCTTACGAAAAGAGTCGCTGCGAGACTATCAAGAATCGTATTCGCGAAAATTTAGCCCAGCTAAAAGTTGATGTCGATAGCAACCGTTTGGAGCAGGAGATGATATTCTACATCGAAAAACTCGATATTACCGAAGAGAAAGTTCGCCTCACAAACCACTGTCGCTACTTCCGCGAAGTGGCAGCCGAAGAGGAGGCCGCAGGTCGTAAACTCGGATTCATCGCACAGGAGATGGGTCGCGAAATCAATACTCTCGGCTCGAAAGCCAACGAATCGAATATGCAGATTTTGGTGGTGAAGATGAAGGACGAGTTGGAGAAAATCAAAGAGCAGGTATTAAATATTTTATAAGCAAAGAAGATGCAAGCAACAGGCAAACTAATCATATTCTCTGCCCCAAGTGGTTCGGGTAAGACTACAATTGTTAAAGAGCTTTTGAAACTCTTCCCGCAATTTGAGTTTTCAATTTCGGCGACATCACGTCAGCCTCGCGGGACTGAACAAAACGGGGTGGATTACTTCTTTCTCTCACCCGAAGAGTTTCACGAGAAGGTGCAAGCCGACGAATTTGTCGAGTGGGAGGAGGTCTATAATGGTACTTGCTACGGGACACTCAAAAGCGAGATGCAACGAATTTGGGAGAAGGGTAATGTAATCATATTTGACGTTGATGTGATGGGTGGAATAAACCTCAAACATATCTTCGGTGAAAATGCCTGTTCAATATTCATTATGCCACCATCAATAGAGGCCTTGCGCGAAAGACTTATCGGTCGTGGCACCGACTCTATGGAGACAATCGAAAAGCGTGTTGCAAAATCGGGATTTGAAATCTCAAAATCCGACGAATTTGACCACGTCATCGTGAACGACGTTTTGGCAGATGCCATAGCGCAAACCCGCGACGTCATTAACACTTTCTTGACAGAATAAGTGGTTATGGGAATGGGCAAAAAGAGAATGATGCTCTATTTCGGGTCGTTCAACCCCGTACACCGAGGCCACATAGCTTTGGCAGAATATGCCATTGACAATAATTTGTGTGATGAGGTGGCAATGATTATATCTCCTCAAAATCCATTCAAGGATAGTTGGGCACAAGCAGCCGAGATGGATCGCTATGCAATGATGGAGATTGCGTGCCGCAACTCACGCCACCCAGAGAAGATTTTGCCTTCGGTGATAGAGTTCCTGCTTGAAAAACCATCATACACAATCAACACTTTGCGCCATCTTACAGAGAACTATGGCGACCAGATGGAGTTTGCGATTTTAATGGGGTGCGACCTTATTAATCAATTACCACGATGGCGATCAGCCGAGGAGATTATCGCAGGGTACGACATTTTTGTATATCCACGACCAAACTGCAAGATGGAGTTCACGACTGCCCGCACAACATTTCTGCAAGATGCACCACAGCACGATTACTCATCAACCGCAGTAAGAGAGTGCATCGAGCGAGGTGATAGCATTGAGGAGGTGGTTGACAAGGAGGTTGCCGCATATATTCGTGAAAGAGGATTGTGGACTACATCTTACAAAATCACAACTCTAACGGCTGCCATTGAGCAGGGAGCGGCAAGTGCGGAGATGTATATTGAGCGAGGTAAATGTTATTTCCGCAAAAATGATTGGGGTAGTGCCATAAACGACTTTAAGAAGGCCGAGGAACTCGCCCCCAATCAAACCGAAGCCAAGCAGTATATCGAGATGGCACAAGAGATTTTAGAGTTTCGATACAAGGACATCTATAATCCTTGATTGCAAGACTTCGAGTCAAACGGCTGGCGCACTAAAATAGCTTACACTGCGAATGCTTTTGAACAAAGCATTTGAATTAAGAGATATTAAGAAAAGATAGACAATAGAGATAAATGATAGAGATTGACGATAAAATAGTAAGCAGCGACCTTCTTAGGGAGTGCTTTGCCTGCGATTTGAGCAAGTGCAAAGGTATTTGTTGCGTAGAAGGTGACGCAGGAGCTCCGCTGGAATTAGACGAGGTGGATTTGCTGGAAGAGGAGTATGAGAACTATGCCCCATATATGACCGAGGAGGGCCGACAAGAAGTCGAGCGACAAGGTTTTATGGTGGTTGACTCTGATGGCGACTACACAACACCTCTTGTTAACAATGCCGAGTGTGCCTATGCTTTCAGCGAGAACGGAGTAACGTTTTGTGCAATAGAGAGAGCTTACCGCGAGGGTAAATGTTCATTCCTAAAACCAATCTCGTGTCATCTATATCCAATTCGTGTAAAGCAATTCTCGAATGGCTCATACGGTTTGAACTACCACCGTTGGAGCATATGCCGAGATGCGGTAGAGTGTGGCAAAAAGATAGGGTTACCCGTATATAAAGCCCTCAAAGAGCCTATCATCAGACGATTTGGCGAAGAGTTCTACAAAGCGTTAGAGTGCGCCGAAGAACTCTTCAAAGAACAAAATAGCAAATAATTAATTACAAAATACAAATCCAAAACAGTCCAAAACCAAAATGAATTTACGCAAAACACTGCTTTTATGTTTGCCACTGCTCTTTATAGGCACCGTATCAGCACAAGTTAACACGACAACCAAACAGGATACAACCAAAAAGAATCTACCTGCCGACGCAATTATCGTAAAGAGAGTACCTTTGGAGTCTGGTCCAGAGTTCAACTCGACCGACGCATTGGTAGTTGATACTATTCCCTCTTCAAGCGAGGGTCTAAGCATCGTATTATACAACGACAACACTTGGCGATTCGTGCGAAATAGAAACATTGACGTACTCGACGAGACAGTCTTTACCTCGGATTGGGACACTACAAAGATTCAGGTTTACAAAACCGAGCTGAAAGACCTGCCAATTTCGATGGTTATCGACTTGGTGGATTCGCTCAAAAGTTACCACTATCCTCACAAGGGTCGTGTGACGTCGAAGTATGGCCCACGCCGTCGTAGAATCCATCAAGGAACAGACATCGACCTTGAAACGGGCGAGCCAATCTATGCAACGTTTGATGGTCGCGTGAGAATCACCACATACGTTAGATATGGCTACGGAAATCTTGTTGTGATTCGTCACGACAACGGTTTGGAGACATATTACGCTCACCTCTCGGAGATTAACGTTAAGCCAAATCAGTGGGTTACAGCTGGTCAAGTAATCGGAAAGGGTGGTAACACAGGCCGAAGCACTGGCTCGCATCTCCATTACGAGATTCGCTACAAAGGCCAGACATTCGACCCTGAGCGATTGATTGATTTTACGACAGGTACACTACGCCGCGAGACATTCCTTTTGAAGAAGACATATTTCAGTCCCTATTCTCGATTCACTCAGGATTTCGATGAAGAGATACAGAGCGAAGAGGAGGACAAGAAGATTGCAGCCGAGGCTGCCGCCAAGAAGTATCACATTGTGAAGCGTGGTGATACATTGGGACGTATTGCTATTAACAACCGCACTACGGTAACTAAATTGTGTCAGCTGAACGGCATAAAGAAGACTACCGTATTGCAAATCGGCCAAAGAATCCGCGTAAGATAATTTACCCAAATTGAATTCAACTTAATATAATAAACCTATGAAACGAATATTTATCCTCACCATTCTCCTATGCGGAGCATTTTGCGTTTCAGTCTCGGCACAAAAGCAGTCGCAGGAACAGTTGCAGGGATTAACAAATAAGGCCGAAAGAGCGTTGGTTGATTACATCAACAATGGCGACAAGAGCTGCAAATGGCAGGAAGCCGACAAAATGCGTGGTGAAGGTTGCACAATCTATCGTTTGGACTTCACATCGCAAACTTGGAGGGAGAGCGTATGGAGCCACCAATTGATGGTTATCGTTCCCGACAAAATCAGCCACGACGAGGTATTGCTTCACGTTGCTGGCGGTTCGGTGGATACCCAAACTAATATGCCCAATCTTTACGATTGGAATCACCGCGCTATAAAATTTCAGGCTGGCATTGCAACTCGATGTGAGGCTGTAACCGCTATTTTATGGCACGTTCCTCGACAGCCTCTCTACGGCAATAAATACGAAGATGAATTGCTATCGTTCACACTCCACAAATTCCAGCAGGACAAGGATTACACTTGGCCTTTGCTATTCCCAATGGTAAAGAGTGTTGTTAGAGCAATGGACACTATCGAGGAGTTTACCCAGCAGAAGCACAACGCCAAAGTAAATAAGTTCGTAATCAATGGTTTCTCTAAACGAGGTTGGACAACTTGGCTTACAGCTGGTACGGGTGACAAACGAGTGGTAGCCATTGCACCAATGGTTATCGACATACTCAATATGAGAGTGAGTGTCCCATATCAAAAGCATATGTTTGGCAGTTATAGCATTATGATTCAAGACTATATCCGTCTTGGACTTACCGAGGAGCTTGTAACGCCATCGGGATTGGAGCTTGTAAAGATGATTGACCCATATTCATATCGTGAGCAATACACTATGCCGAAGATGGTATTCTTGGGTTCAAACGACCCATATTGGACAGTAGATGCCGTAAAGAACTACATTGACGAGATTCCAGGCACGAAATACACCGCCTATTCAACCAATGCGGGTCACGACCTTGACGGCGAGGCAATCACTTCGCTTGAAGCATTCTTCTATCAGACAATCAACGGGGCAAAGTATCCAAAGTTTGATTACACTCCGCGTGAGCTTGCAGACCACATAGCCATCGATATCAAGGCCGACA
Organism: Alistipes sp.; assembly: GCA_017465605.1. Taxonomy (GTDB): domain Bacteria; phylum Bacteroidota; class Bacteroidia; order Bacteroidales; family Rikenellaceae; genus Alistipes. Next base: position 80,061 of record JAFTVW010000026.1, read on the forward strand.
AAAAGTTGCTAAAAGAGGTTATCGTGTGGGAGGCCACATCGGAGAATAAGGATTTTCGTAAATGTCGTTTCGAGCCTACGAAGGTCGATGGGGTAGTCGGCAAAAAGAGTTTTACAGTTAATGTAGATTATCCGAAAGAGGGATTCAAGGCATTTATTGTGATGTTGAAATACAAAAATCCAACCACAAAACAGGATACCTATAATATATCTACTCGTATGTACACCGCCGACAATGATGAACTATTTGAGGAAGCATACGAAATAGCATCTTCGAACAAATAATCAAGAACAAAGGAAATAAGGCACAATAAAAATAGGCGACCATAAGGTTGCCTATTTTTATTGTGTTATACTATATTAAATATTAATACTCTCTTGCGCCAAAGATTGTTGAGCCAATGCGCACCTCCGTAGAGCCATATTCCAGAGCAATGGGGTAGTCATCGGACATTCCCATTGAGAGCATATCGAATTCCGAGCCAAAATATTTTGCAAGTTCGGCCTTGCACTCGGCCAACCGCTCGAAATCGGCTCTTACGACCTGCTCATCATCGGTAAAGGTTGCCATACCCATCACCCCTCGCAGGCGGATATTGGGATAGAGGTCAAATCCTCCCGACTGTACAAAGCTGAGCAACTCCTCGTAATCCCAACCCGATTTGGTCTGCTCCGAAGTAACGTGAATCTCCAACAAGCAATCAATCGTGCGACCACACTTCTCGGCCTGACGATTTATCTCTTCGGCCAATCGCTCGCTATCGAGAGACTCAATAAGCGAAACAAAAGGAGCTATATATTTCACTTTATTGGTTTGCAAATGACCAATCATAACCCACTCTATATCGTCGGGCATAACCTCGTGCTTGGCTTTCAACTCCTGTGGACGACTCTCGCCAAAAGCACGTTGACCCGCATCGTAGGCTTGCTGCAAAGCCTCTACTGGGTGGAACTTCGAGACTGCCAAAAGTCGAACACCTTCGGGTAGGCTCTCGCGTAAACGTATTATTTCACTCTTGATTGACATTGTTTTCGGTTTTATGCTGTAAAATTACACATTTTGGCGTTAAAAACTCTTTCGCTGGCCAAAAAAGTTATTTTGTGGTATATAAAAAATTGAATCGGCCGATAGGTGCAGCATCACCACTGAGATAAAACTCATAGACATCGCCCTCGCATTGCATATTATCGACCCACTTAAACTCAAACTCCACATTATCGCCACTCTCGCCAATCAGCTTTCGAGGAATCACCAACTCCAACGAATTTCCATTCACTCGATACTCAATCTCGGCGGCAGGCTTCCAATTCCAGCCTTCGTGAGTTTGCAATAGGGTAGCCTTTCCAGCTTTCGTATGGTTGGAAATCATAAAATCATATCCTTCCCAACCGGTTTGCCTACTGCGGTCTATGTCAACAAACAGATTGAGCCACGACTTTTCGCAAGGCTCGCTAATAGTCTCGGCACAAGTGACTTGGAAATAGATATTTTTATTATCACGCGCCACTTTCGTTGCAACGATATCGTTTCGGCCACTTGTATTGGTATAGACATATTTGCCCCAACCTTTGCTATCACGATGAATAGTATTGCCACGCGTAGCTCGGTACTCAGGTTTTACATCTTGCCAATCTGAAAAATCGCCATCGATTTTTATCTTCTTCTTTGCCGATGCCAAATCCTCAGTAGGCATACCCTTGAAACGACGAATACCATCGACCATCTGATAATAATAATTATCGCCGTGACCACCTCGCATAGGCTCTATGTCGCGGCTATGCTCTTGGTCAAATTGATCGGGGAATGCATTCGGTTGATTCTGCCACACCTCGAAACGCCCCATAATCCACTCATTCCAGCCTGTGATGAATATCAATTCTGGGTCAAGCTCCAAAGCTCGCTCCCACTGCTCGGCAAAATTAAGGCCTTGATTAACACTCTCCGCAGAGTAGTTATGACCGTTGGCGTGGGTATAGCTACGACCAAATGCGCCCTTTGTGTTCATTGCGCTCAGCCCCTGATGAGCTGTCCAATTCTGCGACACACCTACTGTAACCTGCTCATACCCACCATCTGCACTCTTCACAAAGCCGTGCTGCGGATAAATTTCGAGCCAACCCCAATGGTCGTTTCGCTTTGGGCCAACGTTATAGACAGGTTGTCCGGGACGGAACGTAAAATAGTTGCGAATCTCACGATGTAGCTTTGTCTGAGCCTCATTGCCCTCAACATCGGCCAACATTTCGGGATAGGCCATAATCAACGGTTTGCCCTTCCACTTGAAAAAGAGTTCGTCGTATTTGCCCGGCTTATACAAATCCTCATAAATGCTGATTATCGCCTGACGGCTGCCCTCGGTTGGGCCAAAAGCCAACATAAACGCAATTTGCGGAGTATTCACGCCATCACGTCGTGCCTCGGCAAACACCTCACAAAGTGCGGTATATGATTCACGCCAAGTAAATGAACCATTGGTACAATCGAACATAATCATATCGACACCCGCATCGGCCAGCATCTCAGCGTGTTTACGCAGTACCCATCGGTCGGTGTCACGATAGAAACCAAACAGAGGTTCACCCCAAAAGTTTGTGTGAATTGCCTTATCCCACACTGGGTGGTTGAAATCGTAGGCCGCATCGGGATACTTTTCTATCACACGCGAAGGAATACATACGTCGAGAGCAGCAAAATTGGTGTGCCACGTCCAATAGAATAGTCCCACAAATTTGCCCTTACGAGGACCGCCGACCTCTTCTGAGTCGGGTAGTTTACGATTCAAAGCATCGGTAGCGGGCAGACCATTACCATAATTTTGAGCCGATATTATAGCTACTGATAAAACGGAGAGCAATGTTAGACTAAATTTTTTCATACTGAACATTTTACTTTAATACACAAAACAAATATAAGTAAAATTGGCCACAAATCATATAAAAGAGTAAGGTTAATATATTTTAACCAGCTTCTAAATTGGTCAATCGACCTTTTTTTATTATCTTTGACAATTATTAACCTATAATTTTTATGACACCTGCAATAGTTTTACTTACAGTGGCCGCTTATTTGGCCGTTCTGTTCTATGTTGCTTGGCGTACATCGCGCAAGAGCGACAACTCATCATTCTTTACGGGAGGACGTAGCACGTCGTGGGCATTGGCCGCAATGGCAATGGTCGGAGCTGCAATTTCGGGCGTAACATTCATCTCAGTTCCGGGTTGGGTGGCCCAAAGTGGATTCTCGTATATGCAAATGGTAATGGGTTTTATCGTGGGTAACTGCTTGGTTGCTTTCGTACTTATCCCACTATTCTACAAACTCAATGTAATCTCGCTTTATCAGTATCTGGAAGACCGCTTTGGAGGTAGTTCATACGCAACGGGAGCGTGGTTCTTCTTCATATCGAAGATGACAGGTGCTGCCCTAAGAGCATTCCTTATATGTGCAGTTTTGCAGACTTTGGTATTCGAGGCATACAACGTTCCATTCGTTTTCAACGTAATTATAATGATGGCTTTGGTATGGCTCTACACCCGCACGGGAGGCGTAAGTTCGGTTATCGGCACCGACATTTTGAAAACCGCGTGTTTGGTGGGTAGCGTTGTCTTGTGTATCGTATTTATGATGCGTGAGCTTGGTATGGGTATGGGCGAGGCTATCAGTCAGGTCTCAAACCACGACTATTCGCAGATATTCTTCCTCGAAAATGCATCTGACACTCGTTTCTTCTGGAAACAATTCTTGGCCGGAGTATTTATCTCGATTGCAACAACTGGTCTTGATCAAGATATGATGCAGCGTACGCTCTCTTGCAAGAGCCCTCGTGATTCACAGAAGAATTTGGTAATCTCGGTATTCTTGCAGGCTGCCGTTATCTTCTTGTTCCTCTTCCTCGGAGTATTGTTCTACATCTATTTGTCGGGTAAGGGTGTAACCTCTGCTGCTGATGGATTTTTCCCAATGAGCGACGCGGCTGGCACTCCAATTATCGCCGAGAGCGATGAGGTATTCTCATACATCGCAACTAAGAGTGGTTTACCTCTTATCGTGGGTATTCTCTTCGTCCTGGGTCTTATATCTTCGACCTATTCGGCGGCAGGCTCGGCTATGACTGCACTTACCACATCGTTTACTGTGGATATTATGCACGGCACAAAGCGTTATGACGAGCAGCGTCTGACAGTGGTACGCAAGCGTATCCATATTGGAATGGCGATAGCTATGGGTATATTCATTCTCATTTTCAATGCGTGCAAGAATACCAGCTTGATTGATATGGTTTACACATTGGCAAGTTACACTTACGGTCCGATTTTGGGTATGTTCGCATTCGGTATCTTCTCAAAGTGCCGTCCAGCCGACAAATATGTACCCTTCGCGGCTATCGCAGGTGTAGTATTGAGCCTAATTCTCCAACTCAATTCGGAGCGATGGTTTGGCGGATATAAGTTCAGCTACGAAATATTGTTATTCAATGCCTCATTCACAGCTATCGGTATGTGGCTTTTATCACTTAAAAACAACAAGAAATAATGATACTTATAGCAGATTCAGGCTCAACAAAATGCCACTGGGCATTGGCCGAAAAGGGAGAGGCCGTCACTGAGCAGAGTGTAAAACTTGTACAAAGTCGTGGTATTAACCCAGCAACCTGCTCTCGTGAGCAGATGATTGAAATCATCACAGAGGAACTCCTGCCCAACATTGATGCAGAGGCAGTTGAGAGTGTATATTTCTATGGCGCGGGTTGTATTGCCGATGCACCCGCAACACTTGGACTTAAAGATGTACTCTCTTCGATGTTCCCCAACGTCGAAGAGGTATTGGTAGCAACCGATATGTTGGGTGCAGCCCACGCTTTGTGCGGACACGACAAGGGAATTGTATGTATTTTAGGTACAGGTTCAAACTCAGCACTATACGATGGCGAAAAGATGGTAAAAAACGTTCCGCCACTCGGATACATTTTGGGCGACGAAGGTGGTGGCACCAACATTGGTCGCACGTTTGTAAGCGATGCCTTGAAAGGCGTAATGAGCAAAGAGATTGTTGATATGTTCTATGCAGAGTGCAACACATCGTATCCCGAGATTATCGAAAACGTATATCGCAAGCCCAACGCCAACCGTTATTTAGCATCGTTTGTTCCATTTGTAGCAGCTCACCGCGACTTGCCAGAGGTGCGCAAATGTATTGATACGGCGTTTAATAACTTTATTGAGCGCAACTTGTTGCAATATCCCGATGTAGAGTCTATGGAGATTAACTTTGTTGGTAGCGTTGCTTTCGTATTTGAGAAGGAGCTTACGGAAGCCTTGGAGCGTCACTCACTCAAATTGGGTAAAATTATGCGCTCACCAATTAGCGGAATGGTAAATTATCACACATTAGCATAACATAAAATTATGGCATTCGAGAAAATTACCGAGAAGTCGTCGTTGTACGACAATTTGGATTCGATGAGTCCTTCGGAAATTGTTAAGTGTATGAATCAAGAGGACCGCAAAGCAGCCGAGGCTGTCGGTAATGCGTTACCTCAAATTAGCGAACTTGTAGAGCGTTTGGTACCTCGTATGAAGGAGGGTGGCCGCTTGTTCTACATCGGAGCTGGCACAAGTGGTCGTTTGGGCGTATTGGACGCATCGGAGATTCCTCCCACATTTGGTATGCCCGCAACAACCGTAATCGGACTTATCGCAGGTGGTGACCACGCTTTGCGTAATCCCGTAGAGGGCGCAGAGGACGACACCGAGCAAGGCTGGAAGGATTTATTGGCACACAATATCAACGACAAGGATACACTTGTCGGTATTGCGGCATCGGGTACAACACCCTACGTTATTGGAGCATTGCGCGAGGCCCGCAAGAATGGAGTACTAACAGCATCTATTGCCTGCAACCCATCGTCACCAATGGCAGAGGAGGCGGAGATTGCTATCGAGATTATCGTAGGCCCTGAGTTCGTAACGGGTAGCTCTCGTATGAAGGCTGGTACGGCTCAGAAGATGACCCTCAATATGATTAGTACCGCAGCTATGATTGGTTTGGGCAGAGTGAAGGGTAATCGTATGATTAATATGCAACTCTCAAATGCGAAGTTGGTTGACCGAGGGACACGAATGATTGTGGATTCATTGGGTATTCCTTACGACCAAGCACAGCAGCTTTTGCTCTTGCACGGCTCGGTTGCTGAGGTGATGAAAAAGTTTCCAAAGGAATAAATCTCACTGATTAATAAAATATGTAGAAGCTGTCTAACAAGGCTCTTTTGACGTTTCTCTTACCCTCAAAATCCTCATTTACGCCAAGTAAACTGCGGTTTTTCGGGTTTCGAGGGCCTAAAAATAGCTCTTGTTATACAACTTCTAAAATGATGAGGCTGCTA
>JAFTVW010000027.1 GCA_017465605.1 Alistipes sp.
AAAATTCAAAATTCAAAATTCAAAATCAGCCTGATGGGCAGGATTTTTGGCGTTGAATTAGTAGATAAAATCATAAAACAACTACAAGACCGCGCCATTTCCCATTATTTCACAACCCTTCTATGATTTGTATTGCACAAATAGTGGTCTCGCAGCCGTATTTACACTACTTTAACCAATAATATGGGGCATACCCCTTTTTTTGAGAACACTTAAATCTCAAACGGAAATTACTATTTTAATTAATTCAGTCTTGTAAATAAAAAGATGTTTTGTGTATAATTGACCATATTCTCACACATTGTATAAAAAGTATATATATTATTCTTTTATTATTGATAATCAGCGTGTCATTTGGTTTATCATCGAAAATTTTTGAACAGAATTTGAAGTATGCTGATAAAACTGTATATTTGTGAAAGCTAAATACCGTTAGTGCTTGTTTGAATTAGGTAATTACCATTTTATCAATGGTAAGATATATTATATAGAATTTTATATAAGCCATTCTAAATAAGAGTTGTTCTGATATATGAATTATATAAACGCTTAATGTTTTTAACAGATACATTGATACAAATTATGAAAAACAAATTCTCTATAATGCTGTTGCTTACAATGATTATATTGCATATGAGTTCTTGTTGCAACACTAATGATTCGGAGTTATTGAGTGAACGTACAGTTATGTCTTTGCGCTTGCGACAAACAAGCACAGAAAGTGATGCGAAATGGGCAGAGACCTATGCTGCTATCAAGGAAAATCCCGGGGCGTGTGACGATGTGTGGTTTGCTACCGGTCTTAATATCATTTCCCCTGAGTTTCACAAGGAGCACGCAACTCGGTTGATTAAAGCTAAACAACAGCTTAATGAATTAGGTATTGCAGCGTCACTACAATTTCAAATGACTATCGGTCATGGAGATTCATTTGGTGAGGATAATAATGAATTGTTTTCATACAAAACTTGGGGTGGTTGGACAGGGTCATTAGGCGTGGAAGCCAAATATTGTAATTGTCCTCGTCAACCTGAGTTCTTAAAATATATGCGTGAACTGGCTGCTATTTACGCACCTCTTCATTTTCATTCTTTGTGGATTGACGATGACCTTCGTTATCATAATCACATTCCTGCTACCAATGGATCTTTGCTTGGTTGCTGGTGTGATACTTGTATTAAAGCGTTTAATCGCGAGCATAAGACAGAATGGACTCGTGAATCATTGGCAAAGGCTGTGGAATCGGATCCTGTAATGTATGAACAATGGTGGCGTTTTTCTACCGCCTCGCTTCAAGAAGTGGCGCGAGTAATATGTGAAGAGTTTGTTAAAGTCTCTCCCGAAACTCAACTTGGTTTCCAGCATACTAATTACGCTCAGGATATAAAATATCAAGAAGCAATAATTCAGACTATGAAGGATGTAAGCGGGAAGGCTGTCCTCTATCGTCCTGGTGCAGGCAATTATTATGATTGGAGTAATGCTGATGGTCAGATAACAAAAAGTATGACATCTGTTTCGCATATGAAGTCTATGGACAATAAAAATATAAAATATTGGTGCCCCGAAATAGAGAGTTGGCCTCGCGTCTATGGCTCGCGTACTGCGCGCAGTATCCAGATAGAAGGGTTCACGGCATTAGCATATGGTGCTGATGCAATCAGTTATTTTGTTATTGCTGGTGAAAAGGAAGATGCTTCTCTTTACTCTTATTCATTGTTACGTCCGCTTTCTGAGGCTTCTGATGTTATTCGTGGCTATATAGAGGCGAATAAGGGAACCTTGCCAATCGGTTATGCAGCAGATGTAAAGATTGCTGAACTTTATCACTTCGGTCGTTCTGCACTTCCTATTCTTCCGGGAAAAGGAGTATCATTAGGAAAATTAGACTCTAAGGATATGGTTTTCGAGTACACAACTCAAACTTCAAAGCAAATACAGGCTCATCGTGAATTTATTGATTCATTACACCCCTCACCCGTGTTGTGTATCGCACCTTATATAGGACTTATGATTCCTCGTGTTGACAGCTTGGGGCGTGCGCGCACAATAGCTTTTGTTAATACGCGCATAGATAGTCAATATCGTATAAAAGTTCGTATAAACTCCGATATCGACAAAGCTGTATGGTATGAAATGCGTGAAAAGCCAATCAACCTCTCTATTGTTAAAGACAATGAGTGCAGTTATATTGAAATTCCCGAGATTCAGCCTTGGAACTGTGGGTATATTGAGTTGCAATAGGTATTGACAATGTAACAACAGAAGCCATTGAATTAGACGTGACGCTCCCGAAAGTCTTTTGTTACCATACTTGGGCGAAGATAGAAATTGATTGAAAATGAGTGTCTTTTCACAGTGTAATAAGTTTTATAATCACACTGTTACCACATTGACGCTCATAACATATTGAAAGCATTTACTTATACATAAATCTGCAACCCATTTTACTCAAAAATAGAAAACGGTCACAGATAGGTCACAGTTTTTTTGCAGGAATACTATATTCTACCATTATGTATCACTTGCCAAATGCCTATCCGACAGACACAAAAATCCCCATAATTCGATTGTGAATTACGGGGATTTTCTTTATTTCAGTTGTTATTCTGAGTGAGTTGATTCTTATCTCCCCACCCCTCGTAACCTCCTGAATTACTCAGTCATAGCCTGCTGGATAGCAACTGCCACAGCAACTGTAGCTCCTACCATTGGGTTGTTACCCATACCGAGGAAGCCCATCATCTCAACGTGTGCGGGAACTGATGAAGAACCTGCAAACTGAGCGTCAGAGTGCATACGACCCAAAGTATCTGTCATACCGTAAGAAGCTGGACCTGCGCCCATATTATCGGGGTGCAATGTACGGCCTGTACCACCACCTGATGCTACTGAGAAGTACTTCTTACCTGCCAATACGCGCTCCTTCTTGTAAGTACCAGCTACGGGGTGCTGGAAGCGTGTTGGGTTGGTTGAGTTACCTGTGATAGATACATCAACGTCCTCCTTCCACATTACGGCTACACCCTCGCGTACGTCGTCAACACCATAGCAGCGAACCTTAGCACGCAAACCATCAGAGTAAGCAGTCTCCTCTACAACTGCTACCTCACCTGTGTAGTAGTCGAACTGAGTCTGAACGTAAGTAAAGCCATTGATACGAGAGATAATCTTCGCAGCGTCCTTACCCAAACCGTTCAAGATAACGCGCAAAGGATTCTGACGAACCTTGTTTGCCATCTCAGCAATCTTGATTGCACCCTCAGCTGCGGCGAATGACTCGTGACCTGCCAAGAATGCGAAGCACTGAGTCTCCTCGCGCAACAAACGTGCAGCCAAATTACCGTGACCGATACCAACCTTACGGTCGTCGGCTACTGAACCTGCGATACAAAATGCCTGCAAACCCTCACCGATAGCCTCGGCAGCGTCGGCAGCTGTCTTGCAACCCTTCTTGATAGCGATAGCAGCACCTACAACATAGGCCCACTTAGCGTTCTCGAAGCAGATGGGCTGAGTCTCCTCACACATCTTATAGGGGTCGATACCCTTAGCCTCGCAGATGGCCTTAGCCTCCTCGATGCTTGCGATTCCATACTGTGCGAGCACCTCGTTGATGTGGTCGATTCGGCGCTCGTAGCTCTCAAATAAATTTGCCATATCTTATTCTCTTATTTTTCGATTATACAATGTGTGGTTTACTCCTGACGGGGGTCGATGTATTTAACTGCGTCCTTGAAGCGGCCATAAGAACCCTTAGCCTTCTCCAATGCCTCAGCTGGCTCGATACCCTTCTTGATGAACTCCATCATCTTGCCGAGGTGAACGAACTCGTAGCCGATAACCTCGTCGTTAGCGTCCAAAGCCATACGAGTACAATAACCCTCGGCCATCTCCAAATAACGAGTACCCTTAGCAACTGTACCGAACATAGTACCTACCTGTGAACGAAGACCCTTACCCAAATCCTCCAAGCCGGCACCAATAGGAAGACCGCCCTCAGAGAAAGCTGACTGTGTACGACCGTAAACAATCTGCTTGAAGAGCTCGCGCATAGCGGTATTGATAGCATCGCATACGAGGTCGGTGTTCAAAGCCTCCAAGATAGTCTTGCCGGGGAGAATCTCCGATGCCATCGCAGCCGAGTGAGTCATACCAGAGCAACCGATAGTCTCGACCAAAGCCTCCTGAATGATACCCTCCTTAACGTTGAGAGTGAGCTTGCAGGCACCCTGCTGAGGAGCACACCAACCCACACCGTGTGTGAGGCCTGAAATGTCCTTAATCTCCTTAGCTACAACCCACTTTCCCTCCTGAGGGATTGGTGCAGATGCGTGATTAGCACCCTTTTTTACGCAGCACATCTGCTGCACTTCGTGTGAATAAATCATAATTTAGAAGAGTTTATTTGTTACTATAACAGTTCGTTAATACTCTTTGCGCCTGCCCCTACGAGCAAAGCACATCAATCCAACGCAAAGATAATAATATTCATTGTAAATTCAAAATTCAAAATTGATTAATCCTTTGTCCGATATCAAATAAAACAAAGGAGTTTGTTTACACCCATCATTCTATCTTTGCAAAAAGTTGGCAAAAATTACAAACTCCGTGTGATTTTTTCATATTTTTGCATAAAAGACCACGCAATGCACCATTTTACTTGTGACATATCGCAAATTCCACTGCCGAGCAAGTTCACTTGGCCGTTCCACTATGTGCCACACCCACTCTCGCGTCTTGCGGCCGACGAGGTGATGGCATACGTAGCCGAGCGCAAAGAGTGGAGCGAGGAGCTACAAGCGGGCAAGATGTTTGGTGTGTTGATTGTAAAATCGCCTACGGGTGAGATTGGTTTCTTGGCAGCCTTTTCGGGAAATTTGGCAGCCACCAACCGCCACGAATACTTCGTACCACCCGTCTATGATATGTTGCAGCCCAACGACTTCTTCCGTCGCGAGGAGGCCGAGATTTCGGCCATAAACCGCCAAATCGAGCAACTCGAACAATCCGACCACCTACGCAATCTTCGTGAGAATCTAATCAAGACGAAGGCTATGGTCGATGCAAAGCTCCAACTATTAGCCGCCCAACTTGCCGAGCGCAAAGCCAAGCGCGATGCTCTGCGCCAAAGCGGCGAGGCCGACCTCGCGCAACTCATACTCCAAAGTCAGCACGACAAGGCCGAGAGCAAACGTCAAAAGCAGGCTCTACACGCCATTGTCGCCGAAGCCGAAGCCAGACTGAACACCCTGCTCGAAGAGATTGAATCCCTGCGCACGGAGCGTCGCCAGCGTTCAGCAGAGTTGCAGATGGCACTATTCCGAGAGTTCAAGATGCTCAATGCCGAGGGCCACGCGAAAGACCTCTGCGAGATATTTGCCCCCACACCACAACATATTCCCCCCGCAGGGGCTGGTGAGTGTGCAGCTCCCAAACTGCTGCAACACGCCTACCGCGAGGGTCTGCAACCGTTAGCTATGGCCGAATTCTGGTGGGGCAACTCCCCCAAAGGCGAAGTACGTCGTCACGGCAACTTCTACCCATCGTGCAATAGCAAGTGTAAGCCTATACTTATGTATATGATGCAAGGGCTTGATGTCGAGCCAAATCCACTCACCGAAATAACGCCCCCTGAGCCTCGCATCGTATGGGAAGACGAGCAGATGGTCGTTATCGACAAACCCTGCGGAATGCTATCTGTTGAGGGTCGGTCGGGTGTAAGGTCAGCCGAGGAGTGGGCCCGCGAGCGATATGCCCCCTACGACGGGCCGCTGATTGTGCATCGTTTGGACCAATCCACATCTGGTCTGCTCGTTATAGCCAAAAGCAAGGAGGCCCACAAGGCTCTACAAGGGCAGTTTATAACCCGCTCGGCCAAAAAGAGCTACATCGCGCTACTTGACGGAGTTGTCCAACAATCAGAGGGTCTAATTTCGCTCCCTATGCGTCTTGACTACGACCACCGCCCACGCCAAATGGTAGCCGACGATGGCAAGAGTGCCATAACCAAATATGAGGTATTGGAGATTAAGGAGGGCAAGAGCCGTGTGCGCTTCTACCCCATCACTGGCCGCACTCATCAGCTGCGACTGCACGCCGCCCATCACTGCGGATTGAATGCCCCTATTGTTGGAGATGATATATATGGCAATGGCGAGTGCGCCGATTGCCGCGATGGCAAACGCCTATGTCTGCACGCCGAAACCCTCGACATCACCCACCCCACTACGGGCCAAGCAATGCACTTCGAGAGCAAAGCAGAGTTTTAGCAAGGAGTCCCATCGCTCGAAATCTTACGCACTTCTACCAAGTTTTTTTCAACGCGCAAACAACTGATAATCAGGCAATTCTCCAAAAATCATTTTCCAACAACAGATAGGCAAAATCCCATTTTTATCGACATTTGCATAGCGGGCCAATTAAACACCGCAAAAAACTATTTTTTACATTAAAAATAGACTGATTTGTTGGTAAATTAAATATTTTATAATATTTTTGCAATATTAATAAACTCTAAGCACAAATATCAATGAGAAACTATTTTCTAATTGCGGCCATACTCGTAGCGACGCTGACAGCCTGCACGCCTAAGAACCGAGTGGTGGAGAATCCCTACATCGAAATCACCAATGACCTAAGTTTAGACATCAAAAAAGTAGAACTGTGCGACACTGCAACCATCGTAACAATGGCTTACAAAGGCATTAGGCTCAAAATGGTGAAGGAGACCTACCTCAAAGCTGGTGAGGATAGATTTACAGTTACCGCAGCCGAAGGCATCAAACTTGATAAGTGGAACAAGATAGAGAGCGAAGATCACGTTCTTAACTTCGATATGATATTCCCTCCCCTGCCACCAAGAACCAAATCGTTTGACTTTGTTGAAGGCGATGGGAAGAATGCTTTTGTAATGCGCAAGATAGATTTGACAGGTAAGGCAAAACCCGCAAAATATCACCCCGAATTACCACAAGAACTCCGCAAAGAGATGGTTGATCAGGAGCTACCGCAACCGAGTTACAAAAGCGGTATGACAACAGTAACATTCCACTTTATGGGCTGGGACAAACAGCTTTTTAGCGAAGTAGAGTTTGATGTCAACCACCTTCTTGGACGACGCGACACCTACAAAATGCAAGTCGATGAAGAGACAAAAACTGCTACCTTTAAGTATATGCAGTATGGAACTGCAACCGGAGATATAATGTTAGGAGCTGGCTTTCGCCGATTTCTGATTTATCCGGGCGAAGAGATGGATGTATGGATTGATATGGCCTCGACAGGTGAGTTCCTAATGAAGCGAAGAGGCGAAAAACTTCCTCCCAACTACAACATACTCTTCACAACAGGAACATACTCAAACATCAATAGAGCAATTGGAACTTGGTATGACCTATACGCCAAGATGAATAATTTGACATTTGACTATTCGATGTCGGCCGATGAGTGCTGCGACGTGATTGTAGAGAGATATAAGCATTATGCAGATAGCTTGCAGACAATTACCGAGATGCACCCATTGCATAAGAAAACAGCAAGTATTTGGCTCAATAATTCACTAATAGAGTGCATTCTAAAAGATATCGAAGCAAAACGTTCTAATGATTATTGGCGTAAAAATAGAGATGATGAAGAGTTTAAGAATTATGTTCCGCTGGAATTCAATGCAGAGCAGATAAAAAAGATATTGGCTCCAATTGATTTAAGTTCAAACGAATTACTGCTTAATCCAAATACAACTTCTAATATGCGCAAGGGTACCGAGGTGTTTAATACAGTAGGCGTTCCCCAAGAGAGTGCATACTATGAAGCAGCAATAGCACGTGAAATGCTGGGCAAAGCTTACAGAATAGATTTTAGTGATGAGGAGTTGGCCGAGTTGAAGAGCAATCACTCACCTCTGTTCTACGAAACCATCAAATCGGTATTAGACGAGGAGAAGTTGAAATTGGCTATCGCACAAGGCAAGACCGAGATTAAGACTGCACCAAAAGTGTCAAACGACAAACTCTTCGAGGCTATTTTGGAGCAGTATAAGGGGAAAGTTGTTTTTGTCGATTTCTGGAATGTTGGTTGCACGGGTTGTCACATCGATTTCGAGTGGATTGAGCCTTTGAAGACGGGCAACCTCTCGACCGACAACGTGGTGTGGCTCTACATCGCAAGCGACATCTCGCCACTAAATAGCTACATTATCGATATAGCTGAAATCAAGGGTGAGCATTATCGCTTGGCAAACAAGCAGTGGAATGCAATCGGCAAAAAGTATGGTTTCAACTATATGCCTTGCTACTTCCTCGTTGACAAAGATGGAACTATTACAATGGTAAGCAGGGAGGATCGCTCTCCTGCTGGATTCAAGAGGGTAATTACAAACGCTCTGAAAAAATAACTGCACAACAAGATAAAATAAATCCGAATCAATAGTGGTTGATTCGGATTTATTTGTATATTTGCATCAGCTACGGGGGATTAGCTCAGCTGGTTAGAGCGCTTGCATGGCATGCAAGAGGTCATCGGTTCGAATCCGATATTCTCCACCATAAGTTTAATTGCAGGGGGCTGTCTAACAAGTTGTGTTAGCAGCCTCATCATTTTAGAAGTTGTATAACAAGAGCTATTTTTAGGCCCTCGAAGCCCGACAAACCGCAGCATACTATGGGTATGTGAGGATTTTGAGGGCAAGAGAAACAACAAAAGAGCCTTGTTAGACAGCTTCTTTTTTGTGTGGGTATTAATTTATTAGGTTTGCAGACAGAAATCACATACAACAAAAAAACGCAAGGTAAAAACCTTGCGTCTGCTTTTTAAGGGTGGAAGATGGGATTCGACCGCCAAAGGCGAAGCGAGGATACCTTTGAAAATAAAATCCCTTTTATCCTCGCAACCCACAACCACTTTTCCTCTTGCTACCAAAAAGCAGAGCGCAGCAGGCGCATATTTTGATGGAGGGGATTTCGGCTGCTTGCAGACAGAAATCACATACAACAAAAAAACGCAAGGTAAAAACCTTGCGTCTGATTTTTGGGGTGGAAGATGGGATTCGACCGCCGTAGGCGAAGCGAGGATACCTTTGAAAATAAAAATAAATATATCCTCGCAACCCACAACCACATTTCCTCTTGCAACCAAAAAGCAGAGCGCAAAAGGCGCATATTTTGATGGAGGGGATTTCGGCTGCTTGCAGACAGAAATCACATACAACAAAAAAACGCAAGGTAAAAACCTTGCGTCTGCTTTTTAAGGGTGGAAGATGGGATTCGAACCCACGACCTTCGGAACCACAATCCGTCACTCTAACCGACTGAGCTACATCCACCATTTACGACTTGATTTCTCAAATCGGTGTGCAAATATAGTAGGTTTTGCGATATTATCCAAATAAAAAGTAAAAAAAATGCACCCTCAACAACAAACTTGCCCTACGCGCCAATCGTAGTCATTATCATTCAACAAGATATGATTATTTATCTTTTGACCTTTTACTTAGTCCCAATTTGGGCAACTGAATCTTTACTCCCTTCTTACTATTAGGCGAGAGCATCACCTCTACATCGGCAGTTTCGCCCGCATTAAGGTCAATAACAAAACCTACCCTGCTCAAACCCTCGTCTTTAATTTCACAATCCATATATTTATGTTCGGGCCATATCTTTGCCGTTGCAGACAATCTGCTATTGAGTTTCAAATACATAGTCTTGCCGTCTTGCGTGAGCTTTATCACCTGCGGGCTGACGAGCTCGGCCTGAGCCATAGTGGCGATTTTCCACTCCACCTTAGCGGGAGCATCGCCCACAACGATATGGTCACGGATAACAAGATGATTATTCTTATCCAGCTCGGCACGTCGTACCACCTCGCGAGCGTGCGGAGCAAATACCTCAGTCAGATTCACGACCGCGCCCTTGCTACGAGGAGTATCGAAAGTCTCGGTAATCTCGCCTCTGCCCTGCACATTATGGCGCTGACCGTTGATAACTAACGTATTATGCGATTCCGCGCCTATACGAAATACATTCCATCGAGAGCTTGTCTGGCCCATATTCCACAGATTCACACCAGCCTGCTCCAAGCGATTATAATCGTGCATACCCAAATCCACTGCCCAGCGGACACCGTCATACTCATAAATAAACGAGCCCGAATCCATATGGCCGTGATTGCTCGATGCGCGACCACCCTTGATTGCAAAATACGCATCGCTTGGGTTGGTCCAACCGCTGCGGTAGATGTACACAGGCACCTCACCCTGCGCTGTCCAGCTATTTTTCGACGGGAGTTTTGCCTGCCTCAAATCCAAACTTGATGCAAATATTATTTGAAGCGGTAGCAACCTATCGGCGTGAAGTTTACCTTCGGCCACAAAACGCTCGTCGATAGCCACAATCGAGGCATCGTTACACTCTCGCGCAAACCAATACTTTGCCGGCGTAGGAAAACATTTATCTCCCGAATCAAAGTAGTTAAATGCTCTACCCGACGGTGCAACCATATAGGTCATAAAATTGGCCGTATTCATAAAACTCTTTTGCGACTTAATACCCGCATCAGTTTCCAAAGCCGACTGCAACGCCGCCACCAACATAACCTCGAATGTTGTTCCATACTCCCAATATGCATAACCTTCGGGATAAGCACCGTCGGGGTCATAGAATTTCTGCGCCAAAGGATTCGATTCCAAACATTTAGCAATAAGCGACTTACAATACTCCGGTGAGCGTTCCATAGTAGCCAAAGCACCAAATATCATACCCGCATTGCACACTTGATTCCAATTGTTAGTGCTCCTGAAAAACCACGCGTGGCTATTATTCTCCGAAGCGAGCAGACCTTTTTCATAGATTGCCGTACCAATTATACTACGAGAGTGTACGGGTAAATAACGATACAGCCAATCATATCCGATAGCCAGTGCCAACGTCATTTCACCCACATCAAGAAAATGTGAGGGATTCCAATCCGAGAACTCACACACTGCCAACATCTCCTTTTCGGCACGCAATGCATAACGCGTATCCTCGGTTGTCAGATAGGCATACGAGAGGTAGAATATTCGTCGCAATGCAACTCGCGATATGCTCAACAGCCGTCGGCCTGTCATCGTGCGCTCCACGGGAGCAAGGGGAAGTGTTTTCTCGGCCTCGGCCAAGATATAATCGTGCACTTTCTTACCGTTAGCCGACTCGGCAACGTACTGTTTAATTGCTGTCACATCACCTTTTTTGAGCAATAAGCGAGGGTGCGGAGCTAATTTATCATAGTCAAGAGTCTGTCCAAAAACTGGGACCACACTCAAAAATGCAACTGAAAGTAGCGCGAAAAGCAATTTTTTCATAACAAATATCAATTTTGAGGTTAAAAATACAAATAATTTTGCAAACTTCGCACTTTGAATGACAGATTCAACCGCACAAGGCAGAATTATAGCGTTGGTATGACATTTTGTCACACCCGACAAGCAGTCATTGGCAGAAATGTATGCCAAAAAAGTTTTGGCACATCTGTTGTTCATATATTAAGCGAAGCTTCGATGGTAGCAGCGATTGCCACCAACCAAGCAAACAAAAGTGCAAACAAAATTTTAACTATAAAAACACAGAATTATGACAATTAAACCACTTTCAGACCGCGTATTGGTATTGCCCAATCCGGCAGAGGAGAAGACCGCAGGTGGTCTGTTCATTCCCGACACAGCAAAGGAGAAGCCCCTTATGGGTAAAGTAGTAGCCGTAGGCCCTGGCACCGCAGAGGTGAAGATGGAGGTTAAGGAGGGCGACACAGTTCTCTATGGCAAGTATGCTGGTACTGAGATTAACGTTGATGGTACCGATTACCTCATTATGAAGCAGAGCGACATCTTGGCAATTTGCTAATCGACTGCTCTAATAGAATTTTTAACGCATTTAATTTTTGAAAACAATGGCAAAGGAGATTAAATATAATGTAGAGGCTCGCGACCTTCTCAAAGAGGGCGTTGATGCATTGGCAAATGCCGTAAAGGTAACACTCGGTCCTAAGGGTCGCAACGTAATTATCGACAAGAAGTTCGGTGCACCTCAGGTAACAAAGGACGGTGTAACCGTAGCTAAGGAGATTGAGTTGGAGGACCACTTCGCAAATATGGGTGCTCAGATGGTTAAGGAGGTTGCATCAAAGACCAACGACGACGCTGGTGATGGTACAACTACTGCAACTGTTTTGGCACAGGCACTTATTGGTGTAGGTTTGAAGAACGTTACAGCTGGTGCTAATCCTATGGATTTGAAGCGCGGTATGGACAAGGCCGTAGCTATCGTAGTTGACGAGCTCAAAAAGCAGAGTCAGGTTGTAGGCAACGACATCAACAAGATTGAGCAGGTTGCAACAATCTCTGCTAACAACGACAGCGCAATCGGTAAGCTCATCGCTGAGGCTATGGGTAAGGTTAACAACGAGGGTGTTATCACAGTCGAGGAGGCTAAGGGTACAGAGACTCACGTTGACGTTGTTGAGGGTATGCAGTTCGACCGTGGCTATATCTCTGCTTACTTTATGACCGATACCGAGAATATGGTTGCTGAGTTGGAGAAGCCACTTATCCTTCTTACCGACAAGAAGATCTCTACAATGAAGGAGATTATGGGTATCTTGGAGCCTGTTGCTCAGAATGGCCGTTCACTCTTGATTATTGCCGAAGACGTTGATGGCGAGGCTTTGTCGGCACTCGTTGTAAACAAGTTGCGTGGCACATTGAAGATTGCAGCTTGCAAGGCTCCGGGCTTTGGCGACCGTCGTAAGGATATGTTGGAGGATATCGCAATCCTTACAGGTGGTACAGTAATCTCTTCTGACAAGGGTATGAAGATTGAGGAGGCTACTCTCGAAATGTTGGGTTCAGCCGAGAAGATCACTATGAACAAGGAGACTACAACTATCGTTGATGGCGCAGGCGAGAAGGAGGCTATTGCAACTCGTATCGCTCAGATTCGTGGTGGTATCGAGTCAGCTAAGTCAGACTACGACCGCGAGAAGTTGCAGGAGCGTTTGGCTAAGCTCTCTGGTGGTGTTGCCGTACTCTACGTTGGTGCTGCTACCGAGGTTGAGATGAAGGAGAAGAAGGACCGCGTTGACGATGCTTTGGCAGCTACTCGTGCAGCTGTTGAGGAGGGTATCGTTCCTGGTGGTGGCGTAGCATACATTCGCGCCGTAGCCGCTTTGGAGAACATCAAGGGCGACAACGAGGACCAGACAACAGGTATCCAGATTGTTAAGCGTGCTATTGAGGAGCCTTTGCGTCAGATTGTTGCTAACGCAGGTGGCGAGGGTTCAGTAGTTGTAAACAAGGTTAAGGAGAGCGCAGGTAATATCGGTTACAATGCTCGTGACGACAAGTACGAGGATATGTTGGCAGCTGGTATCATCGACCCAACAAAGGTATCGCGTGTAGCATTGGAGAACGCTGCATCAATCGCATCAATGTTCCTTACAACAGAGTGTGTATTGGCTGAGAAGAAGTCTGATGCACCTGCTGTTCCCGCAATGCCTCAGGGCGGAATGGGCGGTATGATGTAATCTATCGACAATAGATATTCCAAACAGCAGCGGGGAGTGATTTGGTTCACTCCCCGCTATTGTTTTACGGTAATAACGTCTATCTGCCAATATCTGAATGTGATGTTACTACACTTTTATCCGCCCTGCCAAGATTAATCAAACAGTGTCACTTTGCAGCCCACTTGCAGATACGCTTGTTCGTTGCTTGGATTCACCATAAATTGCGAATAAACAGGCAATTTATAACCCGTACGCTGCGAAATTGGGATTTCATAGGTTGCCTTCAACGAAACCATATTGACGTGAAATCCGCTCGAATTATCGTCATAGCGCGATGTATAATACGGCACAACTCCCAGCATCGCCCCAAAGTTCACCTTCCCGATACGAAACGGTACCGTAGTCAAAAGATATGAGCTATATGAACGCTCACCACTCTTATTGAGCCCATCGTGACCAAAAATTGTGGTTGTCCACTCGGTCACAACATATCGCCAATCGTAATTTAACACCAACTCAACACCGTGCGAAGCCTTGCCTATACGGCCATATGAGAAGAATCCATCGCCTCGTTTGTTGGTATAGACATCTTTAAGTGCGATATTCAGACGACGCGTAAGCTGATACTTTAAGAAGATATCAATCTCTAACTTTGCAGGGTTTTCATCGGCAGGAGGTGATACCTGCGTGTTTCCCCACACAAAGAAGTTTAGCCCACGCCACTTCACGCCCAGCACCGGCTGAATACTCACATCGGCCAGACGCTGACCTCGCCACAGATAGAGGTTAGTCAAATCAACCGTTGAGTATGGCGTCACTTGCTCTTGCGCCACTGCTGGGAAGGCAAGGCACATAGCAAGCAGAAGTATGAGTCGGCGAACTTTTTTCATCATCGATTTTACCCGAAATCTCTCTACTACAATGCCAAATAACGCATTGCGGCCTCGATGAAGTAGTAGTCGCCATACGACAATGGCACATCTACCTCCGAGTTTCCGGGCAAGTGACCCACACCGTGCATCAAAAGGAAGTTACCATTCTCACCCACCTTTGCAAAATATGCCTCCGATGAGAGTGAACGTAGCTGACGCTCGGCCACAGTCAAATACTCCTTATTCTGTGTATGACCATAAAGCTCAATCAGAGCCGATGCCATAATCGAGCCCGCCGATGAATCCTTAAACTGCTTCTCGGCATCGTAATCCCAATTAGGAATTGCATCTTCGGGAAGACGAGGAATCAAATAATCGGCAATCTTTACGGCCTGCTCCAAATAACGCTTCTCGCCTGTCATACGATACATCATCGTATAACCATACAAGCCCCACGATTGGCCACGCGCCCAAGCCGACGCATCGGCATCACCCTGCTTTGTACGACGCTCGACAACCTCGCCTGTAAGTTCGTTATAAGCTACAACGTGGAATGTGCTATAATCGTCGCGGAAATGATTTTCGATGGTTTTATCGGCGTGGCTACGAGTGATTTCTGAGTATCCACCGCACCACTCCAACATCTCCAAATTCATCATATTGTCGATGATAACCATAAAATCCAATTCAGGATTCTCCTTGCGGCCAGTATTCCAAGAACGGATACAACCCACCTCAGGGTCAAAACGCGATGCAAGCGATGCCGAAGCCTGCTTGATTACATCTTTATAATATTCGTCACCTGTCAAACGATATGCATTACCGAATGGACAATAAACCATAAATCCCAAATCGTGCGTACCCTTATAATCTTTCAACGACTCCAAACGACGGGTGAAATTCTCGGCATAAGCCTTCAACTCCTCATCGCCCGTATGCTCATACAATAACCACAACGAAGCGGGGAAGAAACCGCTGACCCAGCCTCTTGTACCAGTAAACTTCACCTCTCCATTCTCGAAAGTACGGGGGAATTTATCCTGCAACGGGCTAATACGCAAAGCCTGCTGCTTATTCTGCTCAACGGCTACTTTCAGAGCCTTTTTCAAATCTCTTTTCAGAGCAGCCTGCTCTGAGCAACCCACCATTGCCACAACCGCCAGCAATGCAAATGAAAGCAAAAGTTTCTTCATATAAATAAGTTTTAAGGTTTTTATTTCATAACTATATACCCACTAAAACAGGCTATCACCTCTACCCAACAACACTCTCGCCTGCGACAATGCCGCCTCGGTTATCACACTGCCCGACAGCATCTTTGCAATCTCCTCGACACGTTCATCGGCTTGCAGATGGGTTATATTCGTGCGATTATCACGCTTATACACAACAAAATGCGATTCGCCCTTCGATGCAACCTGCGGCAAATGTGTGATAGCCACAACCTGCATATTATCCGACAGTGAGCGGATTATCTCACCCATTGCATCGGCTATACGACCCGACACGCCTGTATCTATCTCATCAAAAATTATCGTTGGCAACTTAGCCTTCTGGGCAAGCAGAGCCTTCAACGCCAACATCACACGCGAGAGCTCACCACCCGAAGCAACCTTCTCGACTGGTTGCGGAGGCATATTCTTATTGGCCGTAAACATAAAACGCACCTTGTCACAACCCGTAGGAGTCAAATCGCCCACATCGACAATCTCCACATCGAAACGAGCCTCAGGCATACCCAACTGTGTCAAACTCTTGGCAATGCTCTTGGCTGCGTGAAGTGCCACTTTCTCACGAGCAGAGTGAATCGCTGCGGCCTGCTTGCGAGCTCTCTTTTCGAGCGAAGAAATCAAATCGCGTTGACGCTTAATCTCTGTATCGCTATGGGTTATAGTGGCCAACTGTTCGCGGAACTTTTCGCCAACCGCTATAAGTTCGTCGAGAGTTGAAACGTGATGCTTGTGACACATCGAATATATCATATTCACTCTATCGGTCAGACGTTGCAGACGTTCAGGATCAGCTTCGATACGCTCCCCGTCATCGGCAACCGTAGCACCCAAATCCTTCAACTCCTGCACCACCGAATGAAGACGCTCGGCAATCTGCTCGCCAGCAGGATAGTTTTGGCTAACGTGCGCAATTGCACTCTCGGCAGCCGACAACTGCTCCAACACGCCAATCTGCTCGGCATCTAATATATTGCGTACCGTAATCAACGCCTCGCCAATCTGCTCGGCATTCTCCAATACGGCAAGTTCCTGCTCCAACTCCACAAGTTCGCCCTGCTTCAATGCGGCAGCATCGAACTCCTCGACTTGGTATCTCAGCCACTCCTCATCTTTACGAAGCGACTCGGCCTCTGCCATCATACGCTCCAACTCGCGCTCTGCCGACTTCAACTCTGCATAGACCCTTGCATAGATAGCTACTTCATCGCCCACACCTGCCAACATATCGACCGAGCGCAGGCGGAAAGCCTCATCGGCCAACACCTGATTTTGATGCTGCGAGTGAATGTCAATCAATCGAGCTCCTAACTCTCTAAGCACCGACAACTGAACGGGCATATCGTTTACAAATGCACGACTTTTGCCCGATGCAGAAATCATACGACGCACGACAGTCGTATCCTCGTAATCAAGGTCGTGCGCCTCGAAGAACTCCTCCAACGAGTAAGCACCCAACTCAAACACACCCTCGATTATGCAATTACGCGATTCATCGCGCAAAGAGCCCGACTCGTTCTTATTTCCAAGCAACAAGCCCAATGCTCCGAGCAAAATCGACTTACCAGCACCCGTCTCACCCGTAATTATATTAAGGTGAGAATCAAGCTCCAAATCGAGTTTATCGATAAGCGCGTAATTTTCAACTGTCAAACGACGTAACATCTTCTATAATAATTCTTAATTTTTCTCTACCAAAACAGACTCCATCTTATCGACTATCCTATCTGCCACCTCTCGCTTACTCATAAGCGGAAGGTCAACACGCGACTCTGAATCAATGAGCGAAACAACATTCGTGTCGCCACGAAATCCCGCTCCCTCCTGACGCAACGAGTTCAACACGATGAAATCCATATTCTTGCGTTGCAACTTCGATTCGGCATTTGCCATCTCGTTTTCGGTCTCCATAGCAAAGCCTACAAGCAGACGACTACCCTTATTTTCGCCCAATGTAGCTGCAATATCGTGGGTGCGCTTCAAAGCTATCGACATATCGTCCTCACCCTTCTTTATCTTCTGGTCGGCAACAACTGCGGGGGTGTAATCGGCAACGGCTGCGCACATAATCGCTCCATCAACCTCGGCCCACAACCTGCAACAAGCCTCATACATCTGCTCGGCCGACAACACATCTATTCGCTCCACGCCCACAGGCACACCCAACGCCGTACGACCGCTCACCAACGACACCTTCGCTCCTCGCTGGGCCAAAGCCTCGGCCACAGCATAGCCCATCTTACCCGACGAGTGATTCGATATGAATCTTACAGGGTCAATCGGCTCAATCGTAGCACCTGCCGTAACTAAAAAGTGCTTACCTTGAAGGCTTTTTTTTTTTTCGTCAAACATCGCCTCAACCTCTCTCACAATATCCTGAGGCTCGGCCATACGCCCCTTACCCACAAGACCACTCGCAAGTTCACCCGACTGAGGCTCTATGATATGAACTCCATCGGCTCTAAGCTGCGTCATATTGCGTTGTGTCGAGGCGTGACGATACATATCCAAATCCATAGCAGGAGCTATGGCCACCTTGCATCGAGCCGACAAATAGGTTGTAAGCAAAAGATTATCGGCCACACCCGACGCCATCTTCGCCATCGTGTTTGCCGTTGCGGGTGCTATAAGATAGCAATCGGCCCACTCTCCCAAACTAACGTGCGAATTCCACTCTCCATTTTCGGGATTGAAGAAATCGACAAGGATAGGATTTTTCGAGAGTGTAGCCATTGTAAGCGGTGTAATGAACTGCTTTGCAAGCGGCGTCATCACCACTTTCACCTCGGCACCTGCACTTACCAATAAACGGCAAAGCACAGCCGACTTATAAGCGGCTATGCTACCCGTAATTCCAAGAATGATATGTTTACCCTTCAACATAAACGTTCCGTAAATATGTCTGGTGGCTACTTTGCGCAAGCCACAACGATAAAACTACTTACCCTGCGCCTCGCCGTGACGATAATATACCTCGTCATCGAGGAACTCCTCGGTAGCGATAATTACAGGTTTGGGCAGACGCTCATAGTAGCGAGAAATCTCAATCTGCTCGCGATTCTCGAAAGTCTCCTCCATAGTATCGGTAGGCGACGAGAAATCGGCCAACTTACGGTTAAGCTCTGTTTTGAGCTCGCTTGAAATTTGGTTGGCACGACGAGCGATGATATTGATGCTCTCGTAGATGTTGCCCGTCTGCGAATCCAACTCGTTGAGTTTACGGGTGATAGTGTTGTTGGGAATGTTCTTCTTAATCTCCATTGTGTATCTATTTTGTCGTTGTTACTTATTACTCCTTTTTATCATTTTAGCGCAAACGCCCCACGTTGTGCGCCTCATTGTGCGCCCATTTGTGGTCTCCTGCCGATTACTCCTCTTTCTTGTTCTTTTCGATGTAGCGTTTTGCCACCTCGGCAGCGTTATCCAACTCGGTCTTGTACTTCGATTCGGGATACTCCATCACGAATGTATAATATGAGTCGAGCATCGTCATATAACGCTCCAATCGCTTTGCATCAATCGAACTATCGGCAAACTTATATCCCGACATCACAGTATAATACATCAAATCCTCGCGACGATGTGAGTTGGGATATTTTTTGAGTGCATTTTTGAATGCAATGATAGCCGAGTCGTAACGCTCTATTTTATAATAGGTATAGGCGTTAAGATAAGCCTTCTCGTGCAAACGCCACGTCAAATCCTGCGTCATATCCTGAAAAACAGGGAACTGCGGGCTCTCGGGATAGTGAGCCATAAACTCCGAGATGGCCACGATAGCCTGTGTGGTCATACTCTGGTCACGCTCAGGCGGCGGACACATATAATAAAGGCTCATAGCATACAAAGCCTCGGCATTCTCGATAAATGCACTTCGGCCGTATGTATGGCGGAACTTATCGAACACAGTTGAAGCAGGACCGTATTGGTGAAGCATATAATTGCATCGTCCCATATAGAAACATACCGTATCCTCACGCTCGGTATTTCTCACATAGGGCTCGCAGAACTCCAACAAGTCGTAGGCCTTCGACCACTTCTCAGCATTGTAATAGTTCAGAGCCTGCTCATAGATAATATCCGTATCACGGGTATTTAATATACGTTGCACGTTTGAACACGCACTATGCATCATTGCCAAAACAAGCAAAACGGCAACATAAAACATTGTTTTCTTCATAATAAAACTTTCACTACTGCTATGCAGGGTAATAATCACGCAAAATTACACATATTTTTTGTTTTAACGACATCAAAAGTCGAATTATTATACCAAAGTCCCTTAAAAAAAGGTGTTATTGCAAAAAAAACCGCCGCCCAAGCCTCGAAATTAGCATCTCGCAGATAGCAAACCACAACACGATAGGCAGGAAATCGGAAGCCAAAATTACCTTCGGAATAAAATAAATAAAAAGTCATAGAAGAGTTGTAAAACTCAAAATATTGAAATCAATCGCTTATTTATGACCTTGCAGAGAGCGGTGCTTGTCTCCCAATAACAAAGAAATACTCTATCTAACTCGATGTTAGATAGAGTATTTATCAATTTTGAATTATTTTGGTAGGCCCGCCAAAATAGCCATACTCCAACTTGAAAATCGTATAAGGTGAGCTATTTTGAGGCTGCTCGCAGGAGCTGAACGCGCAGCATACTAAGCGTATGTGAGCAGTTCAGCGACAAGGCAGACGCCAAAAGAGCCAGCTTAGACGATTTTCAACACTACTGAACGTCATTCCAATTATCAGTACGGAACGGCACTGCAGGCACACCAAACAAGTTGGTCAAGTTACCCGGAGCAAAGTTACGGAACGAGTAGCGAACAGCCACAGGCTCTTTAACCTCTGCGCTCCATACAGTAACCTCGTTACCAGCGGTAATCGAAGCTTGCGCCTTATGGAAAATCTTGTCGGCACCAGCAATCTCAAAACCTGTAACGGGCTCACCATACCACGGGCTGAGTCCCATCTGACAGTTCGAGAGCTTGACCTTAGCCTTACCGTCGGCAAAGCTGTGAGATTCCAAAAGCGGAGCCTTTGGCTCAAAGCCCTTCATACCATATGTCTGCGCCATAGCCAATGCAGCCAAACGCTGACCTACCTCCTTCTTCTGAGCTGGGTGGATACAATACTCCTCACCTATATCGGTACTACCAGCCATACCGCTATTGGGTATCAACTTCAACGCACGAATCTGGCACTCCACGAAGCGAGGATACGAAATAGCACGAGAATTACCATAGCTATATGGAGTAATCATCACATAGTAGAAAGGCATCTTATTCTCTGTGTCGCCCCAATCCTCACGCCACTGCTTAACCATACGGGCCATCATCACGTCGTAGTGGTCGTTATCGCTCAAATTCGAGCAACCCTGATACCACAAGAAACCCTTAGCCGTAAAGTTACGGATAGGAGCAATCATTGCGCAATATAACTCCGATGGCTTGATGTTGTGGATTGTCTGCTTCTTCTCGTATTGTTCGGGAGTTACAACCTCCTTCAAGGCCTTCAATGGCATCCACGACTCAACGCGAGTACCACCCCAGTTAGCTGTGATAAGGCCAATGGGGAAATCCACAGCGTCCTTCAACGCCGCAGCGAAGAAGTAAGATGTAGCCGACATCTCCGCCACGCTCTCAGGTGATGAGCAGTACCACTCGCCACCAGCGCAATCTTCCAAATCCTTATCGTAAGAGCGGTCTTTCTTTACGGTAAACATACGAATACGGTTGGCATCTTTTGCAGCCGAGAGGATATAGTCGTATGAGTGCTCAACGGGCTGACGGCCAAAACCCTTTACAGGCATCTCCATATTACTTTGACCCGATGTAACCCATACATCGCCAATAAGCACATTCTCCAACACTACCTTCTCACCATCACTGATAGTGATAGTCTGAGGCTCAAACGAGCCCTTCGGAGTGGCTACCTTCACAGCCCAACGGCCCTCCTTATCGGCAGTGGTCTGAATCTTGGCTTTATCCCACGACAAGGTGATAGCAACCTTTGCATTTGCATCGGCCTTACCCCACAAATTAACATCGCTATTCTGTTGCAACACCATATTGCTACCCAGCACTTTGGGTAGTACAATCTTGGCCGAAGCACCCACACTTAGGCACACAGCCAACAATGATAAAATGAGTCTTTTCATAATAGATTTATTTATGTCACAAACTCAAAATCTATATTACGTCCAATTAATTACGCCCGATTAGCACTCCAACTTACGAGCGCCATCAGAGATTACAACGTCGTAAACCTTTGGCTCGTGGCCATAAGCAGCGTTGAACTTCTCCTTAGCCGTTGCAATGAAGTTGTCATACAACTCAGCCTTCACAAGGTTGATTGTGCAACCACCAAAGCCGCCACCCATAATACGAGAGCCTGTCACGCCACACTCCTTAGCGATTGTAGCCAACAAATCGAGCTCCTCGCAGCTAACCTCGTAATCCTTCGACATACCCCAGTGAGTCTCGTACATACGCTCACCAACAGTCTCCAAATCACCAGCCTCCAAAGCTGCACAAACGTCGAGGACGCGCTTCTCCTCGCCAATCACATAGCGTGCGCGCATATAATCCTCCTCTGAAATCTGCTCCTTCACAGCGTCCAACTGCTCCATAGTTGCACCACGCAAAGTCTCCTGACCCAAAATAGCTGCAACACGCTCGCAAGACTCACGACGCTTGTTGTAAGGCGAGCCTACCAACTCGTGCTTAACAACTGAATCGAGCAACACCAAACGATAACCGAACTTCTCGGGGTCGAATGGGAAGTACGCATACTCCGATGAGAGGCAGTCCAAACGCATCAAGTTACCCTTCTTACCGTGTACCGATGCAAACTGATCCATAATACCGCACTTCACACCGCAGTAATTGTGCTCGGTTGACTGACCGATACGAGCCAACTCAAACTTATCAATCTTATCCTCGTTGTAGATGTGGTTCAACGCAAATGCAAATGTTGACTCCAAAGCAGCCGAAGAAGAAAGACCTGCACCCAAAGGCACATCACCACCAAAAGCTGTATCAAATCCCTTCACAACGCCACCACGCTTCTGAATCTCGCGTGCCACACCGAAGATGTAACAAGCCCACGATGCAGCAGGTTTATCCTCCTCATTAAGACCAAACTCGGCATAGTCCTGCAAGTCAACAGAGTATGCACGAATCTTATCTGTACCATTAGGTTTAATCTCGGCTACCATCGCCTTGTCGATAGCTCCGGGGAATACGAAACCACCATTGTAGTCGGTGTGCTCACCAATAAGATTGATACGACCGGGAGAAGTGTAAAGCTCACCCTCTACGCCGAAATGCTCGGCAAATTTTTCGCGAATTAATTTAATGTCCATAGTTGTTTATGTTTAAGTTAGTTATAAAATTTATTAGCGTTTATACATCTTTTAACATAAGTGGAAAGTTTACCACATTTTGGGCAGCATAACTTGCGGCCGCTGGCCGCATTTACAAGTCTGACCCACCCCCAACCCCCGCCTCAGGCAGGGGCTTTGGTCGCCGCAAGCGGCTCCATATATGGTGCTAATTAAAGTTTTGTATAAAATTCAATTACAATTTCACTTTAATTGTAGTGCCCTGCTTAACCTTGAAAGTTTGCGTTTTGCCACCCTTTTCAGTTACAGTAACACTTAACTTATCGGCTGCAAGTCGCTTAACATCAATATCAAAGTTACCACCAAAAGCTCTCACACTCTTCAAACGGGCATACTCCCAATCCGAAGGAATCTCTGGCTTCAACTCGAAGCTTCGCATTCCCGTTGGACGGATTCCAAACATACCCTCGGTAATGATTCGGCAATAGAGTCCACTCTCGGCCGAAAGGTGACGCTGACGACCCTCTGGCCACGCTTCGATAGGATAAGGAACGTGGTCGCCCAAAAGACGACGATTTGAGTAATACGAGAGCTCCTTAGTCATAAAATCGGCATACCCCGCAGCATAGCCACCTCGGAACGCGTACAAAGTAGAACGATCCCAGAATGTAGTGCTATTCTGAGCAGTCAAAAGACCATCTTTGGTATAGAGGTCCGACTTGAACATAGCATTCATAGTAGCCTCGGCTCTATCGTAGATACCCACGCACAACGGCATACAAATCCACGAGCGAAGAATATCATTACCCTCGTAGTAACGATATGTGTCATAACCCTTTACATTTGCTCCAAAATGCGACTCAATAGCTGCACGCATAGCCTTTGCACGCTTCTGATAATCAGCTACGAGTTTAGGGTTCTTGCCCAACTCACGACCAAGATGAGCAGCCGAGATAAGAGCATCGTAATACAATGTCGATGTACAGAGATTTGCATCACCCGCAGGGAAACGACCCTCCAACTCATCACGGTCTGATTTCACTACACCCTTGTCGTTAATCTGACGACGGCAATACTCCAAACACCACTCGATAAGAGGCCACAACTCCTCAGCCTCAGCCTTGCTGCCACGAGTAAGTGCATAGCGCGATGCACCGTAGGCAATCATTGCTCCATCACCTCTATCGCCTGCACCATTCCAAATGTCAATACCCTCGGCGATAATTGAACTTGGGATAGGCTTCCACTCATCATTCATAAAGCGAGCAAAATGACGGTATGAGTTGATAGCCGACTCATTACCCACCTCATAGCCCAAGAATGGGAAGAATGGATTGACATACTCTGCCTGATCGTTTGCCCAAATTGCAGCATAGTAGCTCTCACCACCCGGAGCGTGCATATATCCGCCTGCGGTCTTGCAGATACTCTCCGATGCACGAATCTTGGCATAGCGGAACTCGGTATCAATCACCTTATCGGGAGTCTCCAACACAAGATTCTCGTCAATATGCTTCAAGTAGGTCTGACGCTCGGCCAAGAGCTGCTTAACGTCGGCTGCGGCCAAGCTCTGCTGCTCGTTATTAAGGCCCTCGATTACAAGGTCAAACTCAACCGTATCGCCGGGTTTTACATTATATACACCGCCGCCTTTGGTTTGGCTAACGATTCTATATGAGCCCTTTACTCCACGAGCTGCATCGGTTGTTACAACCTGATTGAGCTCAGGCACCTGCAAGGCGTACTCGACGCTACCCGTATTGCGCAACACATAATGCTCGCACATCATCTGATGCTCCATCGTTGGGAAAATCACGCGCTCTACTTCAAGGCCATAGTTACTAGCACGATGCTCCTCGACAACTCGCATAAGACCATTCAACTCCACATAACGGGTCCTGAAAGTCAAGCGGTTATTATTGTTGATACGGAGCTGCGCCACAACGTCTAAATTCTGGCGAATCATCAAGCTGGCGTGGGTGTTATTGGGGATAGTACGCAACATAGGGAACACCAACGAGCGGTCAACCGTAAATCGAGCCTGCTCATCAACGCCCCAATAGAGTACCGTTGCCATCATCTTACCACTCATCTCAACGTGGTCGCTATGTGGCAGACGCTCCTTGCTCACCTCCATACGGATAGTCTTGCCATCGGGCTGGATAGTCCAGCGATTTTGAGCCGATGCCATAGTTGCCACACCGCACAAGGCCAAACAGAGAGCCAATGCAAATATTCTTTTCATATCGGAAACTATTTATTTGTGAGTGCGCTTATTTGGTATAGAACTTATAGACACATACCTGCTTATATGTCTCACCCGGATTAAGGATAATTGAAGGGAAGTTCTCGTGATTGATAGCGTCGGGGTGCTTCTGAGTCTCCAAAGCGACCGACTCGCGGAACTTCAAAGGCTTGCCATACTTACCATTGTAGGTGCCATCGAAGAAGTTACCGCTATAAAATTGGATAGCGACCTGATCGGTAGCAACGTCCATACAACGACCCGATGTAGGCTCGTAGAGAGTTGCAACAGTCTCAACCTGACCGTTATCCTCGCGTGCGATAACCCAGTTCAAATCGTAACCCTTACCATTCTTCAACTGCTCGTGGTCAGCCTCGATACGCTCGCCAATTGCGTGAGGCTCACGGAAATCAAATGGAGTTCCCTCAACAGGCATCAACTCTCCCGTAGGGATAAGATTTGCATCAACGGGGGTGATAGCATCGGCCTTGATAGAGAGAATGTGGTCGGTGATTGTTCCACCTGCCTCACCCTTCAAGTTAAAGAACGAGTGGTGAGAGAGGTTCACGATAGTCTTCTTATCGGTCTTTGCGTGATATGTCACCTCAAACTCATTCTCCTCGGTGAGGGTGTAAGTCATTGTAATATCCAAGTTACCGGGGAAACCATCTGTACCATCGGGCAACAAGAGGTGCAATGTGATAGCATTGTCGGCCACATACTCTACGTCCCATACTACCATATCAACACCCTTCAATCCGCCGTGAAGCGTCTGGCCATTGTTGTTGAGTGGAGTATTATACTCCTTGCCATCGAGAGTGAACTTACCAGCACCGATACGGTTGGCAACACGACCCACAACAGCACCCAAGAAACGCTCACCTGTATTGTTTACATAGCGGTCGATGTTCTCATATCCAAGTACGATGTCGGCCATCTTACCCTCACGGTCGGGAGTCCACAACGACACTACGCGCGCACCGAAGTTGGTGACCTGCATAGTGATTGTGCCGTTTGTAAGTGTGTAGAGGTCAACCTTCTTGCCATCGACAACCTTCTGGAAATTCTCCTTCTTCATAAGCTCCATCTCAGAAGCCTGCTCTGCTTTCTGTCCTCCGCAGCCCACCATCATAGCAGCCGCAGCCAATACGCAAAATATCTTTTTCATTGTTTATCTATTTTAATATCCTTTAACGGATTTAACAAAAACTTTACTGTCGAAAATTATTTCTTCTTACTCTCCTTTTCTGCGGCATTAGGCAATGGCATCTGGAAAATCTTACGAACACGCTCCATATCGTACTTCACGCCTCTGTCGTAATAGTAGATACCATTCTGCTCCTGCATAACATCGGTGAGCTGAGTGTAGCAGTAGCCCCACATCTTATCGCTCATCTCAATCAAACCACGCACCTGAGCCTCCAAACGCTTATAGAAATCCTCTTTGGTCTGCGCTGCATCGCCATAACCCCACGCACCATCTTTGGCTGGGTTAGCCTCCATACACTTGATACCACCAAACTCATCGAGGATATACGGGATATCACCCTTATATGTTGGGAATGAATATGGGTCATTCAATACGGGACGGTTGTAACCGACGTTACCACGATGACGAGCCTGTACAGAGTGACCACGCACAAACATATTGCCCTTGTTGTAGATAATATCACGCAACTTATCGGGATTCTGCTCGTAGTGATGCTCAGTCCAGATATCGGTTACGATATGCTGACCACCACTAACTGTATTTATAGGACGAGATGGGTCGAGCTGCTTGGTGATGGTGTAGATGTCGGTCACAAAGCGAGGATACTGAGTCTCATCGGGCCAGAACTCCTCGTTGAACGGAGTCCACGTCACGATTGAGGGGTGATTCATATCGCGTACAACCAAGTTGCGCCACTCCATAAGGAAGTTACGAGCAGCCTCTACATCGTTAGCATCGAGGCCCCAGCTGGGAGCCTCACCCCAAGCAAGATAACCCAACTTGTCGGCCCAATAGTGGAAACGCTCCTCAAAAACCTTTTGGTGCAGACGTGCGCCATTGAAACCAGCCTCCTTAGACATCTCAATATCGTGACGCAAAGCCTCGTCAGATGGTGCAGTCCATACGCCATCGGGATAGAAGCCCTGATCCAAAACCAAACGCTGGTAATAAGGCTCGTTGTTGAGATAAATCTTATTGCCGTCGGTGTGAATCTTACGCATACCGAAATATGAGGTTGCGCGGTCGATAACCTTACCCGTTGCATCTTTCAACTCAAACTCCACATCGTAGAGGAATGGAGACTCTGGACTCCACAACTTAGCCTTCTTGATAGGCAACATCACAACCGAACCAGAAGCCACAGGACCGCTATCGCTCGCAACCACCTTACCCTCGTCTTTCACATTGATAGTAAGCACATTGCCAGCTGCATTACAACGCATCGTAAACTCCATAGCAACAACACTGCGATCGATATCGGTAGAGATTTTCACGCGACCAATTCCCGATGGAGCAACAGCCTCCAACCATACGGTCTGCCAAATACCTGTTGTGCGAGTGTACATACACTCAAACGGGCCTTGACGCAATGACTGCTTACCAGCCGACTGCATACGAGAACGCAAATCGCTCTTGGCATTCACGACCAAAGAGTGCTTGCTACCCGGCTTCACAAAAGCTGTGATGTCAACAGAGAATGAATCAGAGCCGCCAAAGTGACGATTCACAAATTTTCCATCAACATAAACCTCCGACTCATAATAGACAGCACCGAAGTTGAGCAAGATATCTTTACCCTCCCATTCTGCGGGGATAGAGATTTCACGCTGATACCAAATGCAAGGGATAAACTCGGTATGCTCAACACCCGAGAGTTTGCTCTCAGGAGCAAATGGGACTGTAATCCTACCATCGAAACCCTTGCTATCCTTCAAGCCTCGCTCCCAACCAGTCTTTACGGGGTCTAATGTATAGCTCCACTCACCATTCAAATTTTGCCACTCGGCACGCTCAAACTGAGGACGGGGATACTCCGAGCGTGGAATCTGAGCCATAACGCTGAAGCTCATCACAAGAGCTGCGATTGCCAATATAATTCGTTTCATATCCTTTATTGCTTAATTTTAATCTTTGAAATTGGGAGGGGTTTTGATTACCCCCTCCCGCAATATTTGTTGTGAAAGTTTTATAAAATGAGGGATTTCAAGGCTTGCGAAACTCGAAAAACCGCAGCATACTTAGCGTATGTGAGGATTTTGAGAGTGAGCGTAACACAGAAATCACCATTTTAGAGGACTTTCACTTTCTTACTGCTCGTAACCCTCAGCCTTCATCTGGAAGATAGCCTTGATGCGAGCCATATCGAACTTCTTGTCGCGGTTGAAGTAATATACTCCGTTCTGCTCCTGCTCTACGTCGGTGAGCTGAGTGTAGCAGAATCCGCAAATCTTATCGCTATGGTCGGTGATAGCCTTCACCTGCGACTCCAAACGCTTGTAGAAATCCTCCTTAGTTGGAGCGGCGTTACCATAACCCCAAGAGCCACCACCGGGGGTAGTCTCGGCACACTTGATACCACCAAACTCATCGATGATGTAAGGAACCTTACCATCGTAATAGAGGAACTTCATTGCACGAGGTGCGCTCTTTACGGTTGGGCCTTGTGGCTGATAGAACTTCTCACCATCGAAGAGCTGCTTGTGCAACTTCTCGCCGTCCTGCTGATAGCTGTGAGTTGTACAGAAATCAGAGATTGCATACAAACCACCGCTGATTGTGTTCACAGGGCGTGATGGGTCTAACTGACGTGTGATATTATATACATCGTTGTAGAAACGGCCTGCCTCGTTGTTAGGAGTAGCCCACTCCTCGTTAAACGGAGTCCAAGTTACGATTGCAGGGTGGTTACGATCGCGAACAACAATATTTGTCCACTCACCGAGGAAATTACGAGCAGCCTCAACCTTTGAGCTGGTCTTATCCCAAGAGGCCATCTCGCCCCAAATCAAATAACCCAACTTGTCGGCCCAATAGTGGAAACGCTCCTCAAATACCTTCTGGTGCAGACGTGCGCCATTGAAACCAGCCTCCTTCGACATCTCGATATCGTGACGCAAAGCCTCGTCAGATGGAGCTGTCCATACGCCATCGGGATAGAAGCCCTGATCCAAAACCAAACGCTGGTAGTAAGGTTTGTTGTTGAGATAAATCTTTGTGCCGTCGATATGAATCTTACGCATACCAACATATGCATCAACCTTATCCAATGTTGCGCCATCAGCCGCCTTCACCTCATAGACTACATCGTAGAGGAATGGAGATTCGGGGCTCCACAACTTAGCCTTCTTGATAGGAATCACAACAGGCATACTCTGCGCAGCTACAACATCAGCCTTTGCCACAACCTTACCCTCATCGAGAACTGTCACCTGCAAACGGTTGCCATTCTTCAAGCCATAGAATGTTGGGATAACTGTAAGCTGGCTTTGGTCGATATCGGTCAAAACCTGCACACGCTCCAAACCGCAAGCGTCAACAGCCTCCAACCATACTGTCTGCCAAATACCTGTTGTACGAGTGTAGAAGCAGCCATGAGACTCATAGCGAGTTGACTGCTTACCACCGGGCTGCTCACCTGAGCGGATATCGCTCTCGGCGTGAACTACCAATGAGTGCTCCTTACCATCGGCAACATACTCGGTGATATCGTATGAGAACGAATCCGAGCCGCCAAAGTGACGACCCACGAATGTGCCGTCGATATAGACCTCCGACTCATAATAAACTGCGCCGAAGTTCAACTTAATCTGCTTGCCAGCCCACTCCTGCGGAATCTGGATTGTACGCTGATACCACACACTGTTGATGAAGTCGGTATAGCCCACACCCGAAAGTTTGCTCTCGGGAGCAAATGGAACGGTAATCTTGCCATCGAAGCCCTTGCTATCGTAAAGATTGCGGGCACGACCTGAATTCGACAAATCGAGCGTGAAGCTCCACTCGCCATTGAGGTTCTTCCAATTCTCACGCTCAAACTGTGGACGTGGATACTCAGCACGAGGCTGGGCAAAAGATGCGACTGACATCAAAAGAGCCGCCAAAAACATCAGTTTAGATTTCATAGTTTTACTGTTTTATAATTATTTGTTTTCAATTTATTTTCTTGTTATTCTGCTCGGGGTTAGGCCCTAAGCGCAAGAAAAATTCCCGCGACGGAAAATATTCTTACAAATATAAGTTTTTTTTGCGAAACTCCCAATCACTCAACGCCAAAAGTGCAACAAAAAAGGGAGTGCCTAACACGTTTTTAGACACTCCCTTTTTGTTAGAAGTTGTATAACATGAGGGATTTCAAGGCTTGCGTAGCCCGAAAAAGCGCAGTTTACTCGGTGTAAATGAGCATTTTGAGGGCAAGCGTAACGCAGAAATCACCTTGTTAGACAAC
>JAFTVW010000061.1 GCA_017465605.1 Alistipes sp.
GGCAAAAGGAATATATCGCTATACTCCTCTTGCCTGATGGTTGGTAGGGTTACTCGATAAACCACCGATATTCATCGTCGCCCTCTAATGCTCTGCCGATGCCCGTAATAAGGTTGGTAGCATTGAGTGAGCGGTCGAGGAACGTGTCAATGTAACTCGATTTATTTGCTCCCGTGAAGAGGTTATATACTCGCCAAAGGTCAATGTCCGTTGCCGTGCCCTCTCTCGCAAAATTCTCATCCGAGTAGTAGGCTCTGGCTATGGCATTTATGTGGCTATCGGTAAACTCCATTGCAGGGAGTGCCTTGCGCTCCTTTGGTGGCAGGAACTGATACAATCTCGTCTTGCCAATGAGTTGTGCAAACTGATGCTCCGTTAGCGATTGCTCCTGCATACGGCTCATTAGCGATAGATGCTTCTGCGTGTCGTACTGCTGAAACAATCCCAAAGACTGCTCGAACAACTCCTGCACGCTCATAACTCGCATATCGCTTTTCAGTCCATCTGTCGAAACACATAGATTGCAACACACAAGGTTCTTGAAGCCGATAAAGACCTTGAATCGCTCCATTGTCTTACGAGAGTATAGATTCTCGTGGTTATAGGCACGAACGCCTCCAATCGAAAGGTTAAGCCTATTTCCCGCTATATCCTCGTAGATAGTAGGTATCTCAAAGCAAAAGGCCATTCGCTCATAGTAGATAGTCTTGTCGCTTTCTAATAACTGCGATACAGGCTTGTGAATGGCTTCGGGTATTCTGCCCTTGATTATATGCGACACGACTATATCGGGAGCGTCTATCGCCTCATTGGGGAACATCCGATATGCTGCACCCAGTATGGTCTCGATAAACATCTGATGCGAAATGGTCAGTTCGTTATCCTTTGAGAATACAGGCACGATACAATCATCTCGCAGGTGGTCTATATCGACGGCTTTGGTGTTAGCCTCGATAAAGTGGCGAGAGTGAATCGCACGATTAGCAGAGAGAGGGATAACCCTACTCTCTGTTGTCGGTTGTTGTGCTATGTCATTCCATACGGTTAGACCCGTAGAGAAACTATCATTAGGCTGCAGAACTGTGCTGTACATAAGGCATCGTATTAGAGGGTTGAACATTTGTAGAGAGATTACACCAACGAAGAATAGCTTGCCCCACCTGAGGGGTAATCATAAACTCGGGTTTACCTGTAAAGAGTCCTGTACGGTCTTTCGATGTAGTAGCCTTGTGATTCATCGCAATGTCGAGAACTGCTGTGAACTCATAATCTACGTTATCACGCTGTACGGCTTTGAGACCAACTTTCTCTGGTACCATCTTGCCGTTCTTATCCGAGAGAACATAATCCTGCTTCGATCGCATCGTGCAGATGATATGTGCAGAGGAGGTCAGGATACGCTGAATAAAGGCGTTCTGACGAGGCGTTACCTTTGCCCAATTGGCAAATGAGTTGCCTTGCAGGTTGGCGTGAAAATCGAGCAGATAATCCCAGCAATGAGAAATGCTGTCAATGATGATTACCTCGGCACCCGCCTGCTCACAAATGGAGATAGCCTCGATGTAGGTTTCGGGCGAATAGTTGTCGAGCGTGAGCACTTGATAACCTCCCAAGTGAGCATAGAGATCGGCAGAACAATTCTCAGAGTCGATAACTGCGATCTTCGACCAATCGCCCGTCATACCGTAGGCGATAAGGAGTGAAGAGTAGGTTTTGCCGCTGCCACTCGCACCAGCAAGGGCCAAGCGCATTTTTGCTGCTCGGCGCATTGATTGTCGTAACTGCATAATACAAAAACAATTAAATGGTTAAACATACAATAACTAACAACCAATGTTACGTCTTAGTGATGTGTTGGGAGGTTTTTGTCTGAGGAATCGTTAGAGAAAAAATCGTGTTGAAAAATATTGGCGAAAAATCTCGGCAGAAAACCGCAACAGAAAACCCCTTCCCATTGAAACTATGGGGCGGGGCTTTTTGGGGAGTGACTGTGTGTGCGGAGGGTATATTGCATAAAGATGTTGAGAGTATATAACATCTGCATAAGCACAATTTGAATCCCGTAAACACACAATATAATTATCGCAATATACACATTAAAAAAATTATCACTATATTTGCGCTAAAGGATGGCACATAGGTTGTCCTTGAAAAGCAATATGGGTAACAAATATA
This sequence comes from Alistipes sp., assembly GCA_017465605.1. Taxonomy (GTDB): domain Bacteria; phylum Bacteroidota; class Bacteroidia; order Bacteroidales; family Rikenellaceae; genus Alistipes. The sequence continues at coordinate 2,176 of JAFTVW010000061.1, forward strand.
AAATTCCATACATAAATGCCTGTATCAGAGCATTCGCCAAGCGTTTTAGACTCTCGGTGCAGAGTGCTTTTGAGTACCTTTATAACTTTAAGGGTATTCACTTTTTGGTGGAGTTTTATGAGATTGAGCACTTGCAGTCGATTGATGATGCAGTGGATGACCTAATCGTTTGTTGCCAAAATAATGGAGGAACGCTCAGATGAAACTCTACCACGGAACAAATATAGATTTCAAAGTGATTGATTTGACCAAATCCAATAAGTACAAGGATTTCGGCCAGGGTTTCTATTTGACTGACATTCGCACGCAGGCAGAAGAACTCGCGGCGAAGAAATCTCGACTCTTTGGAGGTTATCCCGTTATCCAAGAGTATGAGTTTGACGAATCATTGTTGGCAAGTGCTGATTTGCACGTTTTGAAGTTTGATGCCCCAACAACCGAATGGGCAGAGTTTATTTTCAAGAATCGTAATAGAGAGTCTAAATTCACTCACGATTACGATATTGTAATTGGTCCAATAGCCAATGACGGCGTTGCCTATCTTTTGGGTAGATATGAGGAGGGTACGCTCACTATTGAGGAACTGAGCAAGAAGTTGGATTACCGCCAACTCAATAGCCAATACTTTTTCGGCACCGAGAAATCGCTTAAATACTTGAAACGCCTATGACAGCACAAGTACAGAGAGATTTTTTAGTTAGCCATATCGTTGACCGCTTGACCGAATATCTTGTCATAGACCACGATATGGAAATTACGGATGCGCTAAAAATCGTGTATCAATCAAAAACATACCAGCAACTTCAAGACGAAGATGGAGGTCTTTATGCTCAAAGTCCTTCATACATATATGAGTTATTGAAACGGGAGTTGTGTATATGATATAGATAACGTAGCCAATTTGAGTCGGCTACGTTTTTTTATTATGGAGTTGATCCTATCTTTACAGCAATCAATACTTCGATAGCCCCC
>JAFTVW010000028.1 GCA_017465605.1 Alistipes sp.
CCAAAGTCAATACAGTTTGCAAAACAAGGTCGGCAACTCCCTACGCGAGTGCCGACCTTATTTGTGAATGCCAAAAGAGCCACAATCTCTATTACGTATAAAGTTGTATAACAAGAGCTATTTTGAGGCTGCTCGCAGTGCGAGAAACCGCAGCATACTTGGCGCAAATGAGGATTTCGAGCGCAAGGCAGACGCCAAAAGAGCCACAATCTCTATTACATATAAAGTTGTATAGCAAGAGCTATTTTGAGGCTGCTCGCAGTGCGAGAAACCGCAGTTTACCTGACGTAAATGAGGATTTCGAGCGCAAGGCAGACGCCAAAAGAGCCTTGTTAGGCAACTTTACAATATTTTTTTGACGAGCGAAAACATCTTATAAGGCATATATCGGAAAGGCAGGTCGAGCCAAGTGGGAGTCACCACCACCGAGCGACGATGCGAGAAGGCATCGAAACTGAGTCGTCCGTGATAGCTACCCATACCCGAATTACCGACTCCTCCGAAGGGGATATTCTCGTTGGCAATGTGCATAATCGTATCGTTTATGCAGCTACCTCCTGCCGAGGTGCGGCGCACAACACGCCAACCCTCCGACTCGCGGCCAAAGTAGTACAACGCCAACGGTTTCTCGCGGCTGGTGATAAATCTGATGGCATCATCGGTAGAATCAATCGGAATCATAGGCAACACAGGGCCGAAAATCTCCTCCTGCATAACGGGTGAATCCACATCGACATCGGCCAAAAGCGTGGGCTCGATATATCGCTCGGCAGCATCTACTGCGCCACCCGCAACCACTCGACCACACTCCAAATAAGAGCTTACACGCCCGAATGCCTTATCGCTTACCATACGCACAAAGTGCTTGCTCTTTTTGATATCCTTTCCGTGAAGTTTGCGAAGTTCTCGCTTAAAAGCCTCCACAAAACGCTCCCAAAGAGCCGAATGTATAAGCAGATAGTCGGGCGCGATGCAGGTCTGACCCGCATTGAGAGTCTTGCCCCACGCAATACGTCGAGCCGCCATCTCAACATCGGCACCAGCATCAACCACGCAAGGGCTCTTGCCACCAAGCTCCAACACTACGGGAGTGAGGTTTCGCGATGCTGCCTCCATAACCTTACGACCCAGCGCAGGACTTCCCGTAAAGAAGATTACATCGAAGCGGTGCAACAGCAGCTGCTGATTCACCTCGCGGTTTCCCTGCACGACATAGATATATCGCTCATCGAAGGTCGAACATATCATCTTCTCCAACACCTGCGACGCGTGCGGAACATAGGGCGAAGGTTTCAACAACGCAGTACAACCAGCCGAGATAGCTCCCACCAAAGGATTGAGCAGCAACTGAACGGGGTAGTTCCACGGAGCGATAATGAGCGACGAGCCCAATGGCTCACTCACCACATAACTGCGTGAAGGGAACATTTTGAGCGGTGTGGAGTGACTCTCTCGCTTAATCCACTTGTGCAGATGACGCAGGTGATTGCGCACTTCACCCTCGACGATGCTAAGTTCGGTGAGGATAGCCTCCTGCTCCGACTTATGCAAATCCTCCCACAAGGCTTTGCATAGTGGCTCCTGCCACTCTTTCAAGGCTCGTTGCAGGCGTAGCAACTGCTCACGACGAAACTCATAATCGAGTGTTGCACCCGATGCAAAATACTCTCTCTGAGCCGCGACCACAAGGTCAATGCGCTCGGCCGATGTATTGACTATTGACATATGAACTATTTTTTACGACCAGTAAAATGGTCCATTGTAGAATATATACCTATCCAGCGACCCAAAATCACATCAAACCACGATGTTGGCAACAAGGCCTGACAGGCTCTTATGAAGTGAAAACTGAACGGTATTCCTCTAAAATCGCGGTTGCGCTCAATAGCATTTAGTATCTTACGCGAAGTACGCTCAGGGTCCAAAATCGGGAAGAAGCGTGAACGCACGCCATCGAACATACCTGTATTTATATAATAAGGGGCTACCGTTGTAAAACGCACCTTGCTACGAGCCTCTTTGAGTTCGATACGCACCGAATCCGACCAACCGATAACGGCCCACTTGCTCGCCGCATATACCGACATCTTGGGATTGGAGAGCATACCTGCCGCCGAGGCGATATTGCAGATATGACCGTGATTGCGGCGTTTCATATCGGGCAGAGCCTGCAACGCAACAACCATAGGAGCTATGGAGTTGATGGCCATCGTGCGCTCGATATCCTTTATAGTCTGCTGCTCGAAGGTCTTATTGCTGGTGACTATTCCAGCGCAATTAATTACAATATCCACATCGCCACACTCCTTGCAAGTGGCGCGATAGGCCTGCTCGACGGCCGCGTGGTCTGAAATATCGACCTTATAACCCTTTACATTTCCCAATTTCGACAGCTCGGCAACGGTATCGGCTATACCCTTTTCGTTGATATCCCAAATAACCAATTGGCGAGCTCCTCGTTCTAACGACATACGACCCATAATGCGGCCTATGCCCGATGCACCACCCGTAATGAGTAGGCAACTTGCTTTTATCTTTGTCATCTTTCTCAAATTTATTCCATCGGCTCGCGACATACCGAAAGAAGTATAACACGCAAAATTATAAAATAAATTCGAGACCGCACCCGACAAAAAACCAAGCAGGGACCAAATTAACCTAAACAGGTGCGATATGTGGCGTAATCGACTATTTATCGACATACAACACCTATCGCACCCGCCAAATTACTCTGCTGCAACCCGCCCTACACGGCCTACTCCTTGATTAACTCAAACTCCGCGCCCGAGCCAAAGTCGTGACCCGCCTGCGAACTGAGCGCAGTGAATCTTACATAACGGGTCTTCACGGACTTATCGAAGATTACGGTCTGCAACTTATTTGAACGCTCAAACTCGCCCTGCGCCACAGGTTCGCTCCACGACTTGCCGTCTTGGCTTGTTTGAATCTTATAAGCCTTGATGTTACCGTTGGTGCTTCCGTCTTGACGGGGCAGATACTTGAATCCCTTGATGCTTACCTGCTCGCTCGCGTCGAAGTCGATATAGTGGGGATAGCTCGCCACTGTAACCGAGTACATAGTGTGCCAAATTGTGGTGGCATCACCGTCCAACATACGCTCTGCGCCCTCGCCTGTCTCCTGACTTGAACAGAAGCTCACCGTAAGCGGAATAGAGGTAATCTCCGAATAATTATATGTGGCGGCCAATTCAGGCACTGATGCCTCCCAAACCACCAATTCACCACCCTCGCGCATATCAACGGGTGAGGTGTAGAGCGTAGGCTTACCCTTCTGCCCCAACTTATAATAAATCTGGGCACCCGCCTTACGGCAAGTCATCGTGACCTCGCCACGAATATTGCGTGACACCATAACGGGAGTAGCTCCTGCGGCCGAAACATCGGCCTTCTCGGCATAGTTGTCGCCCTTCTTTACAGGACGCAAGATAAATCCTACGGTATTTTCGCCAGCCTTTACCATATCCTCGGCAAGAGGAGTTGGGCCGCAACTGCTTCCGCCCAAACCATTGACCTTCGAGTCGATATTGACCCAAGTAGCCGACGATGTTGGCAACTGATAGGGGTGAGCCGCTTCGGTAAGCTCAACCGCATTCCACGGCAGCGCCGAGCAAGACATATTGTCGGTAGCCACAATCATCACTCCATTGCCCGACTTATTTGTGAGAGTAGCCCAACGCACCTGCTCACGATTGGCCATCTCCTGAGGTTTGGGGAAGTGAACAAACTGCTCGGCTACGGTGCTTCGATACTGCTCTACAAATGAGCCTGTCGAGCGGTCATTATAGTTACACCAAGGGCCACGTCCATAGTAGGTGTAGTCGGTAAGCGCGCTCGAAAGTTGCATCTCAAATCCCATACGCGCCAAATTGACCGAAGTCTCGCTACCCGACACCACACTATTAAGCTCCACCGAGCCATCGGGATAGATTGTCCATATACGATTCGATATGAAGTGGAAGTCCTCCTCGCCCATAGGTTTTCCATCGCTCAGGAGCGAGAAGTTGTTATCCTCGTGTTTAACTCTTCGACCTGCTGCCTTAGCCTGCGTGCGTACCAGATATTGAATCACCACCGAGCCATCGGCCTGCACCTCAGAGGTCTGCATCGAAAGCACCTTATCCTCGGTATCGAATAGGCCGAGCGCAAACCAGCGATTATAGGCCCAATTATCGTTATCGACAGGGGCGCGATAGGTGTAGAGACGCATTTGGCGACCCTCTTCGAGAATTGGGGTATTGTTATAGGTTACTGCCGACAACACTCCACGCTCGTTGTCAAGCGATATGGTGAACTGCCCACTACCACCCGTAATTGTGGTCTTGCCAGCGGTGGTCGAGATATTGAGCTGACCACTACCTGCCGCAGCCTCCGAGATAGTACGGCTCTTAATGGCAGCCTTCAATGGCAACTGCTCCTCCATCTGCACATAGCCCTTCTTAGCCCAAGGCATATCCTCGTTAAGCAGCAACTGCACTTTCACAAAATACTCCTTATTTGCAGCCAACTCACTACCCGAAAAACGATGCTTGAAACCGATGCTTTGGCGTGGCGCAATCGAGCCTGCCTGCTCGATATAGCTCTGCTTCTCGCGACCATCTTCCCACAACGAAACACGAATCTGCATATCGTCGAGTGGCATAAAGTATCGCTTATTGAAGATTTTGATTTCACCCGCCTCGTTCATCGTGATTCCCACATTCTGATAGACCTTCTTCACCTCGTAGTATTGAGGTTTGGGAGAGTGGTCGGGGAATACGATTCCATTCATACAGAAGGTATGGTCGTTGGGACGGTCACCAAAGTCACCACCATAGCCCATATATCGCTCACCAGTCTTTGCGTCGTAGTTCCAGAAGGCTTGGTCGGCCCAATCCCAAATAGCACCGCCCATAAAGAAGTTGGTGCTCTCCATTGCGTCCCAATAATCCTGCAAATTGCCAACTGCATTACCCATCGAGTGAGCGTACTCCGAGATATGGAACGGATATTTGATTGGGGCTTTACCCGTAACGGCATTTTGAGTCCAACCGATTGAGGGATACTGATTTGAGCCCATATCGACGATGTTGTTGTTGCGCTCATACTGCACAGGGCGAGTATTGTCGAAGGTCTTTAACGCCTTGTACGCTGCAACAAACGTATCGCCTGGGCCAGCCTCGTTACCGAGCGACCAAATGACAATCGATGGGTGGTTAACCGTCGCGTGAGCCATCTCCATCACACGCGCAACGTGAGCGTCCAAAAACTCAGGAACGTGCGAGAGTGATGCGGCTCCATAGTAGTATTGATGGCTCTCGATATTGGCCTCGTTCTCCAACATAATACCATACTTGTCACATAGGTAGTACCAATAGGGGGCATCGGGATAGTGGGCGCAACGGACGTGATTGATATTACCACGCAACATAATCATCACCTCCTCTTGCATCTGCTCGCGGGTGATGGCGTGGCCTCGCACCAAATTGTTTTCGTGGCGATTCACACCCTTCATCTTCACGGTCTTGCCATTGAGATAGTAGTAACGACCCGCCAAGCCAAACTCATCGTCCTCGGCCTTTGTGTCACGAATCTCCACCTCACGGAATCCCATATATGTAGAGGCACGCTCCACAACGCGACCCTTCTTATCGAGAAGGCTGACGACCAACGTATAGCGGTTAGGTTGCTCGGCACTCCACTTCGCAGGATTCTTCACCTGCATAGCCATTCTGACCGATGTTGTAGCTTGCGGCTCAACGAGAGCTACCTCGCCCTCAATAGCGGCATCGCCTACAATAGTGTTTTCGTCGCTAAACAACTTATTCTTATAGAGTTGCGCCTTGACTTTATAACCCTTTGCGACCTTCTTCGAGAGGTTGCGCACATCAATAGCGATATTTGCCACAGCATCGCGGTACTCGCCATCAAGGTCGGTGGTAACTCTCACGTCGCGCAACTCAACAGGATTGGTTGCTGTCAGCGATACGGTACGGAAGATACCAGGCAAACGGAACATATCCTGCGACTCCAAGAACGACGCATCGCTATTACGATAGACCTCGACAGCCACCACATTCTCGCCCTCGACCAGATATTTGGTGATGTTGAATGCCGCCAAATTGCGAGAGTTCTTCGAGAATCCCACATAGCGGCCATTAATCCAGAGGTAGAAGAACGAATCCACGCCATCGAAGTTGATATAAATCTCGCGACCCTCCCAAGCATCGGGAATCGAGAATGTGCGGCGATAAGAGCCCACCTCGTTACGGTGCTTGTAGGTTGTATGGTGCGGAGCTGGCTCACGCATCACACCACCCTTCCAATCGCCAACTGCAACCGAGTGCTTGAAGATAACGGGCTGGTTGACATAGATGGGTGTGCCGTATTTCTGCGAGCCATCTTTTTGCAGGCCATAGACATTCCAGTTCATCGGCACCTCCACATCGTCCCACGCCGAGACATCGAACTCGGTCTTGTAAAAATCGGCAGGACGCTCCTCGGGGTGCTTCACCCAATTGAACTTCCAAGTGCCATCAAGCGAGAGATAGTAGGCACTATTCTCGGGCAACACCTTGCGGGCACTCTCCTCTGAATCGAATAAGAAAAACCACGCTTTGGGTTGCTCCTTGTTGAGCGAGAGTTCAGTGGGGGACTCCCACTCGGCTCTGCCCGATTCGTAACCTCGGGGTGCAGCCTGCTCCCCATAGGCATAACCTTTAAGATTTTGGCCAACTGCAACTGCCGATATGGCAAGGGTCGCCAACAATGATAAAAGAGTTAGTCGTTTCATAGTTATCTGTTTTTCGTTTATTGTCGTTTAATCACTTATGCATTTCCCTCTTGCATTTTCTTCCTGTATTTCACTCCGCAAAGCCTACATAATAGGAAACATACGAAATTAACGATTTATCTGCAAAAAAACAAGCACATACTTATATTTATTTATTATTGGCTAAACTTACACGTCATTCTATCATTGCAAAAAGAGAGAAGATAACATAAAAAAGGTGCCGCCCGAGGCGACACCTTAACTGCTTTGTGGGAATCCCCCTTTGAGAATTCGCTCACAAAATTGGAATATTGTAGATTATTGATTACTCTACGGGAATATCCTTGTTTACATTCTTTGTACCTACCAAGCCGTAAAGAAGCATATAAACCAAGCCCAATACTACTACCCAGTAGCTGTTGATAAAGCCAGCTGCGTCAGCAACCAAACCCTGCAAGAAAGGCATAATACCACCACCGCAAATCAAGGCCATAAAGATACCTGATGCAACGGGAGTATATTTACCCAAGCCCTCAGTAGCGAGGTTGAAGATTGAACCGAACATTACCGATGTGCAAAGACCGCACAAGAACATAAATACCATTGATACAGGAACCTGAGCGTCAACAACGGGAACAGTCATCTTAACTGACTCGGGGATAAACATAATGCAACCTACGAATATCAATGCCAAAACGCAAGCGAATGTAAGCATAGCCTTAGAAGATACCTTAGCACCTACTGCACCACCGAACAAACGACCGAGCATCATACAGAACCAGTAGAAACCTACAACAGTACCTGCGATAGCTGGACCTACGCCCTCCAAACCTGACATATAGATATTAGCTGTGTTAGGAATACCTACCTCAACACCTACATAGAAGAAGATAGCGATTGCGCCCAATACAAAGTGACGGAACGACATAGGACCGTGAGGATCCTTCTTCGCTGTACCGCTCAAACGAGCTGCCTTCTCCTCTGCTGTCTCCATATGAGGCTCAGGAATTGCAGACAAAGCGATGATTACGAATGCCAAAGCAAAGATAGCCATAGCTGCAATCATTGCGGGAGCTGCGTCACCTACCTGAGTGTTCTCGGTGATAGCACCACCGATAAGGTAACCCAAAAGGATAGGAGCGATAGTACCACCGACTGAGTTGCAAGAGCCACCGAGCTGGATAAGCTGGTTACCCTTGTTACCTCCACCACCCAAAGTGTTAAGCATAGGGTTAACAACGATGTTGAGCATTGTCATTGAAAGACCTGCGATGAACGCACCCAACACATAAACACCGAATGACTCTACATAACCTGACAAGAACTGGATACCTACACCAACGAAACCTACTGTAACAGCAGCCAATGATGTAAACTTGTAACCCTTACGCTTCAAGATATGACCTGCGGGGATACCCATAAATGCGTAAGCGATAAAGTTGGCCAAAGTACCCAACTGAGCCATCGCGTTAGATGCACCAAACTGACCCTTAACGATAACACCCATTGAACCAGCGAAGTTGGTAACGAATGCAATCATAAATAATAGCAAGAACATCACACCAATTGCAAAAACATTGCTTTTCTGATTGTTTGCCATAAATGATTTTTTTAAGATTAATAATTGGTTATAAATTGTTTACAATATGTTTCTTGGGTTAAGTATGTTTTGGTTGCCTCGCAACACTCGTTTCTACTTCTTGCTCTTTCTATCTCTCTTCTCTCTCTTCTCTCTCTTACTCTCTATTCCTCTCTCTTCTCTTCATTTATCTTTATCTCCCCCCCCTCTACTTCTTCTTAACAATCTCTTTGCGCAACGAATGCACACAGATTAATCAAGGCTGCGCGGTAGGGCGAATCCTCATAACGCGACAAAATCGACGTTGCCTTAGTGATGTAGTTATTCATCGTGCGAGCCGCCAATGCCATTCCACCTGTATTCTCCACAACGGCTTGCAAGTAATCCACCGCCGACTCATCGTGAGCGCACTCCGAGAGCTTTTCAATCAATCGCTTGCGCTCATCAGAGGTACACTGCTCCAACACCTCGATAAGTGGCAGGGTGATTTTACCCTCACGCAAATCGTTGTTCGACGGCTTGCCCGTTTTGGCCGAGCGTGAAAAATCGAGTATATCGTCCTGAATCTGGAACGCCATACCCAACGCCTCGCCAAAGCGACGCATCTGCTCTACATCATCACGCGAAGCCATCACCGACACCGCACCTGCCGAGGCACTGATACTAAGAAGGCTGGCCGTCTTTTTGTAGATGATATCGAGGTAATCCTGACGTGTGGTATCCTTGTCGGCGGCGTGCTGGCTCTGCAACACTTCGCCCTCGCAAAGAGTGGCCACCGAGCCTATTATGTGCGAAACCAAGTCGTACTGCGCACTCTCCATACCTGCGCTCATAGTGCGAGCCAACAGGTAGTCGCCCAATATCACAGCGTTGCGTGACTGCCACAAAGCATTGGCCGAGGGGCGACCTCGACGCATATCGGCATTGTCAATCACATCGTCGTGGATTAAAGAGACCGTATGTAACATCTCGACCATCATCGCAGCCAGATAGGTGCGCTTGGTACAGTTGCGCTCGCCCGCCACCCACTGACGATTGTTAGCCGATGAGGTGAGAGCCGAAGTGAGCATTACCACTATGGGGCGAATGCTCTTGCCTCGCGACGACAAAACGTGAGTAAGCATCTCCGACATAAGTTTGCCGTCAGATGAATACTGTCCTCGCAAAAACTCCTCGAAAGCCTCCAAATCGGACGCTATGGGGGTGCGTATTGAGTCAAGATTTATCATATTTTGTCTTTACATAAGGCCGTTAACATTGCAAATATAGTAAATTTTCGCAATTACTCACCGAAAAAAGAATGTTTTTCGTAACTTTGACGCATTAACTAACGATATTAAGATGACATTTGGCTCAAAAACTATCAGCAATACGCTCATCGCACTCGGGGCGATAGCTCTTTTCTTCGTATTATCGGCACTCTACTTTGCTCCGCAATATGGTGGTAAAGTGCTCGCCCAGCACGACGTGCAGCAATACGAAGGAATGTGCAAAGATATTCTCGACAATCGCGCAGCTACGGGCGAAGATGCCCAATGGACTGGCAATATGTTTGGCGGAATGCCCGCCTACCTGATTAACGTCAAATATCCGGGGCAGGCTGTAAAAGGGACTATCGGCAAGTGCGTGACTTTGATTGATATGCCCACATCGCTACTATTCTTCGCTATGCTGGCTATGTGGCTGGCGGCCCTGCTCTTTGGACTTGGCCCCTGGGTGGCGTTGGTGGCGGCTTTGGCATATGGTTTCTCGACCTACTTCCTGCTAATCATCGGAGCGGGCCACATAACCAAAATGTGGGCTCTGGTATATGCACCGCTGATGATGGGCGCAACCTATTGCACGCTGCGTCGCAATATGTGGGCAGGAGCAGCCCTTACGGCACTCTTCACATCGCTCGAAATTGGAGCTAACCACCCTCAGATAACCTACTACTTCGCAATCGCTATGGCGGCGTTGTGGATTAGCGAGGGAATATATGCCTACCGCGAAAAGCGAATGGGCGATTGGGGCAAACGCACGGCTCTGCTCATAGTGGCGGGAGTGATGGCAGTAGGCTCGAACCTATCGCCACTTTGGTACACTATGAAGCACTCGTCGGAGACCACTCGTGGCGGTTCGGAGCTTGTGAGTGAGGAGGCTAAAAGCGGCACAGATGGTTTGGATTTGGAGTATGCTACGGCGTGGAGCTATGGCAAGGCCGAGAGCTTCAATCTGCTTGTCCCCGACTTTATGGGCGGTGCATCGAGCGACACATTTGCCAAAGATGGTGAGGTTGCCAAATCGCTCAGTCAATATGGTTTGCAGGATATGGCTCAATATCTCTCGCGCTATCGTGGTGAGCAACCCTATACGGCAGGCCCGACATACTTGGGAGCCGCGGCTATTGTACTGGCTATCATAGGATTGATTCTACTTCCTAATCGTCAACGCTGGTGGATTTTAGCCGCTACGGTTATCACCCTGCTGATGTCGTGGGGCAACCACCTGATGTGGTTCACCGAGTTATTGTTTGACTATCTGCCCGGATATAATAAATTCCGCACACTCTCGATGTCACAGGTGGTGGTGCAATGGAGCGTTCCGCTCTTGGCCGCTATGGGTGTGGGATTGATTATCTCGAAAACGGCCGACAGCCGAAAGATTCAGCGTGCACTGATTTATGGAGGTGGAGCTACACTATTCGTACTGTTGGTTATGATTCTGGGAGGCCGAGCTTTGGGCGACTTCGGAATGGAGCAGAGCGGCGAGATGCTGGGCGGACAATTCTATCAGATGCTACAACAACAAGGGGCGCAGGATTGGATAAAGAAGGGTATGCACGAGCAGATGGCGTGGGGTACGGCCTCGGCTATGGCCGATGAGCGTGCCGCCGCAATGACTGCCGATGCGTGGCGTTCACTGCTCTTTGTGATGCTCACGCTGGGTGTGCTGTGGCTCTACAACAAGCGAAAGTTGATTACCAACCCGATAACTCTATGTGTGGTTCTTGCCATTGTGGTTGGTATCGACCTTGTGAATGTTGACACTCGTTACCTCGGCCACAAAAACTTTGTCGAGGAGCGTAGCGCAAAGATTCTGCCGACAGCCGCCGACAAGCAGATTATGGCCGACAAGGATTTGGGTTACAGGGTACTCAACCTCACCGTTTCACCTTTCAACGATGCTACAACCAGCTACTTCCATCGCTCGGTGGGAGGTTATCACGGAGCAAAGCTATCGCGTTATCAGGATATTATCGACCGCTACCTCTCGAAAATTGACGAGGGAGTGATGGATATGCTCAATGTGCGTTACGTCATCACCGAAGACGAGAGTGGCAAGCCAGCGGTGGTTACCCGCCCCTCGGCAAATGGTGCAGCGTGGAGCGTCAAGGAGGTGGTGAGAGCTTCAACGCCACAGCAGGAGATTGAGCTCTTGGGTCGCATCGACTCTAAGCGCGAGGCGGTGATGAGCGAGGAGTTTCTACCCGAAAACTTCAATTTGACCGATGCCGAGGTGAAGCTTGTGGAGTATCGCCCCAACTACCTGCGCTACGAGAGCAAGTCGGAGGGCAAGAGCCTAATTGTCTTCTCGGAAATTTTCACTCGCGAGGGTTGGAGCGTGAAGATTGATGGCCAAACAGCTACTCCTCTTCGTGCCAACTATATCCTGCGTGCAGTGGAGTGCCCTGATGGAGAGCACACCATCGAGTGGCAATATCGCGCTCCGAAGTGGGCTTTGATTGATGGAATAACAATGGCATTCTCGCTGGCCGTTTTGGCAGCATTTGCCGCAACAATAATACTCTATTTGCGAAATTTGCGTAATGAAAAACGACAAGAGAATAAAGCGTAAGGTACTACGCTCATACATCGTATCGACGGTCAGCATATCGCTGGTACTCTTTCTGTTAGGTTCGGTGGGATATATGCTCACTGCCGCCATCGGCACGGCCTTCACACTGCGCGAGAATATCACCATATCGGCCGAACTCGACAATTCGCTCACGCAGGAGCAGAAGGATAACATCTCGGCCTCACTCCAAAAGATGGAAGGAATAAGAAAGGTGGAGTATGTCGATAAAAACACAAAAATAGAAGATGCAGAGTTCCGTCGTATGTTTGCCGCCGAGATAGAGGAGATATTGTCGGAAAATCCTCTGCGAAACAGTTTCGAAGTGGCTGTTGTAAGCGATGAACGTCAGCAGATGGACGCTTTGGTTGATGAGATTTCAGCCATCGAGGGAGTGGTATATGTGGCCTATCCCGCCGCAACAATCGAGCGTCTGCACTCGACAATCAACAAAATCACAATCCTGCTCGCAGCCTTTGGAGGTGCGTTGCTTGTGATTTCGCTCATTCTGCTCAACAACACCATACGTTTGGCCATCTACTCACGCCGCTACCTTATCAATACATTGAAGTTGGTGGGTGCAACAAAGGGCTACATTATGCGCCCCTTCTTGGCTACTGCCGCAAAGCAGGGAATCTGGGCAGGAGTGCTGGCGAGTCTGCTTTTCGGAGGTGCTTTGGCGGCTCTGAGCGGAGCGATGCCCGAGATTGTATCGATGTCGGAGCTGATGAAAATTGGTATAACCATCGGAGCGATGATACTTTTGGGCTTGCTCATTTCGTTGTTGTTCACGACCATTGCCGTAAACAAATTTGTCAATATGAAATCCAACAAGATTTTCCTCTATTAGCGATTTGTTCGCCACATTAGGATTTACAACAAGCCGCTTCCCACCTGAGCGGCACAAAGATTACGATAATTAAAACAAGTGATAATATGAAACAATTTTTACAACGTCTGCGCGAGCGTTTTGCTGCGCTCAGCGATAAGAACGATGCCGAAATGCCACTCACGATGCGCAACTATGTGCTTATGGGCGTGGGCCTCATAGCCATTATTTTGGGTATGGTACTAATGTGTGGCGGCGGAAGCGAAGACCCCAACCAATTCAACTACGAGATGTTCTCGTGGCGACGTATCACGTTGGCCCCGATTATTATCGTGGGAGGTTTCGTGTTTGAGATTTACGCCTTGATGAAGAAATTTTAGCGATTTTCCGCTAGGATACTTCTTAATAAGTTAAGAAGGCATATTCTTTAATGACGCATACTTTTTTAACAAAAATTCAAACAGTTTCAAAATAACCCAAACAAATGACAGTTTTAGAATCAATAATTCTCGGTGCAGTACAGGGTCTCACCGAATTTTTACCCGTTTCAAGTAGTGGTCACCTGCAAATCGCTAAGGCTCTGCTGGGTGTCGAAATCGAGGAGAATCTCGTGTTTGATGTGACACTCCACGCCGCAACGGTGCTTAGTACAATTTTTATCCTATGGCCCGAAGTGAAGCGTCTCATCGTGGGACTCTTCTCGCGCCACTTCAACGAGGAGCAGGCATACGTCTTGAAGATTATACTTTCGATGATTCCCATCGGAATCGTAGGATTCGCATTCAAGGATTACCTCAACGCAATGCTCGAATCGCCATATATCCTCACAATCGTTGGTTGTATGTTGCTCCTGACGGCCGTTCTGCTCTCGTTTGCATACTACGCACGTCCACGACAGAAGGAGCAAATCTCATATCGCGATGCATTCATCATCGGTCTGTCGCAGGCTGTGGCAGCTATGCCCGGACTCTCACGCTCAGGCACGACAATCGCTACGGGTATCATCTTGGGTAACAACAAAGGTGCTGTGGCGCAGTTCTCGTTCCTGATGGTATTGGTGCCAATTTTGGGCGAGATGTTCCTCAATGTAGTGAAGGGTGAGTTGGTGCTTGGCTCAATCGGTACGCTACCTTTGGTATGCGGATTCATCACATCGTTTGTGGTGGGTTGCTTGGCCTGCAAATTTATGATTGGTATCGTCAAGCGTGGTAAACTCATCTGGTTTGCCGCCTACTGCGCAGTGGCAGGTGTGGTGTCTATCGTATGCAATCTTATATAAGACGTAGGCAAGGCACATACTATATTATAATTATATATCACCTACATAATTTAAGCAATGGCTAATACAGAAGCACTTACGGGAATAGATTTCCGCGAGGGTTATATTGCCGTCATCGACAAGCCCTTGGAGTGGACCTCTACCGATGTGGTGCGTAAAATAAAATATGCCCTGAGCAATAAGCTCGGATATAAGAAAATCAAAGTCGGCCACGCTGGCACACTCGACCCGCTGGCTACGGGAGTGCTATTGGTCTGCATAGGCAAGGCAACAAAGATGGTTGATGCGCTGCAAGCCGAGGAGAAGGAGTATGTGGCCGAGTTGGAGTTGGGAGCATCGACCCCCAGCTTCGATATGGAGCACCCCATCGACAAGCGATACCCAACCGAACACATCACGCGCGAGATGATAGAGAAGGCCCTCTCCGACCTTTCGGGAGAGCGACTGCAAGCACCTCCAATCTATTCGGCAAAGAAGGTTGAAGGTGTCCGCGCCTACGAATTTGCCCGCGCAGGTGAGCAGGTGGAGTTACGCAAAGCACTCATCAACATCTACGAGATGGAGATTCTCTCGTTGGAGATGCCTATTTTGAAGATTCGTGTGCGTTGCAGCAAAGGCACATATATCCGTTCACTCGCTGCCGAGATTGGTGAAGCAGTTGGTAGTGGAGCCTACTTGCGTTCGCTCCGAAGAACCCGAAGTGGCGGTTTTACAGCCGAAAATGGCTACGAATTGAATTTTTTTATGGAAAAGTTGGCCGAGTGTGAAACAAAATAGCGAAAATATCGTATTATTTTTGATATTTGTGTCTTTCACACCTCAAATTATAAGAAAAACAATTTATGAAGTTATCTCAGTACGGTTACGACTTTAAGACCGAAATGCTGGCTCAATACCCCGTTGAGAATCGCGACGAATCGCGTTTGATGGTGGTAAATAGGGCCAACGGGACTATCGAACACAGAATTTTCAAGGAGATAATCGAGTATTTCGACGAGAAGGACCTCTTCCTTTTCAACGACACCAAAGTATTCCCCGCTCGCCTATATGGTAACAAGGAGAAGACCGGTGCCGAAATCGAGATATTTTTATTGCGCGAGTTGAATCGCGAGTTGCGCTTGTGGGACGTTCTGGTTGACCCAGCACGCAAAATCCGTATCGGTAATAAGCTCTACTTCGGTGAGGACGATATGATGGGTGCCGAGGTTATCGACAACACCACTTCGCGTGGTCGTACCCTCCGTTTCCTCTTCGATGGCTCATACGAGGAGTTCAAAGAGGCTCTCTATCGTTTGGGCGAGACTCCGCTGCCACGTTGGGTACGCGACAAGGTCGAGGAGCAGGACGCCGAGCGTTATCAGACAATCTACGCCAAGCACGAGGGTGCAGTGGCTGCTCCAACGGCCGGTATGCACTTCTCGAAGCATCTGCTCAAACGAATGGAAATCAAGGGCATTGATTCGGCCTTCATTACTCTGCACGCTGGATTGGGGAACTTCCGTACGGTAGATGTGGAGGATCTCTCGAAGCACAAGATGGATTCAGAGCAGTTCATCGTATCGGAGGAGGCAGCTCAGAGCGTAAACGCAGCTAAGCGCGAGGGTCACAAGGTTGTGGCTATCGGTACAACCGTTATGCGAACAATCGAGACAGCTGTTTCGACAGGCGGAATGATTAAGCCTATGGAGGGCTGGACCAATAAATTCATCTTCTGCCCATACGACTTCACCGTTGCAAATGCTATGGTATCGAACTTCCATCTCCCTTACTCAACACAGCTTATGATGGTAGCTGCATTTGGTGGCTACGATTGTGTGATGAACGCCTACAAGGTGGCTACTGAGGAGGGATACCGATTCGGTACTTACGGCGATGCTATGCTGATTTTATAGAAAAATTTTATTATATTTGCACTTTGTAAAAACCCAAAACAATGGCTTCACGCAAGATACTCTACGTTTGTCAGGAGATTATGCCTTACTTGCCAGAGAGCGAACTTTCGAGTCTTAGCCGCCACCTCGCACAAGCTATGCAAGAGCGTGGTAACGAGATTCGTACGTTTATGCCCCGCTATGGCTGCATCAACGAGCGTCGCAATCAGTTGCACGAAGTAATCCGTTTGTCGGGAATGAATCTTATCATCGACGACAACGACCACCAGCTCATTATCAAGGTTGCCTCGATTCCGTCGGCACGAATCCAGATATATTTTATCGATAACGACGATTTCTTCTCTCGCAAGGCCACACTGACCGATGCCGAGGGCAAGGAGTTCGCCGACAACGACGAGCGTGCAATATTTTTCGCACGCGGCGTGTTGGAGACTGTTCGTAAACTCAACTGGACCCCAACTGTGGTTCACTGTATGGGTTGGATGTCGGCTATCACTCCAATCTACTTGAAGAAGGTCTTTAACGATGACCCTCTATTCCGCGATGTGAAGGTTGTTGTGACACTCTGTAACGACCGCTTCGAGCAGAATTTGAGCGAGGAATTTGACCAGAAGATAGCAAATGAGGGCGTAAAAGATGAAAATCTTGCCAATTTATCGTCTGCATCATACGAAAATCTCTATCGCTTCGTTATTGATTATGCCGATGGTATAGTCGTTGCGTCAGAGCAGGCCGACACATCGCTGGTGGAGTATGCCCGCCAGAGTGGCAAGCCAATGCTCGAATACCAGCAACCCGAAGGCGATGAGTTTTTCGATAATTACAACAACTTTTATGAAAAATTATAACAGAATATACTCTCTGATTGCAAGTTGCGCAATAGTGGTTACAACCTTGTTCGCCACCCTCACGGGCTGTACGACTAAGGCTGATTACTCGTTGGGAGAGGAGCTCGTACCCGGAAACCAGCAGATGTCGGTTCACTACCGTCTCTATCGCGACGGAGTATTGAGCGAGGCTAATCAGGAGGATAAACCCTGTAAGATTTTCGAGACACGTCTGTTTATGACCGACTCGGTTATGTCGCACAAACTCGGAGAGTTTTACTTGGGAGTACAGAACGATGAGCGTTTCGGAGAGCGACGTTTGAGCTTTTCGAGCCAATACCTCTTTATGAGTGGCATCGACGACTCGACAGGTTTCGGTTATCGCCCAATCTACGATTCGATGATGTTCCGCTTTAAGGTCGATACCTTCTCTGGCGATACCACCAAGCCCATCAAGTACAACGTCTATGCGTTGGTTGACGATATTGTAGATGAGAACTCAAAGGATAGTGTGTTCTTCATCTCATACGACCCCGTAAAGGAGGGTCACTTGACAGCCGATGCAAAGCCAATCTTTACATTCGAGTTCCCCAACCCTGCCAAAGGTGTATATACAACCTCTGATGCAGTGCGTATGCAGGAGACCGAGGCATCGAGAGCTTTCATCAAAAAGCTCTTGTGTATGGAGCAGTTGGACGCCAACGGATTGGCAAACCACAACATCGAATACTACCTCTCGGATTCGACTTTCATTCGTAACTTTATGGGATTGTATATCGAGGCCGACCGCGAGCAGGTAATCGATGGCATAGGTTCGGCATTCTCATTCGACCCCACGCTCACAGGTATCAGCGTACACGGACGTACACGCAACCCGGGTGCCGATGCCGATATTGTTATCGACACAATCAATATGTCGTACTACTTTGCCGATACATACGCTCAGGGTTATGGAAATATCCACGCACAGCGTGTGGAGTACGATTACAGCCAAACCGAGTTTGCAGACCTCCCAATGAACGAGAGCGATGTGAACCGTGCAGAGGTTACGAAGGGTTATGTAGATGCGTGTGGAGGTGTGATTACCGAGTTGCGTCTGACCGACGACTTCCTCTACTCGTTGCGTAACATCAACACTACGGGTGACGCCGAGTACTCGTCGGCTGCAATCAATCAGGCCGAGATTAGCGTATATGTCGAGGGCGCAGAGTATGATTATCACCTGATGGACCCAATCAAAACGGGTGAGTTGATGAACAAGTCGCTTCCTCGATTGGGTATGTACCTCAATTATAAGAACTTGACCCCAATCACCGACTATATGTACACCAACGAGCAGTCGGGCGGTGTGCTGGCCTATAACGGCTATATGAATAGAAGTTTGGCCTGCTACCAGATGAACGTAACGTCTTATTTCCAAGCCTTGATGAACGATGTGCTGGAACTTAAACCCGAAGCCGACGGTTCGCTCGATTTCAGCAAGATGAGACTTCCGCGAACAATCTTCCTTGGGCCCGATGCGCTGGATAACTTCTCGTTTAACCGCTCGGTGATTCAAGGCGGAAACAGCGAACTCAATCCAGCAAGTATAGATATCAAGCTGACATACACATTGATAAAGTAGCAATTAGTATAACACGACAAACCTAAGTGACCACTTAGGTTTTTGTCGTATTAGAAGAAGAAATAAAATGCAGGAAAATTTAGTTATCGTAGAGTCCCCCGCTAAGGCCAAGACCATCGAAAAATTCTTGGGCAAGGATTATATAGTAAAATCGAGTTTCGGTCATATCCGCGACCTCTCGAAGAAGGGACTCGGCATTGATATACAGGCAGAATTCACCCCTAATTACGAGATTCTCGGCGACAAGAAAAAGGTGGTCGAGGAGCTATCGAAATTGGCCGAAAAGGCAAATACCGTATGGTTGGCGTCCGATGAAGACCGCGAGGGAGAGGCCATTGCCTGGCACTTGGCCGAGGTACTGGAACTGCCTGTGGATAAAACAAAGCGCATTGTATTTCACGAGATTACAAAGAGTGCTATTCTCAACGCGATTGAGAATCCTCGCACCATCGACCTCAATTTGGTGAATGCCCAGCAGGCTCGTCGCGTGTTGGACCGCATCGTAGGTTTCGAGCTTTCGCCCGTACTTTGGAAGAAGGTGAGACCATCGCTCTCGGCAGGTCGTGTGCAGAGTGTGGCCGTTAGACTTATCGTGGAGCGTGAGCGAGAGATTATCTCATTCAACTCGACTCCTTACTATCGCGTGGTGGCTCACTTCTATCCCGCTGCTGACGAAAATCGCACGCTCTTCAAGGCCGAACTTTCACATCGTTTCGAGACTAAGGAGCAGGCCGAGGAGTTCCTGCGCAGTTGCATAGGAGCTTCGTTTACCGTGGCAAAGGCCGAGGAGAAGCCTATGAAACGTTACCCCGCAGCTCCGTTCACCACTTCGACCTTACAGCAGGAGGCTGGTCGTAAGTTGGGTATGTCGGTGGCACAAACAATGTCGGTGGCACAACGACTCTACGAGCAGGGACTTATTACATATATGCGTACCGACTCTGTAAACCTCTCGGCTCAGGCCATCGCGCAGTGTAAGCAGGAGATTGAGCTTCACTTCGGCAAGGATTACTCGTCGGCACATAACTACAAGACAAAGACTAAGGGCGCACAGGAGGCTCACGAGGCCATTCGTCCATCATATATCAACCGCACTGAGATTGAGGGTACTACTGCCGAGAAGAGGCTATACGACCTGATTTGGAAACGCACGGTAGCTTCGCAGATGGTGGCAGCCGACGTGGACCGCACAACGATTGTAATTGATATTGACGGTACGACTTGGCAGTTTGTTGCAACGGGTGAGGTGGTTCGTTTCGACGGATTCCTGCGTCTCTACTCAGAGTCAACCGACGAGGAGCCAGCAGAGAGCAGCGAGGCAATACTTCCAAAGATGCAGGTGGGAGAGAAGGTCTCTTCATCGCAGATTGTAGCTACCGAGCGTTTCACCGTAGCACCCCCACGCTATAACGAGGCATCGCTCGTAAAGCGTTTGGAGGAGCTTGGTATTGGCCGACCATCTACTTATGCCCCCACAATCACCACAATCATCAATCGTGGCTATGTGGTTAAGCAGAACAAGGAGGCTCAGAAGCGTAACTACACGACCTTGACCCTCTCGGCTACGGGTAAGCTAAGCGAGAAGGTACTCAGCGAGAGCTACGGCAAGGAGAAGAACCGTTTGGCTCCGACCGATATCGGTATGGTTGTGAACGACTACTTGGAGTCGCAGTTCGAGCAGATTATGGACTACAACTTTACGGCCAGCGTAGAGAAGGAGTTTGACCGCATCGCCGAGGGCAACATCACTTGGAACGAGATGATTACTCGTTTCTACTCACCTTTCCACGACTTGGTAGATAAGGCCATTGAGACTCAGACCGACAAGAACAACCAAATCCGCGTTCTCGGCATCGACCCTGAGTCGGGTAAGCAGGTGAAAGCCCGCATTGGCCGTTATGGCCCTATGGTGGAGATAGAGGCTGAGGAGGGTGAAAAGAGTCGCTTCGCATCGCTCAAAAAGGGTCAGCTCATCGAGTCTATCACATTGGAGGAGGCTTTGGAGTTGTTCGCGCTACCTCGCAACTTGGGTAAGTACGAGGGTCAGGATTTGATGGTCGGCATCGGCCGCTTTGGTGCTTATGTACGCTACGGCAACTCGTTTGCATCGCTGGCAAAGAGCGACGACCCATACACTATTCAGTATGAGCGTGCAGTGGAGCTTATCGCACAGCAAAAGGCAAGTGCCGCAGCTGCCGCAGCTCCAATCAAGACCTTTGCGGAGGATAAGGATATGCTTATCAAGAATGGCCGCTACGGTGCGTACATCGCATACAAGGGTAAGAACTATCGTCTGCCCCACAACCGCAAGGCCGAGCAGATGACCTACGAGGAGTGCGTGAAGGTGGTCAATACGCCCAAAAAGAGCAAATAATTGACAAACAAAGATAAATTATTACCTTAAACTTATTTGATACTATGAAGAAATTGATTGTTTTGGCCGTTGCAATGCTCGGTCTTACAGTATCGGCAGCAGCTCAGGAGGGCTATAAGTTCACCGATACAAAGGTACTCAAAACTGTGCCTATCACTAACCAGTATCGTAGCGGTACTTGCTGGTGCTTCTCGACTCTTTCATTCTTGGAGGAGGAGATTTTGGCAAAGGGCGGCGAGCAGGTCACTCTCTCGCAGATGTGGATTGTGCGTAACGCATATTTCGACAAGGCTGTGAAGTATGTTCGTTTGCACGGTAACCTAAACTTTGCGGTTGGTGGCGCAGCTCACGACGTTACTGAGATGATTAAGAAGTATGGTGCAGTGCCTTTGGAGGCTTACCCGGGCTACAACTACGGTACAGAGATGCCTGAGTTTGGTGAGATTGACGCTGTGTTGTTGGCATACGTTGAGGCAATCATCAAGAATAAGAACGGCAAGCTCACAACCGCTTGGCAGGAGGGTTTGAACGGTATCCTCGATGCTTATTTCGGCAAGCGTCCTGAGAAGTTCACTTACAAGGGCAAGGAGTACACTCCAAAGTCATTCGCAGAGTCACTTCCTATCAATATGGACGACTACATTGAGTTCACTTCTTACACTCACTACCCATTCTACACTACATTCGCTTTGGAGGTTCCCGACAACTGGATGTGGCACGAGATGTACAATATCCCAATGGAGGAGATGATGCAGTGCGTTGACGCAGCATTGGAGGCTGGTCACCCAGTAGCTTGGGGTACCGACGTGAGCGAGAAGAGCTTCGTAGGCTCTAAGGCTATCGGTATCATTCCAGAGGAGGTTGAGAAGAATATCGTTGGTTCAGATGCCGAGAAATGGGGCAAGCTCACCGAGGCTGAGAAGCAGAGCAAAATCAACAACTTGGAGAGCCCAATGAAGGAGAAGACCATCACACAGCAGATGCGTCAGGAGGCTTACGACAACTACCAGAACACCGATGACCACGGTATGGTTATCATCGGTACTGCCGTTGACCAGCAGGGTAACCCCTTCTTCAAGGTTCAGAACTCTTGGGGCGACAAGGGCCCTTACAAGGGATTCTACTACTTCTCACGTCCTTTCGTAGAGTATAAGACTATGGATATTATGGTCAACAAGAACGTAGTTCCAAAGGAGATTCTCAAAAAGATTGGTTTGAAATAATCCAAGTATTAAGTTTCGATAACCCGCAAGGGTGGGGCCGTCAAGTTGAAAAACCTGACGGCTTTTTCTTTAATGCAAGATGGGTGGCAGGAGGAAATTATGTTTCTAAGATAGACTTTGCAGATAGACACACTCCCTCCCCTTCGGGGACTCCCTCTTGCCTTAGAGGGAGAGTTTTTTATGTCATTCTCTGAAAGGTCTTTAATAAGCGGTAGATTAATCCGCTTTGCGGCTTTTGGTTGCTACGGTTCGGCAAAGTGTGTAAACACACTCTGCTCTCACCTTAATCGCAACCTTCCAACATTTTTACATATACCCTGATATTATCACCGCTGGTTAGTTGATGTAAAAATGAGGAATGACGTTTTATAATAAAAAAACGCACCGATGAATTTTAGGAAACAGGGCAGGCGGTGAAATTTCCGTTAAAAAACAGAGACCTTTTGATTGCTTCAAAAGTGCGAAGCATCTGTTTTAGGAAATTTTATTGACTGACCCCTAAAATTTATCATTGCGCCGCTTTTTGCCCCACTTTTTACGGCTAAAAAGTGGGATAAAACATAAAACCTTGCTCCCAAAAAAGACATTGCAGCAAAGACACACTCCCTCCCCTTCGGGGACTCCCTCTTGCCTTAGAGGGAGAGTTTTGACTGTTCTTTGGAAGGCCGTAAATAAAAGGTCGATTTCAACATTTTTACATATACCCTGATACTATCATCGCAGGTCGGTTGATGCGAAAATATGAAATGACGTATCTGATATGAATACCCTGCCTAACTTGATGTTAGACAGAGTATTTAGTCAATTGTGAATTCCCAAGATGCATCTGATGGCGGAAATGGAGATACCACCTCACATACTCCTCGCTATGGCGACGTGAAAGACCTCGATGCAGCGATATATTCTCTTTGAGCTGGCCGAAAAATGCCTCCAATGCCGAGGTTGTACGCGGCATACCGGCGTGGTCAACAAAGTTGAACATATTGGGCAAGGCGCGCCTAAGCTGGGTGTATGCCTTACACACCATACGATGCTCCTTCCATTCGACTCCCGACACAAAAGGACCACTCTTGCGACAAACATACTCCTTGTGCTTAATGCACCACGCATCGAATGCCGCAACCCACTCGGCCCTATCAGTTGCACTGCGCACCGTACAGATACGACCTACCAACCGACGTAGCTCTTTGGCTGCGTCGCTATGCGGAAAACGAGTAATCCAGTTTAGGCATTCGCGTTGTATGTGAGCCACACAACGTTGCCGCACCACATCGGGACAAGCCTGTTCGACAGCTCTGATAATGGCAGGGCTGCCGTCCGTTGTGATGCTTTTAATTTTTACTCCGATGGCCCTGATAGTGTTCAGGTCTTCAACTATCTCACACGCTCTCTCATCATCGGTGATTCTATAAAAGAGAGTTGTTTTTGCAGTTTCGTCTCTGTACAACACAAGACACAAATTGTTGGGGAACCAGGTACCGTCAATCAAAAGGTTAATGTCCTTCTCACTTTTTTTAATCTCCCACTCGGGATATGAGCGCAAGTAGGAGTCGAACCATCTCGACAACTGACGACTGCTATGACCACTCATCTGCGAAATCTCGGCCACAGTCTGCTTACGCAATATCCACCACTTAAACCATATAAATCGATTGGCACTACTTACATCCTTTCTTCGCGATGTGAAACAAGTATCACAATTTTTGCACTTGTATCGCTGATGCCCACCCTGTCTTCCCCATTTAATCGTCTCCAAAAAACCACAGTGAGGGCACCTTTTTCGCCTGGGTGCTGCCATAAAAAACCTCTTTCGGTATAAAGTGTATTCAAATATACGAAATATTTGTCGGTAAAATAGCATAAAAAGCTCTTGCCGATGAGAATTTCCTGCGTAATGTTGGCCGTTTTTAGTTGGTGATTCCACTTTTACGGGGGTTAATTATTGTGGGGACAAAACACCTGCATTCACCTCTTGGAGCCGCTCTACAAATGCTATTCGGCCAACCGCTCAACCCTATGACGCGCAATAATTTGAAGAGTCGGCAAAAAAACTTGAAAAAAAATGTAGCTTTTCGCCCATTTTTGCGACTATATTAACAAAGAGATATTGTCAAAAGCGATTTTAATATTTATTTTTGTATAATATTTACCGAGTTGGCCCCGTTTAGGGCATACGAGCAGGGCTTGATTGAGGCTCGGTAAAAAATGTTAAAATTGATAAATATTAATAATAAGATGGAATTTTTGAGATTTACAAAACTATTTGCGCTATGCATCGTTTGCTGCTTTGCGATGGCAGCTTGTTCAGACGACAAAGAGGAGTCACAGCCCGAACAGCCTGAGGTTGAGCGTGACCCATACTACTTGATGGAAACGTTGAAAACATCGTTCTTTGTTTACCCAAATGCCGAGTTAAGAGAAATCGCAACCATTACTTGCGATATCACCGACCACAACGGTAACAAGAAAACCTACAAACTCAATAAGAACAATGTTGTTGAGGTAGAGATCATATCTAATCAACCCGATGACCCCAATTTGTTTGGCGGTATGACTCGCGCACCGTGGATTAACTTACCTGTGACGGCTTCTATGACTGTAAACGCTACATTAAAATCGGACTTTACACCAGACCCAGAGCGTGATTACAATATCGAAATTCAAATCGACGGTATGATGACCGCTTACAGCAGCTACGGCAACGAACTCAGCGAGAAGAGAGCTCCTATGACCATCACAAAGAGTTTCAAAGCAGGTGAGGGCCTGACTGAATGGGTCGGCGAGACTTTCCCCTACATTGTGGAGTTTAAGTGTGAATTTGTGAATAACAAATTCCAAGTTACGCAGGTAAAGTAGGCATAGAATCCAAACAAGCTATTCTATGGTCTTTGCCAGCAAAACAATGGCAAGGAAATAGCCATAGAAGATTGGAAATGCCATACAACAGATTAGGAACAAGAAAATAAATTAATATGGAAGAGAACAAGAACACTCAATCAAACGAGCCACAGGCTCCACAAAACGGAGCAGAACAAGTGGTCGAGCCTACCGCCCCAGCAACAACCGAAGGGGCAACCGAGGCAACAAATGAAGGAACAAATGAAGCTACGACAGAAAACACAAACGAGGTTGCGACAAATAAAGTAGCAGAGGTTGCTGTCGAAACCGCAATACCAGCACCTGCCGAGCCTGTGGCAGATGCTACACCCGTAGCCCCCGTTACTCCTGCCGCAAAGACAAAGGGCAAGAAGAGCAAAGGTGGTAAGACATCGTTTGGCAAGATTTTCTTGGCAGCATTGCTGGCCGTTATGGCAGGTAGCGTGTTGTCGATGCTCTTCTGGGGTATCCTCTTTTCGGGATTCTCATCAATGATGCAACCTAAGCAAACAACTATTCCAGAGAGTGCAATATTGCGTATTGATCTAAGCGAGAACTTGGTTGAGGCACCCTCAAAAGACCCAATGGCGATGTTCAACTTCGCATCGATGACTACCAACGGAGAGCTTACACTCTATAACGCCCTGCGTGCAATCGAGAAGGCATCGACCGACGAGCGTATCAAGGGTATCTATATCAATCTAAACGGTGCTGGCTCGGTATCAATAACCTCTTTGGAGGAGTTGCGTGCCGCAATCGAGGCATTCAAGCAGAGTGGCAAATTTGTAGTTTCATACAACGAGGTTTATTCCCAGATTGCATACTACTTCTGCTCGGTGGCAGACAAAATCTATATCCAGCCCGAAGGCTCAATCGAGTGGAAGGGTTTGTCGGTTGACAATATGTTCTTTAAGGGCTTAATCGATAAGTTGGGTATCGAGGTTAGCATCTTACGCCCCACAGTTTGTAAGTATAAGAGTGCCGTTGAGCCATTCTTCCTGACAAAGATGTCTGACGCCAACCGCGCACAAAACCAGCAACTGGCCAACACTATGTGGGGTATTATTACAGAGGCCGTATCGAAATCACGTGGCATAAGCGTCGAGGCTCTCAATCAGTTGGCCGACGATTTGGCTATAACTCTGCCTTCGGAGGCTGTTGAGCATAAGTTTGCCGATGCTACATTGTATGCCGACCAAGTAGAGGAGCTCTTCAAGAGCGAGTATGGCATCGAGAAGCCCGAGTACGTATCGCTGGGCGAATACGCTTCATCGCTCGTACCAAATGCCGCGAAAGCCGCAGCTCCAAAGGTGGCTATCGTCTATGCACAGGGTGATATTGTCGATGGTAGTGGTAGCGACGATAAAATCTATGGCTACACACTCGCCAAGACCATCAAAGGTGTAGCCGAAGACGACGACGTGAAGGCTGTTGTATTGCGTGTCAATTCACCCGGTGGTAGTGCTTTGGCATCGGATATCATTTGGCGCGAGATAAAGCTCTTGCAGCAGAAGAAGCCTATTATCGTATCGATGGGTCACACTGCAGCCAGCGGTGGTTACTACATTTCAGCTCCTGCCGATGCAATCGTTGCCGACAAGTTCACGATCACAGGTTCAATCGGTGTGTTTGGTATGTTGCCAAGCTTTGGTGCAGCTTTGGAGAAGAATTTGGGCGTTACAATCGACGGTGTTACAACCAACAAATATTCAAGTATGGGCAATGGATTCTCGCCCCTCGCAGCTCAGGAGCATCAGGCACTTATGCGCGGTGTGGATAGAGTATATGAGCGTTTCACTTCGCTCGTAGCTGAGGGTCGTAACCTCAAAATCGAGAAGGTATTGGAGATTGCCGAGGGTCGCGCTTGGACAGGTGTCGAGGCGCAGCAGAACGGTTTGGTTGACACTTGCGGAGGCATTACTGCCGCATTGGCAATTGCAGTAGAGAAGTCGGGCTTGGGCGATAACTTCCAAATCGTAGAGGTTAAGGAGGAGCTCACAGGCTTTATGGCAATGTTGGAGAGCCTCAACGTGAGGATTCGCGCAGCATTTGCCCCACAAGGCGAGATTGGCGAATTCTATAAACAATACAAACGAATCGAGAATATGCTCTCGAAGAAGGATATCTACACATATTGCCCCTATGTGTATCAGATTGAGTAAATCCCAACCATAAAACAAATAGCATTAGTGAACCCGAGGCGTCCCGCGATGGCAACCTCGGGTATTTTTTTTGCAAAGGAAGAGGCGTTTCAAAAGGAAAAAATGGTTTTCGGGCTATTGTGTAGGCTAAACTTAACAATTTGTTAATATAGGTGTAAGATGCTGAAAATCAAAGCAAAAGATGAATAAAATTCATATTTATTCAAAATTTTAAGCAATTTATTAATTTTTCTTATTAAATTATTTGCACGGTATTGTTTTTCGCCTTATCTTTGCAGTGAAGTTTTAAGGTTCATTTAGGTTAGTAGTTTTAGGTTGGTAGAGGATATCGGAAGGTTGTAACCTCAGAGTTGTGTTTCTGTGGCACAGATGGTTACTAAGACAAAAAGCGGTGCTCGCTTTGCGTCGAATACCTCCGAGACCTCGGTTTTTTTTGCCCAATCGCGAACAACACCAGCTCTTTTTTCGCGACATTTACTTTGCATTTACAAAGCGATTTCATCTCCAAACAATCTTAATTTCTCAGCCACAAAGGATTTTTACCCCACTTTGAGTAGCCAATATTGTATCTTTTTTCTTATATTTGCATTACGCACAATGGGTTTAAGAATTATGATGCATATCATATCTAAATATCAAATCTTGCCAGAGGGAATTACCCCCCCCCATTTCATTGCGTAAATAGCTATAAATCAATAGATTACCCCCCCCCTAAAAGGTCGTATATCCTACGACCCGTATCGTCGTGTGCATATCACATTTAACAGCATAACAAACTACTAAAATCAAATTGACTATGGAAAAGAGTAAAGATTATGTATCTCCGCAAATTGAAATTATGGAGATAAAAATTGAAAAAGGCTTCGCTAATTCTTACACAGAAGATACAGAAGGTATCTGGGATTAAACAAATAAAAACAACGACAATTATGAGAAAACTAATATTTTTACTCGCGACCACAATATTGGCAATTGGTTGCGAGGCTAATAAAGAAGACTATACAAGTGTTAACTCACACCAAATCAATAGTTTCAATGTCACAATAGAGGATATTTCCAATAATAGCACAACGAAAGCCCATCTTGAAGGGTTGAAAGTTGCTTTTGACAATGACGATAAAATTGCCATCTTTGACAACAACACAGCAAAGAGCGAATACTCATATTCCGCTGCAACTGGCAAATTCACGGGAGAGTCATTAACGACAGGAGAGGAATTGAATGGTATATACGCCCTATATCCATCATCTGCCTGCACATCGTGCAACTCCGAAAAAATCACAGGTACATTGCCCGCAAAACAAATATACAAGGCTAATTCCTTTGCCACTAACTCCCACATTATGTATGCGAAATGCGATGCAACGGCTGATGAGATTGAGCTAAAAAATATGGTGTCGTATGTCCGACTACATCTTTACACCGCAGAAGATGAAAATATCGTTGTAAAAGAAATATCTCTCACAACAAATAAGGGAGAGAGAATCTCAGGAGATTTTTATATTGACAATACCACAACTAAAACTCCAAAATTAATAATGAGCGATGTTGCATCGGATTCAGATGAGGTGAATTATTCGAGCGTCACTTTGGATTGCTCGGCAGAAGAAGGTGGTGGTGTTAAATTATCAAATTCTTCCGATGAGCCCACCGTATTCTATATATGTATGCCCGTTCAAAATTACGAAGAGGGTTTTACAATCAACGTAACTGATGTTTCGGGAAATATATTCACAAAAAGCGCATCGACACCATTGGATCTAAAACGGAATATAATTAAGCCTATGGCAGAACTTAAAATATTTAATATGATAAATGAATTCCAATCAGATGCCACAGTAGAAAACAAAACGTATATCCTTGGCAATTTAGAGAATAGCGTCGAATACGGAGTAACGAAAGGTAACACCTTAACAATAAAAGATGTTACATACGAAGGCCAAATAGGATACATTTCATTTGGCATATATCTATATGGCAGAGATCCAGACAAAGGACACGGCAATTATTCGTTAGAAAATGTAACAATAAAAGACCTTACGGTAAATAGCAAATGGGGCATTACAAACAATGGTAGAGTAATCAGCATTGGCGCATATATCTATGGAGGAAATAGCATTCTGAAAAATTGCACTATGACTGGGACAAAACTTGTCGGCCCAAAGAATAGTGATGGCAAATTTGTAAATCAAAGTAATCTAGTTATTGACGATGTGTACGATTGTGCAATAGTAAATTCCGTAAGTGCTACCATAGACGGCGGAGAATACGGAAAGCTATACACATACGAACACGCTAAAACAACGATAAAGGGCGATGTGAAAATTAACACATTAACAACGGCCACAATAACAAACGCTGGTGGTTACCTAAAAATAGATGGTGGTACTATTGAAAAAATTGTTGTTATTCCAGTACGCGCAGACCTTCCTCCAACAATAGAGATAAATGAAGGTGCCACTGTCAAGGAAATTGATTTTAGCGGAAGCAAAACAACCAATTTCGTAAACAATAGCGGTAAGGAGATTACAATAGTAAATGCCGCCACAACAGAATAATTCCTAAAATGATTTGATGAAATAAATCATCGCAAAAGTAATCAATCATAAATAAAGGAATCCACATTACTGTCATTCGATAGTAGTAGTCACAAAACGTTATAAGGGGTTGCCCAACATACTTGTTGGACAGCCCCTATGTTTTCAGAACATAGCCAGCAAAGTGTGAAAAGAGAGGTTTTCCTCCGTATATAAGCATTTTGAGAGCAAACATAACATAGTAATCACCTCGTTAGACATATTATCATTTTAATTTGCACAACTATATTTAACGGTCAAAAAATATTATCTTCCAATAATTTTTGTATCTTTGTGTGATTTGTGGCCCTGCTAATAGGGGCTGACCGACGACGGACTAATTCAAATATACAATATTACTATGACTACTGAACAGGCAAAAAGTTTTAAGTACTGGCAGTATCGCACCATCATCGCAACGATGATTGGCTACGCGCTATTCTACTTCGTACGCAAAAACTTCTCATTCGCCATTCCCGGCCTTGCTGCCGAGTACGGCATCTCGAACACCAGCTTTGGTTTGATTATGACCATCGTAGGTCTTATCTACGGATTTTCGCGCTTCCTGAACGGTCTGCTGGCCGACCGAGTAAATGGCCGCTGGCATATGTCGCTCGGACTGCTATTGTGCGTATTGGCAAGCTTCGCATTCGGATTCAGCCCCACAATCTTGGGCGTTAAGTTGGGTGTTGCTCCCCACTCGCTCGTAGTATTGTTTGGTGTGTTATTGGTCTTGAACAACATCTTTCAGGGTAGTGGATTCCCTCCCTGCGCACGACTGCTGACACACTGGATTCCACCTCAGGAGCTGGCGACAAAGATGTCGGTATGGAACACCTCGCACTCAATCGGAGCGAGCCTTTTGGCTATCCTCTGCGGATATATTATGGGTACGCTGGGTAGCGATATGACGGGCGACGCCGCCACAGTCGAGGCTATCCGCCAAAACCTTGTTACGCTGAATCCAGCCCTTGCCGATGACCCCGCCGCACTGAGCGAGAAGGTGGCTGCATCGGCCGCTCACGTTGGAGCTTGGCAGTGGTGTTTCTGGATTCCTGCACTCTTCGCATTGGCAGGCGCGGCAGGCTTGGCCTTCTTCTTGCGCGACACTCCAAAGTCGGTAGGTCTGCCTGAGTTGGAGGTTGCACACACCAAAGTTGAGAACAACGCAAACTCGGCCGAGTATAAGGCATTCCTCCGCGAGAAGGTATTCCGTAATCCGCTTATTTGGATTTTGGCCTTCGCTAACTTCTTTGTATATGTGGTGCGCTTTGCGGTTCTCGACTGGGGCCCAAAGTTCTTGCAGGAGGCTCGTGGTCTCGACCCAATGGAGGCTGGTTGGATTATCTCAATCTCGGAGATTATGGGTATTATAGGTATGCTCGTAGCTGGCTGGGCAACCGATAAACTCTTCAAGAGCAAGGCTCACCGCACCTGCGTATTCTGTATGTTGGGCGCAGCCGTATTTATGGCAATATTCTACTTTATGCCCGGTAGTGCCCCCGCACCACTATTGGCTGGTGTTTTGGGTATGGTAGGATTCTTTATCTATGGCCCTCAGGCACTTATCGGCATCGCTGCCGCTAATCAGGCAACCAAGAGTGCCGCTGCAACGGCTAACGGCGTAACTGGAATCTTCGGCTACCTCAGCACATTCGTTTCGGGATTGGGTATCGGAGCTATGGTCGATTGGGTTAACCGAGTGAATCCGGGTCAGGGCTGGAACTACGTCTTCCTGATGATGATTGCAATGGCTGTGGTTGGTATGCTTATCTTCCTTCTGATGTGGCGCGCCAAAGCCGACGGCTACGATGAGAAATAATATCAGGGGGGGGGAATACCGCACAAAAAAAAGAGCAGTCAGTTTTGACTGCTCTATTTTTCTATACAAATAAAGGGACTCGAATGGCGAACAATAGCGAGGTGAAACGGGAATACCCTTGAAAATAAAATACCATTTTATCCCGAAATAACCTCCGCCGCAATTTAGCAGAATATTTATAGTCTCCCTTTCTCAAAGGGAGGTTGGAGGGAATGTTAATATAGTTGCGGAGTATCCGCACAAAAAAAGAGCAGTCTTTCGAACTGCTCTTTTTTTGTGCGGATAAAGGGACTCGAACCCCCACGCCTCTCGGCATCAGATCCTAAGTCTGACGTGGCTACCAATTACACCATATCCGCATCGGTCGTGTGCTTTTGGGTGATTTTCCAACGTTTATCGCGGTAAATCAACCCGAAATGCTCCGCAAAGGTAATAAAAATATCTACAACAACGAGTAATTGGCCGAGAAAATGATGTTTTTTTAGCGATTTATCTTTTTTTTGCTAATTTTGTATAAATTATAGCGATTATATGCCCGTTACAACGACTCTACAACTTTCGCCCAAGCAGTCGGCCGATGCCGAACTCTACACTGCTCTTGCCGCACGCCAAGTGGGGGTGCGCAGGAGTGATGTGGCTATGGCGAGGGTTATAAAGCGTTCCATAGATGCACGTCGCAGTCCTGTAAAGGTAAATCTCACATTGGAGCTATTCGTTGACAACGAGCCGCAACCGGCCCCTCTGCACTTCGATTATCCCGACGTGAGCCACTCTACCGAGGTGGTTGTCGTGGGTTCGGGCCCTGCGGGCTTGTTCGCATCGCTCAGGCTTATAGAGTTGGGTTTGAAGCCGATACTTTTGGAGCGAGGCAAGCAAGTCCTGCCGCGCAAGCAAGATATCGCGCTCATCAACCGCAATCTCGACATCGACCCCGATTCTAACTACGCTTTCGGTGCAGGTGGCGCGGGCACATTCTCCGATGGTAAGCTCTTCACGCGCAGCAAGAAACGAGGCAACTACAACAAAGCCTTGCAGACGCTTGTTTTTCACGGTGCTACGCCTGAAATTCTCTACGAGGCTCACCCTCACATCGGTACCGACAAACTTCCGCGCATCATCAGCAACATCTGCGACACTATCACTCGCTGCGGTGGTCAGATTCACTTCCGTAGCCGAGTTACAGGCTTCGAGATTCGTGGCCAGCGGCTATGTGGGGTATGGGTGGGCGATAATCTCATCGAGGGCGCAGCTGTGGTGTTAGCCACAGGCCACTCGGCCAAAGATATCTACTACACGCTCCATCGTGACGGAGTTCGTTTGGAGGCGAAGGCATTGGCTATGGGTGTGCGTATCGAGCACCCGCAACATCTGATAGATTCGATTCAATATCATACTCCCGAAAGGGGTGAGTATCTGCCTGCGGCATCATATTCGCTTGTCAATCAGATTGATGGGCGAGGAGTATATTCGTTCTGTATGTGCCCGGGTGGATTTATCGTGCCTGCGATGACCGACTCCTCACAGTCGGTTGTGAATGGTATGTCGCCCAGCTCACGCAATTCACGCTGGGCCAATTCGGGCTTAGTGACGGAGGTGCGTCCCGAGGATTACGCCTTTTTGGAGGCCGATTATGGGCCACTTGCAGGATTGGCGTTCCAGCAACAGGTTGAGGAGGCTGCCCGCCTGAATGGTGGCGATAGACAGATTGCTCCCGCTCAACGTGTGTCGGATTTTGTGGCAGGTCGAGCCTCAACTTCGCTCCCCTCCACATCGTATATCCCCGGACTTTGTTGCTCGCGATTGGATAAGTGGCTACCCGACTTTATGTCGTCGGCCCTACGCAAGGGCATAGCATCGTTTGACAGGAAGATGCGTGGCTATGTGACCTCGGAAGCTATTGTTGTGGGTGTGGAGTCGCGTACTTCAACGCCTGTGCGTATCCCCCGCAACGATGAAACGCTTATGCACCCCGAACTTGGAGGTCTGTTCCCCGCAGGTGAGGGCGCGGGATATGCGGGAGGAATCATCTCGGCAGCCCTTGATGGTGAGCGTGTGGCCGAAGCTGTTGCCCGCTACGTTATGCAGTAACTGCCGCATATAGACGAAAACAACCAAAACAAAATAGTTTCAATTATAGTGTTTACCATTATTTGCTGCTCTGTGCGCCCCGAAAGGGTGGCAAAACTCAGCGAAAACATTGCTCAAACGATAGGTGACGTGGAGTACCAAATGATTGCATTCGACAATCGTGAGGTAGGCGATGGCATTTGTCGTATATATAATAAATGTGCCGAGCAGGCCCGTTATCCATATCTCTGCTTTGTCCACGAGGACGTCGAGTTCCTCACCCCAAATTGGGGTCGTGTGATTGCCGAGAAACTCCGCGAGGAGAGTTGCGGAGTGGTGGGATTTGCTGGAAGTATTATCAAGACCGACTGCCCGATTGGGTGGCGTTTGGGCCGACGCGATACACGCTCACACTATGTGCAGTTTATGCGTGGCAAGTTCCACAAGAAGCATAGCGAGAGCTCGTCAAAGGAGGATTACTCGCAGGTGGTAACACTCGATGGAATGTGCCTGTTTGTAAGGCGCGAGGTATGGGCCGAGCATCGTTTCGACGAGGTGTTGTTAGACGGATTTCACGGCTACGACATCGACTTTACGCTGTCGGTTGCGCAGAGCCATAAGAATTGGGTTTGCAACTTGGTTGATATTGTTCACTACTCCGAAGGAGCATATTCGGCTGCGTGGTTCGAGACTATGCAGCAGTTGTGCGACAAGTGGCGTAAACATCTGCCAATCGTGGCCTACCCGATGGGCGAGGCCGAACTTAGGCGTTTTCAGCAAGATAGCGACTATGCCTATATACGTTTTATGTGGCAAAAGGGATTTTTCGACAAGCGGAGTTTTTGTGACGGATTACGCCACATTGTCCGCTATCCCACTCGGGGCTCGTCGTGGGCGTTGCCGTTTAAGTATTTGAGTTATAGGTTACGAGCTGCCCGCCGCAAAAGCAAATAGAGTCGGACAAATTAAGCCGACTGTCTGACACAATGCTAAACAAAAGTAGCAATATTGTAGAGTAGAAGAGAAGATAATGAAGACCATAGTTATAATTCCCATATATCGCCGTCCCACGCCCGATGAGGCGCGTGCTATGCGCCATAACCGCGAGGTGCTTGGAGCGTGGCCTCACGCAATTGTTGCCCCCGAAGATTTGGATTTGGAGGGAATTGAACAGATATGCCCTGCAACAGAAATTATCCGCGTGAGCGATGAGTGGCTGGGCCGTCGCAACGGCATTGCAGGCTATAATAAGATGATGCTTTCGGAGAAGTTTTACCGAATGTTCGAGGAGTATGATTATATGCTTATTTGCCACAACGATGCTTGGATTTTCCGCGACGAGCTGAGCGAGTGGACCGCCAAAGGTTACGACTGCGTGGCTGCTCCGTGGGTGCGACGTGCGGTTTACGACTTGCCGATTATTAAGCAATATATGGACCTCAGAGCTTGGGCCAAACACCGCAAGGGCGAGCCTTGCCGCTCCGATTTGTATGATCGCGTGGGTAATGGAGGATTGACACTGCGTCGAGTGGATAGTTTTATCAAGGCTTGCAGGGAGTACAGCACACAGATAGAACAATATAACAATACATCGGGGCACTTCTTCAACGAAGATGTCTTTTGGGCCACCGTACCTCAACATTTCCGCTATCCAGAGTGGCGTGAGGCTTTGGATTTCGCATTCGACACCAACCCCGCCTATTGCTATAAATTGTGTAACAAACAGTTGCCTATGGGTTGCCATAGCTGGACCAAACCCCGTATGTGGCGATTTTGGAAAGATATAATCGGGGAGTAGAATTTCAAATCAGGTTTTGAGATTTTGGATTAGAGAGATAAAAAACTTTATTCCGACAAGAAACCTCGTTTCAAAGAAAGACTTTGCGGCAAAGACGCACTCCCTCCCCTTCGGGTACTCCCTCTTGCCTTAGAGGGAGAGTTTTTGGTTGTTCTTAGGAAGGTTTTTAATAAGCGGTTGATTCCAACATTTTTACATAGAACCTAATACCATCACAGTAGGTTAATTAATGTAAAAATGAGGAATGACATGTATATAAAAAATACTCTATCTAACTCGATGTTAGATAGAGCAATAACTCAATTTTGAATTTTGAATTCTGAATTTTGAATTCCTAATGCGCTTCCAGCCAATTACGGCCAATACCCATATCCGAGACTAATGGGATTCGCAACTTCGCTACGCCCTCCATCGACTCTCGAACGATACGCTCAACGGCCTCACGCTCCGATGCAATCAAATCGATAATAACCTCATCGTGCACCTGCAAAATCATCTTCGAGCGGATACCCTCCTCACGCATACGGCGGCGAATCTCAATCATCGCCAACTTCATTATGTCGGCTGCACTACCCTGAATAGGGGCATTTATGGCGTTACGCTCAGCCACACCTCGTGCCACCGCATTGCGCGATGCTATGTCGCGCAGTGTGCGACGACGACCAAATGCAGTCTCAACATAACCCTTCTCGCGTGCATCAACAATAGCATTATCCATATACTCCTTCACCTTTGGATATGTGGCAAAGTAGCCATCAATCAACTCCTTAGCCTCCTTGCGTGGTATATCCAGACGCTGGCTCAGGCCAAAGGCCGAGATGCCATATATTATACCGAAATTGGCAGTCTTGGCTCGGCGACGCTCCTCCGAGGTCACCTCGGCAATACCCTTGTGGAAGAGTTTGGCGGCAGTCGAAGAGTGAATATCCTCACCCTGAGTGAAAGCCTCGATGAGCGACTCATCACCGCTCAGGTGCGCCATCAATCTTAGCTCCACCTGACTATAATCGGCCGAAAGCAACATATGCTGCCCATCGGCAGGTACAAAGGCTTCGCGGATACGACGGCCCAACTCATCACGGACTGGTATGTTTTGTAAGTTTGGATTAGTAGATGACAATCGGCCCGTAGCAGTCACAGCCTGATTGAACGAGGTGTGAATACGGCCCGTTGTACGGTTGACCAATAGCGGCAGAGCCTCGACATAGGTCGATAGCAGCTTCTTCACACCACGATATTGCAGAATCAACTCCACGATGCGGTGCGAATGTGCAAAGCCTTGCAGGTACTCCTCATCGGTGCTGAATTGGCGGGTCTTGGTCATCTTGGGCTTGTCGGTGATGCGCAACTTGGCAAACAACACCTCGCCTAATTGGCGGGCCGAGTTGACGTTGAGCGTGGGCTCATCGGCAATTTCGCGAATCTCACGCTCCAACT
Source organism: Alistipes sp. (assembly GCA_017465605.1). Classification (GTDB taxonomy): domain Bacteria; phylum Bacteroidota; class Bacteroidia; order Bacteroidales; family Rikenellaceae; genus Alistipes. The sequence continues at coordinate 36,970 of JAFTVW010000028.1, forward strand.
CTTCGAGCATAGCCGTAAGTTCGACAGAGTAGTCAGCCAGAATTTGCGAGTCAATCTTCACTCCCGCAAGCTCCATATCGACCAAAACATCAATCATCGGCTCCTCAACCTTCAAATACAACTCTTCGAGCCCCTGCGCCACCACCTCGGGCCACAACACCTCTTTGAGTTGCATTGTGATATCGGCATCTTCGGCAGCGTACTCCTTGACACTCATTATATTGACTTGATCCATAGTGAGTTGTCGCGAGCCTTTGCCGATGAGGGTTTCGATGGCTATGGGCGAGTAATTGAGGTAACGCTCGGCAAGGAAATTCATATTGTGGCGCGACTCGGCATCGAACAGGTAGTGCAGAATCATAGTGTCGATTTTACGGCCACGAACCTCGATGCCCAAACGCGAGAGCACCATAATATCGAACTTTATATTTTGTGCCACCTTAGCGATATGCTCCGCCTCAAAGAGCGGACGTACCACCTCGGCAAAAGCAGTGCTATTTTCGGGAGTGAAACTCACATACCACGCCTCGTGAGGCTCGATGGCAAACGACATACCCACGATGCGGTCGTTGAAGATGTCGAATCCCGTAGTCTCGGTATCGAAACAGAACTCATCGCGCTGCATCAGTCGCTTGACGAGTGCCTGCAAATCGGCAATCTCAGTTATAAGGTGGTATGTGTGGGGAGTGGTTGCAGCCGTAGCCATAGGTTGTGGCTCGGAATCGGCACCCTCCATATCGGGAGTTTTGGCATCGGAAGTTGTTACATCATCGGATAGCTCAATCGGCTGGGCCTTTTGCATTGGCTCAGGCATTGGCTCAGGCGTAAGCGTTGGCTCTGAACCCTCGCTACCGAATAGGCTCTGCTGTGGACGGGCTGATTGCGTAAGCCGGGCTGATTGTGCAGATTGCAGTGGTTGTGCAGGTTGCAGTGGTTGTGCAGGTTGTGCATCGAAAGCGGCAAATAAATCGCCCTGCCCCATCATTGCCTGACGCTTTTTCTCCGCCGACTTGGCTTGTGCCATCTCGGTCAGTTGGCGTTGCGGAGCTTGCTTTGGAGCGGTACTATCTTCAATGGGTGCGAGATTGTGAATATCGCGCAAGAATGAAGTGAAATCGAGCTCGGCATATAGGGCTTTGAGTTCGTCTATATTGGGTGGGCAGATAGCCAAATCGTCGGGATTGAACTCAACGGGAACATCGGTGCAGATGGTTGTCAACCGCTTCGCGAGGAGCAACTTATCGCCCCACGCAGCAATCTTTTCACCCTGTTTGCCCTTGATGTTCTGGATATTGGCAAGGATTGTCTCCACATCGCCCCACTCGCCAACCAATTTGCAGGCTCCCTTTTCGCCAATACCCGGAACTCCCGGGATATTATCCGACGCATCACCCCAAATTGCCAAAATATCGCGTACCAAAATGGGGTCAGAGATGCCGTATTTCTCGCAGATGGCTTCCGAATCAATAATCTCCACCCCTTCGCCCTTCTGCTTGTAGAGTTTGCGATTTGGGCCAACGAGCTGACCATAATCCTTATCGGGAGTGACCATATAGACATCGTATCCCGCCTCCGAGCCACGATAAGCCAGTGTACCGATAACATCGTCGGCCTCGTAACCCTCAATCTCATAAACGGGAATACGCATTGCCCTAAGCAGACGGCATAGATAGGGAACAGAGGCAATGATATCTTCGGGTGTTTCGGGTCGGTTGGCCTTGTAGTCGGCAAACATCTGATTGCGGAATGAGCCACCCTTTGGGTCGAGTGCCACGCCCAACAAATCGGGCGATTCGCGCTTCTGAATATCGCGCAGGAACTTTGTGAAACCAAACAGAATTGAGGTGTTCATTCCGTGACGATTGCGCATAGGTCGCCCCATAAAGGCGTAGTAGTATTTGAATACGAGCGCGTAGGCATCGATTAGAAAAAGTCGTTTCAATGCAGTGCTTTTTAGCGGTTAAGAGACTGCGCAGATTGCTGTCAGTCGCTATGTAAGTTTCTTAAAGATTATCCTCGGCGTACCACTCGGCATACGATGTGGCCGTTTCGTGCAGGCGTAGAGAATAGAGCTCCACCTCGTCGGGCAGAGATTCCAACAATCGCTCGGCAAAGTCGGCCAGCAGATTTTCGCACGTAGGCTGGTAATCCACCATCACCAAGTTGCTGTAATGCTCCGAAAGCATATCCCTTAGAACCAAGCCCTGCTGGGTGCGACGCACAATAAACGAATGGTCAAACTGCGACACAATCTGCTCTCCCACAATGCGTTTGAGCAGGCCAAAATCCATCACCATACCCTGCTTTGGGTCGTATGAATCTTGCGAAGGCTCACCCTTGACGGTGACCATCAGACGGTACGAGTGACCGTGTATCTCGCGGCACGCGCCATCGTATCCCTCCAACGAATGAGCGGCCTCGAATGTGAACTCTTTGGTAAGTCGAATTGTAGCCATAATTCAAAAATATTGTCGGCATAGTCATTGCAACAATACGCCAACGACAAAGTTAACATTTTTTCACACTTCAAAGAACACTTTTGCAAAAAAGATACTACCTTTGCCTCGGTCAATGCATCATTGTTGACGCAAAAGCGCAATATATGGAGCGTTTGACAAACAAGGAAAAATGCCGGAGTGGTCGATCGGGCCGCACTCGAAATGCGGTGAACGGGCAACTGTTCCGGGGGTTCGAATCCCTCTTTTTCCGCGGAAACGCAGCAAGAAAGTGCCGAAAATTCGGCACTTTTTGTTTTTCGATGCCCAGCAAACTTGTTTGTAAGGAGCATAAGAAAAAATAACAAAAGTTTTAACTTTTCTTGCGAAGTTTTTGCAAGAGCCCTCGCGGCAAGCGGAAGGGAAAGGCGTTAAGCGGAGCAGACCATTGTCTGCGTAGTAGCCAATCCCACTTTTTCCGCAAAATATGGGTTGAGCCAAAAAAATATCCTCAAAGGCCCGATAAAGACCTTTGGGGATATTAGGCATCAATCTGTTTTGCTTTGATTATGGTTGTTGCAAGTTCCGCGTTATTCGGCAGAGGAGTGGCGGCTATTCGTGAAGAGCGACAAAATGCAGAGCAGAACAATTGCTCCGATGACCGATGCAATAAGCGAAGAGAACGTACCTATCGGATACCACCCGAAGAGCGATACCAGCCAGCCGCCCAGCAATCCACCGATAATTCCAACAACGATGTTGACAAAGAACCCTGAGCCGCGTCCTCTGACAACGAGGCTTGCCAGCCAACCAGCCACCAAGCCTATGAGTAGATACCACAAGAAAAACATATCAATCAAATTTTAGAGTTTCACACCATTGACGGTGCAAATTCTGTACCTTGATGGCTCTTTTGCGCTGATAAATATGCTCGGCAGAGACTCCGAGTGGGCTCTTTAAGAGCGAAATATGGCGAATTGCTTTGCAACTTCGCGGCTTTTGTGTATCTTTGGCAGATAAAACAGATTATAGTCGAGTTGCCGAGCCGCTTTGTGGCGAGGCCGACTCGCATAACAATAAATCAAAACAACTATGAAAGAGATGGTATTGGTTTCGGGTGGAGCTGGTTATATCGGTTCTCACACAGCAGTAGAGTTGATTAATGCAGGTTACGACGTTGTTGTAGCCGACAACCTCTCAAACTCCGATATGAGCGGAGTGGAGGGTGTTCGTAAAATCACTGGTGTAGATGTGCCGTTTGTCAATGTTGACTGCTGCGACAAGGAGGCATTCCGCAAGGTTTTCGAGCAGTATAACTTCAACTCGGTAATCCACTTTGCAGCCTTCAAGGCTGTGGGTGAGTCGGTGAGCGACCCTATGAAGTACTATCGCAACAATCTGCTCTCGTTTATGAACGTCGTGGATTTGATGCGTGAGTTTGGCCGTCCCAATATCGTGTTCTCTTCGTCGGCTACCGTTTATGGCGAGGCCGATGAGTTGCCCGTAACCGAGCTTACTCCCCGCAAACCTGCCACTTCGTCTTATGGCAATACCAAGCAGATGTGCGAGGATATCTTGCGTGACTCAACTGCGGCATACGACGGTTTGAAGGGTATAGCATTGCGCTACTTCAACCCTATCGGAGCGCACCCCTCGGCTCTTATCGGTGAGCTTCCTCGTGGCGTTCCGCAGAATCTTGTACCGTTCATCACTCAGACTGCCGCAGGTGTTCGCGAGTGCCTGAGCGTCTTTGGCGACGACTACAACACTCCTGATGGTTCGTGCTTGCGCGACTATATCGACGTTGTCGATTTGGCAAAGGCCCACGTTGTGGCTATTACCCGTATGGTTGAGTCGAAGAACAAGCAGGCATACGAGATTTTCAACGTAGGTACAGGCAACGGCGTATCGGTGTTGGAGTTGGTTGGTAGCTTCGAGCGTGTGAACGAGCTTAAACTCAACTACAAGATTGCTCCTCGCCGTCCGGGCGATGTGGTGGCTATTTGGGCCGACACCACTTTGGCAAACGAGGAACTCGGCTGGAAGGCAGAACGCTCGCTCGATGATACACTCCGCTCGGCGTGGGCGTGGGAGAAAAATGTGCGTGGCATAAAATAAATGCTCGGTTGTAACGTTATTATAAGGCACACATATTGTGTTGAGTAAGAATCGTTATTGACCAATAGCAAAACATATAGTATGATGAAAAAATTGATGATGCTCTTGGTGTTGCTCTCGATGTGCGGAACTATGGCACAGGCGCAGAACTACATTCCCAAGTATAAGCGAAAGAAAGAGGTGCGCGACTACGACCTTGCCAAACCCAATCGCAAGATTGAAATTTCGATTGGCGGTAGCTACAATATGGCTATGGGTCAGTTAGACCGCATCAAGTACACCAAGCAGGGATATACAACCAAATACGATGTGAATCCCGAAATTATGGGTGGAAGCCTATTGGTAGGTGCAAGTTATAAGTTGGGTGACCATATCACAACAGGTCTTGAAACGGGTGTATTGTTTCAGGATAATGGCTACGCAATGCCCTTGTATGGTACTTTCAACTACTACTATGGCAAACCTACAATGCAACAGCGTTACCGCTGGTTCAACTATGCGCATTTGGGCCCACAGATTTATATGAGCAACCGCGCCAAGACTATGGGAGCTATGGCTGCTGTGGGTGGAGGTCTGCGTTTCTTGGCTCGCAAAACGGTGCGTTTCGATCTCTTTGCTGGCTACCAGATTAATATGCGCCGTCCCGAAATCAATCACGCGGGAGCATACGACCTACCCGACAACTGCGCAAACTTCAAGCAGTATATGCACGTTATTGAAGTCGGATTGAAGATGTACATCTTCTAATTCAAGATTCAAAATTCAAAATTCAAAATTGACTAAATGCTCTATCTAACATCGAGTTAGATAGAGCATTTTTATTACTTTGACACAAGAAATAATTAAAAAAACGCACCGATGAATTTCGGGAAACAGGGCAGACAGTGAAATTTCCGTTAAAAAACAGAGACCTTTTGATTGCTTTCAAAAGTGCGAAGCATCTGTTTTAGGAAATTTTATTGACAAAAATTAATTGATGGATAAAGTCACATAAAAGAGTCGTAAGACTCCCCGAAACTTATCATTGCGCCGCTTTTTGCTCCACTTTTTACGGTTAAAAAGTGGAATAAAACATAAAACCGTCATTCTGACATTTTTGTATTGGGGAGGGTAGATGATGCAATTAGTAGCTATACAAAAATGTAAGAATCTACCTTATAAGAAGTGCGTTGCATAAAGTGACTTTGCGACAAAGACTGTTCTTTGGAAGGCATTTAATAAGCGGTAGATTTCAACATTTTCGCATAGATGTTTATTCTATCACCGCTGGCCGATGATGCGAAAATATGAAATGACGTGTATATAAAATACTCTATCTAACTCGATGTTAGATAGAGCATTTAGTCAATTTTGAATCTTGAATTATGAATTCTCCTTGATTCCTTTCTCGAAGATCTCCATCAATTCGGGGCTCATCACAATCGACGAGAAGCCGCCATCGTGGTAGAGATTCTGCATTGTAACCTTACGGGTGAAATCCGAGAAGAGCGTGAGGATATAGTCGGCGCAATCCTCAGCCGAGGCGTTACCCAACGGAGAGAGTGTCTCGCCATACTCCAATAGGTTGCTGAATCCCGATATACCGCCACCAGCAGTGGTAGGTGTAGGAGACTGCGATACGGTGTTGATACGCACATTGCGCTCACGGCCGTAGATGCAACCGAATGAGCGTGCGATAGACTCCAACAAAGCCTTAGCGTCGGCCATATCGTTGTAGCCGTAGAGTGTACGCTGAGCCGCAAGATACGACAAAGCCACAATCGAGCCCCACTCGTTGAGAGCATCTTTCTGATAAGCTACTTTGATAACTTTGTGGAACGAGATAGCCGAAATATCGAGCGTCTTCGAGAGATACTCATAGTTTAGATTGTCGTAGGTGATACCCTTACGCACGTTGGGCGACATACCAACCGAGTGAAGGATAAAATCGAACTTGCCGCCGAAGTGTTCCATTGTCTTGTCGAAGAGCTGCTCCAAATCCTCCACTGATGTAGCATCGGCAGGAATAACGATTGTGTTGCACTTCTTCGCAAGTTCGTTGATTGTTCCCATACGCAGAGATATGGGAGTGTTGGTAAGAACAATTTCAGCACCTTCGGCCACAGCACGCTCGGCTGTTTTCCACGCGATTGAGTTCTCGTTCAGCGCGCCGAAGATAAGACCTTTCTTTCCTTTTAGCAGATTATTTGCCATAACATTGAGTTTTTAGCAGAGACCCCCGCGAGGGCCTCGTGTTGTGTAAAAAATTGTGTTACGAATCCTATTAATCGAGTCGCGACCCTCGGGCTAATAATCTTCAAACAACATAAATATTGTCGTGACAAATATAACCTTTTTTTCAAAAACGGCCATATCATTTCTTATTATATCAAACTATTCGCCGCAAAATGACCTCAAATAGAAATTTTTTTGTTATATTTGTGGCAATTGTAGCCTTATGGTAGGCTCTTAGGTTTGTGCCACTTTGGGCGCAAAAATAGATGTGAGATTGAAACAGAGATAATAGACAACAAACAATAAGTTAAACAAAAACAATTCAGACTATGTTCGCAATTGACAATTACGATTTCACGGGCAAACGTGCAATCATTCGCGTTGATTTCAACGTACCCCTCAATGGTGAGGGTCAGGTAACTGACGACACTCGTATTCGTGCCGCTATTCCTACCATCAAGAAGGTATTGGAGAAGGGTGGTTCAGTGATTTTGATGTCACACTTGGGTCGTCCCAAGAAGAATCCCGATCCAAAGTTCTCGTTGGAGCAGATTATCCCTGCTATCGAGGCTCGTTTGGGCGAGAAGATTCAGTTCGCAGGTGACTGTATGGGCGAGAAGGCTGCCGAGATGGCTGCTGCATTGAAGCCCGGAGAGGTTATGTTGTTGGAGAACTTGCGTTTCTATGCTGAGGAGGAGGGTAAGCCTCGTGGCTTGGCTGAGGACGCAACAGACGAGGAGAAGAAGGCCGCAAAGAAGGCTCTCAAAGAGGGTCCTCAGAAGGAGTTTGTAAAGAAGCTCGCTTCGTATGCTGACTGCTACATCAACGACGCATTTGGTACAGCTCACCGCGCTCACTCGTCAACAGCTCTTATCGCCGAGTACTTCCCCGAGGATAAGATGTTCGGTTATGTGATGGAGAACGAGTTGAAGGCTATCGATGGCGTGATGTCTAACCCACAGCGTCCATTCGTTGCTATCGTAGGTGGCTCGAAGGTTTCTACAAAGATTACTATCATCGAGAAGTTGATGGAGAAGTGCGACAAGATTATCATCGGTGGCGGTATGACCTATACCTTCGCAGCTGCTTTGGGTGGCAAGGTAGGTAAGTCAATCTGCGAGCCCGATATGTTCCCCGTAGCTTTGGATATTTTGAAGAAGGCTGAGGAGAAGGGTATCAAGATTGTTACATCACCCGATGCTCTTATCGCTGACGATTTCTCTCAGGAGGCTAACACCGAGGAGGCTTCTGCAAGCAATATCCCCGACGCATGGGAGGGTGTTGACATCGCTTCTGAGGGTAAGGAGCTCTTCGCTAAGGAGATTATGGAGTGCAAGACTATCCTCTGGAATGGCCCTGTTGGCGTATTCGAAATTGATAAGTTTGCAACTGGCTCTAAGGCTGTGGCTGACGCTATTGCTGAGGCTACTGCTAACGGCGCATTCTCACTTATCGGTGGTGGTGACTCTGTGGCTTGTATCAACAAGTTCGGTTTGGCCGACAAGGTATCGTATGTTTCAACAGGCGGTGGTGCATTGTTGGAGTATATGGAGGGTAAGGAGTTGCCAGGTGTAGCTGCAATCCGCAAGTAAGATTGTTTCTTGTGGCAGCATTGGTGGCCAGCTCGTTTGCAAAAACCTCATTTACGCCAAGTAAACTGCGGTTTCTCGGCCTTCGACAGCGAACCAAATCTGCTCACGATAAAAGAATTTTCAATAAATGTAATTTCTGAATAAGAGATTCAAAATCATTCAAGGGGTTGTCCAACAATATTGTCGGGCAACCCCTTTTGTTTGAGAAGTTGTATAACAAGGCTTCATCTTATATAAAAATAACAAAATAGCCGCTACGCAAAAGCATAGCGGCTATTTATTATTTGTGGGGAAGTGATTAGAAACCCTTACCGATAGCGAGGAAGTCCTCAGCCTTCAAAGCTGCGCCTCCGATAAGACCACCGTCAACGTCCTCCTTAGCGAAGATCTCGGCTGCGTTTGAAGGCTTGCAAGAGCCACCATACAAGATAGGGCACTCAGCAGCTGCTGCGCCGAACTTAGATGCCAATACCTCGCGGATATAAGCGTGAATCTCCTGTGCCTGCTCTGCGGTAGCTGTCTCGCCTGTACCGATTGCCCAAACTGGCTCGTAAGCGATTACAAGATTCTTAAACTGCTCCTCTGTAAGGTTGAATACAACCTCCTCAATCTGAGCCTTGCAAACGTCGAAGTGCTTGCCTGCCTTACGCTCCTCCAAGCTCTCACCTACACAGTAGATAGGCTTCAAACCGTTGGCGTAAGCCTGAGCCATCTTCTTGTTCAAAGTCTCTGATGTCTCACCGTAGTACTGGCGACGCTCTGAGTGACCCAAGATAACGTACTCACAACCCAAAGCTGCAATCATCTGAGCTGCAACCTCACCTGTGTAAGCACCCTTAGCCTCAGTTGCGCAATCCTGCGCACCAACAGCGATGTCAGAACCCTTAACTGCCTCAACAACCTGAGAGATGTGAGTGAAAGGAGGGCATACGATGAAGTTTACGCACTCGCAAACCTCGCCACGACCAGCCACTACATTCTTTGCCAACTCAACGCCCTCAGCGGGGAGAGTGTTCATCTTCCAGTTACCTGCTACAATCTTTTTTCTCATTTTTCTTTAAGTTTTATTGTTTGTAAATTGTTATGTTAATTTCTCTTGTTAATAAGATTCACAACCACTTTGGTCATAATGTCTTTCTCCTCGGTACGACTCTCAGCAATCATCAGAGTTAATGCCACAAGAGTATTATTGTCTATCAATCGCGAGCCATCTTCGCGGTACAAGATGCCGTTCTTCTCCATAAACCACAAAAACAAGAACGCTGCAATACGCTTGTTGCCATCACTGAACGAATGGTTTTTTGTAGTCAAATAGAGCAGGTTTGCAGCTTTCTCCTCAACACTTGGATAAAGATCACGACCTCCAAAGGTTTGATATATAGCCCCCATAGTGCTATGGAATGAACCATCTTTTTCACGAGCAAACAAATCGCTTGCTCCGAATTGGGCTTTCAGCACTTGCAAAGCCTCCATCGCACTTTCATATGTTGCACGAAACGGCTCATCTGCGGTGGTATCGGTGATTTCCAACTGCTGGTAATCATATCTGTCAAGCGTATCGAGGCCATAGGCAAAATCGCTGATGACTCGCAACAACCCGATAGCTTCATCTTTCGTTACCGATTTAGCCGCCAACACCTCGTTCATTATCGCAATCGTTCGTTTCAGTTCATCTAACTGTTCTGCCTTGACATTGCGATTGATGGCGTATCCCTGAATCAAATACTCTTTAAGAACTCTATTTGCCCAAATGCGGAACTGGGTACCGCGCATCGATTTAACCCTATAACCAACCGATATGATAACATCGAGGTTATAAAATTTTATCTTTCGACTAATTAGCCTACCTCCTTCATCTTGAACTTGTAAAAAATCCTTACAAGTTAACGTTCGCTCCAACTCCCCTTCCTTATATACATTACGAATATGCATCGTAATATTCTGAGGTCGAACTTGTAATAACTGCGCCATCTGCGCCTGCGATAACCACACACTATCACCCTCCAAACGGACATCTAATTCTGTTTGTCCGTCGGAGGATTGATATATGATTATCTCGCCTTTGTTCATAGTTATTTATATACCTATGCACAATTATATCTTGTTATCCTAAATCGTATAAGTCGAGCGACATTAAGGCTACTCGCAAATGGGAAAGAGCTGCATCAGAAGATTTTACTACTCGGCCTTCTGCGCATCAATCCAAGCCTTCACCTCGGCAGTAGCCAAGCCCAACTTGTTCTTCTTATTGAAGCCGCAGAGGTCGTTGAAGAGCTTACCGCCACCATTTGCCGCTGTGTTTTGGAACGACTCTACGGTGATATAACCCATCTTCTGGATTGCCTCAACCCACTCGGCGGGGATACCTGCCTCGACATACTTCTCGGCATCGTCGGCCACAACCTTCTTCTCGGGACGCATAGTTGGGAAGAACAACACGTCCTGAATAGATGGCTGGTTGAGCATAAACATCGTAAGGCGGTCGATACCGATACCCATACCTGAGCAAGAAGGCATACCGTACTCCAATGCACGCACAAAATCCATATCGATAAACATCGCCTCGTCGTCGCCCTTCTCCGAGAGCTTCAACTGCTCTTGGAAACGCTCCAATTGGTCGATAGGGTCGTTCAACTCCGAATAAGCGTTACAGAGCTCCTTACCGTTAACGAACAACTCGAAACGCTCGGTCAAATCCTGATTGTCGCGGTGACGCTTGCACAATGGCGACATCTCGCGTGGATAGTCGCAGATGAATGTAGGCTGAATCAAATCGCCCTCGCAATACTGGCCAAAGATAGCATCGATAAGCTTACCCTTACCCATCGTATCGTCAATCTCGACATTCAAACGCTGGCACGCCTCACGAAGCTGCTCCTCCGACTGGCCTGTGATATCGTAGCCTGTCTTTTCGAGGATTGCATCGGTCATAGTAAGGCGGCGGAACGGAGCCTTGAACGAAATCTGCTTGCCATCAATCTCCAACTCGGTGGTGCCGTTTGTTGCCATCGCTACACGCTCCAACATCTTCTCCGTAAACTCCATCATCCACTTGTAGTCCTTGTAGGCAACATAAATCTCCATACAAGTAAACTCTGGGTTGTGGGTGCGATCCATACCCTCGTTGCGGAAGTTCTTACCGAACTCATACACACCGTCGAACCCACCCACGATAAGACGCTTCAAATAGAGCTCCGTAGCGATTCGCATATAGAAATCGGTATCCAAAGCGTTGTGGTGAGTGATAAAAGGACGTGCCGACGCACCTCCGGGGATAGGCTGCAAGATTGGGGTCTCAACCTCCACATAGCCGTGCTCGTTGAAGAACTCACGCATTGTGGCCATAATCTTTGCACGCTTAACAAACACCTCGCGCACCTGTGGATTTACAACCAAATCGACATAACGCTGACGATAACGCACCTCGGGGTCGGTCAAGGCATCAAACTGCTTGCCGTCCTTCTCCTTGACGATAGGCAGAGGACGAATTGACTTCGAGATAACGGTAAACTGCTGGCAGTGTACCGACTTCTCGCCCGAATTGGTGATGAATGCAAAACCCTCGACACCTACAAAGTCACCAATATCCAACAACTTCTTGAATACGGTGTTGTAGAGCGTTGGGTCGCCCTCGGGACAGATGTCGTCGCGGCGGATATATACCTGAATACGACCCGTGTGGTCCTGCAACTCGAAAAATGATGCACTACCCATAATTCGGCGGCTCATAATACGACCTGCGATACGCACCTTAGCGTACTGCTCCTTGTTCTCCTCGGTGAGGTTTTGTGAAATCTCGGCAGCTGTGGCCGTCACATCGTACATTTGGGCTGGATAAGGTTCAATGCCCAACTCGCGCAGCGCGGTAAGCGACTTACGGCGCAAAACTTCTTGTTCGCTGAGTTCCAAGCTCATATATTTCTCTATTTATAAATTTTGCAATGGTAAAAACTCCAAAAAAGGCTTATTACCTTTGGGTAAATGCGCTTTTCAGCGCAAAGTTACCTATTGTAATTCAAAATTCAAAATTCAAAATTAAAAATTGGCTAAATAGATATACGTCATTCCTCATTTTTACATCAACTAACCAACGGTGATAATATCAGGGTATATGTAAAAATGTAGGAAGGTTGCGATTAAGGTGAGAGCAGAGTGTGCTTGCACACTTTGCCGAACCGTAGCAACCAAAAGCCGCAAAGCGGATTAATCAACCGCTTATTTACGACCTTGCAGTGTGCGACAACAAAATACTCTCCTTCTAAGGCAAGAGTGAGCACCCGAAGGGGAGGGAGTGTGTCTTGCCACAAAGGTTATTCTTTGCAACGTGGGTTACTATCAGAATGACGGTTTTATGTTTTATTCCACTTTTTAGCCGTAAAAAGTGGAGCAAAAAGCGGCGCAATGATAAATTTTAGGGGTCAGCCA
>JAFTVW010000029.1 GCA_017465605.1 Alistipes sp.
AAAATTCAAAATTCAAAATTGAATAAAAAAATATCTGTCTAACCCCTCGTTAGGCAGATATTTTTTATATATCGTTCTATATTATAGATTTCACTTTCGGCAAGATGCCAAAAGAGCCGCACCTCTATCAAAAGAAAAATCGTATATGGCGAGCTATTTTGAAGATTGACGATGCGAGTGAAACCGCAGCATACTTGGCGTATGTGAGGATTTCACGAGCGAGCAAGATGCCAAAAGAGCCGCCTTAGACGGTTTTTACTCCAATACGAACTCTAACAGGGCCGAAGCGCACGCCTCCGGCTCCTCGATGAATCCCATATGACCCGATTTGTCGAGCCACGCAACCTTTGCCTGCGGATTTTTGGCAATAAACTCCTGAGCCGCCTCTACGGGGATATAACCATCGTGAGTTCCCATAATAAAGAGTTGCCTTACGCGAGAGTTACGCAACATCTCGTTCTGATCCTTGCGCTCAATCATACCTCCCAGCAGAGCCACAATACCCTCATCGTCGGTGATGTGAACCTGCTCCACAAGGTTATTGATATATCGGCGCAAAGAGTCTCGATTCATCTCGGCAAATCCTGCTTCGGGAGCTACACGAGCCAACATATCCTTCTTGCCCGCCTTGACAAGTGCAATCTCGCGACGACGGTTTTCACGTTTGAGTTCGGTATCGGGGTTGGGTGATGAACTCAGCAGCACCAAACCCTCCAAACGCTCGGCATAAGCGGCACAAAATGCCAACGATATATATCCACCCATCGAGTGGCCGACCAAAGTAACCTTATCAATCTGCAAGGCATCTAATACACCTGCAACCACATCGGCCATAAGCTCCATCGTATGCACAGGAGCTATGTTTGATGAACGACCGTGACCGGGGATATCAATCGCCACAACTCGCACCTTATCGGTAAGCAACCCCACAAAATCGTCCCACACACGAAGTGACTCCAAATAACCGTGCAACAAAACCACACATTTTTCACCCTTCTCCGAGTCGGAAACATAGACCGTAGCGTCGCCAATCTTCAAAAAACTCTCTTTCATAGATTCTGATATTTGATGGTAAATTTACGAAATTTTTGCCAAACTCATCGCCAATGACTGCCAATTTATAGGCCATAGGGGCAGGAAATGGAATAAGTAGGCGAAAAGAGTTTGATAGAAAGCAAAATATTCGTATTTTTGTTTGATTGGTTGGGAGTTTGCCATACTCCTCGCAATCAAGTCACCTAAGAATGATGCGACAGATGTTAAAACAGGCCGTAGGCCGATTGGTTATAGTGATGACGTTGGGTATTCTCTGCTCGGCGTGTAGCGTCACGCGCAAACTCTCGGAAGGTGAGTATTTCCTGCAACGTGTGGAGATAAAGACCGATAAAAGTGTACCTCGCAAGGAGCGCATCACCGAGACCGAATTGGAGCAATACATTCGTCAATCGCCCAACAAGCGTTTCTTGGGAACAAATTTCTATGTATGGGCCTACAACTTGGCTAACCCAGAGAAAAATAATTGGTGGAACAACCTCAAACGTAAGGTGGGTGAGCAGCCCGCCCTACTTGATATGTCGCTTACGGAGAAGAGCGCGCAGAATCTGAAAACCTATATGAACTCGCGCGGATATTACGGCTCGCAGGTGAAATATGAGATTGACACCACACGCCGTCCCAAACGAGCTTTCGTGACATACTCCACAACGCAGGGATTACCCTACAAGATAACGGGTATTTCCTATGACTACCGCGACAAAAATCTGGGCCCGATAATCGAGAGCGACTCGGCAAACACTCTGCTACGAGTTGGAAATATTTTCGACATCACCTCACTTGACAAGGAGCGTGAACGAATTGCACTCTATCTGAACGACAGAGGATATTACAACTTCTCGGTAAATAACATCGAATATAGAGTCGATACGCTGCAAGGTAACCGCTCGGTAAAAATCAGAATGATTGTCAACCGCAACATTACGGGTTACGACGAGCGTGGACGTGCTATAATGGACGACAGCCGCATTTATCGCATAACCGAAGTCAACGTTATGCCCGACTATGATCCCGCAGTTGAGCGTGCCGAGCAGAACCGCCGAATGCTCGACACAACATTCTATCGAGGAATTAACGTCGTGAGCGAAGGCTCGCCGAATGTGCGTCCTAAGGTGCTGCACTCGGCAATACCGCTCTCGCCCAACACCACCTACAACGCTTCTCTTGTTGACCGCACATACAACGATATTATGTCGCTCGGATACTTCAAGAGTGCACGAATAGCCTTCGAGGAGTTGCCTCGCAGCCAAGACGATTCGCTCGTCGTGAACTACGCAGGTGACGGACGCAAGAGCTACACACCCAAAAAGTTTGAGGATATACGCGAGGGGTATCTGCGTTGTTTTATTCTCTGCTCCCCCACTCTCAAACAGGGTTTCAACGTGGAGTTAGAGGGAAGCACGACATCGAGCTTTTACGGTCTTTCGGCCACTGTCGGATACCAAAACCGCAACCTTTTCAAAGGCGTGGAGACACTCAACACCTCCGTTACATTCGGATATGAGTATATGAAAGCTCCCAACACGGTTAAACGCAAGGCCAACGAAATTGGATTTGGAGTAGGTATGGCATTCCCTCGATTTATTCTGCCATTCGAGCTTTCGACGCGAAATATCAATATGCCGCGAACAAACATCGACCTCACGTTCAACTATCAGGACCGCCCCTATTACCGTCGTGACCTTACGCGTGTGGCGTGGAGCTACTCATGGAGAAGTCGCAATGGCCGATATAGTTATCTGTTCCGCCCTCTCGACCTGAATTGGATTAATGTGGGATATATGAACGAGCAGTTCTTCAACTCGTTGCAGAACGAGTATCTGCGTCAGAGTTACAAGACACAGGCCATTGTTGGTTTGTCGGCCTCGTACACATACAACAACCAAAACAAGCACGTCGGAGGCAATGCCACCCTGCTGAGGGCCAACTTTGAGTCGGCTGGAAACGTACTGAACCTTTTTGAGCGCATACTCTCGAAAAAGACCGAGGGTGGGTATTACAACATCTTGGGTGTGAGATACTCGCAATATCTGCGTGGGGACGTGAGCCTAAGTCGTAAAATCGTACTCGGCGAAAAGACCGCAGTTGCAGGTCGAATCTTTGCAGGTTGCGGTGTGCCATACGGAAACTCGAAGGCCCTGCCATTTGACCGCTTGTTCTATGTGGGTGGTAGCAACAGTATGCGAGGTTGGGCTCCGCGTACACTCGGTCCGGGAAACACCCCCGCCGAGGAGAGCGCATTCCCCGTACAGATGGGTGATATGAGATTGGAGGCCAATGCAGAGCTGCGTTTCCCGATATGGGGAATGTTTCACGGTGCTACGTTTATTGATATTGGTAACGTATGGTATTTGGGCCGCGACAAGACACAAGTCCCCGAAGATGGAATATTCCACATCGACAAGTTCTACAAGCAGTTGGGTATGAATACGGGATTGGGTCTTCGCATTGATATCAAATTTGTAATCCTGAGATTGGACTGGGGTATTCAGATTCACAACCCCAACCGTCCGTCGGGAGAGCGTTGGATAGAGAACTTGCGATGGAAGAATACGGCACTCAATTTCGGAGTGGGTTATCCATTCTAAGCGGGGCTAACTGAACGCATTGAGAATATAGAACATACAACCTAAAATATATCACGATGAATCGAAGAGACTTTATGAAAGTTGCAGCGGCTTCGGTGCTGGCTGCAAGTACCGAAGGTGTAAGTGCCAAAGTATTTGACAATAATACTGATTCAGACAATAACGAAGGTATCGCAGTTCGTTTTTTGGGTACAGGTGCGGCCGATTGGAATGGCCCCGATGCAAGAGGAGAGCATCGCCGACTGTCGAGTATCCTAATTGATGGCCATATTCTAATGGATTTCACCCCTACCGATGTCGAGATGTTGCCCGAAGGTTGCACACCCGATGTAATATTCTATACCCACTCACACGGTGACCACTATAATCCCACAACAGCCTTAAAGCAGGGAATCAAGCGTGTATATCTGAGTCGCACTTGGTACGATGTGGCGGTGATGGATTTTCGTCGCGTAGCCAACGAATTGCAACTCCCAATGCCTGAAATTATCCCCCTATATGTAGGCGAGGCGGTGAAAATTGGCGATTTGCAGATAACACCTCTACCTGCTTGCCACGCTACGGGCTATCGCTTCGAGCAAACACTTATCTATCTGATTGAGAAGGGAGGCGCAAGGGTTATTTACGCTACCGACACCGCAGGAATCCCTGCCGTAGCGGCCCGACTGGCTGGAATCGATGCTCACGACCGCAACGCCAAACCTATTACGGGCTTGATTATGGAGGCCACAATGGGGCAAGGAGCAATTCACGATACGGATTTTAGAATCTTCACCCATTCGAGCGTTGATTGTGTGGATAGAATTGTCAAGGTACTTACCAAAACAAAACGTTACACCCCACCCGTAGGGCAACCCGTTTATCTCACACATCTTGCACGCACGTTGCACCCCACTCAGGCCGAGCTCGACACACAGTTGCCTGAGCCACTTTGCGCTGCATACGACGGTTTGGAGGTAGTTTTTCGAGCAGTATAGATGGCAGCAATAATACCTCTGGATAGACAATCATAACCCCAAAAATAGAGTGGCGAGTGTAAGGATTTACACTCGCCACTGACGTTAGGTTAGTTAGGTTAATGAGAAAGATGAGGTTTTACCCTCATTGAGCGTATTACAAAGATAGCAGATATTTTCATATTTGCAAAATATAAAGCCACTTTTTATCTCACATTATTCTTTTTTTCGGCTTTGAATTTATAAAAAATTTCAAAAATACACTCCGCCTACAACGCCACACTCCCCACTGTCTGGGCAACCATAGCGTCGCAAGCGACTGCCTCTCTGCCATTGGGGCGCACCTCACCAATTGAATTACTATAAATCGAGCGATAGGTGGCAGGGGTATGGCCATACTCCTTTTTGAAAAGTTTTATAAAATGTGAAGTGTTGGGGAAGGTACACTCGTTGCCAATCTCGGAGATTGATTTCGACGTTGAGACAAGCAACAAGCGTGACTGCATAAGTCGCTGATGAATAAACCAACGATGTGGAGGAGTGAAGAAGTGACGTTTGAACTCCTTTTTGAACGAGGTGAGAGAGCGATTGCACTTAGAGGCAAGTTCCTCGATTGAGATATCGCAGAAGATATGCGAATAGACCGTCTGCTCGAAATTGTCGCGGGCCGAATCGACATTTGCCAGCACCTTGCTCTTCAAGCAAGAGTCGGATTGCGACACTATCAGATAGACAAGCTCGGTCATCTTGATATTCTCGGCTGTTTCATCGTGAATAAAATTATCCTCTTGCAGATAGCTGGCCGTATGGGCAAAGAAACTACGCAGGGCAACAGTCGAGGAGACCACAACGTGATTCATCGAGCGGCATCGCTCGCACGAATGGGTGTTGGTGATGTTGATTGAATAATTCATATTCAGATGAAGCAGAATCCGCTGCAACAACGCAGGCGAATAATAGACCACAATCTGCTCGAAAGAACGGCCATCGTCGGAGATATCCTCAACATAGTGATTACCCACTCCCAAATAAAATATCTCACCTCGTGAGATGGTGTAGCACTTGTCACCATAGTAGATATTCCTATGACCGCGCACCACATAACCTATCGCACAACGTGATAGATTGAGTAACTGAATACCCGGACAGCTCGTCTCAACATATTTAACGATAGTCGGCTGCCCCTCATTTTGATTTTTCATTGCTTAAATAATTAGGATATAATTTTACCTTTGATTCTGTCTATAATCTGATTTCGTTCTGATTCTCAAAAGTATAAATTATTTGTGATAATTACAATATTAAACTGTACCATTTTCAATAAATTATTGTAATTACATACGATTAAGACCTTATCAGTTACCGCTGCAAACCAAAATTGGCATTTCATTCACCATCGGAGCGGGGCAAAAAAAAAGTTTTGTTACACTTTTGTGGTGTAACAAAACCAATTTTCAAGGTATATTTCCTGTGGATATGCCTAATTGTGTTGGGCTCGATAGGCTCGCTGAACACCCTTAATTTTCATAAGCGAATGGATAAGTGTATCGACAACAGCTGCACTCTGCACCTCGACACTCACCGTACAGAAAGCAGTACCATCGGCTCGCGATGAGAGATTCATTCCTCGAATATTGAGTTTCAATTCACGCGTGATAATCTCGGTAATCTGATTTGCCACGCCCGACGTATCTTGCGCAACAATAGCTATCGTAGCTCGGAACGCACCGTCGGCATTGCTACGCCAACGAGCCTCCATAACTCTATAAGGGTAATTCTCGCGCAGACGTGCCGCATTGGGGCAGTCTGAGCGGTGAATGGTAATACCCGACGCAATGGTCACGAATCCGAATATATCGTCACCCTTGATAGGATTGCAACACTTTGCCAACTTATACTCGATATTGTTTATCTTCTCATCAATCACAAGAGCATCAGACGAGCGCACAGGCTGCGAGCTATCACTGAGTTTGCTCTCCTCCTTGCGCTTGTCGGCCTCGGCAGCGGCTGCTCGACGCTCGTCCTCGGCACGACCCGAAATCCAATGCAATAAAATATCCTTGATGGTGAGGAATTCGACCTTCTGCATAGCAATCATCGAATAGACTTCGCGGCCCGTACGCACCTTAAAGTAACGGCACAGATAGGCCACAGCCTCGTCAATCGGGATATTTATCTTCCAATTCTTCATCTTGCGCTCCAACTCCTCGCGACCCATACGGGCATACTTCGCCTGCTCCTCACGCAAGAACGACTTGATGCGGGAACGAGCCTTTGAGGTAACGCAGAAGTTCAACCAATCGGCCTTGGGGGTCTGATTCTTTTGAGTCATAACCTCCACAATATCTCCATTACGCAATGTCTCGCGGATAGGAACGGCACGATTGTTAACCTTACCGCCCGTACAAGTAGAGCCCAGATTGGTATGAATATCGAAAGCGAAGTCGAGCACAGTTGCCCCCTCGGGGAGTTTACGGATATCGCCATTGGGAGTAAAGACAAATATCTCACCCGAGGTCGGTTTGGCATCGAATCGCTGAGTAAGCGAACTTGTGGTCTCCTCCAACGCCTCACGCAGACGGCTAAGCCACTGCTCACTTGTCTGTGCCCCTTGATTCACACCCTTATATCGCCAATGCGCCGCAATACCTCGCTCGGCCACAGCGTCCATACGCTCGGTGCGAATCTGAATCTCTACCCAACGACCCTCACCAGCCGAAACAGTAGTATGCAACGACTCGTAGCCGTTCTTTTTAGGGATAGTTACCCAATCACGCATACGGTTGGGGTTGGGCGTATAGCAATCGCTCACGATAGAATACACCGTCCAGCAAAACTGCTTCTCCATCTCGCGCTCACAGTCGATAATCACACGCAAGGCAAAAATATCGTAAACACCCTCGAAGGGCACATTCTGCTTGCGCATCTTGTTCCAGATAGAGTAGATGGACTTGGTGCGGCTCTTGATATGATACTTAATGCCTTGACGGTCGATTCGCGCGATAATCGGAACTAAGAAACGTGCGATAAAGGTCTTACGCTCACTCTCAGTCTCCTCCAAACGACGTGATATATATTCGTAATCGGCAGGCTCCAACCACTTCAAGGCCAAATCCTCCAACTCGCTTTTCAAGTTATAGAGTCCCAATTTATGAGCAATCTGAGCATAGAGATTCATACTCTCCCAACTCTTTTTGCGACGCTTCTCGACAGGGAAAATTTCGAGGCTACGCATTACCTCCAACCTATCGGCCAATTTGATGAGGATAACTCGCGGGTCCTCGGAGTAGCTCACAATCATATCGCGGAAATCTCCCGCCTGCTCCTTCGAGACTTTCAGTTTGATATTTGAAATCTTGCACAAGGCCACGATAATACCGAGTACAGGCTCTCCGAACTGCTCACGGATTTCACGCGACAGTTCCTCGACACTCTCAGGCTTCTCGACGCTGGCAATGCGCAACACATCGTGCAGAATGGAAGCAACGGTTGAGTTACGACCCAAACCAATCTCCTTAGCTACAATCATCGCCACAGCAACATCGTGGTCCAAAAGTGGCTCACCATTATAGCGAAGGTATCCCCCCATACGCTCACCTGCAAAAATCAGTGCCTTATCGACAGCCTCGCAAGTAGTCTGCGAATAGGAGCTTTTCACAAACTCACGCAGGTCATTATATCGTAACAGATAATCCATATTACTCTGTTTTATTTGGTTTTCTTACAATATATATATGGTCCTCAGGCAGAGCGTACAACTCCTGCTCAGCCTCGGAGAATTCGGCTCGGTAGTCCCACTCCTCCACATCGAAGCCTGCCGCAGCCAAGCGGTCAGCATAATCGCGGCCATAAATTCGGCGATGGTCGTACTGGCCAAAGATGCGAGTGCGCTCATCGGGGTCAGTAATCGAGTCGTCCTCGAAGGTAGTCTCGCGTGCAATGTCAACGGGCGACAAGATAATGCCCCAACCGCCCGGGCGCAAAATACGACACAGCTCACGCATCGCCTGCATATCGTCTTCGACGTGCTCCATAATATGGTTGCAAATCACCACATCGAAGCCATCACTCGCAAGTGGTATATGCTGGATATCAAAGTGCAAATCGGCAAGTGGACTCTCCAAATCGGCAGTGATGTATTGCAACGGAGCCTCTTTGTAAACTTGTCTAAACTTACGCATCAACGCCACCTCGGGGGCTGCGTGCAAAAGACGTGGCCGAGTAGTAAGCAAATCAGTCTCACGCGTAATATAGAGCCACAACAGACGATGACGCTCCAACGACAAACAATTGGGGCAGAGTGCATTATCGCGCTGCGCCACGTATCCATAGGGCAGAAACCTTCGGCGGCGGCAGCCACACATCGGGCACTCCTTCCCCCTCCCCACATACAACAATCCCATAATCGGAACGGCCCAGCCCGCTACACGCTGCAAAATGGGACGTGGGATATGGTTGAGAATATATTTGATAAATCGCTTCATATACATATAACGTAGCAAGAGGCAATAATATTACTCTTCCGAGAGCTGCGCCTTTACGGTCGTTTCGACATCGGTCAAACGAGCCTTACACTGCGCAATAAGTTCTGTGGCGCGTTTCACCTCAGCCGACAGTTTATCCACATCGGTCTGCTCACTCTTTAATCGAGCCAAAATCTGCTCTATCTCGGCAATTGCCTCACTGTATGTTAACTCCTTTTTTGCCATATCTCTTTGTTCTTCTATTTTATCGATTCCACCTCAGCCGTAAGTTCGCCCACGCCAAGTTCGATAGTCAACTTCTGACCTTTCTCCACATCATTGGCCGAGCGAATAGCCTTACCGCCACTTCGCACAACCGCAAAACCCATACGCAGGATTTGCTGAGGTGAGCGCGCCTCCACTACTTCGTGCGCAATATTCAAGCGGTGATTTTCGCGCTCTATTACTCGCTCAATTGCCGACACAAGCACCTCACGACTCATCTGCAAATAGGCTCGCTGCCGTTCAATACGCAACGTGGTGAGCTTCGCAACGTCAGCCGAAAAGAGTTCCAAACGCAGACGCTCACGATGAGCCGATGCCACAGCCAACTCTCCAAGTCGTTGCATCGAATCATCTAACCACGCATCTATCCTCGCCATTCTATCCACAAGCCAAGCTGCCACCGCAGTCGGAGTTTTCAAAGGTGTCGAGGCCACCATATCGGCTACGCTTGTATCCTTGTCGTGTCCTATACCCGTAAGCACTGGCAACGGAAATTGAGCCACATAGGAGCAGAGCCTATACGAGTTGAAACAACTCAAATCGCTGGCCGAGCCTCCTCCACGAATTATCACCACTGCATCGAACTCCTCCTGACGCATTGCTATTGCTTCCAACGCCGCACAAACCGATTCCTCGGCCGCTGAACCCTGCATCACGGCATCGAATAGCTCAACCGCAAAGGCATAACCGCCCGACTGTAACTCATTGCAGAAATCACGATAACCCGCAGCCGATGCACTCGACACGATAGCCAAGCGTTGTACCAAGAAGGGCATTGCGAGCTCACGATTCATATCCCACACACCATCTTGCTGCAACTGTTTGATGGTCTGCTGCTTTTGGCGTTCCACCTCGCCCAAAGTATATGAGGCGTCGATATCGGTAATTTGCAACGACAGGCCATACAACTCGTGATAGGTCACAATCACCTTAGCCAAAATCTTCATTCCAGCCGCAAGTTTGCTTCCCGTCTCGGCCTCAAAGTAAGCCGACAACATTGCATACTGCGACCTCCACACAACAGCCCTTGCCTGAGCGCGAGGAATAGAGGTGTCGCCTGCCGCAATCCTGCCAGCAGTTGTGCCTGTCGCAGTAGTTCGCTTTGCGCTCCTTGTCGGCGACGAATCTGCTTTCTCGACAAGTTCCAAATAGCAATGGCCCGAATAGTTAACCTTCAACTCGGCAATCTCGGCCGCAACCCACACAGGCAGGGGCAACGACTCCTCAACAGCCGACTTGATGCGTCGCTGCAACTCACTCAGCGATATGTAACTCTCTTGCGACATAGACTACTCACATTGCATATACAAAGTTATTAAAAAAAAGCACTCAGCCGCAAGGGTTGAGTGCTTTAATTGTGGAATATTCAGGTAAATTATTTCTCTACCTGTGCCTCCAAGGCTGCATAAGAAATCTTCAACGCGTTAGCACGACGAAGCTCCTGCTTAACGTCGGTGATAATACCCATCTTGGTATAGATGTCGGCCTTGATGCTTGTAGTCATCTGGGCACGGTCTGCCTCGTTGAGCTGCTCACGCTCGGCGGCGATAAAGTCACCGATATCCTTTGCAGTCTTGAATGAATCATTCAACTGAATTCGGGGAGCTGTACCATACTTGGCCTGCATATGTGTAACAGGCACACCAATATTGATATAACTTACCAAACTCTTCTTTTCGAGTTTCTGAATCTCAGAAGCATTAGGCAACTTATAGCGTACCAATACCTCCTGCTCTCGCATAGTGGTTGACACCATAAAGAAGAAGAGGATCATAAAGATAACGTCAGGAAGCGATGCTGTTGAGATTGCGGGCAATTCCTTGTTGCCCTTCTTTTTCATTACTGCCATAACCTTATTTCTTTATTGCACCTTTACGTGGCTCAGCCTCTGAAATCTTCAAAGGCACCGCCTTGGTAATTACACTCTTCTCGTCCTCAGAAAGATCGGCAAATGACTTACCGAACTTGCTCTGTGAAACCTCGTTACGCACCTCGTTGAAAGCGCGTGTAAGCTCGTTCTGCACCTGAATATAAATCTCGTAGCTTGTATCACGAGTGGTCTGCAACGATACCACACCCTCGCTCACGTTGTATGTCCACTTGCTACCATCGGGCATCTCGATCTCTGTCTCCTTCTTCTCGGGAAGATTCTCGTCGTCCAATGGGTTTACGATGAACTCCTTAGCCTTATCCTTCAAGCCGCGAATATCCATAGACTCATCGCCTACCATCAACTGACCTGATGCATTCACAAACACAAGCAACAAGTTACGCTCGTTAACCTTCTGGTCCTCAACCTTCACATCTTCGGGTGGGATAGGAGGAAGTACACGAACAAGACCCTTGTCGGTGTTCATTGTAGTGGCGACGAGGAAGAATACGAGCAACAAGAACGCGATATCGGCCTGCGAACTGGCGTTAATATCCGGTGTTTTTCTTTTATTCCCTGCCATAAAGTGTTCCTTTCTTTACTTTATTTAAGTGCATCGGTTACAGCTGAGTAAATAGCTGAAATAATAGCACCGGCCATTACTGCATAAAATACGATAATGCTGGCATCACTGATAACAGTCTCACCACGCTCAAAGAATCCCTGGTTGCCGAGGTCAACAATCTGGAAATCGTGGCCGTTAGCGATAGCGTATGCACCAGCGATGATACCTACGATGGCTACGAATGCAAAGATTGTACGCTTAACACCCGAGGGGGCTTTGAACATATCCATAGCTGCACCAAAAAGTGCTGCTACGATAGCCGCAGCCATAAGTGCATAACCCCAATAGAGGTAAACGCCTACGGCAGTAGCATTCTCAACGGTAGGATCCTCGGGAGTAGTAAATACTGCCCAAAATACCAGACCTACTGAGATTGCCAACAGTACGACCAATAATGTTTTAATTATTTTCTCCATTGTAATAAATTCTTTTTAAGGTCTTAATAGGTCTTAATTATTTCTTGTATGCTGTCAAGATATCAACCAATGTGATTGAAGCGTCCTCCATAGCGTTCACCAAGTTATCAATCTTAGAGATGATATAGTTGTAGAACAACTGAAGGATAACAGCAGCGATAAGACCCATCAAGGTAGTCAACAACGCCACCTTAATACCACCTGCTACAACGGTTGGAGAGATATCACCAGCAGCCTGGATCTGGTCAAACGCCTCGATCATACCAACAACGGTACCCATGAATCCCAACATAGGAGCCAAAGCGATGAACAAACCAATCCAAGAAAGACCTGACTCCATCTGACCAGTCTGAACTGAACCGTAAGATACAACTGCCTTCTCAACAGCGTCCATACCCTGATCCAAACGATCAAGACCCTGATAGTAGATTGAAGCAACGGGACCCTTAGTGTTACGGCAGAGATCCTTAGCAGCCTCTACACCCTCGTTGTTAAGAGTCTCCTCGAACTTAGCGATGAACTTCTTAGTGTTGATGTTAGAGAAAGAGAGGAAAAGCATACGCTCGATAGCAACTGCCAAACCGATTACCAAACATACCAACACGGGCATCATCCAAGCCCAACCACCCTCGAGGAACTTCTGCATCAAAACCTGGTGCATAGTGTCACCTGCAAGCTCAGTCTCTGCTGCTGCAGCAGCCTCCTGTGCGAAAGCATTAACAGTGCCAAGTGCGGCTACTGCCAAAAACATAAAATTTTTCTTCATAGCTGTTTTTAATAAATTTAATTAGTGTTTGTTACTTTTTTTATTAGTTTTATGTTGTTACAAATTTATCTCGGCAACATTTTTTTGAATATTTTTCCACCTTGCATACCAAAAATCGCTACTTCGCGCCCATTTTGGCCCTTTGCCCCTCTCGCGGAACAAAAGTCGCACAATCCTGCAAAAATATCCATAACACTGTAATAGCCAACAAATTACGCCACACAACCTTTGCTTTTTTCGGTCGTTGTTGCGCTTTTTGCAGACTTTACGGACCGAAATATACAAATTTATTTTTGTTTGTGCAAGTTCTCACAAAGTAAATTCGCCACGAAGCGGCTTTTGCATAAGCTCAATACTTGGCTCCAACGGCAGATTTTTACCCAAAACGTACATCAGTTTTGTGATGGCTGCCTCGGTGGTCATATCGAATGCCGACAACACTCCCGCACCCAGCAATCGCTGGCCAGTTTCGTAGAGATTCATCTCCACTGAGCCATTGTCACACTGCGTGACGTTCAACACCAGCACACCCCGCTCGACTGTCTCGCGCATAAGTTCCAAAAACCAACTTGCCGTAGGGGCATTTCCCGCTCCGTAGGTCTCCAATACAACACCTCGCAGGCCTTCAACCGAGAGAATCGCTCGCAGGGTATGCTCGCCAATACCCGGAAACATCTTAATAATGGCTACTCCCTCGCTGAGCATTGTGGCTATACGCAACGACTCGGTAGCGGGAGGCGGAGTGGCTATGGCGGTGTGGTTGTAGGCTATCTTCACACCAACCTCGGCCAACGCAGGATAGTTGGGCGAGCGAAAAGCATCAAGCTCCTCGGCACTACTCTTACGGGTGCGATTTCCTCGACACAAGCGGCTATGGAAGAGTAGCGACACCTCTGGAACGATCGGTTTGCCGTTCACCTGTGCGCCCGCAATTTCGATAGCGGTAATAAGGTTTTCGCGGCCATCGGTACGCAACACGCCTATCGGAATCTGACTCCCCGTAAAGACCACAGGTTTGGCCAGATTTTCGAGCATAAAACTGAGGGCCGAAGCCGTATAAGACATTGTATCGGTACCGTGCAGTACAACAAAGCCATCGTACTCCTCGTAATTATCGCGAATCACCTCGGCAATGGCACACCAATCCGACGGCTGGGCATTCGACGAGTCGATGAGTTTGGGCATCGTATATACCGAAATGCCGACAGGCAGACGACGTAACGCAGGGAACTCATCGTAGATTCCGCTGAAATCGAAAGGCACCAACGCCCCCGTCACCTCATCTTTTTTCATTCCGATTGTACCACCCGTATAAATAATAAGAATCGAAGTGCGTGACTCGACACTCTGTTTGATTTTTTTAATCATACTTCTATCGTGTTGCGTGCCTACCACGTTTTCGGCAGGCATAATTAAAATTACCTTTTATAATAAAGTGTTTTCGACATTCGTTGTGGCAAGCGAGCGAGGCCACTCTCAACCTCGACCAACAATTGCATCAAACTATCCGCTACGGCCTACAACTGCTCATCTGGCAAAAACATTCGCATTGCATTGGCTGTCGTTATACGAGCAACTTCGTCGGCAGGTAGGCCCTTAATCTGAGCCACCTTTTCGCATATATAGCTAACATATGCCGACTCATTGCGCTTGCCTCGATGTGGCGCAGGAGTGAGATATGGGCAATCCGTTTCAAGGATTATATGCTCGATATCCATCTCGGCCACCGTTGTCGCCAAACAACTCTTCTTGAATGTTACCACGCCACCTATTCCAAACAGAAAGTCACCACACCGCCTAAGTCGGCGATAAGTGTCGGCATCTTCACCAAATGCGTGCAACACACCTCGGAGTTGTTCACCTCTTTGGCGCGCTGCTGCTGACTCCTGCTCCAAAATCTCACACATATCCTCCCACGCGGAGCGGGTGTGAATGGCTACGGGCAAATCCAATCGCGTTGCCAACCGACACTGCTCGACAAATGCTTCACGCTGCTCGGCCTTAAAATCCTCGCTCCAATAAAAGTCCAGTCCAATCTCACCTACTGCACAGAATTTTATCGCGTTGTGCGGCTGCTCGGACTGCAAGGTAGGTTGTGGAGTAGATTGTGGTGCGGATTGCGGAGTAAGTTGCAACACAGACTGCGTCAAATATTGCTCAACCAAAGCCAACTCCTCGCGCCAACGAGGATTATCGTTGACCGATGTAGGGTGTAACCCCATCATCACGCGACACACGTCGGGCGCACTCTTGGCCAACGCAAACATATGCTCGTGGCTCTCGGAGTCGATGGCAGGCAAAAGTAGCCTTACGACGCCAGCCTCTCGGGCCCGATGTAACGCTTCCGAGCGGTCATCGTCGAACTCCTCAGCGTAGAGATGCGAATGTGTATCAATGAGTTGCATAGCTTTTATATCAATTTTTCATATTGCTTACCGGGGAGCTGACGCACAGCACCCGACAATTCAAGATTCATAAGTAAAAGCGATAGTTCGCCCGACCTCAGCCCGCTCATCTGTTGCAAGGCATCAATCGAAAGCGGCTCCTGCTCAAACAGCATTAACAACGACTGCTCCTGCTCGGTAAGAGGTAGCTTTTCGCGCTTAGGCGCAGGCATAGATTCCATCTCCAACTCCCACATAAGTTCTGCAACGATATCACGCCCCGACATTACAGCCTGCGCTTTTCGATTGCGAATCAGCAGATTACAACCACGAGAATTGTTGTCGGTAGCACGTCCCGGCACAGCCATAACCGAGCGATTATACCCATCGGCAAAGGCCGCCGTAGATAGCGACCCTCCCGATTCGGGACTCTCCACAACGACCGTTCCTGCGGCAATGCCTGCAATTATTCGGTTGCGTGGGATATAGAAATTTCCGTTCTGCTTCGATTGAGAATTTAGCTCCGAGACAAGCGCACCGCCACGAGAGATTATATCGGCAGCCAACGCGCGATGCGACGCAGGAGATACCGACGGCAAGGTGTTGGCCAAGACCCCAATGGTTGTCATCTGCTCAACGATTGCGGCACGATGAATCTCGCCATCAATACCAAACGCCAAGCCACTCACGATAGCCACGTCGGGAACAAGCTCGGCCAACTCGCGCACCAAAGTATTGCACATTCGTTGCCCATAGGGCGTAGCCTTTCGAGTACCGACAAACGCAACGGCCCGCTTGCTGAGTGCCGCAACATCGCCCATCACATAAAGCACCGCAGGAAAATCATCGGTGGAACGCAGAAGACGAGGATAGGCACTACTATCGGCTGCAATGGGTGTAATCTGATGACACTCACAATACCGCATTTCACGCTCCGCCTCACGCATACCGCACTTGGCCACTATGCTCCGCACAATATCGTCGCGCAAGTCAGCCACAGCCACAAGCTCTGCCGCCGAAGCCTCGTAGATGGCTTTGGCCGAACCGAAACACTCCAACAAATGGGCTGCTCCCCGCACTCCGAGATTCGGAATAAAAGTCAATGCAATACTCTCTAATGGCATAAGCGGTCGGTTATCGCAATGTTTCTGCTACATTGTTGTATAATAAAAGGTATATGTACCAATGCCACACTCTGACTTTGTCATAGCAGGACAACCTCGAACCGCCTCAACTAAGTAGCCAAATAACAGCCATAAAGGTTTTTCCACCCGAAAATGGGCATTAGGCAGATGTAAAGTTAATAAATTTTGCGAAAAAGCACGAAACTTGCGCATAAGTTTTGGTGGTTTGATATTTTTTTGTACATTTGCACCCTGAACGAGGGAGATTCCCCCAATTGATGGTCCGATGGATGAGTGGTTTAGTCACCGGTCTGCAAAACCGTCTACAGCGGTTCGAATCCGCTTCGGACCTCACCAAAACAGCGTTAGAAGGATTTCTAACGCTGTTTTTCTTTTGATTTGTACGGTATTTGTACGGCAACGGTCATATAGATGTAATATCACAAATAAATGTAACTATATTAGTATCCCCTAACTCATAGATTGGAACTTGTTGTTTGGTATAGGGTTTGTTTTCATAATAGCAAAACAGATTCTATGTCAAAATACTTTATTTCTATATTAGCATTTTGCTCTCCACTCTACATATCGGCACAAACAACCGAGAAAAACTTTTCGCTGGAAGAGGTTTTAATTATGGCGCGCGAGCGAAACCTTTCGCTTGTTATTGCCCGCGAAGGAATTACTACGGCTAATGCAGAGAGGCAGGAATTAAATTCACTGTGGTATCCTACACTTGCCGTTACAGGTGAATACGCTCACAGCTTTACCGAAATAGCTGCCGTCACAACCGTAGGCAAGATTGGTAACGAACTTCTTGACAACATTGCACCAGCCTTGAGTGGCAATCCTGTCATTGAAGATGTGTTGAATGGTATCGGCAAGAGTCAGCTTCGCATTCCGATAATGCCTCGCAATACTGCCGAGGTGGGTGCAGAGTTGGCTTGGGTAGTATTTAGTGGTGGTCGCAGGATTGCGGCTTCACGTATTGCCGATAGGGTACTTTCGGTAGCAAACGAACAATATAACGCTACCGAGAATGGAGTTATACTTGCCGTTGCTGAGGCTTATTGGAGATTGGCTCTTGCACGACAACTTACGGATGTAAGACGTAGTGCTCTTGCACTTCATAGCGAGCACTTGCGTCAGGCTCGAAGACTTGAAGAGGAGGGCATGATAAACCATGCAGAAAGGCTTGTCGCTGAGGTTGCCTGTAAGCAGAGCACTACACTCCTTGCATCTGCCGAGAGTGAACAGATAGTAGCGGTAAAGGCTCTTGCCACGCTACTTGTTACAGACTCCTTGACTATTATCCCTACTACTGCCCTCTCCGTCCCCCATACAATTCCTGCCAAGGAGGAATTTTTTGCACTTATTTCGGAAGCACCTACAATAAATATGCTAAAGAGTGGAGAGGAGATAGCTTCGCTTACACTTCGCGCCGAGCGCAGTCGCTATCTGCCGACCATATCTTTTATTGGACACCAGAAATTGTGGTCTTCGGGACTCGATAAAAATATATTTCCACGTACTATAGTGGGTGTCGGACTATCGTGGACACTCTTTGATGGACTCTCACGAGAGGGAGCTGTTGCGCGTTCAAAATCATCTCTTCGCACCGCAGAGACCTCTCGCCAAAAGACTCTCCAAGAGCTATATACCACCATAGACAAATGTTATGCTATTCTCACTACATCATTAAGTGAGTATGAGGCGCAACAGACAACTCTTGCGCTCGCAGAGGAGCTCCATAGGACACAGTTGAGAGCATTTGCGGAGGGTATGGCAACCTCTACGGATGTCGTTGATGCTACTCAAAGACTCTCGGAGGTTCAACTTGCACAAATCGAAACATTATATACGATCGACACTTCGCTCACCACACTACTTACGTTGGTTGGTAGGGCCGATAGTTTAACAACCTATTTTACGCCCCGCAAATTATGAAACAGAGATCACTTTACATCGCTTTTTTAGTCATCGTATTGGCTATCGCCATAATCTCTATAATCGGTATCCTTACCGCTCGCCGAACCACTCCACCTCTGCAAGGTACTATTGAGGCTTCCGAAGTACGTGTCTCGGGGAAACTTGCAGGTCGAGTATCTGAAATATATGTGCGCAAAGGCGATTGGGTCTCGCGTGGCGACACCCTTATAGCCATACACTCACCTGAAGCTGAGGCTCTCCATTCGCAGGCTGTTGCACTCGAAAAGGCTGCACTCGCACAGAGCAATAAGGTTGATGAAGGAGCACGTATCGAGGTGATTGCCTCAGCGAAGCAACTTTGGCAGGGTGCTAAAGCTCAACGGAACCTTGCCGAGAATACATATCGAAGAGTGCTGCGCCTATGGCAGGATAGTGTTGTATCACTTCAACGCAAAGAGGAGGCTGAGGCTCTATATCTCTCTGCCAAAGCATCCGAGAGTGCCGCTTATGAGCAATATCTTCTTGCTCGCAAGGGGGCGCAAAAACAGGATAAAGAGAGTGCCCGTTATATGGCCGATGCGGCAGCAAGTGGTGTTAATGAGGTAGAGGCCGCACTGCACGATGCACACCTTACATCGCCCGCCGAAGGTATTGTTTCAGAGATATATCCGACCGATGGCGAGTTAGTGGGCGTTGGGACACCATTGCTTTCGATTGTAGAACTCAATGAGCCATACGCTGTTTTTAATGTTCGCGAAGATATGATGCCCCATTTCTGGCTCGGACGTATCATATATGGTGATGTTCCGGCTATTGCCACCGAAAATATTGAATGGGAAGTATTCTATATCGCACCGTTGGGCGACTATGCTACTTGGCGCACCTCACACCTTGCAGAAGGTTACGATATGCGTACTTTTGAGATTCACGCACGCCCTGTTAAGCATATAGAAAGGCTTTATCCGGGCATGAGTGTTTTAGTAACAATGGATAATATTGAACGATGAGTGTCTTTTGGAGAGTCGTATGGCGTGAGGTAGGTATCATCTCCCATCGTCCACTGCTATGGATTGCCACCATAGGCGTACCGCTATTTTCAGCACTCTTTATGACCACGATTTTTGGTAATGGTGCAATACAGGAGATACCCATAGGGGTTGTTGATGACAGCTTTACGGCTATTTCACGAGATATAGTTCGCACTATAGACTCCTCGCCTACCATCAATATCACACATCGCTACACCTCCTCATCTGAGGCTCTCGCTGCGGTTCGGAACAGAGAAATTTATGGTTATGTTGTTTTGCCACACGACCTAACACGCAATATGGTGTGCGGCACACGTTCGACAATTCCATATTACTATCACTATGCCTTTATGAGCATTGGGGCACAGGTCGAGTCTACACTTCGTACGCTACTCACTATGGCGAGCCTCGACCCTATAATAGTTACAGCAAATGAAATGGGGGTATCGGAGAGACAAATAATGGCATTTCTGGAGCCGCTTAACAGCGATATCCACCCTCTGGGTAACGCTTCGCTCAACTATCGCACCTATCTCGCCGAGCCGTTCTTCTTCATTATGTTTCAAATTATTATACTCATAACAACGGTTTATGTCCTCGGCAGCGAGAAGAGCCACAGCAAGGAGTGGCTTGCGACGGCCAACAGCAATATTTTCACCGCCCTTGCAGGCAAATTATTACCTTACGCTTTCGCTTTTATAGCAAGCGGCATAGCGGCACTATATGTAATGTATGGTATCAAAGGTCTCGCTCCCTTAGAACTGTATGGCTCTCTATGGGGATTAGTGGCAGCAATGTTGGGATTGGTTGTAGCAAGTATTTCTCTTGCGCTATTTACCTACTCGCTATTCCCTAATATGACCATTGTTCTCAGTGCAGTATCTATGATTGGCTCGCTGGGAGCAACACTTTCGGGTATAACCTTTCCGATTGCTTCGATGCACCCTATTTTTCACTATGTCGCGCTAATACTCCCTATAAGGCACTTCACGCTTATAGTGCAAAATCAACTCTACACTGAAGGGAGCTATGGGGTCGTATGGTTGCACGCAGCTATACTTGGAGCATATTGCCTACTACCACTTCTGACAGCCTCGCATCTGCATAAAAGTATAATATCAGGAAACTATGAAAAAATCGAATAACGCCCTACGACTATTCTCCATAGCCTTCTACAAGGAGCTGTGGGACGTTGCTACCTCGCTATCGTCAATGATACTTATTGTTGGTGGTATGGTGGCTTATGGGTTACTCTATAATCTACTTTATCAACCAAATATAGTCCGCGAAGATCCGATTGTGGTGGTGGACAACTCTCACACGCATCTATCACGCCATCTTATAAGCCTTGTAGATGCTTCACCTAATGCCGAGATTGTGGCAGTAGCTGCCGACATCAGCGAAGCTCGTTCTGTACTCAGCCGAGGAGAAGCGGAGGCTATTCTCTATTTACCGCACGATATGGATAAACGCATCGGCAGGGGAGAGCAGTCATTATTTGTAATACTCTCTACTACTGCCACTTTTCTCTACTATGAGGCTACTGTAGGAGCTATTGAAGATGCAATGCTAGCTCTCGATGAAGATATAAGAGGGGATATGCTTTGGATACTTCCCGCACCCCTCGCAGTGGCTCTCGATGGGCACGCAACAACCGAAGTTGTTGGTAATGCACTCTTCAACCCTACCAAAGGATATGCCGACTATCTTGTTCCCGCAGTTTTTATGGTTATTATATTTCAGACGATGGTTATGGTTGTAAGTATGAATAGCGCAGGGCGTAAAGCAAAGAGAATAACACCGATGAGGGGCAGAACGATAGGCTTTGGTGGGCGTGTGGTCATTACCCTCGCAAGGAGCGCAACCTATTGTACTATTTATGGTGCGTTGTCACTCTTTCTTATAGGGTGGCTACCTCGTATATTTCATTTGCCACACCTTGCTTCGGTATGGGAGTTGGTGGCAATGATGTTTCCATTTCTGCTTGCGACCTCGCTCTTTGGGCAGGCTTTCGGACGGCTGTTTAATGACCGTGAGGCACCACTTGTGCTCATTACATTCTTTTCCGTAGGTCTTATTTTTATTTCGGGCATATCATACCCGTTGCAACTACTGCCTATGGGGTGGCAAGCGGTGCATTACCTCTTTCCGATAGCTCCCGCCATTCTTGCATTTGTAGAGCTCGGATCTATGGGCTCTTCGCTTGCCGATATTACGCCACAACTCAGTGTTATGTGGTTGCAAGTGGAAGGTTATCTTATTTTGGCAACACTCATTCCACACGATTTTCGATGAAATCTATTCCCTATATGGTCCAATAATAAAAAGAGCCTATCTAACAAGAGCATTGTTGGATAGGCTTTTGGGGATGACCTCTATTTATAGATATAGTGAATAATTAGTTACTCTTCACCACATCAGCAGGGTTTTTGGTAGCAGCTTTCCACGAGCGGAGGGTTACAAGGCCGACCGTTACGGCGAGGACAACGAGAAGGGCGGCAATATAGAGCCACCAAGGCTGGGCGATGCGGTTAGCGAACGACTCCAACCAGCGCGAGGTGATCTGCCACGCCACAGGTGCTGCCACCACAAAGCAACCTCCGACAATCCACACATAACGCAGGTTCAGCATCTCGACAATCTGTCGTGTCGTTGCGCCATAGACCTTGCGAACAGCTATCTCCGAGCGGCGGTGCTGCGTTTCGAACATCACAATACCGAACACACCCATCAGAGCGATTATGATAGCCAGACCCGCAAACAATCCTATGAGCACCATATCCTTTTTGGTTTGTGCGTAGAGCCCCTCAACCCACTCCTCTAAGAAGTAGAGTTCAGGCTCATTGGAAGCGGGAGAGAGTTCCTTTGTGAGTTTCTTTACATACTCGGCAAACGCTTTAACATCGGCCCCTGCACGCAGACGAATGTAGAAGTGGCTCTTTCGGAGATCCGATTTGTCGCAGTAGAAGGCGTAGTACTCATCTTCCTGAGCAAGCGACGTAAGGCGTACATCTTTGATGATACCTACATAGGGGTAATGATTACCCTCTTTATATCCGAGTGGCATACCTACCTCGCGGTGCATTCGGCTCATCATCACAATCTCATTGCGCTCGGCTGACGAAGGGGTAAAGCCCTGGCCATCGACAATATCAAAACCGAAGAAGTCAAGGAAGTTCCAACGCACAGCATTAGCGCGCACAACATACTCCTTATCTTTGTACATTCGTCCCCACGTTTGGTTACAGTGGAAGAGATTTACTGCCGAGGTGGTTACATTTATCGCATCGGGGTGCTGCATCAATCGCTCCACGACGGTCTCGGAGCGTGTGCCCAAATCCCACGAAGCGAAGGTTACGACATTTTCGCGGTCGAAGCCCAAATCGTAGTTGATCATAAAGCGATACTGCAACCAAAAGACAGCCGTTACGATGATGAGAATCATCGCCACTGAAAACTGCACGCCCACCATCAACGAACGCAGACGACGACCCGTAGCCGACTGTGCAAAGCCGCCTTTAACGCCCAATGATGCATTGAAACGGGTGATGTAGAACGCAGGGTACAATGCCGCCACAACAGCTAGCAACACCATCAGTGCGACCATCATAATAATGACTACAATGTTATCTCCAAGAGCCAGTGAACAGATAGAATAGTTGGTGATAAAACTCTCTTGGATAGCAATCATCAGGTAGAACGTCAGTCCCATCGAGAGCAACACCAAACCGATAGCCTCGAAGAGGAAGTTCCAGCGCAGTGTTTCCTGACTTGCACCGAATACCTTGCAGATATTCACCGCACGCATACGCACGGGCACGAGTGCGAAGAAGAAGTTTACGAAGTTAATAAATGCAATCAGCACGATAATAAAGGCAATGCTACCGAGAATAATCGGAGTGTGTTTCTTGCCTGTACGGAAGTTGCCTGAGTCGTAGAATTCGGCGTAATAGAGTTCGTCGAGAGGCACCAAACGGGTAGCAAGGACTTGTGCGCCACTATCCAACTCCTCCTTGACCATCGCAATCTCCTCGGGATCCGCTGCCTCCTCTGCTTCGGCCATCCACTCCTGCACCATACCGAGGAACCAGTCGGCATAACCTTTCTTGAAGATTTCGATATAGGTGTCGAGGTCAGCACCCTCGCGCATACGGACAAAATTAGAGTAGTTCCAATTGTTATTACCCTCGGTATATACGCCCTCGTCGTTCTGCATAATACCCCAATGGCTGAACATAGAGTTCTTGGGCATATCCTCGTAGATGGCTACGATGGTCTGCTGAATGGTTGGCTTGCCGTCGTCGTTGTATTTTCCACCCTCAAAGTAGATTACATCGCCCACGCCGACGCCCAATTTCTCGGACTTGGAGCGAGCCATCGCTACCGTATTAGGCTCTTTGAGTTGCGAGAAATCGCCCGCTAGGCACTCAAAGCCGAAGAACGAGGGCACATTGGCCGTTCCTTGATATACATACTCATTGAACGGCTCCATAGTGTACTCATTGCGCTTAATCCAAATGCGGCTAATGCGTGGGTAAGGCATTGTAGAGGCCACCTCCTCGGCATCGGGGAACTGCTCGGCGGCCACATAAGCCAAATTGCCGGGTGAGTTTGTGCTCCACTGTATCTCACCGTCGTTACCGCCACCAAAGTCGGTAGAGATAAGATAGGTGCGGTCGGCATTAGGGAATTGTCCGTTGTAGGTGATGGTGTACCACACCTGCGAAAAGATGATGTAAAAAGCCACAAAGGCGAGGGTCAAACCGAGCACATTAAGCAGCGATGCGACCTTGTATCTTCGCAAGGTCATCAGAAAGTTTTTAAACGCGATTTTCATAGGTTTCTATTCTTATTGTTTTATTAATTATTCAATTTTGCATTTTGAATTCTATTAGTGACTTGGGGAGGTATCACCCTCGCCCAAGCCTTTGGAGTCTGTTTTGAATTTTATTAAACGAGTTAGTCCGTTGCTTTGAAGATTAGTTTCGGTTTCTTTGAGGCTATTTCTTGCATCTTTTGACTTGTGAAATTTGAAAATAGCCCGCTATTATCTGC
The DNA here is from genome assembly GCA_017465605.1 of Alistipes sp. Classification (GTDB taxonomy): domain Bacteria; phylum Bacteroidota; class Bacteroidia; order Bacteroidales; family Rikenellaceae; genus Alistipes. The sequence goes on from JAFTVW010000029.1 coordinate 24,543, forward strand.
TTTCCTCAAGTCAAAATCTACATAAAAATAGCTCTCAAATAATCTCGAAATAAAATTCAAACAGACTCCTAACGCTTCTCTGCTTATGGTAATAGGCGTTTTTTAATATTGATACCTTTCTCAAAAAGGATTATAGGCGGCTCTTTACATCAGTTACAATCTTACCGTCGAACAAGCAGATAGTACGGCTTGCATACGAGGCATCGTGCTGCGAGTGGGTAACCATAATGATGGTTGTGCCCTCCTGATGGAGCTCTTTGAGCAGGGTCATAACCTCCTGACCATTCTTCGAGTCGAGGTTACCCGTAGGCTCATCGGCAAGGATCAGCTTGGGGTTCGACACTAGGGCACGGGCGATAGCCACACGCTGCTGCTGACCTCCCGAGAGCTGCTGTGGGAAGTGGCCGGCACGGTGCGAGATGTTCATACGGTCGAGCATCTTCTTTACGCGCTCCTTACGCTCCGAGGGCTTCACGCCCATATAGATGAGCGGCAACTCGACATTCTCGGCCACC
>JAFTVW010000030.1 GCA_017465605.1 Alistipes sp.
CAATGCTCGACGCCGACTGCTTTAAGAATATGTAACTGCAGGGGCAGCCCCCACCCAATTCAAAATTCAAAATTCAAAATTCAAAATTATTTTTTGAGTTTGAGAGTGTAAAATTTTTGGGGTTGAATTGGAAAATAAATAGGTCATTTCGCATTTTTGCAAGGACGAGGGTTGGAGAAGAGAAAAGTTACTACGCGAAAATATGGAATGACGGATATATATAATTTGTAGTAAAGAAAAATCATAAAAGGGTTGTAAAACCCAATTTTGAACCGACGCTGCGGAGCGAGAGCAGAGTGAGCTTGCTCACGAATGCCGAACCGCGAGGAGGAAGCGAGGATTTACTCCTCACAATTTTGAATTTTGAATTTTGAATCTTGAATTATAAAATATGGCACAAGAATTTTATCGCTCGATTTACTCTACCGACGAGTTAAGAGCACGATTGAAGGATATCCGTCACGTCGCACTCGATATGGACGGCACAATATATATGGGTATGTCGCTATTCGACTACACCAAACCTTTCTTGCAGCAACTCAGCGAGATAGGTGTTTCGTATTCGTTCCTAACGAACAATCCCTCAAAGTCGATTGCCGACTACCTGCACAAACTCCACACGATGGGTATCGAGGCCACCGAGGAGGTGATGTACACCACAGCATTGGCAACAATCGACTACCTGAAAACACACCTTCCCAACGCCAAGCGACTCTTTATGTTGGGTACTCCAAGTATGGTTTCGGAATTTGTGAAGGCTGGTTTTGAGCCTACCGCAGACGATCCCGACGATGTACCCGATGCTATGGTTGTGGCATTCGATATGACGCTCGACTACTCGCGCCTGTGTCGTGCAGCGTGGTGGGCACAGCAGGGTATTCCCTACGTTGCCACCAACCCCGACCGCGTATGCCCCACCGACCAGAAGGTTGTTTTGGTTGACTGCGGCTCAATATGCAAGTGTATCGAACACGCCACAGGACGTCAGCCCGATATCACGTTGGGTAAGCCCGACCCCAATATGCTCACAGGCATTCGTCAGCGTTACGGTCTCGAAGCGAGCGAGATAGCAATGGTAGGCGACCGCATCTACACCGATGTACAGATGGCCTTCAACGCAGGAGCTATGGGTGTGTTGGTACTCTCGGGCGAGACCACATTGGAGATTGCCGACGAGGCACCCCGCCAGCCCGATATCATAGCTGACAACATCGGAACACTCGGTAATTTGCTCGAATGGGCTAAGAAGTAAACAATTATTACTCAGATGGTTAGATACTATAACGATTCGTGCAGCTATGCTCTTCCAGCCAAGCGACTCACCTCGGCGTGGCTCAAAAGTGTTGCCGAGCAGGAGGGTTACACGCTGGGCGATGTGACCTACATCTTCTGCTCTGCCGAGCGACTTTTGGAGATGAATCGTCAATTCCTCGGCCACGACTACTTTACCGATGTCATCACCTTCGATTACAGCGACCGCAAAGGCGAGAGGGTAGTTGCAGGCGATATATTCATCGACGTCGAGACCGTTGCCGACAATGCCCGCATTTACGGAGCAACGAAGCTCCACGAGATGCGCCGCGTGGTTGTTCACGGCCTACTACACCTGTGCGGACAGAAGGACAAAACCCCTCGCACGGAGCGTCAGATGCACCGCAAGGAGGATAAATATTTGGCACAACTATCGGCCGAATTGGAGAAATAAACAAATTCAAAACAACGAAAATGGCTCTGATTCAACCAAATACAAATCTCTACGAATACGACATTATCGTCGTCGGAGCTGGCCACGCAGGTTGCGAGGCTGCGGCTGCGGCTGCCCAATTGGGCTCACGCACGTTGCTGCTCACGATGGATATGTCGAAGATGGCTTCGATGTCGTGCAACCCCGCAGTGGGAGGCGTGGCAAAGGGTCAAATTGTACGCGAGATAGACGCATTGGGTGGCCGTATGGGTCGCATCACCGACCGCTCGACCATTCAATTCCGTATGCTCAACCGCTCGAAGGGAGCAGCTATGTGGAGCCCACGCGCACAGTGCGACAAGGAGCTTTTCAGCCGACTTTGGCGCAGGGAGTTGGAGCAGCAGCCCAACCTATTTATATGGCAAGACGCGGCCACCGAACTTATCTTCGAATATGAGGGCGAAAGAGCCCGAATCGCGGGACTTCGTACCCGAATGGGGGTGGAGTTTCGAGCGAAGGCCATAGTGCTTACAAACGGTACTTTTTTGGGTGGATTGATGCACTGCGGAGCAAATAGTGCCGAGGGTGGTAGAGCAGGTGATGAGGCTTCACACGGCATCAGCGAATCGCTCCGAGAGCTTGGTTTTGAGGTGGGACGTATGAAAACGGGAACGCCCGCACGAATTGACTCTCGCTCGATTGACTTCTCGCAGTTGGAGGAGCAGGCAGGTGACGAAGAACCTTCAAAATTCTCGTTTTCACCTGATACTGAGGCGGTTAAGGAGCAGAAATCGTGCTATTTGGTATATACCTCTGCGGCCGTACACTCCACTCTGCGCGAGGGATTTGCGCTATCGCCACTATTCAACGGCACGATTCAGGGCATCGGGCCACGCTACTGCCCGAGCATCGAGGACAAGCTACGCACCTTTGCCGACAAGGAGCAACATCAGCTCTTCTTGGAGCCCGAGGGTCGCGACACAAACGAATACTACATCAACGGATTTTCATCGTCGCTGCCACAGGAGATACAACTCGCAGCACTCCGACAGATAAAGGGCTTGGAGCAGGTACACGTCTATCGCCCGGGCTACGCAATCGAATACGACTACTTCCCACCCACACAACTACGCCACTCGTTAGAGACAAAGCTGGTGGACAATCTCTACTTTGCAGGCCAAATCAACGGTACTACGGGATACGAGGAGGCAGCAGCTCAGGGTCTGATGGCGGGAATCAATGCCCACCGCCGACTTATGGGCGAGGAGGCTGTGGTGTTGAAACGCGACGAGGCATATATTGGTGTGCTGATTGATGACCTCGTGACCAAAGGAGTTGATGAGCCATATCGTATGTTCACCTCGCGTGCCGAGCATCGAATCCTGCTCCGACAGGACAATGCCGACATTCGTTTAACTCCGATTGGCCGCAAAATCGGACTTGTGGGCGACAAAATGTGGCAAATTTTCGAGCAAAAAAAATCGCTCGTAGAATCGCTTATTTCCTTCGCGCAAAATCAGAGTGTCAAAATATCGGAAATTGAGAGCTATTTGAAACGCAAAAATTTTGAGCCTCTGACGCAGGGTAGAAAGCTATATTCGATAGTTTCGCGCAACGAATTTTCATTTTTGGAGTTGGTTGATGAACTGCCACGACTCAAAAAATTTGTCGCCGAGCAGGGTATCACTCGCGAAATTATCGAGCAAGCCGAAATCCAAATTAAGTATAAGGGCTACATCGAGCGCGAAAAATTGCTGGCCGAGAAGCTCCATCGCTTGGAGAATATCACGATTCCCGACGGTTTCGATTTTATGCAAATGAACGCACTCACCATAGAAGCTCGCCAAAAGCTGACCAAAATTCGGCCTCAAACCATTGGTCAGGCATCGCGAATTCCAGGAGTAAGTCCAGCCGACATCAACGTTTTGCTAATAAAATTTGGCAGATAGAGTGGTGCGTAATTCAAGAAAATAGGGTAGAATCAACACAAAATATTATATACAACAAAAAAAATAGAGGGCCGTATGACCCTCTATTTTGCTATAAATAATTCTGTTTTCAGGATTGTGTTCCACGTGGAACACGTTATTCCCTTTAATTAAACATACTTATTCAACCACTATTGTCCAGCCAAATTTATCCTCAGCGCGGCCATACTGAATATCCTGCAAGCTATTATATAGTGCAAGCGACACCTTACCAACCTCGCTGCCATAGGTAACCTTAACATCGGTATCCAAATCATAAACCGACTCGATAGGGGAGATAACAGCTGCTGTGCCACAAGCACCAGCCTCCTCAAACTCGCCCAACTCATCGACTGCCACAGGACGCTCCTCAACCTTCAAACCCATATCCTCGGCCAACGTGCGAAGGCTCTTATTGGTAATCGAAGGCAAAATCGAAGGCGACTTGGGAGTTACATAAGTGCCATTCTTGATACCAAAGAAGTTGGCCGCACCGCACTCCTCGATATATTTATGCTCGCTAGCATCGAGATACATAACATTTGAATAACCCATATCGTGAGCCTTCTCGCCCGACAAGATGCTTGATGCATAGTTACCGCCAGCCTTGATATCACCTGTTCCACGTGGAGCAGCGCGATCCTGCATACGGTCAACAACCACCTTGATAGGTTTCATTCCACCCTTGAAATAAGGACCAACGGGCGAACAGAATACGATAAACATAGCCTCTGGCGATGCCTTCACACCCAAACCCACCTTGCTACCAATCAGTACAGGGCGCAGATACAACGACGCTCCCGATTCATAAGGTGGCACGAAATCGATATTGCGGCTGACAACCTCGCGGCACGCATCAACAAACATCTCGACCGAAGGAACAGGCAAACACAATTTGCGAGCCGAAGCCTGCATACGTTTTGCATTCTCGTCGGCACGGAACAGACGCACCTTGCCATCTACACCACGAAACGCCTTCAAACCCTCAAAGCACTCCAAACCATAGTGGAGGCAGGTGGTTGACATATGCATTTTGATATACTCATCATCGGTGATTTCCATCTCACTCCACTCTCCGTCCTTATAGTAAAAACGGGCGTTGACATTGGTCTTGACATAGTCGAAACCAAGATTTTTCCAATCAATATTCACCATAAACCTATAAATTTTATGTTATGCGATATCTTCGAATTCAAAATTAAAAATTCAAAATTCAAAATTGGTTAATTCTCTGTCTAACATCGAGTTAGATAGAGAATTTCTTTATAATTGAGCGTCAAAATAATCGTAAAACAGTCGTAAGACTGCGTCATTTCATATTTTCGCATCTTATGACCTGCGGTGGTAACATCTGCGTCTATGCGAAAATGTTGGAATCAACCGCTTATTTACAGCCTTCCAAAGAACCCCAAAAACTCTCCCTCTAAGGCAAGAGGGAGTCCCCGAAGGGGGAGGGAGTGTGTCTTTGCCGCAATGTTTATTCTTTGGGGCGTGGTGTATTATAAGGTAGATTCTTACATTTTTGTATGGCGGCTAATTGCATCACTTACCCTTTCCAATACAAAAATGTCAGAATGACGTTTTATATTTATATTCCCACCCGAAGGCAATTTTGAATTTTGAATTTTGAATTCTAAATTTTGAATTTTGACATTATCCTACCATTGCACCGTTGTTGGTCTTATTCTCAGGTGAGAGAAGCTCCAACTTACCGCTGGCGTCCTCGGCCATAAGAATCATACCCTGCGACACGATGCCTCGCATCTCGCGCGGAGCCAAATTAACCAACACAAGTACCTGACGGCCAATAAGTTCCTCGCAAGTAAAATGCTCAGCAATACCCGAAACAATAGTACGCTTGTCGATACCCGTATCAACCGTAAGTTTCAACAACTTCTTTGTCTTGGCAACCTTCTCAGCCTCCAAAATTGTTGATACGCGGATATCCATCTTCTGGAAGTCATCAAACGTACACTCCGCCTTCTGCTCTGTAACGTGCTCGGCAGCGGCAGCAGCGGCATTAGCCTTCTTGATATCCTCCAAACGCTTCAACTGCTTCTCGATAACCTCGTCCTCAATCTTCTCGAACAAGAGCTGTGGCTCGCCAATAATGTGGCCCGCCTTAACCAACTCCATACTACCCAAGTTATCCCAGCCAAACTTCTCCATTTGAAGCATCTTCAAAATCTTCTCAGCCGAGAATGGCATAAATGGCTCGATGGCGATTGTGAGGTTAGCGGTAATCTGCAAAGCAATATTCAAAATTGTCTTAACTCGCTCAGGGTCAGTCTTTACCACCTTCCAGGGCTCGGTGTCGGCCAGATACTTATTACCAATACGGGCAACATTCATCGCATCTTTCAGAGCCTCGCGGAAGCGATAAGACTCGATATTTGCCTCCAAAGAGGCCTTTATTCCGCTTAACTCCTCGATGGTGGCACAATCATACTCGGTAAGCTCTCCACGCTCAGGAACGGCTCCATTGTAATATTTCTTGGTAAGCACCAAAGCACGATTCACGAAATTACCCAAGATTGCAACCAACTCGTTGTTGTTGCGAGCCTGATAATCCTTCCAAGTGAAATCATTATCCTTAGTCTCGGGAGCGTTGGCACAAAGCACATAGCGCAACACGTCCTCCTTGCCGGGGAACTCATCGAGATACTCGTGCAACCATACGGCCCAATTCTTTGAGGTAGAAATCTTATCACCCTCCAAATTAAGGAACTCGTTGGCAGGTACGTTCTCTGGCAAGATATACTCGCCGTGAGCCTTCAACATCGATGGGAACACAATGCAGTGGAATACGATGTTATCCTTACCGATGAAGTGAACCATCTTGGTATCCTCGCTCTTCCAATATTTCTCCCAATCGGGTGTAAGGTCCTTAGTAGCAGATATATAACCGATAGGGGCATCAAACCAAACATACAACACCTTACCCTCGGCACCCTCAACTGGAACAGGGATTCCCCAATCCAAATCGCGGCTTACGGCACGAGGCAACAAACCTGTATCGAGCCAGCTCTTACACTGACCATATACATTTGATTTCCACTCCTTGTGACCCTCCAAAATCCACTCTCTGAGGAAAGAGTCATACTTATCCAAAGGCAGATACCAATGCTTTGTCTCGCGCTTTACGGGCACTGCACCCGAGAGCTTCGATGTGGGATTGATAAGCTCGTCGGGCGAGAGCGTCGAACCGCACTTCTCACACTGGTCGCCATAAGCTCCCTCGCTCTGGCAACGTGGGCAGGTACCCACGATATAACGGTCGGCAAGGAAAGTCTTAGCCTCCTCGTCGTAGAATTGCATAGAGGTCTGCTCGATAAACTTACCCTCATCGTAGAGCTTGCGGAAGAAATCAGAAGCTGTCACACGATGTGTGGGCGACGAAGTGCGCGAGTAGATGTCAAACGACATACCGAAACGCTTGAAGGCATCTTTGATAATCTCGTGATAGCGGTCAACCACCTGCTGTGGAGTGATACCCTCCTTACGAGCTTTGATTGTGATGGGCACTCCGTGCTCGTCGCTACCGCAAACCGAAATCACATCATAACCCTTCAAACGCAAATAACGCGCATAGATATCCGACGGCACATATACACCCGCCAAGTGGCCAATATGCACAGGGCCGTTGGCATAGGGCAGAGCCGATGTAATCAGATAACGTTTAAACTCCTTCTTCATAAGTAAATCTATAATTATTTATTCTCAATTACTCATCACAATTGGGTGGCGATACGACTCATAGGTCATATAAATCACTCTCTATCAAGCACATACTGCCACATTACTGCAAATTAAGCATAATCAATCCCAAAATTACTATTTTTTCGATGGAATCGGAAATTTTAAGCCTATTTTTTATGATTGGGTCTCGTAATGAAAATTAAATTTAACACAAAAGTTGTGAGTAGAATTCTACCCACAACCTCCTTACTAATTTATAGATAGTAATAAAATACTACTTTCCTATATTCTTCAAGTTCCTCACTCTGCCTCCATCAATTAAACTCTTGATGGCGTGCATATCAAACGCGCTGACAGGCTGTGGAAGATAACGGTAGTCGAAATTGTTACCGAAGTTAAGAACGGTAGCCTGACGACCACGATAATTGTGCATATAGGTCTTATCCGATGTGTCGTAGAGTTTGATTGTGCCCTTCAACTCCTCAAAAACCTGCTCGCGAAGCGACTCATCATCAGATGTCATAAAGCATACAACGCGGTATGTGCGACGACCGGTGTTATGCATCGACACCACCATAGCGTGGGTATATCTATCATCGAAAGGTTTTGGCAACTGGAAATGCGCCACATACACTCGCTCGGCTGCAAACCATTTGCGGGCACTCTTGCCCTCATATTTCACCCAATCGTTCTTAGCCTCGTCGGGAAGTACTGCGTACATAGAACCATTGCTCTTGTCGGGCGTAGAGCGGGTAATCTCATAACCTTTGGCACTTGCCACAAACTCCGCCACGCCATTCAGCTGGTTGTCGGGCTCGGTACTGTCCACACCAAAAAATGACTCTATGGGGTAGATAATCAACACATTACTATCAGGCGATTTGAGTCGCATACGATAGAAGTGGGCAGCAAGCGACTGACGACCCTTGCTCTCCGACTGAGGACCCCAGATAAACGGATCGTGACCAGCATCTAAATAACCCTTAGGGGCTGTCAGTACTATACCATTCCACTGTTCATAAATTTCAGCAAAAGTATTAAACTCTCGATGGCTGCTAAACAACTGCGCCGACACGCTATTGACCGCGAAGAGCGCAACGGCTAAGATTAGATACTTTTTCATAGTCATATAAAGTTTTAGGGTTTACAAATAAATGCTCGCAGCAAATATTGCCACGTTATAAAATTAGTAAAAAATTCTGAAAGAAAAGTGAAATAGCAATCTATTTTATCTTCTTCCTATATTTTTTTCACTAAACATCACACCCATAGCCACCATAAAACTCATCACTCATAAAAATATCATCTGCCCAACTCAATGTTAGGCAGATGATTAACCAATATTGAATTTTGAATTTTGAATTTTGAA
>JAFTVW010000031.1 GCA_017465605.1 Alistipes sp.
GTGTGTATATTATATAAAATCCTTTGTCTAATTCGATATTAGACAAAGGATTAGCCAATGTAGAATGTTGAATTTTGAATTTTGAATTCCCTCGCTTACCTGCTGACTGACTTTTTGGCGCGTTTGGCCATTGCCGAAGCGAAGACAAAATCCTCCAACTCGCGATTATCGGTGTGCAGAATATCATCTTTCGAGCCTTCCCACCACTTGTTGCCCTCGTAGATAAAGACAATCTTCTCGCCAATCTCCATCACCGAGTTCATATCGTGGGTGTTGATGATGGTGGTTATGTTGTACTCTTTGGTGATGTCGTGAATCAAGTTGTCAATCACAATCGAGGTCTGCGGGTCGAGTCCCGAGTTGGGCTCGTCGCAGAACAGATACTTTGGATTCATCACTATCGCACGCGCTATGGCAGCACGCTTGACCATACCTCCACTCAACTCCGAGGGGTAGAGGTGGTGAGCATTATCGAGGTTCACACGCTTCAAGCAGAGATTCACGCGCTCCATCTTCTCCTGCTCCGACTGCTCGGTGAAGAGGTCGAGCGGCAGCTTCACATTCTCGGCAACGGTCGATGCGTCGAGCAATGCGCCGCCCTGAAAAATCATACCCACATCTTTGCGAATAGCTTTGCGAGCCTTGAAGTCGAGCTTCGAGTAGCACACATCGTCATACCATATCTCGCCCGAATCGACATCGTGCAGACCCACCAAACTCTTCAACAGCACGGTCTTACCCGAGCCACTGCGTCCGATGATAAGGTTGGTTTGGCCTGTGCCAAACTCGGCCGTTATATCTTTCAAGATTGTGCGACCCTCAAATGATTTGATAACGTTCTGAGCTTTAATCATGTTCGCAGGATTTGAGTCAATATAAGGTTGCAAATCATAATCACAATTGAGCTGGTCACCACAGCCTGCGTCGATGCCTTACCTACCTCCAACGAGTTGCCCTTTGCGTAGTAGCCGCAGTAGGCCGAGATGGTTGTGATGAAGAATGCGAAGAATGCCATCTTTGTCAGGGCATACCATATCTCGCTTGGGTAGAAGCAATATTTCAAGCCGTCGATATACTCCGACACGTTCATAATACCCGTAAATACCGCTATTCCGTATCCTCCCGCTATGCCCACCAGCATACTGAAAATAGCCAAGAACGGGAAGAAAAAGACCGTAGCCACAACTTTGGGGAGTATGAGATACGATGCCGAGTTGATACCCATAATCTCCAAAGCATCAATCTGTTCGGTGATTCGCATTGTGCCTATCTCGGAGGCGATGTTCGAGCCTACCTTACCCGCAAGAATCAAGGCCACCACCGTTGAAGAGAACTCCAAAATCATAACCTCGCGGGTGGCATATCCAATCATAAATTGCGGAATGAATGGCGACTCCAAAGTGATTGCCATCTGCAACGTTACGGCCGCTCCGATAAATATCGATATGATGGCCGTCAGTCCAATCGAGTCCAAGCCGAGCGTCACCATCTCGCCTAAGATGCGATGACGGTAGATGCTGGCCTTCTCGGGACGCGAAAAGACCTTCTGCATAAGCAGCGTATATCTTCCTACTGATTCAAATAGATGAAACATCGTTTGTCTGTTTTGTTTTTCTTGTGGCCGCGCTTGTGGTGTGGCGGCTGCGTGTGTGGTTTATTTGTTGGGCTTTACCTCCTCGAACTCTACATAGTCGCCCACGTTGTCGCTCACTCGTTTCTGAGGTTGCTCCGATGTGGCGAACACCTTCACCTGCCCCTCGTTGGGGTTGCGTTGCGAAGAGCCGCTATGTGCCGAACCGCTATGTGCCGAGCCAAAGCCCTGCCCACGCTGGTATGTTCCACCTCGGTTGTAGCTTTGCTGGGAGTTGTGTGGATTGCCATCGAAATTGGTGTAGAATCCTCGAAACCCTCGCCCCGAATATCTCTTGCCACCTCGCTCGGCCTGACGCATCAGTCGCCACAACATAAAGAGTGGCCCGATGAGCAGTATCAAAGCTCCGATGAGCAATCCTATGAGTGCCGCTCCGAATAGCGATGGAGCAAATACGGCTATCATAACGATAATTGTCACCGTGAGCGGATTGCGCCTGATGTAGCTGAGTATCGAATCCAGTATTATTGAGATAATGTTCATAATCGCTGTTATAATTGTTCTAAAAGCTCTGCAAATTTACAAAAAAAAGAACATTTGCTGAAATATATGTTTCGTGTATGGATAAAATGTATTAATTTTGATGCCAAATATGCCGTTTTGCGCTGTGTAAACTGTAAAATCACAAGAAACAAACGAATAAATAAGAATAAATATTATGTCATCAACACATCAATTAATGTCAATCTCGCCTGTCGATGGTCGCTATAATCGCGTCACTTCGGCTTTGTCGGGATATTTTTCGGAGTATGCTCTGATTCGCTATCGTGTGCGTGTCGAGGTGGAGTATTTCATCGCATTGTGTCAACTCCCATTGCCCCAGCTTGCGGGTGTGCCCGAGTCGGCATTTGCCGAGTTGCGTAAGCTCTATACCGACTTTACGATGGCCGATGCCCAGCACGTTAAGGAGATTGAGAGCGTAACGAATCACGACGTGAAGGCCGTAGAGTATCTCTTGAAGGAGAAGCTCGAAGAGTTGGGCCTGAACGCCTATCGCGAGTTTGTACACTTTGGTCTCACCTCGCAGGATATCAACAATACGGCCACTCCGCTGCTTTTGGAGGAGGCTTTGGGCGAGGTTTACCTGCCTGCTTTGCACGAGTTGGTCGATAAGATTTACTCACTTGCCGAGCAGTGGGAGGAGGTTCCTATGTTGGCTCACACTCACGGTCAGCCTGCATCACCCACACGTTTGGGCAAGGAGTTCAAGGTCTTTGTGGAGCGTTTGGAGCGTCAGATTGACCTGTTGCAGGATATCGAGCCAATGGCAAAGTTTGGCGGTGCTACGGGTGGTTTCAATGCTCACAATGTGGCTTATCCCGAGATTGATTGGGTGGAGTTTGGTAATAACTTCGTCGATTCGCTCGGCTTGGTACGCGCACAATATACCACTCAGATTGAGCATTACGACAACCTTGCAGCCACTTTCGATGCCTTGAAGCGTATCAATACAATCCTTACGGACCTTGCTCGTGATATGTGGACATATATCTCTATGGAGTATTTCCGCCAGCAGGTTAAGAAGGGTGAGGTTGGTTCGAGTGCTATGCCCCACAAGGTTAACCCTATCGACTTCGAGAATGCCGAGGGTAACTTTGGTGTAGCAAATGCAATCTATGAGCATTTGGCGGCTAAGTTGCCTATCTCGCGTATGCAGCGCGACTTGACCGACTCTACCGTATTGCGCAACGTGGGAGTTCCTGTGGCTCACTCGCTCATCGGTTTTGCATCGTTGCAGAAGGGCTTGGGTAAGATTATCCTAAACGAGGAGGCTTTGGCTGCCGATTTGGAGGATAATTGGGCCGTAGTAGCCGAGGCTATGCAGACCATCTTGCGTCGCGAGGCATATCCCAATCCATATGAGGCATTGAAGGCTTTGACCCGCACGGGAGGTCACATCACCGAGCAGACCATCAAGGAGTTTGTCGAGGGATTGGACGTTAGCGAGAGCGTGAAGGCTGAACTTCGTGCCATTACTCCTCACAACTACGTTGGTGTGGTTAAATAGCGGAAGTCGTCTAACAAGGCTCTTGTTATACAACTTCTGAAATAAAATAGAGGGTGCCAATGATTATTCATCGGCACCCTAATTTTTGCTGTCGTGGCGAACTATCCGCAGTGGAAGTATTCCATCACAAGCGAAAGCATCTGCTCGATGTTGTCGCCTATATCCGCTCGCAACGTAGCGTCGTTGTAAGAGCGCAATCGTTTGATGATACCATCAATCATCGCCTTGCTGAATACGCCATACTTCTCATACACCTCACGCTGACTCTCCAAACAGTCGGCCGATGCCGCACAACTGTCGGGCAGCTGGGCCAAATCGCTAAGGCGAGCCTCGTTCTGCTTGTCGTGAATGTTGACGTTGACATAGGTCTTTTCGGCAATCTCCAAAGCATTCTCCAATTCAAATCCATAGCGGCACGCTACGGCCAAACCCGCAATGAGCTGATATACATCTGCCGAGCCATCGGGAGAACGCATCTCGACGGTCTGCTTCTGCGATGTGTCGTAACGGCTCTCACGCTCCAATGGGTTTACAGCCAAGCACATATCGGCTTTTGCAGCCCAACCCAATGGCACGCGAACCAATACCGAGCGATTTCTATCGCCCCAGCATACATTCGTAGGAGCCTCTTGATGTGGTACAAGGCGGAAATATGATGTTGGGTTGGTGTTGCCAAATGCGGTAATCGAGGGTGCAAGCTCCATCATACCAGCTATGGCACGACGTGCTGTGGCCGAGAGTGTGCCTCCGTCGAGCATCTGATTCTTTCCATCTTTCATTATGCGCATATGAACGTGCAGACCCGAACCAGCCTTGCCCTGAGTGATTTTGGGAGCAAAGGTTACATCGTAGCCATATTCGTTTGCGAGGTTGCGGATAATCCACTTTGCCAAGATGAGTTGCTCGGCTGCCCGCTCGGCTGCTACGGGCAGGAACTCAATCTCGTTCTGCTCGTAAAGCACGCCATCGAGCGAGAATGTACCCACCTCCGAGTGACCATACTTCACCTGACCGCCCACGCGAGCGATATAATCCATACACTTCTTGCGGAACTCGCCATACTTTGCAAATGGTGCCGACTCGTGATAACCCTTCTGATTGGTAGCGGGGTAGGCTTCATTGTCGTGGCCCATCACATAATACTCCAACTCACCCATAGCCTCAAACTCCATACCCGTTACCTCGCGGAATGCGGTGCAGGCTTTGCGAAGAGTGTTTTCGGGAGAGCTCTCCAACAATTCTCCATCTTTGTTGAAATATGAGCACAACATAGCCAACGTCGGAATCTCGGCAAATGGGTCGATAAATGCCGTAGCATAGCGAGGCAATACATAGAGGTCGCTACTTCCCGCCTCGATGAAGGGGAATAGGCTCGACCCATCGACTCTTTCGCCACAGGTGAGAATCTCGTCGAGATATGCAGCGTTGTTGATTACGAAGTTCAAAGTTTTCAGGCGACCATCACCCGCAGGGTACATAAAATTGACCATACGAATTTGGTTCTGCACGATATAATCGACTATATCGGCTTTGGTGAACTCGCGACTTGGCTTTTTCAGAAAAGCAACAATCGGGTTGGCGTTAAACTCTAATTCTCTGCTCATAGTTGTAGTTTTTATTTGTTCTCAATATTTTTGCTTTGCGGGGTTGGTGCCAATCGTACGGCCAATCACACAAAGTTATGAAAAAAAATCTGCCTAACAAAATTATTGTTAGACAGATTCAGTGCCATAATTTATCATTCGCGTACCGCGAACAAACTATTTTCTGATTAACTCATACCCGCATCGCAATCTTGCAAATTTCGAGTACGCTTTTTAACGATATTTCTATTGTTGGTTTAGCTTATTTTGTAATTCGCTTTTCTTCATAACGACTATTTTGCGCTCAACAGTAACCGACGTGTTGCCTGATGCTGGGCCGTAGCTACTCTTGTTGGTTATGAACATAGCCTTTTTGGGGTCAGACGATACAAATACGTTGTCGTGAATAATCTCAGACTCCGAAACAAGGGCCATAGTCTTGAACTTTTTGCCTTTGTATGACCATCTTAGCTCAACCATATCGTAACTCTTGTCGCCTATCTTCTTTGTGACGTGTGAGCGATACGACAAAAAGTATTTGATGTCAAAATTGTTGCGGGTTGCCAATTCTCGTTGAGAAGCAACATCGGTCTTGCCCTTTTCGCTATCGAAAATAGCAAAATAACTATTTGGGCTGAAACACTTGTCTAAATAGCGTTGTCTCTTCTCGGCGGTGTCTGCTTTGCCAGCTTGGTTATAACCGAGCAATTTGAGATTGCCTCCATACATAGGTTTTTTCATACAGCTTGAAAGGAGTCTCTGCCAAGCATAATCCTGCGAAACATTTTCCGTAGCCTTGTTTGAAGATTTTGTTGCGGCTATGCTGTTGTTGGGCGATACAACAAGCAGAGCTACGATTAAGGTTGCCAAGAACCCTAATGCCCTAAAATACTTTGAGCGTTTCATAGAATTTGGTGTGTTAAAAGGTTGATAGTCTGGTTGTGAAGCAGTTATTACTCTACAAAGTTAAGAAAAAAATCTTCCGAAGAGTTGTCGTATTGGATTATTTTTGGAAAAATATTTGGCTAATATGCAATTTTTATGCTCCGATGGCCAAGCAATAATTCTATAATTTGTATATTTGTACTATGGCAAATTATCTCGACAATAGCGTGAAATACGTCGCAGGAGTGGGTGAGGCTCGTGCAAAGCTGCTGGAAAAGGAGCTGGGCATCTTCACTATCGCCGATTTGTTGCGACACTATCCATTCCGCTATATCGACCGCTCGAAAATCTATCGCATTGCCGAGGTGGGCCCGCAGATGGAGTCGTCGCTGGTGCAGATTAAGGCGCGAGTGACGGGTGTGGCCTATTCGGGTGTGGGGCGCAAACAACGCTTCTCGGCCTATGTCAGCGACTCAACGGGAAGTGTTGAGCTGATGTGGTTCAATGGCATAAAGTGGATTGAGAAGAGTGTGGAGGTGGGTCGAGAGTATCTTATCTTCGGTCGTCCCAACTTCTATCGTGGCGAAATCACGATGGTACACCCCGAGTTGGATTTGGTCGAAAAGGCTGCTACGCGCAAATATAATAGTGGTATGCAGGGTATTTACCCCTCGACCGAGAAGATTTCAGCTACGTTTGGCGCAAAGGGCTTCTACAAGATTATGTGCAATGCGTGGAGTGTGGCCGAGGAGCATATCACCGAGACTATCCCTCAGTGGCTGAGCCAACGCTATGGTCTAATCTCTCTGCGTGAGGCTCTGCTCAATATCCATTTCCCGCAATCGCCCGATATGTTGCACGCCGCAGAACGCAGGCTCAAATTCGATGAGTTTTTGGGTGTGCAGCTCGCTATCCAGTCGCGCCGCTCGGAGCGTATGGCACGCCGCAACGGATTCCAATTTCTCAAAGTGGGGGAGTTGTTCAATACCTTCTACGAGCAGAAACTGCCATTTGAACTCACTGCGGCTCAAAAACGTGTCATAAAGGAGATTCGCCAAGATACCGTGCCGGGATTCCAGATGAATCGCCTGTTGCAAGGTGATGTGGGTAGTGGAAAGACTATGGTTGCGCTGATGTCGATGCTCTTGGCCGTTGATAATGGATTCCAAGCCTGTATGATGGCTCCTACCGAGATATTGGCACGTCAGCACTATGCCACCATATCTCGTCAGACAGAGGGTATGAATCTGAGTGTTGCAATCCTTACGGGTGCATCAAAGAGCGCAGAGCGTCGCCGTGCTTTGGAGGGTATAGCATCGGGCGAGGTTGATATACTCATCGGCACTCACGCCCTGATTGAGGACGATGTCCGCTTTGCCAATCTGGGTTATGTGGTTATCGACGAGCAGCACCGCTTTGGAGTGGAGCAACGTGCACGACTCTGGACAAAGAATCAGCAACCTCCCCATATCCTTGTGATGACCGCAACACCCATACCCCGCACGTTGGCAATGACCCTTTATGGCGATTTGGAGGTATCGGTTATCAACGAACTTCCGCCCGGTCGTCAACCCATACGCACATATCACTATACCGATTCGGCACGCCTGAAATTGTGGGGATTCCTGCGCCAGCAGATTGCTCTTGGGCGACAGGTCTATGTGGTTTATCCGCTCATCAAGGAGTCGGAAACGATGGATTACAAGGACCTGCAAGATGGTTTTGAATCCATCACCCGCGACTTCCCTCTGCCCGATTATCGGGTGTCGGTGTGTCACGGTAAGATGAAAGCGCAGGATAAGGAGGAGTCGATGCGCCAATTCAAGCAACACGAAGCCGATATATTGGTGGCAACGTCGGTAATCGAGGTGGGTGTTGATGTGCCCAATGCTACGGTGATGGTTATCGAGTCGGCCGAGCGTTTTGGCCTTTCGCAGTTGCATCAGCTCAGGGGACGTGTGGGACGTGGAGGTTCGCAGTCGTATTGTATATTGATGTCGGGCGAGAAACTCTCGCGTGAGGCGCGCCAGCGACTTCGAGCTATGTGTGAGACCAACGATGGATTCCGTTTGGCGGAGCTTGATATGCAGTTGCGCGGTGCAGGCGATATCAACGGTACGCAGCAGAGTGGTATGGCATTTGACTTGAAGATAGCTAATCCTACGCTCGATAGCGACCTGTTGGCTACGGCCCGTGAGGCTGCGATGGCAGTGTTGGAGAGTGACCCTATGTTGCAGCGGAGTGAAAATCTGACTTTGCGAGAGCTGCTTTTGCGCCACGCAGGGCAACGTAAGTATGATTTTTCGATGATTTCATAGCGTGTTGTGATACAAATTGGCGATTATTTGGCAATAATGTGGAAAAAGTAGCGTTAATAATAAAGACAAAACACATTTAGCGATGAAAAAGATTATTTCAACAATGCTCCTACTCGGTTTGGCCGTTGTGGCCCAAGCTCAACTCTATGTTCCGGGCGAGACCCTCAATTATAGAATGAGCTATAAGGCCAAGTTGTTCCCCAATACCGAGGTGGCGAAGGTGCTGATACAAACCACCGAGACCACCCTCGAAGGCACACCTGCATATAAAGTCTATGGCTATGGCGAGACAGCCAAGTTTTTTAGCTGGATTTTGCCTGTCAAAGATGCCTATACGGTGTGGGTTGACCCCGTAACGCTGAAAACCCGTCGCTTTGAGTCGGATATCAAAGAGGGTGACTATACCTTCAAAAGTAGCTACGATTTCGATTGGGAGAATCTGAATGTCCACACTCGTTGGAGAAGTCGCAATCGTCCAGAGAATAGCAAGACGATGAAGATTACCAACAATAGTATGGACGCCATCTCGCTCTACTTCAATCTGCGTACTGTGCCCGATTCAATCATCAAAGAGGGCTTTGAACGCGATTTGGAGATGGTTTTGGAGGATACAGTGCGATTCCTCAGATTCCGCTATGATGGCCACGAAGTGCGCAGAGTCAAGGGGTTAGGCAAGTGTAATACCATAAAATTCCGTTGTAAGATTGCCACATCGAGTGCCTTCTCATTTACCGATGGCTCGGAGTTTATGGTGTGGATTTCCGACGACAGGAACAAAATTCCGCTCTACATCGAATCGCCAATCAAGGTGGGAAGTGTATGCGCATATTTGTCGAGTTATGAAGGTTTGCGCTATCCATTGGATTGTTTTATAAAAAAATAGCTATATTTGCACTCTCAAAGAGATACCTAAATAAGAAATATTAACATAACCCTCAAAATTATGAGAGAAGAATATAATGAATATGACGATACTCGTTACGACGACGAGTATGGATATGAAGAGCAGCCAGTCGATAATAAAGCCGTTAGAGGTTATCGAATTGTGATTATCATTTTGGCTGTGATTTTGGTTGCACTTTCGGTTGTGTATTTCAATATGCACCGCGAGCAGCAGGCCGAGTATGCGCTCTTGGAGGAGGATCGTACAAAGATTCAGGGCGATTTGGATAGCTTGATTGTATCGTTCGATGATTTGAAGATTCAGAACGACTCTATTGCTGCCAACCTCGAAGAGGCAAATCAGCTTATGGAGCAACTTAAAAACGAGCGACGTTTGAACTATGCCAAGATTCGTGCATATGAGAAGGAGGTAGGTACATTGCGTACTGTGATGCAGGGCTACATTCGCCAGATTGACTCGCTCAATAACATTAATAAGAAACTTACCAAGGAGAACATCTCGTTCAAGAAGGAGATTTCATCGGCTAAGTTGCGTGCCGAGATGGCCGAGGAGCGTGCCGAGGAACTTAACAACAAGGTTCGTGTGGGTTCGGTTATCCGCGCCCGCAGTATCTCGCTCGAAGCTCTCAATGCCAAGAGTAAGGTTGTTAGTCGTGTGAAGCAGGCAGCTCGTTTGCGTGTGAACTTCGTATTGGCGGCTAACGAGTTGGCCGAGCCGGGTAATAAGGTTATCTATGCTTGCGTAACTTCGCCAGAGGGTTACTTGCTCGCAAGTCCTAATGCTGGTAGCTTCGATTTCGAGGGCGAGCAGAAGCTCTACTCTCAGCAGCGTGAGATGGCATACGAGGGTAACGATTTGTCGGGTGCAATCTATATCGACGGCAAGGGCTTCACCCCCGGAACATATCACATCGAACTCTATACCGATGGTCGCTTGATTGGCGAGTCAGATGTAGCATTGCGCTAATCAGACGGGCTTGTGTTAGTCAGGCAGGCATTGTGCTAATCGCACGCACATTTGGGTATGAATAATCCCCGCAGTCAACCGACTCGCGGGGATTTTTTTGTGGCTTATCGCAAGTGCTATCGTGGCGTGAGAGTATTGACGTGGAGAGGGGAGGAGAGTAAGAGGCGATGATGCAACCACCCATAAAGTTGGGGCTGCTAACGCAATTTGTTAGACAGCCCCACTACTTAGAATATTTCTATAACTCAGTTTCGAGTCTTGACCAGCAATTACTTCTCGGCTGAATTATCTGCGGTCTGAGTTGCGCCACCCTTCTTGTTGTAGAGGAAGCGGCGAATCTTGCTTGTCGGACTCTTAATAAACTCTGACTCCTGCTCTACGACCTCCGAGATGCGAGAGAATCGGTTAACCTTCGAGTTTACATATTTCAAAATCTCCTTCTTCAACTCCTCCTTGCGAGCATTCCACTCGTCAACCTTTTGGCTCCACTCGTCGCGAGTGATTTCCCACTTCTCCATAAGCTCGTCTTTGAGCTTCTCGATAGCGTCTGTGTCGAAGTGTACCAAAGCAACCAACTGACCGTCCTGCTCGGTAACGATTGACTCCGATACGAAGGCGTTGGTGTTGAGTACCGACTCAATCTCCTCGGGATAGATGTTCTCGCCGCTGGGGCCGAGAATCATATTCTTCAAGCGTCCCTTGATAAAGATATATCCGTCCTCGTCGATGTAGCCCAAATCGCCCGTACGATACCAACCGTCCTCGGTGAAGGCTTCGGCTGTGGCCTCTGGGTTTTTGTAGTATCCGCTGAGTGCCGATGGGGTGTTAACCACAATCTCACCCTGCTTAGTTTCAGGATTAACGTTGTCTAATCTAACCTCCAAACCCTTCATTGCAGGACCCGTAGCACCCAATTTTGTGGCAGGTGATATCTGTCCTGCTACCAAAGGCGCAGTCTCGGTAAGGCCGTAACCAATCGCATAAGGGAACTTGGCGTCGATAAGGAACTGCTCAACCTGCTCGTCGAGTTTCGCACCTCCGATAAACAAACGTGCCTTGCCGCCAAATGCCTTCATAAGCTTCTTACCAGCTATGCGGTGCAAGTAGCGACGTGTGAATGCGGTATTGTAGAGCGCACGCCAAAAAGCAGTCGATGTAAACTTGCTGTAAATCTGGCTACGATATACCTTCTCGATAATAAGAGGTACGATAAGGAATGCAGTCGGACGCACCTTGCGCAGTGCTGGCAAAAGCACCGATGCTGTGGGTGGCTTTTCGAGGTATGTGTTGCTTGCACCTGTGGCCACAACGTAAATCATACCCAACGAACACTCGTAGGTGTGTGACAGAGGCAAAACCGAAAGCATCGAATCCTCGGGGCCGATTGGATACAAATCGTAGATCATCTTAATCTGCGACGTAAGGCTCTTGTGGGTGTGCATCACGCCCTTTGGCTGCGATGTAGTACCCGAAGTGTAGATGATTACAGCCAAATCGTCGGGCTTAGGAGTCTGCTTTGAGCCCTGCTCCGTAACGGTTTGAGAGATTACACCGAGATTCTTCGTGCGGATTACGATGTTGAGCGACGATACCGTCTCCTTCGAGAGTTTGGTAAATAGCTTGTCGGAAACAAGCAGTGCTTTGGCCTCGGAATGTTTGATAAGTTTATCGAGTTCCTCTCCTGTGAAGTCGGGAAGGATTGGTACGGCAACCATACCTGCGGTGGTGATAGCGAAGTAGCTCACGCCCCAGTTTGGCATATTGCTACTGAGGATAGCCACCTTGTCGCCAGCATTCAATCCTGCGCCAACCAACATCTCCTGCACCTGCTCTACACGCTTGCCTACCTCTTTGTATGATAGCTCCTCGCCACCAAGCATAGAGAACGCAATCTTGTCGGAGAACTTTTCGATGCTGTTTTGGAGAAGCTCGTAAAGTGTGTTCAATGCTTTCATAAAAAATAGTTTAAGTTATCAATCTCTTTATTGCCCACTTTGCAATCTCTTCTTTTCAGGTGTCGTTCCATTCGCGACATAGGCCGATGCCTTACTATTCAGACTTTGCTGCGAGATAAATTTTGAAAAACAATAATTCCGTTCCCAAAATTTCACTGCAATTTACTATTGAACAAAGCGGTATGCAATAAAAATTTGGGTGCAAGTTAGTGAAAAAATATTAAAAAATGGTTATTTTTGGGTCGAATTAACTCTATGATAAGCTATAAACAGATAAAATCGGTGGCTTCGCAGGTCGGATTCGACTTGTGTGGGGTGGCTCGTCCGCGTCTTTTTGAGCAAAACAGGGAGGCTTACGGTCGATGGATAGATGCTGGCTACGATTCAACCCTCGAATATATGCGTCGTAATCTCGACAAGCGTTTCGATGTGTCGGCGTTGGTCGAAGGGGCGCAGAGTGTGGTTGTATGTGCAGTGAGTTATAAGAGCGATATAAATAGCTTTTATCAGCCCCACACGCAAAACAAGGTTGCATCTTATGCCTGCTGTCGCGATTACCACAAAACCATAAAGAAGATGCTTTTGCAGATGCTTTCTCGCTTGCAGCAGGAGTATTCGCAGTTGCAGGGACGTGCGTTTGTCGATACAGCTCCACTGCTCGAAAAGCAGATGGCTGTCGAGGCCGGATTGGGGTGGATTGGTCGTCAATCCTTGCTTGTTACGCCTCGTTTTGGCTCGTATGTCTTATTGGGGGAGTTGGTGCTTAATCTTGCGGTGGATTCCTATGACGAGCCTTACAGTGGGGTAGGGTGTGGCGAGTGTCGTCGATGCTTGCAGGCGTGTCCTACGGGGGCGTTGGTTGAAGATATGGTAGTAGATACTTCGCGTTGTATATCTTGTCATACCATAGAGGCAGAATCGCACAATAGGCTGGATTTAAGTGGTTGGATTTTCGGGTGCGACGAGTGTCAGATGTGTTGCCCTTATAATAAGCAGGCCGAGTCGCATCATTTTGCGGCTTTTAATCCGCTGTTTGACCCTATGGCTATCTCCACTCAACAGTGGCTTGCAATGGACGAAGAGGAGTTTGCGGAGAGATTTTCTTCTACGCCATTGAAACGAAGCGGGTTGGAGCGTATAAAACGTAATGTTTGTGGCGGTGTCAAGGTGGATTGCTATGCGGATTCTTCTGCTGACGATACAGATGAGTAAAGAGTGTTTGTTTAGGTTGGGTAGAAGTTATTGGGCAATATACCATTTATAATAAACGAGGGTGCAGATTTTCATAGTTCTGCACCCTCGCTTTATTATCAGCCGTAGGCTTATTTCTTCTCAACCTTCTCCTCAGCAGCAGGTGCCTCAGGAGCGATGATGTCGTGCAACTCAACCTTGAACTGCAATGCCTCGTTAGGGCCAATAGCTGCGTTACCCTCAGAGCCGTAAGCCATATGAGCAGGAATCCAAAGAGTGATTTGGCCACCCTTACCTACCAACTGCATACCAATTGTCCAACCGGGAATAACTCCGCTAAGAGGGAACTCAATAGGCTCGCCACGCTTGTATGAAGAGTCGAATACGATACCGTCACCAGTATTACCCTCGTAGTCAACCTTAACTGTGCTCTCTGCTGTGGGCTTGTTGTTTGCGTCACCCTCGCGGTCGATGCGATAGAGCAAACCGCTCTCGTGCTTCTGTACGTTAGGAAGCTTCTCTACCTCAGCCAACCACGCCTTTGACTTCTCGGCATTCTGAATAGGCCAAGTGAGTGTAACGTAGCGGTGGAGGAATGTCTGAGCCTTGTCGAACTCGATACGGCTATCCTTCTCGATACCTTCTTTCCAGCCTTTGATAAACCAATAAGACTGCAACTTGAATGGAGTTCTGCGGAGGTTACCACCCATATCGTAACCCATAGCCCAAGAGATATCTTTGCGCTCCTGCTCGTTCTCGAATACGTCAATCTCATTGAGGTCGATAACCAACTGGTCACGCTTTGTAGTGTCACCACCAAGCTTCTCGTCGTTAAGTTTGGTTAGACGCTCAACACGAGCCTCGCCGAGGAACTTCTGCAATGTCTCGGCTGCCTGCATACACTTCTCGTCCTCGAATACATCAACTGTGCTGAGCATAGACTCCTCACAAGCATCTGCTGAAATATTCCAATCAACCTTAACATCGGGAAGGCTTGCCTTGAAACCGAAGCTGTTCACATAACCCAAATAGTAAGAGAGTGAATCCATCTGGCCCTTCTTACCCTTGCTAATACGAGCTGTCTCGGTAGCGTCGTTGCCACACGAAACCACTGCGGCCGCACATACTACAACGGCCAATGTGTAGAATAATTTTTTCATCTTTTTCTGTTTGTATTTGTAAATTTGTTATTGCTTGTCTGACTATTTTGTCTGATTTGTTTGCTTAGTTTGCTGTTTTGCTGGTGCGGGGCCGAAATCTACCGATTGATACTGAACGTTTGGAGTCTTAACGTCAAGTACCTCGATGTCGAACTGTACCGCCTCGTTGGGGCCTACAAATCGGCTGCCACGCTCACCAAATGCCAAATGCGCAGGAATCCAAAGTGTGATTTTCCCACCGTTACCTACAAGTTGCAAACCTTCGGCCCAGCCCTTTATAATGCGCTCCAACTGGATTACCGAGGGCTTGTTTTTAAGGTATGTCGAAGCATATACTCGCCCATCGTAGCATTGGCTCTCGTAATTGAGAGTAACCGTACTGTGTATCGTCGGAATATTATTCTCGTCACCCATATCGTCAATACGATAGAGTAGTCCGCTCTTTGTCTGCTTGACGTTCAACTCCTTGCTGACCTTGCTGAGCCACTTAGCTGAATTTTCAGCATTTGTCAAGGGCCAAACAACCTCGTGGTAGTAGTTCAGGTAGGCTTCGACATAAGGCTTGTTTGAAATATTATCGGGCTGTGTAGCATCGATTATACCCTTTGCAAACCAATATGCTTGCAGGTGATAAGGCATCTTGCTGAATGTATATCCCAATTCGCGACCCACCTCACGCGAAATGTGTTCACGCTCCTCGGCACTCTCGAAAATGTCGATTTTCGGCAACTCGCTCTTTATATCGACCTGCTTGTTGGGGTCGCCACCCTGTTTTTCGAGTTTAATTTTGTTTAGACGCTCGATGCGAGTAACATCGAAAAAGGTTGTTGTGATGCCCAATGCCTCCTCGTGTTTGCTCAATGTCTCGCCGTCGATGGGAGTTAACAATGTTTCAATGCAAGTCTCGGCCACAAGATTCCAATCGAGTTTAGCGTCGGGCATATCCAAATAAAAAGTGAGAGTGTTGTCGAATCCCACGCAATAAGAGAGGGAGTCAATCTTTGATTCATCACCTTTGGTAATGCGACTTGTGGGGGTTGTTGTGTTGTCGCAAGCAATCATCGTGCAAGCCAATATGGCAATAATTGCTGCTGATATAGTCTTTTTCATTCTTTATGGTTTTTGAATTAGTTTATTTCTTGATTGATTTGTACTATCGGATTCTATTTTTTAACCTCTTTAATTTCCAATTCGTAGCGTAGCATCTCGTTAGCTTTGATACCCTTCTTCTCTGCTCCTGCCGAGCCGTATGCTAATGCAGAAGGTATCCAAAGCGTAACCTTACCGCCTTCGCCTACAAGTTTAACACCCTCTTTGAGTCCTGCGATTAACTTTCCGACAGATTCGCGTACGATTTCATCTCGCTCAGTGGCCGGGTCAACCTCCTCGCCTGAAAGACGTGTTGCTCGGTATGAGATGGCCACCGAGTCGCGGTCTCGCATTGCCACCTTGTTCATATTTCCCAATTCCGTAACTTTGTAGGTCAAACCGCTTTGGGTACGGACAATATCTTTGTCCGATTTTGCCAAATCAGTGAGGTATTGCTCCTCGTAGTTCTTCACTCTTTCGTAGATGTCGAAGTTCATATACGCAAGGAAATATGTGCGAGCCTCATCGAGAGAGAGCATCTCTTCGCCATTGAGAGCGTCGTTGATACCTCTGACAACAGCAGCAGGATTTAACGTAGAGTCCATCTGCATAATGTTGTATGCGATGTTCATACCCACAACGTACGATAGAGAATCGCTCTGATTGCTTATCGTGCCGTTACCCGATGATGTCGCAGTTCGACCACAAGCCATAGCCACAAACATAGCTACGGTTGCGATAATTGTTGTTATTTGTTGTCTCGATATCATATCGTAGTAAATTTATCTGCAATACTTGCGCCAATACTATTTCCGTCACGCTCAGAATTTTCCCGTTCAACTCTTTGTCGGTTGGCCTTCGGTCGGATTCCCTTCTGCCCTCACTCAGCCTTCGGGCGGATTTCATTCAGCCTTCGGGCGGCTTCCGTTCTGCCTTTGTTTTTTTCTTTGCTCGGCCTCTCGGTTGTCCTCTGCTTGGTCTCCTCCCTCGGCCCTCCCTCGGCCCCTCGGGCGTGCGTAGGTGTGTATTATGCGTGTGTTATGCGCGTAATTCGGCGCAAAGATATAACAAAAATCAATTTTTATCTATATTTGCATCATAAAAACAGATTAAAAAGATATGAAAGTAGTTGTCGATAGCGCAATTCCCTATCTCAGGGGTGTTTTAGAGCCTTATTTCGAGGTGGTTTATCGGGCAGGCGATGCATTTGCGACTTCCGATGTGGCCGATGCCGATGCCCTTATAGTGCGTACCCGTACAAAATGTAATGCCAACTTGCTGCAAGGTTCACGCGTTAGGCTTATTGCCACTGCTACAATCGGATTCGACCATATCGATATGGATTATTGCCAAAAGCAGGGTATTCGTGTGGTTACGGCTCAGGGCTGTAATGCCGCAGGCGTGTTGCAATGGGTAGCGGCAGCACTGGCTCTGCTTGCCCAAAAAGATGGGTGGTCTCCCTCGCAGAAAACACTGGGTATTGTGGGTGTCGGAAACGTCGGCTCGCTTGTCGAAAAATATGCTCGCAGGTGGGGTTTCAATGTGCTTTGTTGTGACCCTCCGCGCCAGCAACGCGAGGGTGGTGATTTCGTCGGTTTTGAAGAGCTTTTGTGCCGTAGCGATATAGTTACTTTGCATACTCCGTTGGATAAAACCACGTTTCATATGATGGATTCGGCAGCGATTGCTATGATGTCGCATAACGGAGTGATTATCAATGCTTCGCGCGGAGAAGTGTCCGACACTCAGGCGTTGCTTGAAGCCCCACAAACTCTGATTCTTGATGTGTGGGAGCGAGAGCCTGCGATAGATGCTCAACTGCTCGAAAAAGCACTTGTTGCAACACCTCACATAGCGGGTTATTCGGCACAGGGAAAAGCCAATGCTTCGTCGATGGTTGTGCGTGCCATAGCCGAGGAGTTTAACCTCCCGATTGAGGGGTGGTATCATGCCGAAGTTGAGCCTGTGGAACGCCAACCGATAGAGTGGGCTCAGATGTGTCGAACGATAGGTAGCTATTGCGATTTGAAGAGCCAAAGCGACTACTTAAAATCCAACCCTCGGGAGTTTGAGTCGATAAGAAACAACTACCATTATCGTCAGGAGTATTTTTAGAGAGTTCTTGGTTTTGGGTGTGCGATTTTGTGATTCGCTAATTTTGCAGAGCCAATGGCTTGTGTTATCTTTGCAGATGATATAAATCAAAATAGATTTGTTGAGATGCGTAAAAAACTTTTATATATTCTACTCTCGGTAGCCCTATTGTCGTTTGGCTGGCTTGGAGGTAGTGGTATTACAATGCTCGTTGCACTTGTGCCACTTTTGTGTATTAGCTCCTCGTATGGCTCATCGGCAAAAGATTGGTGGCGAATGGCGGGCTGGGCAGCACTTACGTTTGTATTGTGGAATGCCGCCACAATTTGGTGGGTGTGGATTGCTACTCCCGCAGGCCCAATTACCGCAACCATCTTCTCGACATTCTGGAACTTAGTGGCATTTATGCTCTTTCATTATGTCTCGAAGCGTGCCCATAAATCGGTAGCTTATCCTATCTTGGTTGCATCGTGGATTGCCACCGAGTATTGTTATATGAGTGCCGAGGTGTTGTCGTTCCCGTGGTTGACATTGGGAAATGGTTTTTCGGGCGACGTGTGGGCTGTGCAGTGGTATGAGCTAACGGGTGTGTTGGGCGGCTCGTTGTGGGTGCTAATCAGTAATATAGCAATCTTTGAGGCGTGGCAGAATCGTTCGCGTTTATCGGTGGTAAGAGCTGCGCTGGCCGTTGGTTTGCCTATCGTGGTTTCGCTTGTGATTTATTTTGGGTGGAGTCCAGCCGAGAAGTCGGTCAAGGTCTCTGTCTTGCAACCCAATGTGGATTGTTACGAGGAGAAGTTTAGCGATAATGCCCGCTGGCAGATGCAGAATATGTTGGAACTGCTCTCGGAGGTGCCGTCGGATACGCGTATTGTGGTGTTACCAGAAACGGCTTTGCCTGAGCATCTTGATGATAGTGATGTGCAGCGAGGGGTGATGGTGCAAGCAATTGGCGACAAATTGAAAAGCGTTGCTCCCGATGCGATGGCTACGGTGGGTGCTACAACCATAAAACGCTATGCGCAAGGTCAGCCTACAAGCTCAACAGCGCGTCGTGGTAGGGGATATTTTTACGATGTTTTCAATTCGGCAGTTGCAGTAAACTCCGAGTCGGAGAGCGATGTACACCATAAAATGCGCCTTGTAATTGGTGTCGAGGCGATGCCGTTTACAAACTTCCTGAATAAATTTGTTGATTTGGGAGGTATTACGGGGCAGTTGGGCCGCAATAGCAAGGCTACGGTCTTTGAACGTGGAGGCATAAAGGCTGGCCCTGCAATCTGTTATGAGGGAATATATGGCGATTGTTTTGCTCGTTTCGCGCGAGAGGGAGCAGAGGTTATGCTTGTGATGTCGAATGACGGTTGGTGGGGGAATACTCCGGGTCATCGTCGATTGTTTGACTACTGCCGTTTGCGTGCCATCGAGATACGCCGAGCAATTGCCCGCAGTGCCAATACCGGAGTGTCGGGATTTATCTCTTCGCGTGGCGATGTTGGAGAGCGTTTGGATTGGGACGAGCGAGGTGTGTTGAGTGCCGATGTGGAGGTGCGAGATGAGCAGACCATCTATTTGCGTTATGGCGATTGGATTGGCCGCTTGTCGTGGTTGTTGACACTACTCTGCGTGTTGTATTATTCGGCTTATCGAATTCGTCGTAAGAATCATCTTGTAGATTAACAAAGTATCTAATTTTCAATGCTATGAATTACGCCCAAACCATAGATTATCTCTTCAATTCGGTGACAAGTTTTCAGCAGGTTGGAGCCGACGCGTATAAACCCGGACTAGAACGAGTAACGGAGTTTTGTCGCCATTTGGGTAATCCGCAACGCAACTTCTATACCTTGCACGTTGCAGGTACAAACGGCAAGGGCTCGGTGTCGCATATTTTGGCTTCGGTATTGCAACAGGCCGGTTATAGAGTGGGTCTTTATACATCGCCTCATTTGAAGGATTTTCGCGAGAGAATTCGTGTTGATGGGGAGATGATACCCAAGCAGAAGGTTGTCAATTTCGTTAATAAAAATCTCAGTGTGATGCAGCAGCTCGGATTGTCGTTCTTTGAGATGACAACGGCTATGGCATTCGATTATTTTGACAAAAGCGATGTCGAAGTGGCGGTCATTGAGACGGGACTTGGAGGTAGATTAGATGCCACCAATATAATCGTTCCCTTGTTGAGCATTGTGACAAATATAGGCCTTGACCACACCGATTTGTTGGGCGATACGGTGCAGAAAATAGCCTCGGAGAAGGCGGGTATAATGAAGAAATGCGTACCGCTGGTGTTGGGAGAGTCGAGCGAGCAATATGACGAGGTGTTCGAGCGGCGAGCCCGAGAGGTGAATTCGCGTGTGATATATGCTCAGAAGAGCTATAAATGTCTCGGACATAGAGTTGAGGGTGGTATGCAGTACATCACAATCGAGCGTGAGGACGATGGCCAACTCTACGATTTGAGTATCGACCTTTTGGGTGATTATCAATATAAGAATGTTGTAACTGCCGCAGCAGCAATTCATTATCTGCACTCTTCAACGCCAATTACAATCAGCCGTCGAGCCTTTGTCGAGGGAGTGGCATCGGTGGCGAAATCGACCCAACTGGCGGGACGTTGGCAGACTTTGGGTGAAAAGCCGTTTGTGGTGTGTGATACGGGTCATAATGCGCACGGATTGAGGTGCGTGATGGAGGAACTGAGCCGAATAGCACCAAATTATAGACGTCAAATATGTGTGCTGGGTTTTGCCCGCGAGAAGAATCTCGATGAAATTTTGCCCTTGTTGCCGCGCGAGGCATATTACATCTTTACGCAGGCCAATGTTGGGCGCGCTTTGCCAGCCGAGGAACTTGCTGCAAAAGCTGCCTCTGCGGCTCTTTCGGGGGAGGTCGTTGTGGGTGTAAAGGAGGCTGTCGCTGCGGCTCGCAAGATGGCTACGCCGAGCGATATGATTTTTATTGGCGGAAGTAATTTTGTGGTGGCCGAAGTACTTTAAGCAATGGCTGAGATGATAGACGCAATGTGTTAATTAATAGTGAAATGCTGATAATAATCAAAGAGGTTGCCGAATATCGACAACCTCTTCTCACAACATCAAAACCGACCTATTATGAATGCACCTTGACATAGTGCAAATTATTCCAAACGACTAATTATCTTTTCCTGACTAAGCTTTTCCCATAGGCCCCATTCCCAAGATTGGGTCTTCGTTGGTGTGGCCCGCAGGTTGGGGAATCTCTATTTTGCCCATATTGCTTTCGTAGCGAGTGATATTCTCCTGCAATGAGAGCAACAAGCGTTTTGCGTGTTCGGGCGTGAGAATTACACGGCTCTTGACTTTGGCTTTTGTAATTCCCGGGAGAACGGTCGCAAAATCAACAATAAACTCCGATGTGGAGTGAGATATGATGGCCAAGTTGCAATAGTTGCCTTGTGCCACCTCTTCGCTTAATTCAATATTAAGCCCTTGCTTCTGTAATTCTGCCATAATTGATGGTTCGTTTGATTAAGCACCACAAAGTTATGAGGTTTGGAGCCTTATTATAGGTTTTTTGTGGTTTAGTTTTCGATAAATTATTAACAATTCGATAAAAAATACATATCGAAAAATCTTATCTGCCGAGTTGCTTTAATATTCCATATTAAATTCCTACCTTTGCCCAGTAAAAGTAAACGTTAAATAATGTTAGTCGGTTTAATCGATATATTTCTCAGAGGTTTGGGAGTGGGCTTGGCCTCGTCGGTCACCGTTGGCCCTGTTGCTGTGCTCTGTATTCAACGCACGTTGAGCAAAAATCGCCGCTCGGGCTTGGCTTCGGGGTTAGGTGTTGCGTGTGCCGATATGTTGATGGCTATCGTGGCCTTCTCGTTCTATGCAATGTTGCAGGCACAGATTGAGGAGTATAGCCTAATCTTGCAGGTCATAGGCGGTATCTTCGTGGTTGGAGTGGGAGTATATATCTATTTCCAAAACCCAGTGCGTCAGATTCGCAAAAATCGTGCAGGTAAGCAGGACTTGTGGCAGGATTTTTCTTCGATGTTTGCCTTTACGTTGGCCAATTTTGTTGTGGTTATTCCCTATCTGTTGGCATTTTTTGCGATGTTCAACGTGGGTATGCACTCTCACGATGTGGCTTCGCTTATGATGAGCGTAATTACAATTTTGGGCTTTTTTGCAGGAGCTATGGGTTGGTGGACATTCCTAACGCTCACCATCGATTTGTTCCGTCGTCGTTTCCGCCCACGCCATATGCTTACGATTAACCACATAGCAGGAGTCATAATCAGTGTGCTGGGTGCAGTAACTATAATTTCTACGTTTTATAACATCTTACCCCAATAATGGATAAATCAGTGAAAAAAATTGTGATTGCCATCGATGGATTCTCATCGTGTGGTAAAAGTACATTTGCTAAGGCTATTGCAGCTCGCTTGGGCTATATTTTTATCGATACAGGAGCTATGTATCGTGCCGTAACGTTATGCGCTATCAATCAGGGTGCAGTAAGCGAGCAGAGTGTCGATGAACAGGCTGTGGTGGCGTTGCTCGATGGAGTGGATATTTCGTTTCGATTCAATTCGGAGCGAGGAGCGAGCGATGTATATGTCAATGGCGAGTGCGTTGAGAGCAAGATTCGTTCAATCGAGGTTAGCAATTGCGTGAGCCGCATAAGCTCAATCAAAGAGGTGAGAGAGAAACTTGTGGCTTTGCAGCAGCAGATGGGCCGTGATAGGGGAGTTGTGATGGACGGTCGCGATATAGGTACTGTGGTATTCCCCGATGCAGAGTTGAAAATCTTTATGACAGCCGATCCGAAGGTGCGTGCCGAGCGTCGTTATGCTGAACTTACTGCTAAGGGCGACAAGGTTACAATGGAGGAGATTCTCGAAAATGTCGTTTCGCGCGACAAGGCCGATATGACACGAGCTATCTCGCCGTTGCGTCAGGCTGACGATGCCATAGTCCTTGACAATAGTTATATGAGCGTGGAGGAGCAGATGGCTTGGTTTATGGAACGATATGAGTCGATAGTAAAGGCATAATGGGCAAAATCGGGATTAAAGTTTTGAGCTATGTATGTTGAGATAGATGAAAATTCGGGTTTCTGTTTTGGTGTGGTAAGGGCCATATCGAGAGCAGAGATTGCACTCTCGGAGTCGAAGGGCGAAGTCTATTCGTTGGGTGATATTGTGCATAATCGTATGGAGGTGCAGCGTTTGGAGAGTATGGGCTTGCGTACGGTTACTCACGATGATATGGAGGCTTTGCAGGGTCGTGACCTCTTTATTCGCGCTCACGGTGAGCCACCCTCGACCTATGCTCGAACTAAGGAGTTGGGTATTCGAGTAATCGATGCCACTTGCCCTGTGGTTGCACAGTTGCAGCGTAAGGTTGTGGCGGCTCACGAGCAGATGGAGAGTGTGGGAGGTCAAGTTGTGATTTTGGGTAAGCGTGGTCACGCTGAGGTTGTGGGCCTGACGGGTCAGGTCGCCAACCACGCAATCGTGATTGAGCGCGAGGAGGACCTCTCAGCCATAGATTTCACTCGCCCGATTTTCTTCTTGTCGCAGACAACGCAGAGTGTGCGTTTGTTTTGGCATTTGGCCGACAG
Organism: Alistipes sp.; assembly: GCA_017465605.1. Taxonomy (GTDB): domain Bacteria; phylum Bacteroidota; class Bacteroidia; order Bacteroidales; family Rikenellaceae; genus Alistipes. The sequence goes on from JAFTVW010000031.1 coordinate 23,421, forward strand.
AATGCGTGAGATGCTCGATGATGTGAGCAAACTTACGGTTGATGATACCATCTGCCGCCGAGTGTCGAATCGTGAGGACGCATTGCGTGACTTTGCGGCTCGATTCGATGTGGTGATTTTTGTGTGTGGCAAGAAGTCGAGTAACGGCAAGGTGCTGTTTGATGTGTGCCTGAGTGCCAATTCGCGCAGTTACAATATCGAGGAGCAGAGCGAGCTACAAGATGAGTGGTTTAAGGATTGCGAGAGCGTGGGAATATGCGGAGCTACTTCAACCCCAGCTTGGCTGATGCAGCAGGTGGCCGATGCCATCAATGAGAGATACGCGTAATTGCTAATAGGAGAGATTGATAACGCAGGTAATTATAGACGCAGGCGCATTGTGTCAAAATTAAGGGAGTGGCGATAAATAAAATTTGAGATATGGTTAGATATATACTTTGTGCAGTAAAATATTTGTTGGCGTTCATCGTTTTGTATTTGGGACTCTTGTGGCTCAGTCAGCGAGTTTCGGGAATCGATGTGGCGTTGATAGACTCTGTCGTGGCAACACTTCAAACTCGCAAGGGGCAGCTGCTTGTTGTGGCCGTAGTGGTATTGGCTGCAATGTATCCCAAGTGGGGATTTATCACGCGCCGTGTGGAGTGTGATATGGAGGAGGATAGAGAGCAGATATTGGCTGCATTCCGAGCTTCGGGCTTTGAACTCTTCTCGGAGCAGGAGGATAAATTGATTTTCCGAGCCGATAATGTGGTGCGTCGCTTGTCGTTCTTGTTGGAGGACGAAATCGAGGTTACGCAATATGGCCAGTGGTGCGAGATTCGAGGCATACGTCGTGCTGTGGCCCGTATAGCTTATCGCTTGGATATGTATATGACAAACAAAAGAAGATAATAGATTTAAGCAATGCAACGTGTGAATGGTTTTCTTAGGCGTGGTGCGGTAGTGGCCGTAATAGCTCTTGTAGCCATAGGCGGTTTGTGGGCAACCAAGCAGGATTTTGGATTGGGCCGTAATATGGAGATTATGGTCAATCTGATGCGTGAGTTGTCGCTGCAATATGTCGATGAGGTTGCACCCGATAAACTAATGAAAGATGGTGCTACGGGCATAGTGCGCAATCTCGACCCCTATACAACCTATATGTCAGAGTCGGAGATGAACGATTTTGAGGTGCTTGCAACAGGTAAGTATGGTGGTATTGGTGCTACTATCCGTATGAAACGCGATAGCAGCGGTGTGGTCATAGCACAACCATATAAAGGCTCTCCTTCGGACTTGGCTGGGTTGAAGATTGGCGATAGATTCGTTAGTATAGATGGCGAAGATGTGACCAAATGTACATCGGCTGAGATTTCGTCGAAGTTGAAGGGTACGCCCGGTACGAAGGTAAAACTCTCGGTCGAGCGAGTAATGACAGGCAAGGTGGAGGAGTTGGAAATCGAGCGTGCGAGAATCTCGATTCCGGGAGTCCCATACGCAGGATTTGTGGCCGATGGTATCGGATATATCCGACATAACGACTTTACCGATGGTTGCTACGACGAGATGCGTGCTGCGGTGGAGCGTTTGCGCAGTCAGGGCGAGTTGCAGGGATTGATTCTCGATTATCGTGATAATGGAGGTGGTAGTCTCCCCGAAGCGGTTAAGATTTTGTCGATTTTCTTGCCCAAAGATAGCAAAGTGGTTACGATGAAGGGCCGTACGGAGCGTTCAAAGCGTGAGTATGTGACCGAGTCGAATCCAGTGTTGCCCGATGTGCCAATGGTTGCACTTATAAATCCAAACTCAGCCTCGGCATCGGAGATTGTGTGTGGAGCGTTGCAGGATATGGACCGTGCGGTATTGATGGGCCAACGTTCATATGGTAAGGGCTTGGTTCAGTCGCTCGTGCCGTTGGGATATAATGCCTATGCGAAGATTACAACTGCAAAATATTATATTCCATCGGGCCGTTGTGTGCAGCGTATCAACTATTCGGCTCACGATGGAAGCAACAAAGAGATTATTCCCGATTCACTAATCAGCGAGTTCAAGACCCGCAATGGCCGCAAGGTTTACGATGGTAAGGGTTTGATGCCCGATGTGAAGATTGAGCCCGAATATATAAGCTCATTTGCAATGATGCTCTACAATTTGGGATATGTGGAGGATTTCTTGGACGGATATATGCGTCGCAATCCAAATTTGCAGGTTGATAATCGCACATTCTCGATAAGCGACAGCGATTACGAGGATTTTGTGAAGTTTATGGCCGACAAAGATGTCCCATATGAGTCGCGTACACGTTTGGCATTGGAGAGCTTGAAGAAGATGGCAAAGGAGGAGCGTTATGATTCTGATTTCTCTGATGACCTTCAACAAATAGAGTCGAAACTCAAAGACCAAACTGCTGATAACCTTCGCCATTATAGAGCCGAGGTAATGGATTTGCTCAATGGCGATGTGGTGCTGCGCCATAACTATTTGGAAGGTGTGGTGGAGCATAACCTTATGTCGGATAGTACGGTGATGAAGGCGGTGGAGTTGTTGCGTGACGGTGAGCGTTATCGTAAGATTCTTACCGAGCAGCATACATCGAAAAATTAGTTGAGTAAAAGTTTTAGAATAGCGTGAAAATGAAACTGCTGGGACCCGGGAAAATATCGTTTCGTAGCCGCATATCGATACTTGTAATCGGTATGGTCTTGGCGGTGCTGTCGCTATTCTACACCAACTATTTGGCCGACGTGCTTCGCCAAAAGGAGCATAACGATGTGAAGTTGTGGGTGGCAGCAATGGAGCGAGTGAGCCGTGATGCCTTTGGCAACTATTTGGTTGACCCGCTTATCTCGCATATCCTCAGCTCGCAGAATAATATCCCATTTATCATCACCGACGAGAATTTGGAGCATATAATGAGCAACCGTATTCCCGATGAGGTGTTGAGCGACCCTGAGCGTTATCGCCGTAAGTTGGACGAACTCACCGAGGAGAATACTCCCCATCGGGTGCGCCTTATGTGGTCGAGCGGTCACTACCATATGATTTTCTATGGTAAGTCGCAACTTTTGCGTGCGCTTTATTACTTCCCTTATGTGCAGTGGCTTATTATCTTTATTTTTATCATCTTCACCTATATTGCTTTGCAGTCAACCAAACAGGACGAGCAGAATCGAGTGTGGATAGGTCTTGCCAAAGAGACTGCGCATCAGCTGGGTACGCCCATATCGTCACTTTTGGGCTGGGTTGAGTATCTGCGCTCGCAAGAGGTTGATGCGACTGCGGTAGATGAGATGAATAAGGATTTGGTCCATCTGATGAAGATTGTTGACCGTTTTTCGAAGATTGGCTCCGAAACCCATCTTACACCCAATAATGTAAACGAAGTGGTGGGCGAGTCGGTTATGTATTTCAGAAAGCGAATACCTCGCAATGTCACCTTGTCGTATAACGGTTTGGCGATGGCTCCCGTCAAGGCCAATCTTAATGTGGCTCTTTTTGAGTGGGTGGTCGAGAATCTGATGAAGAATGCCCTCGATGCAATGCAGGGGCACGGCGAGTTGGACGTGAATGTGTCGTCGAACGACAAGTTGGTGATTATCGATGTGTCGGATACGGGTAAAGGTATCGCCAAAGGTAATTGGAAACGTATCTTTGAGCCCGGATATACCACCAAAACTCGTGGTTGGGGCTTGGGCTTGTCGCTTTCGCGCCGTATTGTTGAGGATTATCATCATGGAAAAATATTTGTCGCTCGTAGTGAGGTCGGGCACGGTACTACCTTCCGTATAACTCTTAAACGAATCTTTGAACAATGATTAACTCCGCTGATTCTTTGCGTTTGACAGGGCTCGACACCTTGTCGGAGAGGGCTTTGCGTCGTTTGGTAGAGCCCTGGACGGGGGAGTTACGCTCGGCCGATTCGCTTGGCGTGGAGTCTGTGCAGCGAGTGGCCGACGATACCACATTCGATAGAATCGTTGATGGTTGGCGTCGTAGTCGTGAGATGTATCAAGATGCCGACGTGGAGTCGGTTATGGGGCAATCCTCGTCGCTTGCCGATAATGTGAGTCTGTTGACGGATACAATTCCTTCGGTGGAACTTTCTCCTTTGGCCGATAGTGTGGCGGTTGTTTCTACGGAGAGTTCAATGACCGAACAGTTGTTGCAGGGTGTTTCGTTGGCAACAGGCAGCGAAGGAATGTTCTGGGTTGATGTTTTGCTCAACTTGTTTGTGTTTGGAGTGCTGATAGGCTATATGTTTTGTATATATAGGTATTACGAAGATGTTGTGGCCCTCTTCTCGTCGGTGTTTAGTCGTAGTGTGATTTCAGCCGATAGGGTAGGTGAGCGCAGAACGAGTGAGATTTTTTACGGATTCTTGGGAAAATTATTCCTGCTCGGTGTGGCATTCGTCGGAGTGTTGGCGATGTTATGCGTTGTAGGTGAGCAAGCTATGCGAGTGGGATTGACTCGCGATGTGATGATGTCGGTGCCACTGATAGCAATCTCGTTGTTTGTCGGTATTATCATATTCCAATATGTAGAATTGCTAATTGTGGGAGTTGTAACGCGTTCATTACCAGAGGTATTTGCCTTAATGCGCCTGCGCCTCACATATTTCGTTTTCTTTACCGTAGTGGCTGCTCCCGTTTTGCTTATCTCGCAGATGGGTGGCGAGGAGTCGTATGGAGTATGGAGTGGTTTGGGGTTGGTGGCATCTATTTTGTCGCTAATGTTCTATTTGCGTGAAAGTTTACAATTCTTTAATTATAAAAAAATTTCAATTTTGCATTGGATTTTGTACCTTTGCACCGTCGAAATTCTACCGCTCACACTTTTATGGCAGTTGGTAGTTCGCTTTTGAGAGTAAATTAGTAGTAATGGTAAATAAAATTTTGATATCGCAGCCCCGTCCTGCGGTAATTGAAAAGTCGCCCTTTTATGAGTTGTCAACCAAGCACGGTCTTGAAATCGACTATAAACCGTTGATTCGTGTGGTTGGCGTTACGTTGAAAGAGTTCCGAGCACAGAGAATCGAGATACTCGACCATACGGCAGTGATTTTCACATCGCGAACAACTGTTGATAGTTTCTTTAAGATTTGCGAGGAGGCCCGTATTACGGTTCCCGAAACAATGAAATATATCTGTAATACAGAGGCTGTTGCACTCTATTTGCAGAAATATATTGTCTATCGTAAGCGTAAGATATCTTTTGCTGACGGTACGTTCACCAATCTTTTGGAACTTATCATCAAGCACAAGAGCGAGCGTCTGTTGTTGGCTCTCAGCGAGCCACATAAGCCTGAGTTGCCAGAGACGTTGGCTAAGTTGAAAATCAATTTCGACCCTGTGATTTTGGCACTTACCGTATCGGCTGATATGGAGGGCGTAGCTCCTGCCAATTACGATGTGATGGCTCTCTATTCGCCATCTGACGTGAAGAGCGTGGTTGAGAATTTCAAGATTGAGGAGTTGCCCGTTGTGGCAACCTTTGGCGAGGCAACTTTGCGTGCTGCTCTTGATGCAGGAATGCAGGTTAAAGCTGCTGCTCCATCGCCTGCTGCTCCCTCTATGGCAAAGGCTATTGACCTCTACATCTCGAAGGTTAAGAGTGGTGAGCAGGTAGCTGTTGTGGAGTTGCATAACGACGAGGCAAAGGAGGAGTTTATCCGCACGCAGCAGAGCAAATTGGCCAAGAAGGGTCGCACTCGCCATAGCTCAACAGAGAAGAAATAGTAATCGTAATATAACCAACCCATATTATGCCCGATTATTCACTCCCTCGTAATGAGCGACTTCGCTCGTTTACAACAATCCGTCGGGTCTTTTCTGAGGGCAAGGGAGGGTTTGTCTATCCGTTTCGCTATACTTTTTTGGTTACGAAGTTAGACAAGGCGGAGGCAGATAAGGAGAATGCATTAATAGATAAGGGGCGAATCGAGGTGATGTTCTCGGTGCCCAAGAAGTTTCATAAGCGAGCAAACAAACGCAATCTTTTGAAACGTCGTGCGCGTGAAGCATATCGACTCTCGCGCGAAGAGTTCAAGCAGAAGATCGAGAAGTCGGGACAGATTGTCGATGTTGCGTTGGTATATTCGACCAAGGAGATTCACTCCTATAAAACAATATCTTATGCGATGCAGCGAATTTTGGAGCAGATTGGCTCGCGTTTGTAAGCGGGTGCTGGCGTGGCCGTTTATATTGTTGGTTAAGTTCTACCAATATTGCATATCGCCATTCACTCCGCCATCGTGCCGATTCACGCCCACTTGTTCGCAGTATTCTTTGGAGGCATTCCGCAAATATGGCCCCTTGAAGGGTTTGTGGCTAACCGTAAGACGACTTGCGCGTTGTCACCCGTGGGGTGGGAGTGGATATGATCCGGTACCATAAAATTAAAACAGGCGTATGTAATGGAAAATCCACTCATACGCCTGTTTTAGGTTCTCAACTAATAGTCCCACCAAGAGGGATATCCATCTTTATTAACAAAAGTGTTAGCAATTGCGCCACAAGTGGTTGTAATTTTAGCATTCTGTTCTACTTTTTCCCAATGGTGATACGCAGCCGCAATACCTCTTGCCATACCTCGTTCATTCCCATAAGTAGCCATGCCGTTGTCAATGAGAACTTGAATCAACGAGGTATAACTCATTTTAATATTTTGACTAAATAGCACCAAAGCTAATCGACCTATAAACTCATAAGTTTTATTCTCTAATGCGGGTTCCTTTATCATTGCGTTTGCAGTTTCCATAATTGTTTGGGGTTAATTGTTATTGAAATCGTATCCTACAATTTTATCAGCGTATATATTCCACCCGTCAGCTGCTTTATAAGCATCAACAGATGCTAATGGAACATATATTTTATCTAGTAATGTACAACTTTCAAATAATTTGTTATAACCAGAGTTTGCTGTGGGTGGTATAGGATTTTTGCAATATGCAGTTGTTAATGTTATGCAATTTTGAAATGCATAATTTCCAATTGATTTTACACTAGCTGGAATAGTAATGGTCTCTAATTTTTCACAACCGTAGAATACATTTGCTCCAATTTCCTCTACACTATCTGAGATAGTAATATCTTTTAAATTTACACAACCCCTAAAAGACGCATTGTCAATTAATGTTACTCCATTAGGAATTGTGATGCTAGTGATACTTGTACAACCTCTTAATTGAGCTCCTATCGCGGTTATGCCTTCTTGGAAAGAACAATTGGTAACCAAATTGTTATTTAACCAAAGGTTAGCTCCATATTGAAGAGGATTAGTATCAGCATCGCTAAAATCAATATTAAGCCATCTATTTAAATCTGTAATACACACATCGTCAATGTTTGCACAATGCATAAAAGCTCCTCTACTAATTGATAGCAAACTCGCAGGGATTGCAACTTTTGTTAGATTAGTACAACCAGAAAATGCGTAACCTAAAATAGAAACCACTCCTTCAGGGATAGAAATATTTGTTAGACTTGAACAATTATAGTATTTGCAACCAGTTATTACTCAATATTTTGTGCGTAATAAGTCAGAAATATGTCATAGACCTTTAAGGGTGCATTCTAAAGGGTGAAGATTTAACGATTTTATTGATTTGAGCCTGTTTTGAGGTGTCAATAATCGGTA
>JAFTVW010000032.1 GCA_017465605.1 Alistipes sp.
CCGCCAAATGCCCTTACGGACCACATTAGAACTCCCGCAACGAGAGCACCTTTTTGTCCATAATAATTATAAATACTGCAAATATACTATATCTCAACATTTTACCCCCTTTCGCAGGTCTCTTTTTTGACCATTAAGCCATCTCTTCATAACTGCGATAATTTATGCCACACGGAGGTAGCGAGTTAGTGTGTGATAAGTATCGATAATATGCAAACAGGGTAAAAGTTCTCGCCCGGCCCGCCATCAGGCACGAGCGCAGGCGATGTCGCCCTCCGTCGGTATAGTGATACCGCCGCAAAGGGAGTGCGTATGCGACGTATGTGCGAAAAGAAGCATTCTCATAACCAAATCATATCTGCACCCGATACAAAGGTATAATCTTTATGCTAAAAATGCAAGAAAAGTCGATAAAAATTATCTATCCGTCGCCCTCGCCCGCCACCGCCGACCCGTATCTTCCGTCCATCGGCCTACATTTTCGCCACACCCATCGCCCCGCTTTTTGGGACTATTATTGCACACCGAGAGGAATAATCACAATAATTTTGCGCCTTTGCGTTTATAGTTTTGATTTTTTTATTATTTTTGCGTTGATTATGTATTTAGATTAGGAATACTACGCAAACAAATTTTACAAACTATATTTTAACTAACAAGTCAAACTTATGATTTATTCACACGAAGTGCAGCAGATGTGCTGCGTAAAGAAGGGTGCAAATCACGAGTCTGCTCCAATTCCGGAGGAGGGCAAGTGGGTTCGTGCCAAGGAGATTAAGGACATTTCGGGTCTGACTCACGGTATCGGTTGGTGTGCACCACAGCAGGGTGCTTGTAAGCTGACCCTAAACGTAAAGGACGGTATCATTCAGGAGGCTCTCGTTGAGACTATCGGTTGCTCGGGTATGACTCACTCGGCAGCTATGGCATCGGAGATTCTTCCGGGCAAGACCATCTTGGAGGCTCTGAACACCGACCTCGTTTGCGACGCTATCAACACCGCTATGCGTGAGCTCTTCAAGCAGATTGTGTACGGTCGTACTCAGTCGGCATTCTCGGAGGGCGGTCTGGTTATCGGTGCATCGTTGGAGGACCTCGGCAAGGGTCTTCGCTCGCAGGTAGGTACTATGTTCGGTACGCTGGCAAAGGGTACCCGCTACCTCGAAATGGCAGAGGGCTACTGTACTCGTATGGGCCTCGACCAGAACGACGAGGTTATAGGTTACGAGTTCGTACACCTCGGCAAGTTTATGGACTTCGTAAAGAAGGGCATCGAGCCTGTTGAGGCTTTGGAGAAGGCGAAGGGTTCTTACGGCCGCTTCAAGGATGCTGTGAAGTATATCGACCCACGTCACGAGTAAACCATATTGTTTAACCCTTAAATAGAGAAAAAATTATGGCATTGTTTGAGAGCTATGAGCGCAGAATTGATAAGATTAACGCTGTGCTTGCACAATATGGTATTAACGGTCTTGACGAGGCAAAGGCTATCTGCGACGCAAAGGGTATCGACCCTTACAAGATGTGCGAGGAGACTCAGCCTATCTGCTTCGAGAACGCAAAGTGGGCTTACGTAGTAGGTGCCGCCATCGCAATTAAGAAGGGCTGCACTTCGGCTGCTGATGCCGCAGAGGCTATCGGCGAAGGCTTGCAGGCATTCTGCATCGCAGGCTCGGTGGCTGACGACCGTAAGGTAGGTATCGGCCACGGTAACCTCGCAGCACGTCTGCTCCGTGAGGAGACTCAGTGCTTCGCATTCTTGGCAGGTCACGAGTCTTTCGCTGCTGCCGAGGGCGCTATCAAGATTGCCGAGATGGCAAACAAGGTACGTGTAAACCCTCTCCGTGTAATCCTTAACGGTCTGGGCAAGGATGCTGCGAAGATTATCTCCCGCATCAACGGCTTCACATACGTACAGACCCAGTTCGACTACTACACCGGCGAGGTGGCAGTGGTTGAGGAGATTGCATACTCGGACGGCCTTCGCTCGAAGGTGCGCTGCTATGGCGTAGATGACGTTCGTGAGGGCGTGGCTGTGATGTGGAAGGAGGATGTAGATGTGTCGATTACCGGTAACTCTACAAACCCTACCCGCTTCCAGCACCCTGTTGCAGGTACTTACAAGAAGGAGCGTGTACTCGCAGGTAAGAAGTACTTCTCGGTAGCATCCGGTGGTGGTACGGGCCGTACTCTGCACCCGGATAATATGGGCGCAGGTCCTGCATCTTACGGTATGACCGATACCCTCGGCCGTATGCACTCTGACGCACAGTTCGCAGGTTCGTCGTCAGTTCCTGCACACGTGGAGATGATGGGCTTCCTCGGTATGGGTAACAACCCGATGGTTGGTGCTACCGTTGCTGTTGCCGTTGCTGTGCAGCAGGCGATGAAATAGTCTATCCCAACCCTAATATTCGAAGGCGCAACTTGAAAAAGTCTGCGCCTTCTTTTTGCACCAACCATCGGTTGTTAGAGGAGGTGCAAACAATGGCATTGAATGACACTTTTGCGCAACGTAAGGTCAAGTAAAGTCGAGTAAGGTCAGGTAAGGTCAAGCGCAACGGCAAAGGTTGTTAAAGGAGATTAAAGGTAATTAAGGGAAACGCAAGCGATTTGTGGATAGGTCGTAAGAATCCGCAACCTCTCGGCGCAACATTAACAACCCTTAATAGCCCTTAACTCCCTTAATAGCCATTAAACTTGTGCGCCTCCTTTTGCGCAACGGTAAAGGCTGTTAAAGGCGATTAAAGGGCATTAAGGGAGGCGCAAGCGTTTTTGGCAAGGTCGTAAAAGTCCACAACCTCTCGACATCTGGATTTACACAAGCAACAAAAAAAAGAGAAAAAGTTTCGACTTTTTCTCTTTTTTGCAATATGCACAACTGCCGCTATGCACATAGATACCCGAATCTCGGCAAAATCATCCCCTCCTGCGTTGGTGTTCGGTTATTTCAACCTCTTGCCGTCGGCAAATGCATCGCCGACCTTCGCTCCCAGCTCGATGTAGTGATGGCCAATCGGGTCGTAGGTTATCGGGTGCAACTTGCGGTAATCAATCTTGCCATCGGTCAGGATTCGCTCGTCGGCACTCACATTGACGATGCGCCCCACGAGGTGGTTGCTCTCCCTGTCGTATGACACCAACTCGCACTCCAACGCCATCGGCAACTCCTTGATAAGTGGCGCATTGACCACCTCCGAGCACTCGGCAGTGAAGCCTGCTTTGGCAAACTTATCAGGCTCCTTGTTGCCCGAAACAATGCCCACATAGTCACACACTGCAATCTGCTCGACGGTCGCCATACTCACCGTGAAGGCCTTCGTGGCGAGGATATTTTTCGTGGTCTTATGCCCCTCCGAGATGCAGATGCCGATATGTTCATCGGTGAACATCCCTCCCCACGCAGCATTCATCGCATTGGGTACTCCCGCCTCATCATACGCCGCCACAATCAGCACCGGCATAGGATAAAGCCAACTCTTTGATCCAAAATTCTTACGCATAGTTATTTTGTTTTAGTCTGTTTCTCAGTTTGTTACACCGCCCTCGCCTTCTGCAAATGCCACATTTTGTGCCCGAAGAAGAGCTTTGTGCCGACACGCTCAAAGCCGAGCGAGGCATACAATTTCTCGGCCTGCGGATTGTCAAAATCGACTATCAAACCCACTCGCTCGTGCCCCTCGGCAAAGGCCTTTTCTGCCAGCGCATCAAGCAACGCTCGTCCTACGCCAAGCCCTCTAAATTCGGGCCAAACACCCACGGAATCGAGATAAAATTCGCCCGCCTCGGTCTCGTCGGGGATGGTCGGAGTGCGCCCGATTTGCTCCCGAATCACGGCATAAGTACCCTCCCGCAACTTGCCCAATAGCGCACCGTCATAGCCGACTATTGCGCCCGCTGTAATGCCCTCAACCTCCGCCACAAGTGCATACCGCCAGCTATATTGGGTACTTTCTTGTCGTGCCACCTCGGTCAGCACGGCGAGGTAATCATCGCCGCAGTAGTTGCGCAACGTCGCCTCGTCGCCAATCGCCATCGCTACCGCCCCGGCAATCGCCGCCGCATCCTCACGCCTCGCCTGCCGCACTATAACTTTCGGTCCTTCCATATTACAAAGTTAGCGAAAATTACAACTCCGAAATGTAAAATAGATGCACAATTATTGCCATCTCACAAAAAAACACTCTTTTGTACAAAATTTCAACCATTAATAGCCAACCTTAATACCGCAAATCGGCTTTGACAGTTTGCTATTAGAGGAGACTACCACAAAAGACAAATAAGGAAACACTACCTCTTGATATTACGGCATAAAGAGCACGAAGAGCTCCTTCGTCAGGAGGTTTGATAAAACAAAGAAAATGCCCCCACCGAGGCGGGGGCGTAGGTACAAAGACCTTCGGCATATAGCCTTATTGTGGTAAGATGTAGAACTCTTACACCACAAAAGTAACTCTTTTGGGCGGGAAATCCAACTTTTTTAATTACTTTTACAAAAACAATCAACAATCAGGTGGCTTTATGGCAAAAGTTTTAGGATTAGACCTTGGCACCAGCTCCATAGGTTGGGCTATTACGGAGAGAACAGAAGACAATATTACACTTTTGGACAAGGGGGTTGACATTTTTCAAGAGGGTGTCAATCGCACCAAGTCGGGCGAGGAGCCAATGGTAAAAATACGTACCGATGCCCGAGCACTACGTCGCCACTATATGCGACGACGCCTACGCAAAATAGAGCTATTAAAGGTTCTAATCGCCTACGATATGTGCCCCGACCTCACGAGCGAGGACCTTAATCAATGGAGATATCAAAAGATATATCCATTGAACGAGGAGTTCTTACTATGGCAACGCACCGATGACAACTCCGGAAAGAACCCCTACCATGACCGCCACACGGCATTAACCACAAAATTAGACTTATCGAAGCAATCCAATCGTCACCTATTGGGTCGTGCATTCTATCACCTATCACAACGTAGAGGGTTCCTTAGCAACCGCAAAGAGCAAACCGACGAGAAAAGCCAAGGGGCAGTCAATGATGGCATCAATGCTATCAATATTGCAATGGGAGAGTACGGTTGCACCTATATAGGCGAATACTTTTATAAACTGTACTGCGAGGGCGAGCCCATCCGCAAACATTATACCTCCCGCAAAGAGCACTTCGTGAAGGAGTTTGAAGCCATATGTGACAAACAACAACTCGACAACAAGTTGCGCAGAGCACTATATAGGGCCATATTTTTCCAACGTCCGCTAAAATCGCAGAAGGGACTGGTCGGAGGTTGTACCTTCGAGAAAGGGAAACCTCGTTGTTCTATCTCGCACCCTCGCTTCGAGGAATTTAGGATGTGGGCATTTATCAACAATATTAGAGTTTGTGGGCCATACGACACCGACTATCGGGCGTTGTCACAGTCGGAGGTTGAGGCAATCTTGCCTCTATTTTATCGCAAGAGCAAGGCCCAGTTTGACTTTGAGGACATTGCAAAACTCCTCGCCGGCAAGAAGAGGGGCATGTACGCCTATCGTGAGGAGCGCTGCGAAGCACCTTATAAATTCAATTTTCGCATGTCCCACTCTGTTTCGGGCTGCCCCGTTACAGCCCAATTGAAAGGTTGTCTGGGAGAGGATTGGGTGTCAGCAATATGCTCCTTATACACAAAAAGCACAGGCAAAAGCGAGGAGCAGATTGTAAACGATGTTTGGCATTCCCTATATTCGTTTGATGACGAAGACAAACTGCGTGCATGGGCAGAGCAGAATCTGCAACTCTCGGAGGAGAATGCAAAAGCCTTCGCCAAAATTAAACTCCCGAATGACTATGCTTCACTGTCGTTGTGCGCCATCAACAAGATTCTGCCACATCTACGAAGTGGCTTCCGCTACGATGAGGCCGTTTTCCTTGCTAATCTCAAAGATGTTGTCGCAAATGAGATTTGGCAGAACGAGGAGTACCGAAGCTACATTATTGAGCAGGTGGCACAAACCATCGCCGACTTTATCCCAAAGGGCGGATACACAAAAGAGAGGGCTATTTTTGACTGCTTGTTGGATTGCGGCCTTGCAACCAACCAATTTGACGAACGCAAACTATATCACCCCTCAATGATTGAGACATATCAAGAAGCTACACCGAACAAGCTGGGCATCTTGCAACTTGGTTCTCCACGCACAAATGCCGTTCGCAACCCTATGGCAATGCGGGCATTATTCCGTCTGCGAGCACTGATAAACAAGCTATTATGCGATGGGAAAATAGATCAAGACACCAAGATAAACATAGAATTCTCTCGTGGATTGAACAACGCCAATAAGCGACGAGCGATTGAGCAGGTGCAACGTGACAACGAGAAAGAGCATCAAAAATATGCTGATTCGATTCGCAAACTCTATTTCGAACAGTGTGGCATCAGCATTGAACCAACCAAGGAGGATATACTTAAATACCAGCTTTGGGAAGAGCAGAATCACATCTGCCTCTACACCGGCAACAGAATCGGAATTTGCGACTTTGTTGGATCATCGCCACAATATGACATAGAACACACAGTGCCTCGCTCCCGTGGCGGGGACAATTCGCAGGAGAACAAGACGCTCTGCGAATGCAGTTTCAATCGGGACATCAAACGAGCAAAATTGCCGTCCGAGTTGAGCAATAGCAAGGAGATTTTGGCTCGTATTGAGCAACTGGGCTGGAACGAGAAGATAGCCGACCTCCACAAGCAAATCGAACGCACAAAGGGGACATTCTCAACCAAAGAGATTAAAGATGCGATGATACAGAAACGCCACCGCCTGACTATGCAGTTGCGCTATTGGGAGGGCAAATTGGGCCGTTTTACCATGACCGAGGTGCCGGAGGACTTCGAGAATAGACAGGGTGTGGATGTAGGAATCATTGGTCGCTACGCAAGGCTCTATCTTCAAACCGTATTCCGACGAATCTATATGGTAAAAGGCTCCACCACCTCCGATTTCCGCAAGGCTTGGGGGCTTCAAGAGTCTGACGAGAAGAAATCCCGAGCCAACCATGTTCACCACTGCATTGATGCAATAGTTATAGCTTGCATTGGCAGTAAAGAGTATCAAGCCTGGGCGCACTATATCTCAAATGTCGAGCGTTCACGTTGGGGGCTCTCCGACCGCACACGACTACCAAAACCCTGGGCGACCTTCACAGAGGATGTTAAGGCGATTGCCAACGAGCTTCTCATTTCGCACCATACTCCAAACAATATGCATAAACACAGCCGCAAAAAGTTGCGTGTGCGTGGCAAGATACAATACAACAAACAAGGCGAACCAATCTATATGCAGGGAGATACTGCACGAGGAGCATTGCATATGCAGACCTTCTACGGGGCGATTAAGCACAATGATGAGGTCAAGTATGTGGTGCGTAAATCGCTCGACTCTTTACAACAGTCCGATGTTGATAAGATTGTGGATGATGCCGTGCGTGAGTGTGTCAAGGCGGCCATTGCAAAGGAGGGCTTCAAGGAGGCTGTATCGAAACCGATATGTTTCAATGAGGCAAAAGGTGTATATATTAAGAAGGTAAGAATATTCACACCGAGTGTGACTAACCCTATCCACCTCAAAAAACATCGAGACCAATCTCGATTTGAGCATAAATGCGATTACTATGTGGCAAACGATTCGAACCATTGCATTGCGATATACGAGGGAATTGACGGCAAGGGAAAAACTAAACGCAACTTCCAAATAGTAAACAATTTAGAAGCAGCCAAATTCTACAATGGCAAGAGTAATAACTGCGATATCGTACCATTCTCTGATGCCAACGATTATCCGCTAAAATACATTTTGCGGACAGGCACAATGGTACTATTCTACGAGAAGTCTGCAAGTGAACTCTATGAATGTTCAAAGGCAGAACTTACAAAGAGGTTGTATAAGGTTACGGGTATGAGTGAACAAATTGTATCTGGTATATACCACTATGGCACATTAACACTTAAACACCATCAAGAAGCACGCCCTGCCGGTGAACTCAAAGCAAAGGGCGGAGAATACCAACAAGGAGAGGAATATAGACCTGTGATAGGACTAAAACATACTCAATTCAACGCTCTTGTCGAGGGATATGATTTTGATTTGACCATTACCGGAGAGATAAAATTCAAACACTAATTCACTATGTTGAAACGCACGCTCTTTTTCTCTACGCCATTTTGTTTGAGTTTGAAGGACAACCAAATGGTTATCAACACCAAGCAGATGCCCGAAGAGAAACGCACAATCCCAATTGAGGATATCGGATTTGTTGTGCTGGAACATCAGCAGACAAGCATTACCCTACCACTTCTAAATGCTCTATCCGACAATAATGTTGCAGTAATTATCTGTGGCAACAACTTTATGCCCAATGCTATGTTGATGAATCTCGACTCAAACACCACCCAAGGTGAGCGATACCGAAATCAGATAGAGGCAAGCGAACCGTTGAAAAAGGGGCTATGGAAGCAGGTCGTGGAGGCAAAAATACGTAATCAGGCATCCCTACTCAACAAACTCGGCAAAGATGGGGCGATTCTAAAACCGCTCTATTCAAACGTAAAGAGTGGCGACTCGGACAACCGTGAAGGTATTGCGGCAAGACTTTATTGGGGAGAACTATTCGGCAAAGACTTTGTTCGACACAGAGATGGGGCCGGACCTAACCTTCTGCTTAACTATGGATATACGCTACTTCGGGCAGCTGTTGCCCGAGCCTTAATGGGCTCCGGATTATTCCCGGCGTTTGGTATATTCCACCGAAATCGCTACAACGCCTTTCCGCTTGCCGATGATATTATGGAGCCATACCGCCCATATGTAGATGAAATTGTCTATCATCTATATATCAACGGAGAGCACGACCTATCAAAAGAGGTGAAAACCAAACTCCTACACCTACTATTTGTTGATACCGCCTTCGGGAAGGTTACAAAACCTTTGGGAGTGGGCTTGTCCACAACCTCCGCCTCGTTGGCAAAGTGTTTCGGGGGCACACAAAAGAAGATTTCGTATCCGCTACTCGAATAGGTTATGACAGAAATTCGCTTAAATGCTTATCATATTATGTGGCTCTTTGTATTCTTCGATTTGCCCACAACTACCAAGTTGGAGCGCAGAAATGCTGCGCAATTTCGCAAAGCATTGGAGAAAGATGGTTTTACAATGATGCAGTACTCGGTATATGTTCGCCATTGCGCATCACGTGAGAGTATGAATGTTCATATAAAACGAGTTCAACGCTCAATGCCTCCCTCGGGGTTAACAAGCATTTTAAGTGTTACAGACAAACAGTATGGAGAGATGCAAAATTTCTGGGGAAAAGTAGAACAAGCGAAGATGACAACTCCCCAGCAGTTAGAGATGTTCTAAATGCATCTTTGCTGGTTCTTTGAAATTATTTTCGTATATTTGCATCAACAAAAATGCGTCAAACTTACTTCGACGGAGCACAATAGTCGATTTTTTAAGCCGCCCAACCGGCGTAACTTGCGAATTATCAGACAGTAAACCGACCGCCGTTGTGGTTTGATGTAGAATCCAAATAAGAAACAACACCTTGCTTATCGCTATTCCTACGGCGATAGTTGTGGTTTGATGTAGAATCCAAATAAGAAACAACGATGAGGACGGAACTTAGAAGTACCATATTGTTGTGGTTTGATGTAGAATCCAAATAAGAAACAACAAAAATAAAAAAATTTCTATATTTGTCTCGTTGTGGTTTGATGTAGAATCCAAATAAGAAACAACATCATTCTATTTATTTCTCCGACCGGCGTGTTGTGGTTTGATGTAGAATCCAAATAAGAAACAACTTTTCGTTTTTAGATTTTAACATAACAGCAGTTGTGGTTTGATGTAGAATCCAAATAAGAAACAACCGTCGGAGCAAATATAGTAATTCCCTCGTTGTTGTGGTTTGATGTAGAATCCAAATAAGAAACAACGAACTTTCTCGTCGAAAGACCTTGAATACGCAGTAGAAAAAATCTAAAAGAGATAAGGGTTAGAACAGAATTTCATACCTTTTCAATGAGGAAGGTTGGTAAGGACTGGGGAGAAAAAGCGCAGAAATACGATATAGACAAAACATACAGAAAAAGTAGGACAAAGTATGCAAGAGAAGATGTGAAACGAGTAAGAGAACTTATTGGCAAAGGAAAATATAACGAAGCATTGAAATTGCAGAAGAAATTAGATGGTAGTCTTGACCATCGAGCAATGAAAGATGTGGCAAAATTCTACGTTTGGAGTTATACAATGAAAAAGGAATAAACTATGGAGGCAAAAATTAACAAAAAATTAGAAAAGGCAGGTCTTGTATTGGAGGATTTTACAACTGCTGAACTTCAAGAATTGCGAAAAGAAATTGCTATCGAAGAAAAAGGTGAGTTCGTATTGGATGGTGTATTACACCATGTATCGACTCGCAAATTCAAAGAAGAATACAGAAGACAGATGCAGGCCATCTTGGACGGAAAAAAGTAGCAAATGGCGAGAAAAGCGGACACATCGGACAAATCACGCACGCACGAATGACCAAGCGAAAGAAGGCGGTAATAGAAGCCCTCCGAGAGTCGTTCGGCATCGTTACTACTGCGTGTAAGTTGTGGTTTGATGTAGAATCCAAATAAGAAACAACCGACAGAGGATAATCCAAACAAGAAATCAAGACTATGAGCCTATGGCAAGTATTAAGGTAACGTTTCGACCATCAAAAAAGGTTCTCTTGCCATCAGTCCGCTCTTGAAACACATCGTTGTAATACGCTTAAATATACGCATCAACTTCTCGGCAGAGTTGGCTTGCAGGCGAAAATCGACTTTGAGATAAGCTTCGAAGTCCAGTACGAAATTTCTATCAACCAGCGTGATTGGAATATCTGTGCGGTTGCGTTTGGTGCGTAAAAACTCCTCCAACCTGCGATATGTCAGGTCGAATTTGTTGAATGTCGATTGTGTGATATCCACGCCGATAAGATTCTCCTGTCTATCATTAAACTCGGCAAAGACAGAAAGGAGCGTTGCAGTTGGGGCTTTTACGCCGAGGAACTCATCACGCACCATCTGTGCTGTTACTGCCTCGCTCTGCTCGCACAGGCGATAATATATGGTATTGATACGAGTTACCACGCTATCGAGGTAACGATTGACTTGCAACGCCTCTTGGCTATGCCCAACGGCACGACCACTCTTGGCGTCCCATATCTTCTCCGATACACGAATTTTAAGGCTGAAACGCACCTTGCTGCCGTTGATTGTTACACGAACATAGATTGGGACCATCTTTGCTTCATCGAGCAACTCTCTCTTTGCATAGAATAGGATTCTAAATGTACTTTTCATCTGATAGTGGTTTTTAATGAGTTTTACTTCGTTTTTGACGCATTTGGCGTACAAGAAAAGTATAGGTAAACCACAGACAGAAAGTTTGTCAACCACTCCAACCGTTACATAGATTCATTGCAACCGTTACATAAAACCAAAAACAGGTTAATTTGTAACGGTATGTAACACTATGTACAGCGGAAAGGGGTGTTTTCGGGGGATTTGGCTTACGGACCAAAAACAAGAAAACCTCTCTGAAACAACGTTTCAAAGAGGTTTTTCGTTACTTTGTCCTTTATGTTTTGGACTCTTGGAGCGGAAAACGAGACTCTGTCCATCTGCTCCCCACTCTGTATATCAAGCAATTGCCTTTGCCCAATACTATACTCCCAATTCGGGGGACACTTGGGAGGGTTCAGGGTGTCGTTTTCGAGTCCGACTTTTGCCATACAAACTTCAGAACTGCAGTTGCTTACGACAAATTTACGAATAATTTTTGAATTGACAAAATCGAGGAGAGATGGCCTCTACTTGTAGCCACCTCTCTTGGGTTTACTGAACATTAGCACTCGCCTTCGCTTTGCTATTTCGTTTGTGGGCGATTAGGTTTTGCAGCATCTCCTCGCTACTTTTGATTGTGTGAGCACGCAGGCATCGCTTAATCTCAGCAATCTAGTAGTAGTACTTGTTGCCGATGGTGCTGTAAGTAATTTTGCCGGCACTGCGTAGGCGTTGCAGGGTTTTGTCGCAGATGCAGAGATATTCGCATACTGCCTGCCCATCTACCCAATCATCGTCGAGAGAACTTTGCTGCTCTAATTTGACTTTGCGGATGTACTCATCCATTGCATCAATTTTGTTAATCAGCTGCTGAAAAGCACTGTGTTCGATTGTTAATACTTCCATAGATTTTGGTTTTATTGGTTAAACATAAGTTTATATCTGTGCGATTATGGTCGCTTCATTGAAAGTATAGGGAGCCTTTGTCCGGGAAGGTTTGGAACAAGGGCAAAAATTTTTCATTTATTTTGCGGTTACCCACTACAAGCATAGGAATATCCGCCCGAAAGCTCGGACAACGACACAAAAAAAGCAGAGGTGTTGCCTCTGCTTGGTATCGGTTATGATGATATTATAGGTATTGTGTGGTTGTCCTCGTTTTATTCCTGAACTTCTGTTCAGAAAAGCGATAACCAGTTTTGTGTGCAAAATCGTTTCACTTTTATTTGTGTATTGTGTTGATGTGTCGAGTGTTACAAATGTTTGTACTGTGCTTTTCCCAAAGAGGATAGTCCTTTTTGGGGCGACCCTTATTTTTATAAAAGAAAAGTCTGAATTGCTGCGATTTTACCTGAATACACAAGCCGCCAGGTGACTACTTTTATATGCAATCCACATATATGCTAATGATTGCCTATCTGAGTTTTTGCGTAACGATGCACTCTCCAAAGACGAATAGCCAACGATATTATTGATATTCCGTAGGTAAGAAATCCAATGGCTATAAATAAGACTACAGTTTCTACTCCAAATGTCGAAGGTGCCCAGATTATTGCAATACCCAAAATAATGAGAATAATTGAGTAAAATATCATCCAACCACTATCTCGCCTACCGTAACTGCGCATGTCATAGGCTTGTACAAGCATAGCGCCTCCTCGATATAGCAACCAAAATCCAAGTAATAGTGGCAATATCATTGCGGAGAGGAACATATTTGATAATAGAAGTACACCTATTATAATATCCAAGATTGAAGATACTATCTGCCACCCTCTTCGTACGATAATATTTTTAGATGAAAAACTCTGCACAAGCCCCATTACACCCGAGAGTAATATAGCCAGTCCCATCCAAATGGCAAAAGTGTAATAACTACTTACAGGATTCACCAATACTATAAATCCTAAACATATACATATCAGTCCAATAATCAGCGAAAGCCACCAACGGCTTATCAAATACTCACTTTGTTCATATTGTTTTTCCGTCATAGCATAAAGTTTTACGCTCATAAATCCAACAATCATACCTTATCGGAATTATCAACGAAAGATGGGCTTAATGGTCAAAAAGAGACCTGCGAAAGGGGATAAAATTGTTTAATGGTCAAAAATGAGACCTAAACAGACTGTCGAGAGATTATTTCGACAGTTTTTTTTGTGGGTATATGAACTCAATTTTAAATATATTTTGTAC
>JAFTVW010000033.1 GCA_017465605.1 Alistipes sp.
ATTGGCTAATCCTTTGTCTAATATCTAATTAGACAAAGGATTTTTATATTATTGGGTGTCAAGGGAATCATAAAACAGTCGTAAGACTGCGTCATTCTGACATTTTTGTAGTGGAGAGGGTCGGTGATGCAATCAGCTACCATACAAAAATGTAGAGAAGGTTGCGATTAAGGTGAGAGCAGAGTGTGCTTGCACACTTTGCCGAACCGTAGCAACCAAAAGCCGCAAAGCGGATTAATCTACCTTATAATAAACCACCTTGCAAATAGTGACCTTGCGGCAAGACACACTCCCTCCCCTTCGGGTACTCCCTCTTGCCTTAGAGGGAGAGTTTTTTGACTGTTCTTTGCAAGGCCGTAATTAAGCGGTTGATTCTTACATTTCTTCATACTTGCTAATCATCTTCTCCGACCCTAACCAATGAAGAAATGCGGAATGACGTATATATAAAATACTCTATCTAACTTGATGTTAGATAGAGTATTAACCCAAATTTGAATTATCTTGACGGCTGCCAAAAAAGCCCACATTAGACGATTTCTAATCGTGGAGACCGCGCGAACGAAGATAATTAAGTAACAACTCAGGGCGGTCGGTCTGAATCATCGTTGCACCCATATCAACGAGCTTGCCATACACCTCCTCGGCTGAGGTCTCGTAGGCCACATCGTCACTCAAACCTCCGCACAACGAGTTCCACAATGAGTTAACCCACAACTTTGAGCCGTCCTCAACAATTCGTTTCATACACTTCTCAACCTCGGGTGTCATCTTGTTCCAGCACACCTCGTAGGCAAGCTGTGGCTCTGAATCTGCCACATACTCCTCGAACAGAGCATTGCTCTTGGCATTCGATGGGGTGATAATCGGCATATAGAGTAGATTGTTCTTATTGGCCGACATCTTCTCGCGAACATCGGCAAGCGACTTGCTGCCCTTGATAAGAATCTGCTCGGTAACACCCAACTCCTCGGCCATAGCCAACACCAAAGCGTAGTGATCGTAACCCTTATCGATATTTACCACAATGCGATCCTTGCACACCTCCAACGCCTCACGCAGAGTAGGGACTTTCAAGTCGAGCGAGTTGCGCGCTCCGTGAGCATTTTTCAGATAGAACTTCTGCAATGAATCGTAGGTGATATCGCTCACGCGGCCTTTGCCCGTTGTGCAACGGTCGATGGTGCGGTCGTGCTGCAATACCAACACACTATCGGCAGTAAGGGCGATATCCAACTCCACAATGTCGGCACCCATCTTGATTACCGACTCGATGGCTGGGATAGAGTTCTCGGGATAGTTACGCCAATCGCCTCGGTGACAGACTACAAGCACATTTTTTGATTTGGGATTGCGAATTTCAGCTACAACCTTTGCAGCACGCTTATCGTCACGAGCGACATTGGAATCGGCGCACGACACTGTCATAAGTGCGATGCAGAGAGTTACGAACAAAAGTCTAAAAGGTTTCATTTGCTATAAAGTTTTAATGTTAATTGCTAAAATACCATATTTCGTACTGCAAAACTAATGATTTTAAGCCAAAAGTTTGCATAAATATATTATCTTTGTACAATTAAATGATTTATAACCGCATAAAACTTCAATATTGTTATGTATAGCAATGACAATCGTACCGTCATAACACTTGACGCAGGAGGTACAAATTTCGCCTTCGGAGCAATTAAGGGAAATAAATTTATCGTAGAGCCATTAGTCTTGCCTTCAAATGCCGATGAACTCGACCGTTGCTTGGAGACTATGGTAGAGGGTTTTACCCGCATAATCGACAAACTCGACGAGAAACCCGTTGCAATCAGTTTCGCGTTCCCCGGCCCTGCCGACTACCCAAACGGTATCATCGGTGGATACTTGCCAAACTTCCCATCGTTCCGCGACGGAGTGGCATTGGGTCCATTCTTGGAGGATAAGTTCGGAATCCCCGTATATATCAACAACGATGCCGACCTATACGCATACGGTGAGGCTTTGGGAGGTGTATTACCCGAACTAAACGAGAAACTCGCAAAGAGCGGCAGCAACAAGCACTTCAACAATTTGCTGGCCTTCACTTTCGGCACAGGATTCGGATTCGGATTTGTATCGAAGGGCGAGTTGCACATTGGCGACAACTCTTGTGTGGAGACATTCTGCTTGCGCCACAAACATATGCCCCGTGTGATGGTCGAGGAGGGAGTTTCAATTCGTGCCGTTAAGCGAGTATATGCCGAGGAGTCGGGCTCTACGGACATCACTCTTACACCCAAAGATATTTTCGAGATTGCCGAGGGTCGCAGAGCAGGTGATGTCGAGGCCGCAAAGACGGCATTCGCAATGTTGGGTGAGGTTGCCGGAGACGCTATGGCTACGGCTGTAACTCTGATTGACGGAGTGATTGTGATAGGCGGAGGTCTTTCAGCCGCTGCTAAATACATCAAGCCTGCACTGCTGAAAGAGATGCGCTCGAAGATTCACACTATGCAGGGAGGTTCGCTCAACAGAGTGCAGATGGCAGTTTACGACCTTGACAACGAAGCGGAGTTTGAGGCATTTGCCAAAGGTGAGAGTCGCACAATAAAAGTTTACGGCTCGGAGCGCGAGGTGAGCTACGACCCACAAAAGCGCATTGGAATTACATTCTCGAAGATAGGGGCTAATGCCGCTACTTCGGTGGGTGCATACGCATTTGCGCTGAATCAGTTGGATAAGAAATAAACAATCTCTCTGCTATGATTAAACGACTAATCGCAACACTTAAAAATGAAGATTGGGTGATTGTTTATGCGGGAGCTATCGTGCTGCTTTTGGCAACACTATTCCCCGAAATAATGCCCAAAATGCCAAAGACCCTTGCGGCAGAGGGTGCGTGGCAACAAGCACTCATAATGTTTGCCTCGATTTTAGGTTTGACTTATATCTGTCAGGCTATACTGGGTCGTAAACTCAAAGGTATATTTATCTCGCTGGCGGTGATATTTATCCTCTCGTTAGCGGCACAGGTAGTGGCCAATATTCCGATTATCAAGGAGTGGGGATTGGAATCGGTATTCTTCTCGGTGATTTTCGGTCTTATCGTAAGCAATGTATTTGGCACGCCCGATTGGTTGAAGCCTGCAATACAAAGCGAGTTCTACATCAAAATCGGAATCGTATGTTTGGGCTCTACAATTTTGTTCGGCGAGGTGCTGAAATCGGGAGTATTCGGTTTGGCTCAGGCTCTTATCGTGGTATTTACTGTGTGGTACTTCGCATTCTACATTTCACGCCGCTACGGTGTGGATCGCGAGATGTCAACAATGCTTGCAAGTTCGGTTTCGATTTGTGGTGTCTCGGCCGCTATCGCTACAAGTGGCGTTATAAAAGGTGACAATAAGAAACTCTCGTATATCATCTCGCTCGTGCTGGTTTGTGCTATCCCGATGATGTACATTATGCCGTGGCTGGCAGAAGTAATGGGACTTAGCGAGGAGGTTGCAGGTGCTTGGTTGGGAGGAACAATCGACACTACGGGTGCGGTGGCTGCATCGGGAACGATGCTTGGTGAGGCAGCGGCACAAACGGCTATCATCGTGAAATCATCACAAAACGTATTGCTCGGCGTGGCGGCATTTATAATCTCTCTGATGTGGACCTATAAGGGCGAGCAGCGTGAGGAGAAACCCACAATGGGCGTTATTTGGGACCGTTTCCCAAAATTTGTGGTTGGTTTTGTATTGGCTTCGCTGGTGTTTAGTTTCTTTATG
The DNA here is from genome assembly GCA_017465605.1 of Alistipes sp. GTDB lineage: Bacteria > Bacteroidota > Bacteroidia > Bacteroidales > Rikenellaceae > Alistipes. The sequence goes on from JAFTVW010000033.1 coordinate 3,744, forward strand.
GAGACTGCCGATGCAAAGGCTATTGGCAAGATTACCAAAGGCTTTACAAATACGCTTTTCAGCATAGCCTTCGTATGCGTAGGTTTGGAGACACGTTTTGCCGACATCTTCTCAAAGGAGAATCGTCGCCCGTTGTGGGCATTCCTTACCGCACAGGGATTCAACATACTCGTTACGTTGGGTGTTGCTTATCTGTTATTCGGAGTTATTAAACCAATGTTTGCTTAAAATTATTAACCATTATGAAAAGACTATATATTCTCGTGGCACTTGTCTTTGCCACAATTTCGGCATCAGCTCAGGATTTGGTTGTTGCATCTTACAATATCCGTAACGACAATTCGGGAGATACAAAACGTGGAAATGGTTGGGCGCAACGTTGCCCTATTATCTGCGACCAGATTGAGTGGAATGATGTGGATATATTTGGTGCGCAAGAGGTTAAGCGCAACCAAATTGACGATATGCTAAAAGAGTTGGAGGGTTACTCCTTTGTTGGCGTGGGTCGCGACGATGGCAAGGATAAAGGTGAGTTTTCGCCCGTATTCTACAAGACAGAGCGTTTCAAGCTCCTCGATCAAGGTACATTTTGGATTTCGGAGACACCCGAAAAGGTTGGAATCAAGGGTTGGGACGCTGCTCTGCCACGCATCTGTTCATACGCCCACCTGCAAGACAAGGTGACAAAGAAGAAGTTTTGGTTCTTCAACCTCCATATGGACCACATTGGCGTAGAGGCCCGCAAAGAGGGTGCGAAGCTCATAGCTCGCAAGATTACCGAGATGTGCGGCAACGAGCCAGCAATGGTATCGGGAGACTTCAACGTTGACCAGAACAACGAAGCCTACAAGACAATAGTATCGCAGGGTGTTTTGGCCGACTCATACGAAAAGGCCGAGAAGCGATATATCCAAAATGGTACGTTCAATAGCTTCAACCCCAACCTCTACACAAAGAGCCGCATCGACCATATCTTTGTGACTCGACAGGTGATAGTAAGAAACTATGCAGTGCTTACTGATGGCTATTGGACCGAGAATACTATGCCAGCCCAGAGCATTAAGGGTGAGGCTGCTCCTAAGGAGATTAGTTTCCAGAAGTATATCCACCGTTGCCCATCAGACCACTACCCCGTGGTAATCAAGGTTGATTTTAGCAAGAAATAATTTAACACGAAGCAATATATGAAAAGACTAACACTATTTGCGATTGCGCTTATGGGCTGCTCGATGCTCTCGGCGCAAACCTTTACAGAGTGGCACGATGCGGAGGTCAACCAAATCAACCGCGCACCAATGCACTCGACTTTCAAGATTTTTGATAAGGCTGAGGCCGCCGCAGGCAAATATTGCGATGCCGCATATCCCTACCGCCTATCGCTTAACGGCACTTGGCGTTTCAATTGGGTAGAGAACGCCGACCAGCGTCCAACCGATTTCTTCACGCTCACATACAACGATGCCGCGTGGGATAATATGGAGGTTCCTGCAATGTGGGAACTTAACGGATATGGTGACCCCATATATGTAAACGTAGGCTACGCTTGGCGAGGCAATTTCCGCCACGACCCTCCCAATGTTCCCATCGAGCAGAATCACGTCGGCTCATACCGTCGTGAGGTTGAGATTCCTGCCGAGTGGACAGGTCGCGACATTATGCTCAACATTGGAGCTGCCGTATCAAATGTTTATGTTTGGGTAAACGGCAAATTTGTGGGATACTCAGAGGATAGCCACCTCGGCACTTCTTTCGACGTTACAAAATTTGTAAAGCCTGGAAAGAACCTTATCGCTATGCAGATTTTCCGCTGGTGCGATGGTTCATATTTGGAGGATCAGGATTTGTGGCGATTGAGCGGTATTTCGCGTGATGTGAATTTGGAGGCTCGCCCCAAAGCTCGTATGGCCGATATGATGATTACACCCGTACTTGACGAGCAGTACAAGAATGCAAAGCTCAATATCGATATGGAGTTTACGGCTGGCATCAAGCAGGCCGATGTTAAACTTGTGGACAAGCAGGGTAAGACAGTAGCTGAGGCTAAGGCTACACCCGTAAAGGGCAAGGCTCAGCTCTCACTCGATGTTGAGAATCCTGCAAAGTGGTCGGCTGAGGAGCCTAATCTCTACAAGGTTATCGTAGCCGTTAGCGATGGCAAACAGACCACTGAGGCATACTCTCAGCGAGTAGGATTCCGCTCTTCGGAAATTAAGAACGCACAGCTTTTGGTCAATGGTCAGCCTATCCTTATCAAGGGTGCAAACCGCCACGAGGTTGACCCCTTGAAGGGATTTGTGATGTCGCGCGAGCGTATGATTGAGGATATCAAACTTATGAAGCAGTTCAACCTCAACGCAGTGCGTACTTGCCACTACCCCGACACTCCTGAGTGGTACGACCTCTGCGACGAATATGGATTGTATGTTATCGACGAGGCAAACTTGGAGTCACACGGTATGGGTTACGGAGACCGCACATTGGCGAAGAATCCTCTATTTGCGAAGGCTCACTTGGAGCGTAATGAGCGTATGGTTGAGCGCGACAAGAACCACGCATCTGTAATTATTTGGAGTATGGGTAATGAGGCAGGTATGGGCCCCAACTTCGAGGCTTGCTACCGTTGGATTCGCGAGGCAGACCCATCACGTCCTATTCACTATGAGCAGGCTCGCTTTACCGAGTTCTCGGATATTATGTGTCCGATGTACGCAACATACGACTGGTGCGAGAAGTATGTGACCGAATCACCCAAAAAGCCTCTTATCCAATGCGAGTACGCCCACGCAATGGGTAACTCACTCGGTGGATTCAAGGAGTATTGGGATATGATCCGTAAATATCCTCACTATCAGGGTGGTTTCATTTGGGATTTTGTTGACCAAGGATTGGCACAATATGAGAAGGACGGCAAGGTATCGTTCTATTATGGAGGTGATTTCAACAACTACGATGCTACCGACAACTCATTCAACAACAACGGATTCATCGCTTCGGACCGTACTCCGCAAGCTCAGGCATACGAGGTACGTCGTCAATACCAGTCAATCTGGACATCGCCCGTCGATTTGGCCGCTGGCAAGATTGAGGTATATAACGAAAACTTCTTCATCGGACTTGAAAACTACGCTTTGGTTTGGGAATTGATGCAAGATGGTGTAGTTACAAAGGCTGGCCGCATTGAGTCGCTCGACGTAGCTCCTCAGCAGAAGAAGCAAATCACGTTGGGTTACACCTCGGAGGATATTTGCCCCAACGCGAAGGAGGTACTCTTGAATGTAAGCTACACATTGAAGAGCAAGGAGCCTTTGCTCGATATTGGTTACGCTGTTGCCGAGCAGCAGCTCACCATTCGCGAGTACAACACAAAGGCTGCTTTCGCAATGAAGGAGTCGGCTCGTCCTATCAAGATTACAAAGTTTGAGAAATCAACCGACGTGGAGGGTTATGATTGGCTTATCTCGTTTGATCGTGAGGGCTACATCAACAAGATTGTATATGGCCAGATGTCGATTATCGAGGAGCACTCTATGCTTCGTCCTAACTTCTGGCGTGCGCCAACCGAGAATGACCTCGGAGCGAAGTTGCACAATAGATTTGCCGCTTGGCGCAACCCAACGATGAGCTTCAAGAAGTTGGAATACAACATCGAGAACGGATTGGCCGTATTGAAGGCTTCATACGAAATGCCAACCGTAAAGGCTAAGATGGTTATCACCTACACAATCAACGGCGAGGGCGAGATTAAGGTTTCACAAGCTATGACCACAGAAAAGGGTGCAAATGTATCGGGAATGTTCCGCTATGGTATGAGAGTGGAGTTGCCTGCTGCATACAACACATTGGAGTACTACGGTCGCGGCGAGGTTGAGAACTACTCTGACCGCAAGAGCTGTGCCGACATCGGCATTTTCAAGCAGAGTGTTGCCGAGCAGTACAACGAGAAGTATGTTCGTCCACAGGAGTCGGGTACTCGCAGCGATTTGCGCTACTACGAGGTTAAGAACTCGGCAGGTGCAGGTATCCGCATCATTGCAGAAAATGCATTCTCGGCATCGGCTATACCCTACTCTATCGAGCAGATGGACGTATCGGTTGGTCGCCCACAGCGTCACTCTGGCGACTTGAAGGCCGACAATAAGACTCATCTCTGCTTCGATTTGGTTCAGCAGGGCTTGGGTTGTATCAACTCGTGGGGACACGTTCCATTGCCACAGTATATGGTAAACTTTCAGGACTACACATTCAACTTCATTATCTCGCCTGTAAGATAATGGGTTGACACACATTAAGAAACGACAATTCGGCAACTGCTGAGTTGTCGTTTTTTTTGCTATCAAGCTCACAAACAAGGCAAAAAAAATAATATTTTAGATTCTTATGCTGCGACAAATTGTAGAATATTATCGGGTTAGGATAGTAAATGAGTGTAAAAAATTTTCTCACTATTCAATTATTTTGTATCTTTGTCCCGATATGGGCCTTTAATGTGAAAGGCTCGCCACAAATTGGATTTATTCACTAATTCATAATAAAACAGAAAAACTATGATTTCTTACAAGGATTTGGGTCTTGTGAACACTCGTGAGATGTTCAAGAAGGCTATCGAGGGTGGTTACGCTATTCCAGCGTTTAACTTCAACAATATGGAGCAGATGCAGGCTATCATCTCTGCTTGCGTAGAGTGCTCTTCACCCGTTATTTTGCAGGTATCTTCTGGCGCACGTAAGTACGCTAACCAGACTCTGTTGCGTTATATGGCTCAGGGTGCTGTGGAGTATGCAAAGGAGTTGGGTAAGAACATTCCTATCGTTTTGCACCTCGACCACGGTAACTCATTTGAGTTGTGCAAGAGCTGTATCGATATGGGCTTCTCATCAGTAATGATCGACGGTTCACACCTTCCTTACGACGAGAACGTTGCTCTTACTAAGCAGGTTGTTGACTACGCACACCAGTTCGACGTAACAGTTGAGGGTGAGCTTGGCGTATTGGCAGGTGTTGAGGACGAGGTTTCTTCTGAGGTTGCTCACTATACTCGCCCTGAGGAGGTTATCGACTTCGTATCGAAGACTGGCGTTGACTCATTGGCTATCTCAATCGGTACTTCACACGGTGCTAACAAGTTTAAGCCCGAGCAGTGTACTCGCAACGAGGACGGTATCTTGGTTCCTCCCCCATTGCGTTTCGACATCTTGGCAGAGATCGAGAAGCAGATTCCTGGCTTCCCTATCGTATTGCACGGTTCATCATCAGTACCACAGGAGTATGTGAAGATTATCAACACTCACGGTGGTGCATTGAAGGACGCAGTAGGTATTCCTGAGGAGGAGTTGCGTAAGGCTGCTAAGAGTGCAGTTTGCAAGATCAACATCGACTCAGACGGCCGTCTTGCTATGACCGCTATGGTTCGCAAGGTATTTGTTGACAACCCAGCAGAGTTCGACCCTCGTAAGTATTTGGGTCCCGCACGCGATGAGCTCAAAAAGCTTTATATGCACAAGTGCGAGAATGTTTTGGGTTCAGCTGGTACAGTTGAGTAATCAGATTGAGAAACTCATTCAATTAGCAAAAGGCGACTTTCGGGTCGCCTTTTCTTGTGCATATAAAAGCTTCGCTCCATATTTACATTCCCTCCCCAACCCCTCCCTTTGACAAAGGAAGGGGCTTTGGTCGCTAACGCTTCTCAGAGGTTTATTGATTTTTCTTTTTGTACAAGTGCGAGAATGTTTTGGGTTCGGCTGGTACAGTTGAGTAATCATTTTGAAATAGTCAAACAAGGCTATTTTGGCATCTGGCTTGCCCGCAAAATCCTCACATACGCCAAGTATGCTGCGGTTTTTCGGACTGCGATCAGCTTCAAAATAGCTCTTGTTATACAATTTCAAAGCTAGATAGAAAAGGCGACTTTCGGGTCGCCTTTTCTTGTGCATATACCTAAATAAATCTCTACTATCCGAAAAAATCACTATATTTGTGTAAACATTAACTACAAACACTTATGAAACGTATTCTTTTCACACTGCTGGTGTTGATTCCTTGCCTTACGATGGCTCAAAACACAAAGCAGGATTCACTCCGATTATTATTTATAGGTAACAGCTACACCTACTATCACGACCTGCCAAAGATGGTTTACGAGATAGCCAAAAGCCAAAAGAAAAAGCTATCGGTAAAGAGCGTAACCAAAGGCGGAGAGAAATTGAGTGGCCACCTGAAAAACCAAAAGCTACGCGATATGCTCACCTCGCAAAAGTGGGATTTCGTGGTGCTTCAAGAGCAGAGCAGCACACCCGCAAAGCCAACCGAAGTGGTTATGGCCGATTCGTACCCCGCAGCAAAGTCGCTCGATAGCCTCATTCACATTGGCTCCCCCAACGCCAAGACCATATTCTATATGACGTGGGGTCACAAGTACGGCACAACCCACAAAATCGACAACTATCCGCTTGCCTACACCTACGAAGGTATGCAGGAGCGCATAAAGACAAGTTATTTGGAGATGACCTACCAAAACAATGCGCGTTGTGCTCCCGTTGGTATGGCTTGGCAGCGAGTACGTGCGGAGCGTCCCGATTACCAGCTATACACATCGGATTTGTCGCACCCATCTACTCTCGGCACATACTTGGCGGCGAATGTTATCTACACCACTATCTTCTGCTCGCCATATCAGACCACCTATACAGCAGGTTTCTTGTCCGAAAAGGCTGAATACATACAGCAGGCCGCTCAAAAGACAGTCTTCGAGAACAAGATGATTCTCAACATAAAATAAACGACATCGAAATATCTTATAACCCATAGACAGTCCCATAAGTCTTTTATCGAACTTATGGGACTATTTTTATAAAAAACATACGAAAAATATTTTGCAAATACAAAATGTTTTATTAGTTTTGTAAAACCAATATTAATCAACATAAAAACAACAACACTATGAGATTAAATCGTATGATTTTTTTATTATCTGCAATATGCTCTGCACTATGCTTAATTACTTGTATGGCAAATGATAAGCCTAAATTTACCACAATTGATAATGAGTGGTTTACCTGTGAACTCGTAGATTGGGAGCGTTCATCGAGAAGGGCCGATGGTGATATTTTTCAGATTTCGCGCGAGTGGGATCGATTTGCGCCCGATGGCATTCATGCAACTATTTCGATTAGCTATTTCGAAAAATCGCAGATCGATAAAGGTATTGGCGAATTCATCAAGAAATTGAAGCCGCAACCCATCGAAACACCAGTAGAGAATCTGAAATATCATTACATCTACGAAATCACAGATGCTTTGGAGCCGATGATGTTTGAAAATTGGATTTTTGTCACCGAAGATTGTGCAATACAAGTTAGCTACTTGTATAGAAGAGATGAAGACCCGAAAATCATAGATAAGAATCGTGAAATAGCAAAAAGAACCGTAAACACCCTTAAAATCAAATAACTGTTATGAGAAGATTTTTTATTTTGTCGTTGATTATGCTCGTCGCATCGTGTGGCAAGTCGATTGATTATGCACAATTTGCAAAGGGAGAGCCAGAGCCCATTAAGTTCGAGAAAATAAAGCTCGATTCGCAGATGCTCTATTCCGATAATATCTTCGTCGTGGATAATTATTTGGTCAATCTCAACTCTAAAAACCCAAAGGGGCTGTTTGAGTTATACACTTTGCCCAATATGAAATTTGTTGGTGCAGCAGGATACAAAGGTCGCGGCCCGCAGGAGTTTGTTTTTATCAATACCAACGGTACAAATCCCGCTTATCGAGGTCTTAATGTGACTGAATCAAACACATATAGCCAAGTGGAGTTTTATCAGAGCGAAGGCTCTGTCCGACTCCGCAAGAATGACCACACTACTTTCCCATCGAAACACGCAATTGCAAATTCTCTGCTTATGGTGAGTGATTCAACTGCGGTGATGTATATCAACAACGAGGACGATGTGGAGTTTTATATGCACAACCGCAAGAGTGGCTCGATGCGCCCCATATCAAGCTACCCCAAAGAATTAGTAGCTCAAAATCCAACTTCGGAGGCCTGCAACTCGGTCTTTATGAATGATTTGGTTATCAATCCGTCAAACGGAAAGTTTGCCGCCGTATATAGTCAGTTGCCTATGGTGCGCATCTTCGACAATAATGGCAATCCCGAAACCACCTCACTGCTCGATAATTGGGAGGAGCAGCGATTCGAGATAAGCGGCAACGAAGTAAAGACAAGCTCTTCGTGCCAATACTACCTTGCCTCTGCGGCCAATAGCAACTATATCTGCGCTCTATATTTGGGCAAATTCCCCGCCGAAATGGAAAATATGTCGATGGAAGATGCTCGATTGGAGATTCACGTTTGGAACTGGGCGGGCGAGTTGGTTGCGACCTATGTTCCCGATAACTTAGTAATGAAAATAGCCATTGCAGATGATAATACCATCTATGCCACATCGCCACTCGACGATATGCATATTTACAGCTACAAATTGAAGTAACTGAGCCGCACAAATAATTGGAGCACAAAACAGATTTGAGACTGCCAACCGAGAAAGTTGGCGGTCTTTTTTTTGCCGCATCTCTCCAAAATAAATGTTCTATTACACCACAAAATCGAAGATTTGCGGGAGATTTAGGGACTATTTATATTCATTGTTGCGAAATATTCGTATATTTGTATTGGAAACAACCTTGAATAAGTAGTAGCATAAAACATAATTAAAATGCCCACCAATCTGTTTACATTCATTCCGAGCAGTGAGTACGACGAGATTATCGACATTGAGAATATGCCGTATGTGCTTAGTCGTGGTGGCATCTTCGTATGCTTAGACGGCGAGGGATATGTGATTATCAACGAGAACAAATACCTTCTGCGAAAAAATACCATCTGCGTAGCATTCCCCGGAACAATCATTCAAGCGTTTCATCGTGAAGAGAATTTTCGCAGCTACACGCTCGCTATAAATATGGATTTCCTGCGCGAACTGAATATCCCCGCAGCCGAATCCATACACCTTATGATAAGGGAAAATCCCTGCATAACACTCAGCCCAAGCCAACTGAGCAACATAATGCAGGTGTGCGAAATGATGCACCGCAAAGATGACCGTAACGACCACCCCTATCACGAGCAGATTAACTTCCATATGCTCACTGTACTATGTTACGAGTTAGCCGGAATCTACGCCCACGACGTACCCGTACGACGCGAGCCTTGTTCTCGTCCCGATATGTTGTTCAGGCGTTTTATGTCACTACTGGCTACCGATATCACCATCTCGCGAGAGGTGCAGTACTACGCCAATAAATTGGATATTACCTCGAAGTACCTAACCATTATCACCCGTCAAGTTTCGGGTCGAAATGCCAACGAGTGGATTACTCGCTCGGTGATACTCAATGCCAAAGCACTCCTCTCGACAACACAATTGTCGGTGCAGGAGATTTCCGTCAGACTTAACTTCCCCAATCCTTCGTTCTTCGGGCAATATTTCTTGCGACATACGCAGATGACACCCAAAGAGTTCCGAAGGTCAAAGATGTAACGACAAAGAAAAATAAAATCAAGAATATGACAGCACTTTATGAAGATATAATTTTCGGACCCGTCCGCTCACGCCGACTTGGCATATCGTTGGGGGTAAATCTATTGCCCGTAGATTCAAAGCTATGTAGCTTCGACTGCATATATTGCGAATGTGGCTGGAACGACGAGCATATCGGCAAAAGACGATTCAACTCGCCCGACGACGTAAAGCAACTATTGCAAAAGACTCTGCAAAGTATGGTCAGCGAAGGGACTCCTCCCGACGTAATTACATTTGCAGGCAACGGAGAGCCCACGATGCACCCCGAATTTGAGAAGATTATCGACCTCACAATCGCCTTGCGAGATGAGTATTGCCCCTCGGCAAAGGTTTCGGTGCTGAGCAACGCCACACAGATACATCGTGAAGATGTACGCAGAGCATTGAAAAGGGTCGATAACAATATCCTAAAACTCGATTCGGCCTTCGACTCTACGGTTGCAATTATGAATAAGCCCGCAGGACGATATACGGTGCAGCGCACGGTGGAGTTGCTGAAACTATTTGAGGGTGATTTTATTTTGCAGACTATGTTTCTGCGCGGAGAGTATAACTCTCATCACATCGACAACACTTCGGAAGAGGAGGTTGCGGCTTGGCTCAAAATCGTGGAAGAGCTTGCGCCCCGACAGGTGATGGTCTATTCTCTCGACAGAGATACCCCCTGCAAAACTTTGGAAAAGGTTGAGCGTGAACAACTTCAAGCCATTGCCAAGCGTGTCGAGGAGCTGGGGATACCCTGCTCGGTGGCATAATGCAAAATATGATTTTTGCAAGTACGATATAAAATAACTATTTTTGCACTATGGAGTCATTGCAACACATAGAATACGACTTGCTATACAAGGTCAACTCACCAAAGGATTTGAAACAACTCACGTTGTCGCAACTCACCGATTATTGTCGTGAATTGCGACAATACATCATCGAAGAGTGCTCGAAAAATCCGGGACACTTAGCTTCGAGTTTGGGTGTGATTGAGCTGACCGTAGCACTCCATTATGTCTATGATACGCCCAACGACAAACTCGTTTGGGACGTAGGCCATCAAGCCTATGCTCACAAGATTATCACCTCGCGTCGCGACCTATTCCCATCAAATCGCAAGATGGGCGGCATAAGCGGATTCCCACGAATAGCCGAGAGTGAGTATGACTCATTTGGTGCGGGGCACTCATCAACCTCCATTTCTGCCGCTTTCGGTCTGGCCAAAGCTGCCGAGTTGCGTGGCGAGAAGAGCCACGTTGTGGCTATTATCGGCGATGGAGCTATGACGGGAGGATTGGCATTTGAGGGACTTAACAATGCAGGTGACAAGAGTGGCAAAAACGGCAACCTGCTCGTTATCCTCAACGACAATGAGATGGCTATCGACCAAGCTACGGGAGCTTTGAAAAGCTACCTTGCTCACGTCTCTACATCTAAGCACTACAACAGTTTCAAACGAAGATTGTGGAAAATATTTGGCCACGTCCCTCCATTCTTGCGTATGTGCCAGAAGGTCGGAAACGCCATAAAGCAGGGATTGTTGCAGAATAGCAACCTATTCGAGAGCCTTAATTTCAGATACTTCGGCCAAATTGACGGCCATAATATAGAAGAGCTTGTAAGAATCCTTACCGCATTGAAGGATATCAACGAGCCAAAACTCTTGCACATTATCACAACCAAAGGTAAGGGTTACACCCCCGCTGAGGATAATCAGTCGGTATGGCACGCTCCGGGTCGTTTCAACCCCGAAACAGGCGAGCGCATACCATCGAAGAATTCAGCAGCGAGATATCAAGATGTGTTTGGCAAGACACTTGTTGAATTGGCGCACAAGAATGATAAGATAGTGGGTATCACGCCTGCTATGCCGTCGGGTTGTTCGATGAATATTCTGATGCGCGAGATTCCTGAGCGTTGCTTCGATGTGGGCATTGCCGAAGGACACGCAGTAACCTTCTCGGCCGGTTTGGCCGCAGGAGGAATGCACCCCGTATGTAATATCTATTCAAGTTTTATGCAACGCGCATACGACAATGTGATTCACGATGTTGCATTGCAGAATCTACCCGTCACATTCTGCCTCGACAGAGGAGGTTTAGTGGGTGAAGATGGAGCTACGCATCACGGGGTATTCGATATGGCCTACTTCTCGTGTATCCCCAATATGATTGTGGCATCACCAATGAACGAGGCTGAGTTGCGTAATATGCTATACTCTGCTATTGAGACCCCTTTGCCTTACGCAATCCGCTATCCACGAGGTTGTGGTGTAGGAGTGAAGTGGGAGGGCGAGCCATTCCAGCAGATTCCTACGGGCCGTGGTCGTATGATTAAAAACGGCAACGATTTGGCAATCCTCACAATAGGTCCTGTGGGCAACTTTGCAGCCGAGGCTATCGCTCGAATCGAGGCCACAGGAAAGGCATCTATCGCACATTACGATATGCGTTTCGCAAAGCCGTTAGATGAAGAGCTACTACACGAGGTTGGAAAGATGTTCCGCCGAGTGATAACCGTCGAAGATGGAGTATTGCGTGGAGGTATGGGAGAGGCTATTGTCAAATTTTTCAACGACAACGGCTACTCGGTGCGTGTCGAGACATTGGGCATTGATGACAAGTTTATCGAACACGGTACTCCTGCACAGCTATATGCCTTGTGCGGTTACGATGTTGATGGTATAGAGAGAGCTATTAAGTCTATGTTATGATAAAATCGGCCCTACTCTCGCTCCTACTTGCGCTGGCGCACATCAGCCTATCGGCTCAACAATTACATCTGTCAATCGATGAGGTGATGAACGTTGCCGAGCTACTACCCGAAAACACAGAGGTTGTAGGCTCGTCGCAAGGTATGGCCATATGGAGTCGTTATGCATTTTTGATGCACGACAAAGGTCAGTGTGTGATTGTGGATATGCGCCGCAAGAAGTTTGTCGCAACTTTCATAATGGCTGGCAACACAGGGCATTGTAACAACGCTTCGTTTGGTAACGAATACTACAATCACAAATCACGCTTCCCGCTACTCTACGTCACCGAGTGCCGAGGTGAAAGAGCTTGCTATGTGAACGATGTTTCGATGGAAGGCTCTCGACTTGTGCAGACTATCCATTATGACGGCGACGAAACCACAGGCCCAAGCGACTGGGTGGTAGATAGAGAGCAAGACCGAATATACCTCTACTGTACAATCGGCAAAATGCGAATGCTTAAAGCCTTCCCCTTGCCACGCCTAAGCGATAGCGATGAGAATGGCGACGTTCATCTCAAAGCCGAAGACTCCATCGCTTCGATTCCGCTTGGCGAGGTTGCAATTCCACAAGGAAGTATGATTAAGGGTCGCTACGCCTACCTGCCCGACGGAGTGCCTTCGCGTGAGCGCAAGTTACACGTCGTAGATATAGTTTCATCACGCAAAGTAGCCTGCTTCGACCTTAATCACATTCCATACGAGCCAGAGGGCATCTCATACAAAGGCAAGAAGTTATACATCTCGTTCCACACCCCACGAGATGCAAGAGCCAATCGCATATATCGTTTCGAGATAAAAAGGGGCAAATAAATTCTGCATTACACACCATACTCGCTGCAAAACTGATAATTTACAGGCATCACTCTGCGCTGAAAATCAAAGCATTCGTATCGTATCCTCGCCCGCGAGCCAACCCTATGATATGATTAATCACATCGGCCGGAAGTTGCTTCTCGCGCGAGAGAATCCATAAATATTTTGGCGAATTACCACCGACAAGCACCCACTGTCCATCTTGTGCCATCTCCAAAATATTATAATCAGAATAGAAAAACATAAAAAACGAGACTCTCAATCGGCCTACTTCCGAGCTGACCTTTCCACGCCCTACGGTCTGATGATACTTTCCGTCGCGCATACCGCTATTGACTATGCGGATAGTGCCATCATTGAGCAATGTGTATTCGGCCACAACATCGGTCATTCCCCGCTCAAATCTGTTATCAAGGCGAGCTATCTCGTACCATCGGCCCATAAATTTTTGTAAATCGAGATTCGTAACGGTCGTGGTGTTCAACTGCTTGCGGCTCTCGGCATACGCCGTCAACGCAAAAATCAACATCGCCAAAGCCAGCAACATAGTCTTTTTGGTGTTTTTATTCATAACTTTAATTTTTACTCTTTGTCATACAATAACCATACAAAACCTATTGCCCCCGAGATTGGTGCTATGATAATCCGATTCATTTATTCATAATTTGTCAATATAAAGGCCTATACGAACAAAAAACTTGCTGTCAGCAATAGTTTTTCGGCTTTTTTTTGTAACTTTGAAAGGATTATTTGACATCAAAGGCCTTGTATTGGCCTCACATTCGGGTTAAGACCTCAAAAAAATAAACAAATTAAGTGTATGAGCAATAGCAAGTATATCCTCAAAGAGGTGAACGACAAGGCGTTAGAGAAGGAATTTATTGAACTTCCAAAACGCTTGTACAAGGGTAATCGCAATTGGGTATGCCCATTGGACGATGACATCAAGGCCGTTTTCGACCCAGCTAAAAATAAATTATTTGCCGATGGCGAGGCTATTCGTTGGGTAGCCTACAACAACGAAGGCGAGGTGGTAGGTCGTATTGCAGCCTTCTACGACAACGAACACGCTTATTCATATGAGCAGCCAACAGGAGGTTGCGGTTTCTTTGAGGTTATCAACGACCAAGAGTTGGCCAATCAGCTCTTCGACGCAGCCCGTATGTGGCTCGTAAGTCGTGGTATGGAGGCTATGGACGGCCCCGTGAACTTCGGCCCGCGCGACTCGTGGTGGGGAGTACTTGTGGAGGGATATGAGTTCCAGCCACTCTACGCTAACCCTTACAACCCACCCTACTATAAGGAGTTGTTCGAGAACTACGGTTTCAAGAACTATTTCAATCAGAATACCTATCTTTGGAAAGTTGACGATGACGATATCAACCAATCTATTCACGAAAGAGCAAAACGTCTAAGCAATACCCCCGGTTATAGTTTTGCCAATATCAAAGGACGTAACTTGGAAGATGTTACCGAAGATTTCCGCATAATCTACAACAAGGCGTGGTCGCTATTTACGGGCGTGAATCCAATGCCTAAGGAGGAGGCTCAGCGAATTATGAAGACCTTGCGTCCGATTGTTGACCCCAACATCATCTTCTTCTCGTATTTCAACAACGAGCCTATCGGATTCTTCATTATGGTCCCCGATATCAACCGTATAATCGGTAAATTCAACGGCAACTTCAATTTGATTAACAAGTTGCGATTGATGTGGGATTTGAAGGTTAAGAAGAGTTGCGACCGTATATTCTGTATCATATTTGCCATCACTCCCGAATTTCAGGGCAAGGGCGTGGAGTCGGGTATGATTCAATATATATATGAGACATATATCCGCACCGACCGCAACAATTACAAATCGTTTGAGTTTGCGTGGATTGGCGACTTCAACCCCGTAATGAATCGTATGATTCAGACCTACGTGTGCGCAACACGCCACAAGATGCACACCACTTATCGTTACTTATTCGACCGCAACAAGCCTTTCACTCGTTGTCCCCGATTGGGTATCAAACGAGCCGAAAAATAATAAGAAAAACGCCGAGAGGGCGCAAACGAGAAAGGCCGTGAACGAGAAAGGCCGTGAGCAAGAAAAAAAGCGAGTGAGAAAGACAGAATGAAATAAAAAGAAAAGGCAAAAGACGAGAAAATAATAACAAAACAAAAACTATAAATCAAATGAAGACAACAGCTTTCACAAAGTACCACATTGCAGCAGGCGCAAAGATGGCCGAGTTTGCAGGTTACAATATGCCTATCGAGTTTTCGGGCATCAACGATGAGCACGCAACCGTACGCGAGAAGTGCGGAGTATTCGACGTAAGCCATATGGGCGAAATATGGATTAAGGGCGAAAAGGCCTTGGCCCTTTTGCAGCGCATTGCGTCAAACGACGTATCAAAACTCTTTGACGGCAAGGTACAATACGCCACTATGCCTAACGGTAAGGGTGGTATCGTGGACGATATTCTTATCTACAAATTCAGCGACACAAAGTATATGCTTTGCGTAAATGCGGCCAATACAGATAAGGATTGGGCTCATATCTGCGCCGAGGGTGCAAAGATGGGAATGGAGCCTGGCAAGGAGTTGGAGAATGCTTCCGACAATATCGCCCAGCTTGCAATTCAGGGTCCATTGGCAATGAAACTCGTTCAGAAGATGTGCGACGAGCCTGTGGAGGATATGGTTTATTACACATTCAAACAGACTAAATTGGCAGGTTGCGACGTGATTCTCTCGGCTACGGGTTACACTGGCTCAGGCGGCTGCGAGATTTATATGTACAACGCCGATGCCGACACCATTTGGGAGGCTATGTGGAAGGCAGGCGAGGAGTTCGGCTTGAAGAACATCGGCTTGGGCGCACGCGACACATTGCGTTTGGAGAAGGGATTTGCACTCTATGGTAACGATATCGACGACACCACCTCTCCATTGGAGGCTGGCTTGGGCTGGGTTACAAAGTTTGCCGAGGGTAAAGATTTCATCGACCGCGAATTCTTGGCTCAGCAGAAGATTGAGGGCGTAAAGCGTAAGTTGGTAGGCTTGAAGATGATAGATAGAGGTATCCCACGTCACGGCTATAAGCTTGCAAACCTCGATGGCGAAGAGATTGGCCACGTTACATCGGGTACAATGTCGCCTATGTTGAAGGTAGGTATCGCATTGGGATACGTTAAGACCGAGTACTCAGCAATAGGTACAACTGTGGCAGTGGTTATCCGCGACCGCCTCTTGAAGGCTGAGGTTGTGAAGTATCCATTTGTGTAAACGATAAACGCTAAAATAACAACAGCTTAACCAATAGGTTAGGCTGTTGTTATTTTATCATTACCCTACTGTTATTTACAAAAAAAAATTACTATATTTGTAAATAGGAATTACCAAAGTACAAATAAGATGTTGGTAAAAAGAGAGTTTTTATACCTGATAGCTGCTTTGATATGGGGTATTCCAGGGGCTATAATCACAACAAAAGGGATTATGGCATACGGAGCGTTGCCGCTACACAAGCAATGGTGGCTGATAGGTATAACGGCCTGCGTAGTTGTGTTCTTTTTCTTTGTCTTTCGAAGGATTGTAAAACAGTACTGCGCCCGAATAGCCGAACTCCCCGAAAGAACAACTCTGTGGCAAACATTTCCGCTGCGCGGGTGGTTGCTGATTGTTTTTATGATTGGATTGGGTACAGCGATAAAATATATCCCCACTACCCCATTGCAATTTACGGCATCATTCTACTCTGGCCTCGGCCCAATGCTACTCCTTGCCGCCACAAAGTTCATAAGAATGGTCGCAAAATAAACAAAAAACCTCTCACAAGTGATTGTAAGAGGATTTGTTGTGGTGCCACCAGAAAATGAGTTTCATTTCTAAATGGCTCTATATCTTTGCGTTAAAGAATCGCAACAAACGTAATCTCCCGCTATTGCTCCACCTAAATTCTGCACCATTTTGCAGTGTCTCGCAGAGTCGAGTTCCTACTTTGATGCAAAGGTAGTGAAATTATTTGAAACAGAAATGGCTACACTAAAATTTTGCTCCACCTAAGTTCGGAATCCCTACCTTACATATTTGAATGTTATATTATTGGCTGTTTCAACTTAATCCATAAGCATAGCATTGGAGTC
>JAFTVW010000034.1 GCA_017465605.1 Alistipes sp.
AAAAAATATGCAAAAATAGTAGCTAAACGAAATATAAATATCGTCACCCCGAGGAGGAGCAAGTATGATTGTGCGGAGTGTGATAACGCAACTATGCTCCGACGTGGGGGTCTTCCGCTGTTTATAGGGCCGCGCGGAGTGTGATTGATAGTCGTGTGTGCCGTGCAAAGTGAGATTGATAGTCGTGTGTGCCGTGCGGAGCACTATTTGGGCTCCTACGTATCAGTGCGGAAGTATAAACAAATGAAGATCGCCACAGAATTGCATAGACCCAAGTGGGTATCACCACCGCTCGTAGATGCAATTCTTCGCGATGACGTATTGATATCATTTATTACTCCACCAGAATTTCAGACTGAGCCCGAAAAACCATTGACCTGGACCAAATTCGTGACCAACTCAACATTTTCAAGATAGGTCAGTCGGCACACCTGGTTCACCATAAAATACAAGAGAATGCAATAGAATTTTCTATTGCATTCCAATCCTTCAATTATCGAGTTTATAGACTCGTTCTATATCTTTTAGAATAATCGTTGCATAAATTGGTTGGCAAAGTCTGTCCAATTATACCATTGATGACCTCCGCTTACGACGACCAGTTCATAGGGATAACCCTCTCTTTTGAGGTGGCGGGCATATCTCTTCATACGTGGATAGTAGAAATCAGTATTACCAATCATTATGGTGTACAGCATTGGCGGCGTGGCGAACTGCGTCTCAAGCTTATCATTGAAATCTTTATAAAACGCTGAGTAGTTACTCTTGCGTAAAACGGGGTGTACCATAGCAGAAAATAGGCCAACATAGCCGAACATATCGGGAGAATTTGCCGATATATGCATAGCTTGCATAGCCCCAATAGAGAGGCCAGCAATGGCACGATGCTCCTTGTCGGGCAGCGTGCGGTAAAGGCTATCTACTGCATTTACCACATCACTAACAAACGCAGCCTCAACAGCACCATCAGTCTCAAAAAGTGACTCTACAGCGCCCTTGATACGCGATTTGTTAAAATCCCTATCGTCGTCATACTGATTTACATTGGGCAGAACCACAATCATTTCACGCATTAGACCAGCAGCATTAAGACTGTCGATATTATGAAGCAGATTGCCCTTCTCTATCCACGATAGTTCATTGCCCCTGGCTCCGTGTAGAAGATAGAGTACTGGGTAGGATTTATCACTACCGTAGTAAGTCTTTGGCAGATATACTAACATTCGTCGCTCCGTTGGACCATCTACGGAGCACTTGCACACTTGTTCCTCGAGTATACCTTTATATTCAACGCTTGTAGATAGCTGCGGATACATACTATTGGCAACAAACCTGTGAGTAGCACACGATGTCACGAGCATTGCCGTAAGCAACATTAACGCCCATCGTAAGCATCTATTTGTGCAAGGCACTCTCATACATCTCTATTATATTACGAGTTGACGCCTCAGCGCTATATTTTTGTGTCGATTCTGCGTACAATCGGCTCATCTTGTGTCGGTACTCAGGATGCTCTATCCACCAATCAATTCTCTCAGCCAGCGCCTTGTAGTCCGACATAGGGAATAGGCTATGCTCGTCCAGCGCAAATTGAGAAGTGGCAGACAATCCTCCCTGAGCAATAACAGGCACAAGACCCTGGTGAATCATCTCTAAGCACGAGAGACCCTCAACCTCAATCTTTGCACAATGGATGTATAGCCACGACGATGCTGCAATCTCTCGCAACTGTTCGTGGGTGTAAAAGCAAAATGTAGGCTCATACTTGACAATACCATCCTCAAATAGTTTGTGTGCGGCACGCTTTATTGTATCAGCCTTAGGCCCATTACCAGCAAAGATAAGCTCAATGTTGTTAGCATATTTCGAATGTCGCATTGCCCTAATAAGCGTAATTTGATCCTTCTCCTTAGCCAATCGTCCCACACATAGTATGCGATATGGATTTGTTGATGGCACACCTTCTACTCGGGGAGTCGCTTCAATATCAATACCATTGGTTATAACCCTTAACTCCGATGTATATCCGTTTGCCTCGAGATGCTCCTTGACGGTCTGTGTTGGACATTGAACACATTTGCAATGGTTGTAAACTGAACTGCTCCACCACTTATCTACAAGTTTGTTAATGAAGGTGCTTCTTGTGATACCAAGATTTGCTGTAATGTTCTCGGTAAACAGATGATAAGTACCAACACATGGTTTACCTAACTCTTTCGCAATCTTAGCAGCCACTGCCTCAATCGGGAAACCCTCCATAAGATGAACTACATCGGCCCAACTAATAGCCTCTCGCATTGAGCGCTTGTCGATTTTAGAGTATCGAAAGCCATTTTTGCGTATTATTGGCTCAAAAATCGGAAAGACAAAGTGTTCCTGGGGATAATCTGGCTGAGGGCCTTGCTTGTCAGGATTCTCGCAGGCAAGGATACGAACATCTATTCCTCTATGTATCAGACGAGTGCGCAGCGCCACTACTGCCGAGCATAAGCCGTTGCCCTTCATATATGCATTGTTACATACGATCAAAACCTTCATTGCTATGTAAATTTAATGGATTCATAACAAATGTAATCTATTCAAGTTTGTAAAAAAAATAAATTCAACGAAACATAACTTAATGATAATAGAAAGAGTGTTTTGAGGGGTATGTAAGAAATTTGTTTACCATATTAATCAAGAGCCACCCTTGCCAGAGATACTTCTAACGCAGGTTTTCAATGTGTATTTACCATAAAAAGCAAGAGAAAAAGCAAGAGAATGCCAAAGAATTACCTTTGTTACGAAATAAAGACGGTAGTGTCGAGCAGATAGTTTGAAATTAACTTGACACTTCCGAATAGTGAGCTTATGTTTACACTATAAATGACTCATATAGAGTGTATTATGCAAACTTAGCATTGCGTTTTGTCGTACTATTTCGCATTATTGTCGCATGATTAACGCAATATGTCGCATTGAGGTTTGCCTAATAGATTTAGAAGCACTCTATATTTGCCTGCACGCAGAGTAAAGAACAAAACTATATAAGAGTGAATAGATTCAGCTATTACTAATCGCTATATTTTTGTTTTATCAATGGTAATGATTACCTTTGCAGTATAAACAAAAAAACCGGATTCATCACCAGCATCTAAAAACTGGGAGAGGAACACCCGGGACTGCGTTGCAAATACGCAAACAAAAATTATGCAAACCAAATATTTTTTCGAAAAAGTTTTCTCAAATGAAAGAATGGGTCGTTATTATGCGGCTCATCCCAATGATGAAGACAAGGCAATTGTACAATATCAATCTAATATAGAATTGTCAAGTTCTTTTTATGCTTGCTTATCTGTATTGGAGGTTGCGCTTAGAAATTCGCTGAATAGAATTACTCGATTTTATTCATAAGAGCGATTTTGATAGCGTTTGTAGTGGAGATGATCCGTTAGCTCAAAAACTACTTTCTTTCTATACTAACCATAGAAAGGCGATTATAGAGGAAGGAACAGATTTATATAAGATGAAGGAAGTGTATGATCTTAACCATTTACATAGTTTAAGGCGAGTAAAAAGAGGTAAGGGAGCAGACACCGAGTAATGGTGATAGATATGCGAAATCCCAAATTAATGATGTAAAAACCTATTCGAGTATGGATATCACGCAAGACTTTTATAACAACATGGCATCTCAATATGACAAGCTTTTTCATGATTGGCAATCCACGATTCATGAACAAGCGGTCATACTGAACAGGATATTCAATGATAACGGCTTCGATACCACCGCGTAAATTCTTGATTGTGCTTGTGGTATCGGAACTCAGTCCATAGGTTTGGCTTCCCTTGGCTATCAAGTGTCCGCATCAGACATAAGTGCTGGAGAGATTTCCGAAGCAAGGGAAAGGGCAAAGAAGAACGGTGTGAACATCAGGTTTGAACTTGCAGATTTCCGTGCTTTAGCTGATAAGTATTCAGAACAATTCGACGTCGTGATTGCCATCGACAACGCCTTGCCTCACATGCTTTCAAACAAGGACTTGGAAGCAGCCATAAAGAGCATGACAGGGCAAACCAAGCCGAATGGCATAATTGTTGCCAGCATTCGGGATTATGATAGCCTGTTGGTGGAGAAACCACCGTATTCCCCTCCCTATATACATAAAACAGATCAGGGGCAGCGAGTTTCCTTTCAGACATGGGTTTGGGACAATGATAATTACCATCTTGTGCAATACATCATTGAGGACGAGGGCACACTACAGATAAGCAAGTTTGAATGCGAGTATAGGGCCGTCCGCCGGGAGGAACTGACTGCACTTTTTAGGGCTAATGGCTGTAGAGAGGTACATTGGAAAATGCCAGAGGAGACAGGCTTTTATCAACCGATTATTGTGGCAAGAAAACGATAAATTCCTATTTATCTAACAGCCTTGACACAGTTCAGCTGCCCCCCCTATAAACGCATTGTGACAAAATGCGACAAAGTGTTGAACCTACATCGTTGAAATACGCACTGTACGCGCACGATTTTCGTCATTGGACAGCCCCTGAGGGGGTACAGAAGAGAAGAACGAGAGTTCTTCTCTTTTTTTTGTTGCATATCAGAAAGTTAGCCTCTATACCGCCGTAACCCGCTAACACTCAAAGGGTAAGAAGTGTCGCAGTTTGTCGTATGTTTGTCGCACTTTTGTCGTCGTTATGCGGCAGATTTACTCGAGAAAACCTCTGACCAACTCCCGAAAAACCATTGACCAGGACCAAATTCGTGACCAACTCATCAATTTCAAAATTGGTCAGTTGCTAAAAATATATCGCACCTTGTCATTTGCATGTGATAAAGTGCGATATTCTCTATAACTTTGTTAAAATGATTTGAAAAAGTTTAAGATAACTTCACTCGCGGGTATTTTGATGTTCTGATAAATAGGTTTATTAGGTTTCTCAACTTCTATAAAATAGTGAGATGTCCATTTTGCATGGTAGCCGCTATATCGACCGCGATTCTCATATACATATGATTCTACCGCAACCTTAACCCCCTCTATAAGCTCCTCGCTTGAACAATCAATATTATCTACTCTACTTGATACATCATTCCAACTATCATATTCGACTATTATTGTTTGTAGATATATGGGATCTCCATAATGATACGGTATGATTGTTTTGTTACTATTAATACCAACATCATTGATGCCATTCTTATATCCCCATGAATCTCCAACATGGTTATTATATTCCATGTTATTGCTAACAGAAACTACTAGGTTCACAGATTCTAAGTCATATAGGAGTTTGTAGTTAGCATCATACTCCTCTAATAGTAATTGATACTTGTATTCTGCAAGTTTATTTTGAACATAATCATATCTAAAGTAGGATGGATAAAATCCTAATATAAGAATGCTCAATATAGATAACACAACCACATATCTTCTAAAGTATTTATCTCGCCTGAATTTGTATGCTTCATTATCTTTGTAAATAGGTTTGTCAACCCATTTATTAATATGTGTATCAAACTCACCCTCGGAAAGCAGATAATCTTTGCAAAGATTAAAGTACTCTACTAATTCTGCACTGAGCCTTAAATCCAAAATGTTTTCAACTTTAGAACTCGAAATTATGCTTGATAGAAATCTTCGATTTTGCTCCTTATCTATAGCTTTAAGAATATCAAAGATATTTTTATAACCGCATATAATTTTTTCTGTATAGGTCCTAAAAACAACAAACTTTTTCTCCTCCTTATACTTATAAACCGCAGAGCGATTCTCTCCATATTTATAATATTGTAAAATCTTATCAGGATACAACGAAACGGCATTTTTTACAAGATCATAGTAAACGGAGATATATGTATTTAATCGTATGTAATAACTAATATTTGGATAAAAATATTCAGAATATTTATCATACGATGTGTCGATAAGAGAAGAGTATAATTCTTTAGCGGCGGACTTACTATCAATTTTGCGATGAACTGTAACAAATGGAAAAAGTTGCTCTAATGCTTTAATATTCCTTATCAATTTTATATGTATAGCTAATCTTGTTAAGAGGGATATGATAACTATAATTGCAATAATGATTAAAAGGTGATAATCTTGTTTAATATCTAGAATACCCCAAATAAAAATTCCGATGATTATTAAAATAGGAAGATAAGCAATAGCGCAGATATAGTCCACAACCTTCCATATTGCTGTGAGTTTTGACAGTATTATATCTTTAGGTGAGAAATCTATATTATCTACAGGACAAGGATTATCATTCCCTTGAAGTACAGATTCTTTCCACTGGTAAATTTCATCTATAAATTTTACATCATCAATAGTTACCTCATTTAACACTCTCTTTTGAATGCGCTTTGAGAATGATGTAAGATTTAACCCATTAGTATTAAATAAATATTTCTCAGCAAAAGGAAATTTCTTAATGTGATCTATTTTTATCATGATATTAAATTAAAATACCAACACTCCTTTTGCAAAGTTACATATTATTATTGAAAAATCATTGAGTTATGTTATAGTATTTACATGGTGCTCAATTTTAACATGATTTTGTCCTACTTACCCTAGTTTGCCATAGATTTTACCCTGGTTACCATAAAAAGCAAGAGAATGCCATATAATACCATTGTTATATAATATAGTTGGTAGTGTCGAGCAGAAAGTTTGAAATTAACTTGACACTCCCAAATAGTGATGTTATGTTTGCACTGCAAATGACCATATAGAGTATGTTAAGCAAACTTAACATTGCGTTTTGTCGTACTATTTCGCATTATTGTCGCATAATTGGGCTCAGTCGTAAATTCCGGTGGGGATTGAAAAAAAAACATGCAAATGTAGTGGCTAAACGAAATACAAAGAACGGTATGTCGCTGACGCCCCTAAACTGATTTTTAAATGCTTTGACCTTAGCATTGAAACTCTCCGCTGAGGCGTTTGTTGATCTATTCTCAAAGTAGTTGGCTATTGTTGCGTAGTTCTTTTGGCTCGCTGAAAATACTATTATGCAAGTATCTGAACAACGAACTTTGTGTTATATACTATATGCAATATAATTAAATCACTATTGATGCTTTAAGACCTATTCAGCAGTAGGATTCACTCCAGCTGGAATTGGCGACTCAAACCCTATACTTTCCCATTATTTTAAAAGTTATTCCCTTTTCTGCCTATTCTCCTTTGGCACGCTTTTAGTGTACGTTTGGCCGTTATAATATTGCAGATATTCGATACTCTGGGCTAAATGTCGCCCAGCGTATTGCGTATGTCGAAACTATTTTGTATCTTTGAAAAAAATGAGCGCGATGACCGATAACCAGACTTCTACCAACACCGAGATTCAGCCATCAAACGATATAGAGCAGGGCATACGGGAGTATCTCTTAGCGCGTCAATTCAATGCTGCAGTGCGCGCTGGTGCTGCCATTATGAAGATATACAAGCATAGCGACGACTACGATATATCGCTTAAGAGTGACCGTACGCCTATAACCATTGCCGACCGTATGGCACACGATACCATCAAGCGTGAGCTTGGCGAGACGCGCATACCTATTCTCTCCGAGGAGGGCCGAGAGATGCGCTTCGACGAGCGCCGCAACTGGGAGCTCTTCTGGCTTGTTGACCCCCTGGATGGTACAGTAGAGTTTATTAAGGGAAATAATGAGTTTACCGTTAACATAGCCCTTATGCAGAATAACAGGTGCGTTAGCGCCATCATCTTCGTGCCTTATCATCATAAGATCTATATCGCCGAGGTGGGTAGAGGTGCGTGGCTTATGGAGGATGTAATCCCCGATGAGGCGTCGGACTATACCTTTACTGATATAGAGTCCAGGGCGCAAAGATTACCACTGGCTGAGGCTAAGCACGACAACTATCGTGTGGCGGTGTCGCGCTCGCACCAGACACGCGAGACTCACGAACACGTCGACTTGCTACGCACGGAGCATCCCGACCTCGAGATTGTCGAGCAGGGTAGCTCCTATAAGTTCTGTCTGCTGGCCGAGGGCGTTGTTGACTACTATATCCGTACTACGCCGACCTCGGAGTGGGATACTGCTGCGGGTGAGCTGATACTCTTGGAGGCTGGTGGAGTCACTGTAGCCTATCCCTCGGGCGAGCCGCTTGTCTATAATAAGGAGTCGCTCTATAACCCCTGGTTCGTTGCGCGAAGAATGTAATTGGGTATATATAATATGATAAAGTGAAGGCGTATCGATTTTGTCGATACGCCATTCGTTTTTATCTGTTTGATAGATTCGTAGTTTTGCCCTATTTTTGCAGTGTGAAAACTAAAAAGAGTTTTAAAGTTAAGAGTATAAACATTAAAAACGGATAATAATATGTCAGCAATACATCTATCAAAGGCTGGTTTCGACAGCCGCATCGCTAAGATTGATACATTGGCCTCGGAGTGGAAGTTCCTCGGTGAGCGTCCTGCACTTATCGACTTCTTCGCCACGTGGTGCTCACCTTGCCAGCGCCTATCGCCCATCATCGACGAGCTTGCCGATGAGTATAAGGGCAAGGTCGACATCTACAAGGTCGATGTGGATTCAGAGCAGGAGCTTGCGGCGCTCTTCCGTGTGCGCTCGATTCCTACGCTTGTCTACATACCTATGTCGGGCGCACCTATCGTCGAGCCTGGTGGCCGCTCAAAGGCTGAGCTCAAAGCGCTCATTGACGAGCGCCTGCTTTAGGACAAATAGCACCATAAGTAGAAAGTTTAGTTAAGTTAAGTTTGTTTTTCGGAGGCTATAGCATAAATATATATGCGGTAGCCTCCACCTTTTTACCTATAGCTTAATTGAGAACTTACGAAGCCTCGCGTCAATCATCTCCTCGGGTATAATGCTCTTGATTGCCTCAGCGAGGATGTTGAGCATACGTTCGCGCACAAAGTCGCGGCGCACAACGAAGGCCACCTCGCGACCAGGAACTGGGTTGTATAGCTCGCGCGTGTGGTGTAGTTGTTCTGAGCTCATAAGAGCGAGTTGCAGCTCGGGGATGATGGTGTAGCCGCCGTTCTCATCGACAATGCGCATCAAGGTTTCGACGCTACCAGCAGCATATATCGAGGCGTTGGTCATATCTCTTACGCAGAATGGAAACTGTCCAATATTGGGACAATAGCTCTCGCCAAGCACCCATATATTGTCGGCCGTGAGGCTTTGGGTGTCGAGCGATTCTTTGCTGTAGTTATGCTCCGAGGGGTGCAGGTATGCGAAGTATCGTTCGCGGAATATAGGTATCTCGAGAAGTCCACTATCTGTTGCTGGCGTTGCGAGGATGGCAATATCTATCTCCGCGCGGTGGAGCTTGCGTTTTATGGTCTCGACGCGTGCCTCCTCGACGTGAAGTGCAATTTCGGGATGGTGGCTATTAAGATAGCTGAACATTTTAGGCAGGATATATGGCGCTATGGTCGAGGCTATGCCCAAGCGTATCTGACCTACGCCCAACTCCTTGTGTGTAGCCACGAGTTCCTCGACTTGCGATGCGTTGTATAGCACCACGCGTGCCTGGGCTATCACCTCTTCGCCCAGTGTCGTGGGGCGTATCGGGTGGGCGCTACGGTCAAAAATAGTGATGTCGAGTTCGGCCTCGAGCTTCTGAATCAGCGACGATAGGGTAGACTGCGTTACGCCGCACGATTCTGCTGCCCTAACAAAGTGGCGATACTTGTCCACCGCCACGATATACTCTAGCTGTTGTAGTGTCATCGGGTCAAGATTAGTTGCTTAATCGGTTTTATCTATACAAAGATATAAAAAATCTGTTTGGCAAAATGGGATTATTGTATTATTTTTGCATCAGGAAAAGAAAACAACAATATAAACTATAAAAACAGACTATTATGACAACGAAATTTTATAAATGCGAGACTTGCGGTAATGTGGTAGTGAAGTTGGTAGACTCTAAGGTTCCACTTGTATGCTGCGGTAGTAAGATGCAGGAGTTAGTTCCTAACACGGTAGATGCCAGCAACGAGAAGCACGTGCCTCAGGTTACGATGCTCGAGGATAATATGATTAAGGTTGAGGTGGGTAGCGTGGCACACCCTATGACCGAGGAGCACCATATAGCCTTCATCTATGTCGAGACCGACAAGGGTGGCATCAAGGTTGACCTTAAGGATAAGCCCGAGGCCATCGTGGCATTAGGCGATGCTAAGCCTCTGGTTGTCTATGAGTATTGCAACCTCCACGGCCTGTGGAAGACAGAGCTATAATGGTATTGCGACTATATTAGTCTAATAAACCGCGGATGGGAAATGAGTATTTCTCATCCGCATTTTTTTGTAGAGAGGTCAATTGGATATGAATTATAGCTCCGTAGTGCTTCGCTATTATTTGGGCTCAGTCTGAAATTCTGGTGGAGTAATAAATGATATCAATACGTCATCGCGAAGAATTGCATCTACGAGCGGTAGTGATACCCACTTGGGTCTATGCAATTCTGTGGCGATCTTCCTTTGTTTATACTTCCGCACTGAT
>JAFTVW010000035.1 GCA_017465605.1 Alistipes sp.
AAAAAACAGAGACCTTTTGATTGCTTTCAAAAGTGCGAAGCATCTGTTTTAGGAAATTTTATTGACTGACCCCTAAAATTTATCATTGCGCCGCTTTTTGCTCCACTTTTTACGGCTAAAAAGTGGAATAAAACATAAAACACGCTACCAAGAACAACCTTTGCTGCAAATACACACTCCCTCCCCTTCGGGGACTCCCTCTAACTTAGAGGGAGAGTTTTTGGCTGTCGCACACTGCAAGGTCTTTAATAAGCGGTTGATTCCATCATTTTTACATAGACTCTGATACTATCACCGAAGGTTGGTTGATGTAAAAATGCGGAATGACGTGGTGTTTATTGTGAAATGACGTACATATAAATAATAAAACAAAAATCCCCGCAGGTTTTGCGGGGAAATTTGTGCTATTGCTTGTAATTCTATGCGAATTACTGCTTAATCATCTGAATCGTTGGAGCGGTGAATAGAGTCTTAACATCGGCAAACTCTGCCTTGTAATATACTCCGCCAATCGAGGTGTAAAGCTCAACCTTATCACCCTCCCAATTGAACTGATACTCCTTACGCAAGCGCAACTCATACTTACCAGCACTTGTTACGGTAACAGAACCGATACGGCTACCATTCTTCACAAGCGAGAACGATACAAACTGGTTGGCAGGAACGGCTGTCTGGCTCGAAGCGTTATCACCATAAGTGATATCGCCAGCGATTGGCTTGTTCACAACGTTGAAAGTCTTTGAGTGGTAAACCACCTGCTCCTCGTTAGAGCTGATGATGATGTCACCTGCCGACACAGCATCTTTGGTCTTGAACTTCAACACGCGACGCTCGCCTGCCACCTTCTCGCCTGTCAATGCCTGAGCTGTACCGAAAGTCGCCTCGGTTGCACGGTCAGCGTCAACACGATATACAAAGCGGCCATCGCTCAACTTCTCCAACTTCTTCTGACCGCCAACAGTAGCTGTATCAAAAGTGGCATTTGCGGCAAGCTCCAACATATCGGCCTCGATATAAACCTCGAATACCTCACCGAATGGGTCAACCGAATTGTTGTCGTGAGCCTTGAAACTTGTCAAGTCGAATGCAATCTCAACCTCCTCGTTTGGGCCGTAAGCAAACTCGATGTTGTCAACCTCCTCCGCAGGGGTGTCAGCCGAAGCGGTCTCGCCAGCCGAAGGATTAACATCGTCGATATAGTTACCTGCAAACGATGTAGCACCCGCACCCTTAATCTGCGCACCGAAACGGAACGGACGATAGTTCGACAACTCAAATACTACCGAGCGGAACTGCTGGCCTGTGTAATTCGCGCTTGGATTGCTCACCGAAGGAGAGTTCTTCTGATTCGATGCCAAACGCACTGGCTCTGCACTCTTCGCTTTATTGGTCTTCAAGTAGAGGTTGAACATACCTGCTGATGATGCATCGGGATCCAACAACGTGAAACCGAAGATACGACCACCTGAGCCCCAATGCGTCTCATCGTATGCCTTGAAATCAAGCTCCAAGTTTGCGTGCGATGTGTCGTGATCCAAATTCGATGAGTAGAGCAAGAACTCGTCACCAGCAATCAAATCGACAGCTGCATTGCCATTACCCTCGTCCTTAACAGCAACCTCGAAGGCAACCTTTGCTCCACGCTTCTGCGGAATAAGTTTATAGAGGATATTCTCTGCCACAGCTGTTGAGCCTGACGGCACATACGAATAACTGCTCAATCCGTTGATTGTGATATACTTTCTAAGCTCCGAGAAGGTAACAACCTTTGTCAAACGCTCGAAGTGCTTAGCCTCCAAAGTTACATACTCAATATCGCTATCTGTCGCGTGCAAGATATTCTCGAAATATACACGCTGCACGCCCGGAGCATTTACAGTATATACATATTTGTAACCGAAATCCGAAGACTCTGGCACGCCGTCACCATTGGTATCAACCTCAAACTGCTCGCCGTAGCCCTCCTCGCCCAAGCGCACGATAGGCAACACCTGACCCGCAGCCGAGCGAATATCCATATCGTTTGCCGAGATAAGCACGTCCATTGGGAACAACTCCTCGGGGCAATCGTCGGGGATATTAAAGACAATCTCGATATTCTCGCGGCCTGTGGCGATATTACCATAGACCTCGGTACTTACCCAAGCGGGAGTAAACATCTGCTGCTTAACGGTCAAGACCTTGATTGTACGCTGCAAACGGCCATACTTCACAAGCAGTGTTCCGCGCAAAATGTTCTTCTCGCTGGCATCGGGAAGCTCATTGA
Source organism: Alistipes sp. (assembly GCA_017465605.1). GTDB lineage: Bacteria > Bacteroidota > Bacteroidia > Bacteroidales > Rikenellaceae > Alistipes. The sequence goes on from JAFTVW010000035.1 coordinate 2,267, forward strand.
GAGCGAGGGTGATTGTACCCGTTGCCGACTTTGCATCGGCTGCAATGTTGAAATTGAATGCCGAGCTACCATCGGTAGTTGGGTTAAGACGGTTGTTATAGGTAGAAGATACATCTTGATTCTCCTCAACCCACGTTACCGAAACATCGGCAGCATTTATAGTTGAGCTACCCAAAGCATCAACCGAGAATGTAATCGAAGTCGTGGGGGTTGTTTTCACCTCAGCTGCATCGAACACCACGCGAGTCTCATCGACCGAGAGTTTATAGTTGGCATCTTGCACCGACTTAACCTCGTCAGAGATAGACAACCAAATGTTGTTTGTAGCGGGAGCCTCCAAAGCCTCAGCAAAGGTTGCAACGCCATAGTCCAAATTACCAACGATATTAATCTCGTAGTGGTGATTACGACGTACCAAAACCTGACGGCCATCGGCATCGGTCAACGTTACACGATAGTATTTATCGGTCGCATCGGCAGTGCCGCTCACCACATTCTTACCACGAATAATTACCGATACGGGGTCGGTACCCGAGTTCTCAGTCTCGAAGATAAAGGTCTCGATAGCGGTATCAACATCGACGATATCGCTGAGCTTATCCATATTCTGAGGCAGGGTAACATTCTTCACATCTACCCACTTTGCCACGCTACCCGCTTGGAGTCCGTACTCAGGGGTATAATCGTCGCTCGTATAGGTTGGGAAGCCGTAGGTTGAGTGATAAGGTGCTACGGTACCGAATGCCTGTGAGTTGCAAACGGTGAAACCTGTCACCTGAAAATATGTTCCACCCCACAACTTACCAGCCGAATCAGCAGTCGCACCACTCGATGCAACGGTAACACGCGCTTGGTTGCGCAACATAACGATAGGCTTACCCTTACCGCCAGCCTCTACGGTGTTGGTTTGAGTAGTAATCCACTGCTTAACCTGCTCACCATTGACATAAGACGAAGGGACCTCCACGCGAGCCCAATAGATCATCATACCTGAGCTACCCTCCAAAATCGACAACAAGTCATCTTCTGTATGGCCTCGGAATGTAGCCTCGATATCGTCAAAATAGCTCATATTCTGGTTTGCCACGAAGTGCATAATGCGTGTATTATTGGGAATATTCGCATTGAATGTTCCGCTCAGAGCATTCTGCTGACCTGTGTACTCAGCCTGCTCGGCCGTGATAAACAAGCCCTCACCATTGAAGCAGAAGATGTGCAAAGTCTGAATACCTCGTCCATCGGGGTCAACGGCACGCGTCTTAACCTCGATTTCATCGGGAATTGTCACACCGAAGCTGATGCTTACCTCATCGCCACTTACCTCTGGTGTGATAGGCTGCTCGGGCAGGATATCCTCCTGATGGCAAGCCACCGAGGCAAAGCCGATGGCCAAGGCGAACATTATTTTAAGTAAACTCTTCATATCTTATACGTTTTTATATTCAGTTAATGAGTGCCTAATTATCTATCGTTTACGTCGTATGAATCGCGGATACAACGGATAGCTGTACCAGTTGTTGTGTTCTGCGAGTTGGCAACAGGGCCACTTGCAGAGTAGTAGTAAGCTGCATTCAAGAGGTAGTCGATAGCTGCATTGGCATTGTCGTTTGAGCCGCTCTGCAAATCCAAGATGATTCCAATCTCGGCAGCTGTTGGCAATCGCCAATCATCGAATACTCGGCCATCGGCTGCAACCTCCACATAGTTCATACAGTGCTCACGCGCAACAGCTGCGGTGGTGGCATTGTTACCGAAGGTGATATTACCTGCTCCTGAGTTGATGAATCCAAGTCGTGACGCAATCATAAACGAAGGCGAAACGATATTTGAGTTGTCAGTCGTAGTGGCAGTATATCCACTCTCGACATCAGTAGTCTCCACTCCATTAGCATCGACGATTCTGGGACGAGCCACAGTGTAACGGCTTGATGTTGCCGTAACGCGGACGTGATACATACGGGCATTACCATTCTCGGCGTTACTATGGCCAACTGTACTGCCTCCCCAATTATAGTAGTCGATATCGTAAGACCTCTGAGTCTGACTAAACTGGTTTGGTGCGCCATTTGTGCCGCGTGTAACATCGCGATTCACCTTTGAACGCCAGAAACCACTCGATGATGTATGATAATCGTGAACCACATTTCCATTGTTCATTCCATCATACGACACACCCACAATCGAACCACGCTTCTCCAAATATGTGGTAGGCTCGGTTGCTGTACCTTCAATGAAGTCATCACGATATGAGTACCAACCCACGATATTGGTGATATAAACCAACGGATACTGCTCTACTCGGAAGTCGGCTGTAAGGCCCTGCTCATTCTCAACCTCGAACTCCAAGTAACGGATTGTATTGTAGTGGGTCTCCTCGCCACCAGCCTGCTGCTGAATCTGAGCAACTGCGGTATCGTAGGCAGCCTTCTTTGTGTTGTAATCGTTAATTGCCGTCTGATATGCAGTTAGCTGTGTCTGATACGTCTGATACTCTGCCGAACTCTGCCAAGTTGCAAGCTGCGTGTTATAGGCAGGAAGAGTAACATTGATGTATGTGTTGTATGCCGCCAAACGGTCACTGTATGTAGCAACGTCGCTATTGTACTGAGCAATCGCTGCGTCCCACTCACGCTGAGTCTCGGTGTCGGCAGTCCAAGCTGAATACTCCCAATCAGTCAAACCTCCCCAAGTCCAACTTCTTGTTCCTGTTTGCAATTCAAAAGTCACAGTGCCATCAGATGCCGTAGTGTAACGATAGTTCGTGCGACTTGTACTATTCCAACCCGGCACAGTATCCTCTGGCTTATAATTATCGGGATTGGGAGCAACGGGAGTTGTTGGCTCGGCAACCACATCGGGAGCAGCTGGGCGACCAGCTGGCTCGGTTGGAGCTGTCACGTCGGGATATACGGGAGCCACCAAAGCCGCAATCGCAGCATCTATCTCCTCCTGAGTAGCGGGGATAATGGGCGAATTGATTGTAATCGGGCCATTAAGCACATCATTAGGAGCAGTAGCCGATATTGTCTGCTGAACGGCATCGCTCAAACCTACGATTTGGCTATACTTGTTCTTATAATATGCCAAGTAACCATCACCACGATACTCCGCAGAGAAAGCCTCGTCGTCGATATCCTTCAAGCGGATAGCTGTGATAGGCGATGAAGATGAGAACGAGAGCTGCTCGGCGTCCATATTGGCATTATAAATCTTCACAACCTCCTTGTTGAGCGTGAGGTATGCGGGCTTATTTGAGCTATCACCGATTGTGATATCAACATCGACCCAGGGAAGAGTAGAGAAATTGATTCCCTCCAACTCTACAACCGATGTACGGTCGTCAGCTCCTGCTGTGTTGATAACGACATCTACCGTATAGCACTTATTGCGCTCGAACTTCATATCCTCGCTCAAAGGAATCTTATACCAGCTATTGCAAGCCACAAACTCGTTGCCATCGCTCGCCTCGCCATTCTTATTCCACTTAACGGGGATATTCACAACCAAAGCAGTTGCATCTTGTGGGTCAGACTCGCCCCAAGCGTGAGCGTAAGCGTAGCCCACAACCTGAATCTTATGAATAGGAGCCTCGGCGGTGCTACCCGTCTGAGCTGTCCAGATATAAGTGTGCTCGTTGGGACCCAAATCGATGGTTGTAATCAACTCCTGCTCGGCCAATGCTACGGTGTTCTTTGGCAAAACGTAGCTCTTCACGGGCAACATATTGAAATAATAGAGTGCGCTACCGTGTGTCGCACCATCGGCGAGGTGCTGGAAGAAGTTTACATCGTCACCCTGCGAGATGTTAACCACAATCTTTGCAGCAGCACGCTCCAACGAGGCCGAGAGCTTCATTGTCTCGCCATTGCCCGATGTGCTATTCACTACCTGACCATCGGCAGCACCCGCAACGGCCTGCATCACGAATGTTTCGGGAGGAGTTCCGCCACCGAGCTTAGTGCCTGTAACGTGCAACCAAGAGGTCTTGATACCGCCTGTCTCGGTCACCTCGTTCTGAACCCAATCCTCCAAAGCCGAGAGCGAGGTCAAAGCCGACGCATCAGCCGAAGAGATTGAGGCATTAGCAACCAAATAGAATGTATATTTCGCATTCTGCACAAACTTCGCATCGGCACGCTTCACAGAGAGGGTCAATGTTCCCGCTCCATCTTCGGCAGCACCGTTATTGTTGCCTACTGCGCTACGCTCATAATGCACGACCGAGCCAGCACCATCGCCATCGCTCTTTACAACGAAGACGTCGATATGCTTCACCGTACGCTCCACATTGGTATCCGCAGCACGAGTCGCCACCTGATCACCCAACAAGGTTGTGATAGTAATCTGACCATCACCAGTCTGAATGCTGTCAAGCTCGTCGGTGTGGGTACAAGCTCCCAACGCGATAGCCGCGCAACATATTAGAGTATAATATATAAACCTTTTCATTGTACTAAACTATGATCAAATGATTATTCTTGCGTAATTTCGATATATGTGTGGTTATTACCGCTATCGGGCCAATAGGTCGATGTACTTGTTGCACCCATATTGATAAGCAGCAGCTTATAATCGGTATGCCACAACGAGTTGTGCGATATAGCCAACTTAAATTTCGAGTCCGTAGGATTCTGCTTCAATGGGGTAACGCGTACCTCATAGAATGTATCCTTATTTTCAGCAGCCACCGTAATTGGAGTCATTGTTGACTGTGCGGCATCGCTATATACGGGAGTTGCCTCCACTGTGACGGGGTTGGTCGATGTAACCTTGAAAACCTCAATGCGATACTCATCATTCTCGGCACTGAACAATACAGGCTTCCAAGTAGCACCAATCGGAGCACTCATTCTCAAATAGCCCTTGAATGGAGTGGGGTTAGTAGCATCGTACCTAACCTTTGGTGCAACGGTTGCTGTCGAGCTCACGTCGGGAGCTGCGAGCAGATTGGTATTGATTGCGGGGGTAAAGCTACCTGTCAAATCCCACGATACATCTTCCCAATCCTTAACCGTATATGACACCTCGATACCGCCCTCGCCATTCACCAAAGCGCGCACCTGATAGTCGTGGTTACGAGCTATTGCAGGGAGAGCCACATAGCGGGTCTGCTCTGCGCCAGCACCAACCTGATACTTAATCTCGTAGTAGTAACCGTTACCGGCAGGAGCCGACTTTGCGTTATCTACAAATGTGCAGGCCTCCGAAGTCTCGGCAACGGTACAAGCACCTGCCAAAGTGTAATCCACAACATTTACGGTTGCGGCTGCGAGAATCTTATCAACCGCCTTACCGCCATCGGCAATGGCAAATGTGTGAGCCGAAGTTGCAGAGGCATAAGTTGGAGTGTTATTATTGAACCAAGCAGGCGAAGTATTCACCGTGAGCAACTGCTCCTTCGAGAGGCTCGACAAAAGCAAACCATTTTGGGGCATCTTGCCGCTATGGAGTGTCAATGCAGTAACCTTCAAGTCGAAAGCCGAAGTCTTTGCAATCAAGAACTGGGTCTTAGCAACGGCGCGGAACACCGACATATCAACCAGCTTGTGAGGAGTTGCGCTATGCAAATCGGCCGAAGTAACCGACACATTCTCCCAATGCGAGATAGGCATCAACGCGGGCTCACCGGGTGTACCCTCTGCCACAGAGCCCAAAATCGGAGTTGAGCCACCTGCAACATTCGCAAAGCGAGCATTAATCAACTGTGGATAGGTTGTTGCACCGTCCAACGTAAGAGGAGTTCCATCGGGATTGGTGATAGCACCAAACTTCGCAGGGTTAACAACTGCTACCAAGAGGTAATTAGCACCACCATCGCCGCACATTGGCAAATCAACGTGGATTGATACGTTTGTATATGTATTGCTAAACGTAGCGCGTCGCCAGCCAGCCGCATTGTCAGAGATCTGAGTTCCATTAATCTGGAAAGCCCATACCATAGCCTCCTCAATTTGGTCACCCTGCTGCTCCGAAGTAGAGCCTGCGCGAGACAAGTTCACCATCAAAGAGACGTCGGTCATCGAGTGACTCTCCTCCTTGACACAGCTTGCAAACATCATCGCCAAGCAAACTATCGATATTATATATATAAATCTTCTCATTGTCTCAATTCGTTTTAGCTAAAATCGGGAGTTACGGGGACATTCAACCAATCGGGAATGGTGACAGTCACGCCCATACTCGTAAATTTCACAACAATAGGAATCAATACCTCCTGCTTTGTAACGTCAATCTGGGGATAGAGTGTCAAAAAATCCTTCAAAGCCAAAGTATTCAACACGTTGCCCGTTGACTTCTCCACCAACTCAAACTCCACGTCTGAGTCCTTCGAGTGACGCATAATGTTGAAGTATGAGTCCAACACGCCACCGCTTTTAAGCGAGAAGGTAGGATTGTATGTAGTCTTATTACCATTAGCCGTATTGGTAAAGTCGGTCTGCGGAAGAAGATTCTTTACTCGAAGCTCCAATGCGTCGGGCTTCGCAGCCGCAGCTCTTGTCGAAGAGTTCTGACTTGCGCCATTCTCGAAATATCCCTCAACTTTATAAGATACCTTCAAGTGAGATGAGCGGAAAGGAACATCGTCCTCATACCAATCGTCCTTAGGCATTACAAATTCTAACTGACCCAAATACAGCGAGTCATTACCCTCTATCGCGCCACCGCTATTCAAATTGGGGTGCTGCATCTGTATCTCGGCCATATTGGTCGCCGAGGTATTTGTAACCTCTGTTTTATTGAAGCCGTTACCTACGCCGACAACTCGATATTTGCCGGGGCCGAGGTTGAGCTTCGTTCCCTGAAATGCTTTCAGTTCGTTCTGCTCGATAAGTTTGGTCTGCACCAAACGGTCATCGTTATCAAAAACATACAGGTTTACACGCGTGATCTGCTCGGGAAATATATCCCAAGTAACATCGCCCGTATAGCTAAAGGTGAGTGTGCACCTCTCGCAATCATCGTAGTTCTCCTTGATGCAGCTCGCGAGCAGAACGACCGAGGCGAGCAGGTACAAGTATAGAAATCTTTTCATACACATCTTAATTTTTGGGCGCATCGCGCCTGTTTGTTGAATTTGTTTTTCAAAGCTGGGGTCGAATCAATCCGACCCCAACTTCGTCGGAAATTTATTGTTTAACCTAAAAGTTCTATCAATTACTCGAATACAGGAGTTACAGGAACAACAACCCAGTTAGCGATTGTTACGTTTACAGCTACGCAAAGGTTACCCATATCTGAACGAATGTCGCTCTCGGTGAAGTCCATATTCAAGGTGTAAATCTCACCGGGGAGGAAGTTCTTCAAGATAGTCTTGCCATTCTCAACCATTGAGTTTGTTTCAGCATTTGCATAGTTAGCAGGGATTGCATAGTCAACAACTGTTACCAAACGATTCTCTGTACCAGCGGGAACTGTCCAACCATTACCCTTAACTGTAACGTGCAACTCCAAATCGGGAGCACCAATAGTTGCATTCTCAGGCTTAGAAACATTCCAAGACCATATCTTGCCAGCACCGGCGTTTGCTGCGTTAGCATCGGGAGTAAGAACTACACCATTTGCGCCAAATGACTGAGTAAGGTTCGCAGCAAATACCAATGAGTTAAGAGTAAGCTCGCTGTACAATGTACCCAAATCAGTACACTTTACCTGACCAACCTCCAAACGAGCGTGGTTGGGAGTAACTGTAAGCGAAGCCTCGTACAAAGGATACTTGTGACCATCAACCTCGCAGAAAAGCTCCTTGCCATCAGCATCTGTTGAGTGGTGAGCAGCAGCGTGACCGAAAACAATAATCTCGCTCCACTCTACATCGGGAGTCTGAGCACGCCACATCTGGTGAGCAGCTGATAAAGTCGTGGGAGCATTGCTCTTTGTAATCTTATTTGCGGCTGCACCGTTTGCGATTGCAAATACCTCTGATACCTGCTGAGGAATACCGTGGAAAGTGTAAACACCACCTGACTCAGTTGCATCAGCAATAGTCAATGTAGTAAGAACCTGACCTGCACCATTCACGAAACCGAATACCAAATCCTCGGCCTTTGTACAAGCTGCGCCAGATGCGGGAGCAGGAGTAGTTACGGCACGACCCGCGGGAAGTGCGTTGGCAATTGTGATAGACACACTCTTCTTAGAGGTCTCCAATACAGATGTACCCTCATCGTCCTTGCTGCAACCAACCACAGCTACGAGTGCCAATGCTGCAATAAAAAATCTTTTCATAATAGTATAAGTTTAAGTTATGTAATAATTTTTCTTGAAAATATTTAGTTTGTTTTTCAATTCTCTCAATTCTGCCGTTATGCTACGACCCGCTACTCTAAGCTCTTTGCCAACTCCGAGAGGTTGTGCTTTGCATCTGCCGAGCCAGCTGTTGCGGCCTTCTGCCACATCTCACGGGCCTTGTCGTTGTTGCCAGCTTTCGCATAGGCGTTACCGGTAGCCAACTGTACGTTAACATTATTCTGATCGGCCTTGCTGAGTACTGCCAACGCTCCGTTCACATCGCCCTTGCCGAGCAGAACGCTTGCTGCATTGACAGCTGCTGCAACCTGCTCTGGGTAGGTCTTTGCGGCAACCTCCATAATGTGGTTGTAATCGGCCGAACCCTTAGCGTATGAACCAGCCACCTTATACATCTCGCCGAGAGAGAGTTTGCGAGGATCCTTGTCGATAAGTGCGCGGGCCTCTTCGAGGTTGAAGTTACGCACGTTATATACTATACGGTAGTCGTTGCGACGCAACTTTGGATACATCTCGCTCATCAAACGCTGGTAGATTGTTGCGGGAATCAACGCCTCCAAAGCATCGTCCTTCTGGTCGAGAGTGAGTTTCTTATCGTCGATTACGGCCAACACCTTATCACGATTGAGAAGTGACTGCTCTGCCTCAACCAACTCGCGCAAGCCCTTCCAATCCTCACCGCAACCTACGGTCTCGATGTGTGAACGCTCGATGTCGGTCTTAGCTGCAACATAGTCGGCCAATGAGTTTGCACGATTCTGCGAGAGCGTCTTGTTGTAATGCTCAGGAGCCTCAGGTGATGCCCAACCCTCGATGCGGATAGAGGTGATGGTCAAATCGGTATCCTGCTCAACCTTCTCGATAGAGTTGATGATTGAAGCCAACTCCGACTTGTTGGTCTTATAATCCTCCAAAATATCGTACTTGTCAACCTTGAAGTTGATGTAAGCCGAATGAGACTCGTCACGCACCTTAACTGGCTCGGGTGCAGGCTCTACGAATGCCAACACATACTGAGGAATGTATGGGTCGTGAAGAATGCGCTGCAAGGGGCTGTCACCCAATGCCAACGGAGTGTTAGAGCAACCGCAGCTACCCTCCTTGATAACGACGTTAGCACTCTTCATCCACTGCTCGAAAGCAAGCTCCGTAGAGTAGGGTACCGACTGCTTCTGACCCGCCTTGAACTCGGCACGAGTAGCGATACGCTCGGCATAGGCTGGATTCTCGGTTACAGTCTGCTCGCCATTGCGAAGCCAATAGAGCCACGCGCGACGGCCCATAATCTCGATTGAAGGCATCTCAACCGACTTGTCGCCCTTTACGATTGCGGGTGTGAGAATCAAGGTCTCGTCGGCACCTACATTAAGGTTGCTGATATCGACATTCATATCGACCTTCACCACACCGCTGTTGCGTGTCACGCTGAGATTCTTAACCTCGGCCTGACCCTCCATAATCTGCTGCGCCGACACCGAAAAAGTCAGCAAGGCAGCCGATACAACACTTATTGTATATAGAATTGTTCTTTTCATATCGCACAAGATTTAGAAGAGATATACAAGATTGATTGCAGCCTTTGTAGGGCCAATGTAGTGGTGATTGTCGTTGCCAATCTTCTCACCGCACTTAGGGCAGAAATACTTGTCATAAGCGGTGTAGGCATAACCCAAACCAATCTGCGCCTCCAAGTTCCAGTGTTTGCCAAGCATCCAAGCATAACCGTAGCCAATACCTACGCCCGCAAACCAACCTTCGAAGCGGTGGTCTTCGAGTTGCGAGAGATTTGTACCCAAGAAATCGGGTAACCCAGAGATGTTACCAACGTTGTATTGGCCTCCCCACAAATGAGCCGCTAAAAAGTGACCTCCAAATTTACGGCAAGTCCAATAACGAACCTCTGGCTGAACAAACCAATGCTTGAACTTCTTGTTCTCCGAGAACTGGAACGGATTCCAGTTACCCGACAAGTCAAATGTCCACTTCTCAGCCAATGCAGTCTCAACTCCGAGATTGATTGACGTGGTGGCATCGTAAAGCAAGTTGGTCTTTACAGCCCAATTCTGAGCATTCGACTCTTGGCTGAATCCCAACGCCCATACACCTAATAAAATAAATAAGTATTTCTTCATCGCTTAAAAATGGTTTCCGTTAACATTCGTTTGCAATCGCACCGCAAGAGAACTATTCGACGTCTCAGGCGAGGTGTTTTCTATCGCGGTAAGCAACCACAAAACGAATCCCTCATTTTTTCAAATACAAAAGTAATATATTTTTTCACCGATGCAACACTTTGAATATTTTTTTCTGCATTTTTGCGCATACAACCGCCATACATCTTAACACGCTGATTATCTATTGTTTATCAATATAAAAATTGACTTTATCACTCGTTTTATATGTGGTATTTTAGCCAATTTTACTCTTTTTATTCTGTAATTTTGTCAACACCCCGATTTTGGGTTTTTTCAACCATTTTCGCTATTTTAATTACATATCATAATGTAAGTTGCTGTTTTTCTTAAAATGTATAAGTATTGTGAAATTTGAATTTTGAAGAGAATTTGAAATTTTTTTTCAGCCCCAAAACCGCAACTGAGGCAAGTCCCAATTTTTATAATTATTCACTCAGAGATGCACACAACGCAGTTTTTCTGCATATATGTAATAAATATGGGATATATATGCAATCAGTATGCAATAATGTTTATAAAAAATTGCTTGCAAAGTTGAAATGGAGTATTTCAGAATCTGAAATTGATATAAAGTGTGACTATTTGCAACTAATCGTACACTAAAAAGAGAAGACGTGTGGCAAAATATGCCACACGTCCGCAAAACTTCCGAAGAGTTTTTATCCTACTTATGCCAAAATTACCCTTTTGACATCGACATTGCGATTCCCATCTCCAAACCCCTCAGCTCGGCAAGGCCACGCATACGGCCATAGCACGAATAACCCGGATTGGTCTTGCGCTTCAAATCGTCGCACATCTGATGGCCGTGATCGGGGCGCATTGGCAGGCGCACCTTGCGACGTTGCTGCAATTCAAGCAGGGCCTTCATTACCTCATACATCGGGACATCGCCTTCGAGATGGTTATCCTCTTGGAAATTACCCTCGGCATCGCGACGAGTAGAGCGCAGATGAACAAAACCTACCCTATCGCCAAACTCGCGCATCATCTGCGGCAAATCGTTATCGGCTCGCACTCCAAACGAACCCGTACACAAACACAAACCATTCGAGCGATTCGGAACGGCCTCAATGAGTCGGCGGAAGTCCTCTGCCGTTGACAAGATGCGCGGCAAACCGAGAATTGAGAATGGAGGATCGTCGGGGTGAATCACCAACTCCGAGCCACACTCATCGGCTACGGGGCAAACCTCCTGCAAGAAATATATGAGATTCGAGCGCAACTGCTCCTCGTCAATATCCTTATAGCGATCAAGAGCCTCACGGAACTGCTCAACTGTAAAGCTCTCCTCCGAGCCGGGCAGGCCCGCAATCATATTGCGAGTAAGTCGCTCACGCTCGGCAAGGGTCATCTCGTTGAATCGGGTCTCGGCGCGCTGTTTCTCCTCGTCGGAATACTCCGCCTCGGCACCCTCGCGTTTGAGAATAAAGAGGTCGAAAGCCACAAATGCCGCACGCTCAAAACGCAGGGCTCGTGAGCCGTCCCCAACCTCGTAGGCCAAATCGGTACGGGTCCAATCGAGAACAGGCATAAAGTTATAGGTAATACAGTGGATACCACAATGCGCCAAATTACGAATCGACTCCTTATAGTTCTCGATATATCGTTGGAAATCGCCCGTCTGGGTCTTGATGTGTTCGTGAACGGGAACGCTCTCCACTACGCTCCACACCAAACCCGCATTGGCAATTATCTTCTGTCGAGCTTGAATCTCTTTGATTCTCCATATCTCACCATTGGGAACGTGATGCAAGGCGTGAACAATGTCGGTTGCTCCTGCCTGACGAATATCTGCAAGGCTTACGGGGTCATTTGGCCCGTACCAACGCCAAGATTGTCTGCACAAATACATATACCTTTATATATAATATAAATTAAAGTCTCCTAATTAGATTGAAAATGCATCGAAACCGCCATCTACCACGGTCAAAGTTCCTGTCACGAACTTCGAGGCATCAGATGCTAACCACTGCAACGTTCCGAGCAACTCATCGGGCTCACCGAAACGCTTGTAGGGCGTGTGAGCGATAATCGTCTCGGCGCGAGGGGTGAGTGAGCCATCGGGATTGGTGAGCAAATCGCGATTTTGGTTAGTCAGCAAAAAGCCGGGGGCTACGGCATTTACGCGCAAGCCCTCACCAAACTTGATTGCCAACTCGCCACACATATATTTTGTCCAATTTATTACAGCCGCCTTTGCCACGCCATAGCCAGCCACTCGGGTAAGCGGACGCAAAGCAGCCTCCGACGCGATGTTGATAATCGAGCCCGACTTCTGCTCGACCATTGCCTTTACGAATACCATTGTGGGGAGAATAGTGCCAAACAGATTCAAATCCACAACTTGTCTTACGGCATCTACGTCCAAATCGAAGATTGTTTTATTGGGTGGAACAGTCGCTGCGGCCTGATTTCCGCCAGCTCCGTTAATCAACACGTCAATACGGCCATACGCCGCCATAATATCCTGATAGTTCTGCTCCAACATAGCCTTATCCAAGACGTTGCACTCCAAAAACATCGCCTCGCCACCAGCCTCGCGGGCAGCCTTCTCCAAACGTTCTCCCGCCTCGCGGTTACGACCCAAGATAACTACTTTCGCTCCCTGCTCGGCAAAATGCTCGACCATAGAGGAGCCGAGAATACCTGTCGCACCTGTGATTACTATCACACGACCCTCGACACTAAAAAGATTTTTCATCGTTATATAGTTTTAAGTTTGATTCGTAAATAAAATTCGCCGCAGCCACAAAAAAAAGGCCCTTACAAAGATACTTAATCCACAAGAATTATGCAAGTGCGCCGGGTAGAAGGTGTGGAGCAAACCTCAAATCAGGAGCAAAAAAATAAAAAATTATATCCAAAAATTATCCCTCAACAGATTGTCAACAGAAGCAAAATCACAACTTTCGGAATATTTAGCTAAAATAATTTTGCCAATTAGGAATTAAATTGTAATTTTATACCGATTTTTGACGCATTATAAACCCGCAAAAACTATCAAACCGTTAATAAATATTTAAGATTATGGCAATCAACAGAAAAGATTTTCTCAAATCTCTGGGAGGACTTGCTGCGCTGACAATCATTCCGCGTAATGTCCTCGGTGGCCCAGGTCACGTTGCTCCTAACGATCAGCTGACAAAGGGTATTATTGGTATGGGTGGTATCGGTTATTCTGCCAACCACTTTTCAAGCAACGAGCAGTGCCGTTTGGTAGCAGTCAGCGACTGCGACGACAACCACTTGGAGCGCGCTGTACGCTTGACAAAGGAGCGTTTGGGTGAGGACGTTAAGGGTTACCACTTGTATCGTGACCTTATCAACGACCCCAACGTTGACGTAGTTCACATCGCTACTCCTCCCCACTGGCACGGTATTATGTCAGTAGAGGCTGCTAAGGCAGGTAAGGATATCTGGTGTGAGAAGCCTATGACCCGTACTATCGGCGAGGGTAAGCGCGTGATGGAGGCTGTTCGCCAGAACAACCGTATTTTCCGCTTGAACACTTGGTTCCGTTTCCAGGACACATTCTACGGCCTCGGTACAAAGGTTGAGCCTTTGAAGAAGTTGGTAGATAGCGGTGAGCTTGGTTGGCCTTTGAAGGTTACTATCTCAGGTAACAACGGCTTCCCTTGGAAGTTCTTCTGGGTAGGTAAGGAGAACCTCGTAGAGCAGCCTATCCCAAAGCACTTCGACTATGATTTGTGGTTGGGTCCTGCTCCTTACAAGCCTTACAACGAGCACCGTACACACCAGACATTCCGTGGTTACTGGGATTACGATGGTGGTGGTCTTGGCGATATGGGTCAGCACTACATCGACCCTGTACAGTACATTTTGGGCAAGGACAACACTTCTCCTATCAAGGTAGAGGTTGATGCTCCTCAGCAGCACCCCGATGCAATCGGTATTTGGCGTAAGATTGTTTACACTTACGAGGACGGTTGCCAGATCATTCTCGAGGGTGAGGGTTACGAGACTCCTAATGGCCCATTCATCGAGGGTCCTAAGGGTCGTTTGTACAGAGGCTTCAACTGTACAATTCCTAACATTATGGATAAGTTGGCTGAGATGCCCGATCCAGAGCCACAGAACACTGATTTCATCAAGTGTATCCACAACCGCGAGAAGTTCGCTTTGAACGAAATCAACGGTTTCCGCTCAGCAACTATCGTAAATATGGGTGTTTGCGCTTTGCGCTTGAACCGTACACTCAACTTCGATCCTGTGAAGTTGGAGTTCATCGGCGACGAGGCTGCTAATGCACTTATCGACCAGCCAATGCGTGGTCCTTGGAAAATGTAATTAACCACAAAACTTAGAGACTAATGAAAAGAATATTTATATTACTGACCCTGTTGGCGGTGATGCCTTTTGCAAGCATTAACGCTCAGGACGCTCGTAATCGCGTCACTTCGACTGTCGTAGCTGACGCTTTGGCTCAGTTGCCCGCTGAGACACCTGCTAAGTACAATGAGGTTATCGCCGAGTTGGTTGGTACAGGTGCAGAGGGTATTGAGATGGTTGCTACAATGTTGCAGCCCGCTAAGGAGGGTGTTCGCAACTCAGCTATTGAGTACGCAATTTATGGTTCAGCTGCATACGTAACTAAGGATACAGCTATGCGTAATGCAGTTCGCCAGGGCTTGAAGAATGCTTTTACTAAGATTAGCGACAAGCCTAACAAGGCATTTATTATGACTGCTTTGGAGGTATGTGCAACTGCTGAGGACGCAGAGTGGTTCGCAGCTCAGCTCGGTGATGAGTATTTGGGCAACTTCGCAGCTCGTACATTGGCTACATTGAAGGGCTCTGAGAAGGTTGTTTTGAACCTTATGAAGGCTGACAAGGCTCCTCGCATTCACTTGGCTCACATCGCTTCATACAAGCAGATTCCTGAGGCTGAGAATATCCTTATCCACTGGTTGGCTGAGGGTGCTGACGACGCTTTGAAGTGCCAGATTTACAACGCTTTGGTTTCTTGCGGTTCATCACAGTCAGTGAAGATTTTGGAGAAGGCTTCTGCCGCTTCTGATCACGCATTCGATACATCAGATGCTTACGGTGCATACGTACAGCTTTTGAACAAGCTCGTAAAGAGCGAGCCTAAGGTTGCTGAGAAGGGTGCTAAGAAGTTGATGAAGGACGACCGCACAAACGTATTCTTGGCTGGTTTGGACCTTATGATTCAGCTCCACAGCAAGGAGGCTACTCCATTGGTAATTAAGGCTTTGTCTGGCCCAGACAGCGAGTACCGCTACGGTGCTTTGCGTGCTGCTGAGGCATTCGCTGACAACAGCACTTATGCAGCTGTTGCTGGTGCTTACGAGAAGGCAAGCAATGGTGCTAAGGTTGACATCTTGAACTGGTTTGGTGCTAACCACGTTGCACAGCAGATTGACTTGATTGCAACTGCAACTAAGAACGCTAACGACGACATCGCTTGTGCTGCTATTACTGCTGCAAGCCGTATCGGTGGTGACAAGGCTTTGGATGCTTTGGTTGCAAAGATGGATAACGAGAATAGCGAGGCTGTAAACAAGGCGTTGATTGCTGGTTTGCTTACATTCAACGGTAAGATCAACGACAAGTTCATCGCTGCTATCGGTGATGAGAACAAGTCTATCGCTACTACTATCTTGGCTAAGCGTCGTATGCCTGCTGCTGTTGAGAAGGTTCTTCCTTGGGCTAAGGCTGGTGACAAGGCCGCTATCGCTGCTTTGAACAACATCGCTGCTGAGAAGGATTTCAACACATTGTGCGATATGTTGGAGGCTGGTCAGGCTGTAACTCCAGGTATCATCAAGTCTATCAGCGAGAAGTCTGCTGCTGATCAGGTTAAGATGGTTCAGGATCGCATCGCTAAGTCATCAAAGAAGCACATCTACTACCCAGTATTGGCTGCAACAGGTGCTAACGAGGCAGTTGCTCCTATTATGGAGGGTTACAAGGCTGGTAACGTTGAGAATATGGCATTCCAGAGTATGATGTCAATGAACAACGACGCTTTGATTCGTCCATTGTTCGAGGTTGCTAAGAGCGACGCTGAGCGCAAGGATCAGGCTTTGACTCGTTACATTCAGCTTACTACAAACTCTAAGAAGCTTACTCCTGAGCAGAAGTATATGAACTTCCGCAACGCTTTGGAGGCTAAGCCTTCTGTAAAGGTTCAGAACAGCGCACTTACAGCATTGGCTGCTACTCAGACATATCCAGCAATGATGTTGGCTGCTACTTATATGGACAATGCAGAGACTGCACAGGCTGCTGCTAACACTGTTCTTCAAATTGCAACTAAGCACCCTGACTACTATTCAGCAGAGGTTAAGGCTCTCTTGGAGAAGGTTTCAGCAACTTTGAACGACGGTGACGCAGTTTACAAGCGTAAGGATATCGAGAAGTTCATCTCTGAGAACAAGGCTCGCGAGTCACACTCAATCATTATGGAACTTTCAGAGGAGGAGAAGAAAGAGGGCTTTGAGATGTTGTTCGACGGTCAGAATATGGACAAGTGGGAGGGTAACCTCGCAGCTTATGAGCCTATCGACGGTGCGATGAACGTAAACGCTGCTTACGGTAGCGCAGGTAACCTCTACACTAAGAAGGAGTACAAGGACTTCGTATTCCGCTTCGAGTTCTGCTTCGTACGCCCAGGTATCAACAACGGTGTAGGTATCCGTGCAATCCCTGGAAAAGATGCTGCTTACCACGGTATGGAGATTCAGATTTTGGATCACGACGATCCTATCTACAAGAACCTCAAACCTCACCAGGTTCACGGTTCTGTATATGGTATCATTCCTGCTAAGCGTATCGTATCTCCTGAGTTGGGCACTTGGAACACAGAGGAGATTCGCATCAAGGGCGATAACATCAAGGTTACTGTAAACGGTGAGGTTATCGTTGATGGCAATATCCGCAAGGCTTGTAAGGGTCACAACGTTGCTCCTGATGGAAGCGGCCGTAACCCATACACTGTTGACCACTTGAACCACCCTGGCTTGTTCAACGAGAAGGGTCGTATCGGATTCTTGGGTCACGGTAATGGCTTGAAGATTCGTAACGTACGCGTTAAGGAGTTGTAATACAATCGGGTAAAACCGATTCCAGAAAGGTGCTGACCGAAAGGTTGGCACCTTTTTTTGTGCTTGAAGGTGGGCAAATTTTCAATATATAACGTGTGCCATTTTAAGAAGAAACAACACATTATTGGAAGTCGAAGAAAAGGGCCGATGGGCGATTCACCCGCCGATTTGGGCGATTCACCCCAATATTTAGGCTATAAGATAACAATCATCGACACATTTTAGTAAATTTGTAACGATATATGCACTTTCAAAAAAGTTATGTGATATGAAGAAGAAATGGATAATTACAGCTGCAGTTATAGCAGGTTTTTGTTTGATTGTTGGCGGTTACAAATATTATAGCAATAATTCGTCTGCCGAAGCAAAGGCCCCAACAGCAAAAGCAGCCGGAAAAAGTAATATCCTCAACGTTAATGGTCTTGCAATTAAGACTCAGAAACTCACCGACGAACTCTCGATGGTGGGTAACCTCTTGCCCGACGAGGAGGTTGATTTGACATTTGAAACATCGGGCAAGATTGTGGAGATTAATTTCCAAGAGGGCGCAGCAGTACGCAAAGGCGACTTGTTGGCAAAGGTTAACGACAAACCGCTTGTTGCACAGCTCTCGCGCTATGAGGCACAGCTCAAACTCGCAAACGACCGCGTATTCCGCCAGAGCGCACTGCTCGAAAAAGATGCGGTGAGTCAGGAGGCTTTCGAGCAGGCCCGCACCGAGCTTGCAATGCTGAATGCCGACATCGACATCGTAAAGCAGAATATCGCCTTGACGGAGCTTCGTGCACCATTCGATGGAGTTATCGGACTTAGAAACGTTAGTGAGGGTGCATTTGCCACATCAAACGTTGTGGTAGCCAAGCTCACAAAGATTTCTCCCTTGAAGATTGATATGTTTATCCCCGAGCGTTACGCCGACCAGATTAAGAAGGGTACTCCCCTATCGTTTACGGTGGAGGGAATCAACGAGACGTTCAATGCTACGGTCTATGCGAAGGAGTCGGAGGTTGATGCTGCTACACGAATGATGGCCGTACGTGCTACATATCCTAACCGCAATGGCCGATTGATGCCTGGCCGTTTCGTATCGGCAAAGATTCAGATGCAGGATATCCCCAACGCCATTGCAATCCCCACCGAGGCTATCGTGCCAGAAATGGGAGTTGACAAGGTCTATAAATATGTTGGCGGCAAGGCCAAAGCCGTTAGCGTAAAGACTGGAATCCGCACCGATGCGCAGATTCAGATTATCGAGGGTCTGCAAGTTGGTGACACGATTATCACTTCGGGAACACTCCAATTGCGCGAGGATTTGCCCGTTAAACTTGATGTTGTACAGTAATTTCCACCCAAAAGAGTATGAACGTATCCGAACTTAGTATTCGACGACCTGTGCTCGCAACGGTGATGACGCTCATTATCGTCATCTTCGGTGTGATTGGTTACAGCTACTTGGGTGTGAGAGAGTACCCCAGCGTTGATAACCCGATTATCTCGGTAAGTTGCTCCTACCCGGGTGCAAATGCCGACGTTATTGAGAATCAGATTACCGAGCCGTTGGAGCAGAATATCAACGGTATCCCTGGCATTCGCTCATTGTCGAGTGTCAGCTCACAAGGTTCAAGCCGCGTGACGGTGGAGTTTGAGTTGTCGGTAGATTTGGAGACCGCAGCCAACGATGTGCGCGATAAGGTGTCGCGCGCCCAGCGTTTCTTGCCTCGTGACTGCGACCCACCAACCGTATCGAAGGCCGATGCCGACGCGATGCCTATCCTGATGGTTGCAGTGCAGAGCGACAAGCGTTCACTGCTGGAAATCAGCGAGATTGCCGATCTTACCATCAAGGAGCAGTTGCAGACCATCAGCGACGTGAGTGCTGTGCAGATTTGGGGTGAGAAGCGTTATTCGATGCGCATATGGCTCGACCCAGAGAAGATGGCGGGCCACGGAATCACCCCCGTTGATGTAAAGAGCGCGCTCGATAGAGAGAATGTTGAGCTTCCATCGGGAAGTATCGAGGGTAACACCACCGAGCTTACTATCCGTACGATGGGACTTATGCACACCGCCAAGGAGTTCAACGACTTGGTTGTTAAGGAGGACGAGACAAGAATCATACGTCTGAGCGACATCGGTCGTGCAGAATTGGGCCCGCAGGATATACGAAGCTATATGAAGATGAACGGCGTGCCGATGGTGGGTGTTGTGGTTGTACCTCAGCCCGGAGCCAACCATATCGAGATTGCCGATGCTGTATATGAGCGTGTGGATATGATGCGCAAGGATTTGCCCGATGACGTGAAGCTAAGCTATGGTTTCGATAATACTCGCTTTATCCGCGCGTCAATCAAGGAGGTAAAGGATACAGTGTATGAGGCATTTATCTTGGTGGTTATCATCATCTTCCTCTTCTTGCGCAACTTCCGCGTAACGCTTATCCCTTGTATTGTGATTCCCGTTTCGCTTATCGGAACATTCTTCTTTATGTACATCGCGGGCTTCTCGATTAACGTGCTTACGATGTTGGCGGTGGTATTGTCGGTGGGATTGGTTGTCGATGATGCTATCGTGATGACCGAGAATATATATATTAGAATCGAGCGTGGAATGTCGCCATTCGATGCAGGTATTGAGGGTGCAAAGGAGATTTTCTTTGCCGTACTTTCGACCTCAATCACCCTGCTTGCCGTATTCTTCCCTATTGTCTTTATGGAGGGTATGACGGGAAAACTCTTCATTGAGTTTAGTTTGGTGATTTCGGGAGCGGTGATAATCTCAACGTTTGCCGCACTTACCGTAACCCCGATGTTGGCCTCAAAGATTTTGGTTAAGAAGGAGAAACAGAGCTGGTTCTACAATAAGACCGAGCCTTTCTTTGTGGGGCTGAACAACTTTTACAGTAGCACACTTGCCGCATTCCTAAAACGCCGCTGGATAGCATTGCCTATCACGGCTATTATGATGGGTATGATTGTTTGGTTGTGGAGTGCAATCCCTGCCGAGCTTGCTCCGTTGGAGGACCGTTCACAGATTACAATCAACACAAGCGGTACGGAGGGTGCCACATATGAATATATGCGTGACTACACCGAGCATATCAACCGTTTGGTCGATTCGCTTGTACCTGAGACACGTTACGTTACGGCGCGTGTAAGTAGCGGACGCGGTAATATTCAGATTGCATTGGAGGATATCGCCACCCGTGAGCGTTCACAGATGGATATGGCCGAAGAGATTTCTCGTGCAGTGCGCAAGCAGACCAAAGCACGAGCCTTCGTGCAGCAGCAGGCCACATTTGGTAGCCGTCGTGGAGGTATGCCCGTACAATATGTATTGCAGGCCACAACGATTGACCGTTTGCAGGAGGTGCTTCCCAAATTTATGGAGAAGGTTTACGAAAGTCCCGTGTTCCAGATGGCCGACGTGAACTTGAAGTTCAGTAAGCCTGAGGCCCGTATCACCATCAATCGCGACAAAGCCAACCTTTTGGGAGTATCGACCCGCGATATTGCGCAGACCTTGCAATATGGATTGAGCGGTCAGCGAATGGGTTACTTCTATATGAATGGTAAGCAATACGAAATTTTGGCCGAGATTAACCGCCAGCAGCGTAACAAGCCTGCCAACCTGAAATCTATCTATCTGCGTAGTGGTACGGGAGAGATGATTCAGATGGACAACCTCGTTGAGCTCAGAGAGAATGTTGCACCGCCACAACTCTACCACTACAACCGATTCCTGTCGGCCACCGTATCAGCTGGTTTGGCAAAGGGCAAGACCATCGGCGATGGTTTGGAGGAGATGGACCGCATTGCGGCCGAAGTGCTGCCCGACGATTTCCGCACGGCACTTACGGGTGACTCAAAGGAGTTCCGCGAGAGTTCATCGAGCTTGATATTTGCGTTTATGTTGGCTATCTTGCTTATCTACTTGATTTTGGCTGCTCAGTTTGAGAGTTTCAAAGACCCGCTGGTAATTATGCTTACAGTGCCATTGGCTATTGCGGGAGCTTTGATATTTATGTCGCTCACAGGCCAGACGATGAATATTTTTAGCCAGATTGGTATCATTATGCTTATCGGATTGGTAGCCAAGAACGGTATCCTTATCGTAGAGTTTGCCAACCAAAAGCAGGAGCAGGGCGAGAGTATGTGGCAGGCTATCGAGCAAGCTTCATTGCAACGTATGCGACCTATCTTGATGACAAGCGCCTCGACGATTTTGGGACTTATGCCCCTTACATACGCATCGGGCGAGGGTGCAAATGGTCGAATTGCGATGGGTATCGCCGTTGTGGGAGGTATGGTTGTATCGACAATCCTTACGCTCTACATCGTGCCAGCAATCTACACCTATGTCTCAACCGACAGAAGCAAGAAATCGAAAAACGAAGAAGCCGTATAAATTTTATTTCGTGACTTATGAGATACATTTTATCCATTATATTGACCCTCTTTGCAGTGTCGGCTACCACAGCCCAGCATAAGGTTATATCGCTTAAAGAGTGCCTCGAAGTGGGTCTTGAACAAAACTACGATATCCGCATCGTGCGCAACGACGAGCGCATAAGCAGCAACAACGCCACAGTAGCAAATGCCGGTATGTTGCCCTCGTTGTCGCTTTCGTCGGGTTATGCTGGTTCGGCCGACCGTACCGAGATAACCTCGCGAGAGGGCGATAAAATTGTGAATGAAGCCTCGTACGACCAAACTCTCGACGTGGGTGTCTCGCTCAATTGGACTCTATTCGACGGTATGAGCGTGAGAACAAACCTCAAAAAGTTACGCGAGTTAGAGCAGATGGGCAAATTGAAGACCCGCCTTACAATCGAGGACTTCATTGCAAACCTCACGGCCGAATACTATAACCTGATTCAGCAGACACTGCGACTGAAAAACTACCGCTATGCAGTGGCACTCTCGCGCGAGCGTTTGCGTATTACCGAGGCTCGTTACCAAATTGGTGATTTCTCGCGCCTTGATTTGTTGCAGGCAAAGGTTGACTTCAACGCCGACTCATCGCAGTATATGACCCAACAGGAGCTTGTCTCGGCTTCGCGTATTCGCATCAACGAGCTTATGGCCAATGCCGACATTAACGAGTGCTGCGTAGCACGCGATTCGGTTATCGAGGTGAACGGAGATTTACGCTGGGACGAGTTGAGCCACCAAACTGCAACAGGCAACGTATCGTTGCTTATTGCCGACCGCAACACCGCTATCTCGGAGTTGGAACTCAAAGCCGTTCAATCGCGTAATTACCCATATCTTACCCTTGCAGCAGGTTATGGCTATACGCACAACCACTTCGCTAAGGGCGAGACCAAGACTCGTGGTACGCTGGGGCCAAACGTGGGCTTGAAGTTGGGCTTTACTATCTTCGATGGTAACCGCCGCCGTGAGCAGAGAAATGCCCGTATCGAAATTGAGAATGCACAATACACCAAGGAGCAGCTTCAACAGTCGCTTATGGCCGATTTGGCTAACTTTTGGCAAGCTTATCAGAATAATTTGGAGGTTATCAAGTTGGAGAAGGATAATTTGATTGCTGCCAAAGAGAACTATAATATTGCAATGGAGCGTTACCTGTTGGGCGATTTGCCGGGTATTGATATGCGCGAAGCACAAAAGAGCCTGCTCAATGCCGAGGAGCGAATCCTCACGGCCGAATACAACACTAAGTTGTGCGAGATATCGCTAATGCAGATTAGTGGAAATATCCTCGAATACCTCGAAAAATAGGACGTTGTCGGAGCGCGGAGGGTAAAAATAATAGGCTTTGTGCAATTTTTTTTCAAAAAAATTTGCAGAATCATTTTTTTGCCCTATATTTGCACCACGAAACAACAATGGTGGATTCATCTAAGGGCTAGGATACATGCCTCTCACGCATGACATAGGGGTTCGAATCCCCTATCCACTACAAAAGGTGCTGAAATCCAGCACCTTATTTTTTTGCTGCAATTTCGCAGCTCGTAACTTACTTACAGCCATCTTCTGAGAATCGAGGTAAAGAGGGGGGGGGATGATGAGGAGGCTCAGAGAAAACATAAGGCGACAATCAACCGATTATCGCCCCACACAACTGCTCAACTTACCTAAAACCTTTCACGCATCAACCAACGCAAAGCGTTATAGATAAGATAATTCTGAGTTGGGTCAACAAATATTCTTGTTCCGTGACCCATATTCATATAAACCATATTGTAATCGGTGTTCGTCCACACCACAGGAAAATCGCCTTCACTCACTGTATCCTTGAATCCAATAGGATAGTTATCCGACGAGAGCGAAACAAGCACCTTCACATTCTTCCTCTCGCGAGGGCTTGGCTTAAATTGATACCACTCGTTTTGTGGCGAGATATAGGAACGTGGCATACCCTTCGTTACGGGGTGACGCATATCGTCAATAACTAGTTTAGCCGACTGCGGAGGCCAATTATTGCGATGGAACACCGCCCCGCCCAAGAAATCCACAAACCACGGCCACTTGGTACTACGGTCATTATAACCTGCCGAGTGGAACCCAAACCACGCCCCACCACTCTTCATATATCGCTCAAAAGCGGCACGCTGTTCGGGTGTACGGCCAGGATTATCATTCAAGGAGATAACCAAATGATATGAGCGCAACTTCTCGTCGTTAAAATCCTCCATTTTATCGGTCACGTCAACCACCAAACCATCGCCAATAGTCATATCGCGGAAAAATTGGATTCCATCTTCGGCAAATTCGCGATGCGCCTGCTCAACATATCGGTTGTGATGTATTAGCACCCTAAATCTCGGGAACCAATTGGCTGGCCCCGACGCCCACTTGATAGCATTGGCAAACATCGTTGTAAAATCCTTGTTCGCAAGCAACTCTTTGTCGTGACCCATCAAGAAATATACGTTGCGGGCCTTCATTCGAGGATTGGTCCACACCACAGGGTGGTCACCCATCTTAATATCAGATTTAGGGGAATAACTCTCTTCTTCAACGTGCGCCAGCACCTCGACACGACCTCTTGGTGAGCGATCAAACGTGTACCACTCCTCACGAGTGACCTTGAATGTGGGATTTACGCCCTTCATCACAGGGTGATTTTTGCGTTCTACCACCACATCTCCCGATGCCAAAGGAGCTATATAGTTTTTGAAGCGTATGCCTCCCATATAATCCGAAAACCACTGCCACATCTTATAGCCGTCGAACTCGCCCAGCAATGATGCGTGGTGGAATCCCACCCAGCCGATTGTGCCATCGAAAATAGCCTGCTCAAAGGCGGCCTTAGCCCGCTCAGTCCAATTATAAGGAACGTAATCGAGCTGGATAAAGACTCTATGCTGGGCCAAAAACTCCTTATCGATTTTCTCGGTATTGTTTATCTCGGTAATCTCATACCCATTCTCCTTTGCGAAATTGGCCAACCACGCCATAGCGGCATCGGTAAAACCTCCGTGCTGCCCTCCTCGCTCCGTAAGGACAAGCAGGCGCGGAGTGGTAGGCCGAGTCTGCTCTTTATGCTTTGCCACAGTGGTCATAGTGGGTGCAAGCAATTCGGAATCGGAGATAGGAGTGCCCAAAATACCTTCATACACCGTACGACGCATATCGCCTGCCTCGTTATCACCAGCATACTCCCAATACATAGCACCTCGCAACCCCTTTTCGTGTACAAAGCGGCACTTGGCAGCCAATGAACGTGGATTCTCGAATCCAAACACCAATCGGCCCTCTCTATTGACAAGATAGGGAGCATTGGCCTTTTCGTCCCATTGCTCAACATATTTATCCGATGTAGCTGGAATCTTACCATAATCCTGAAAATTGGGATACTCACCACCTCCACGACCATAGAACGCCATACCCAATACAAGTTTATTGGCAGGCACTCCTGCTTCGATATGGGCCTGCACCGCCTGTGATGCCGAGAAATTGGTAATCTCCGACGGATAGAGAGCTGTATGGTGCTTGGGTGCACCCCCCATATCGTAAGCCATAATGTTTACGAAGTTGATATATTTGTCGATTGCCTTAAAATCAATGTATCGAGCATTCGACACCGTAGCCAGCGTCAGCAAACGCTTCTTACCAAGTGCCTTACGCAAATCACGCATCAACAGGGTGAAGTTATCCGTATCCTCGTCCGAAGCTGAGATTCCAGCGGCTCGACTTGTGGGATACTCCCAATCGATATCTATTCCATCTAATCCCAGTTCATCAACCACACGACGACAATCCTCGGCAAAGGCCCAACGACGACGTGCGTCCGATGCCATCTCGCTGAAACGACCACTGCCCCAACCTCCGACCGAGAGCATCACTTTAAGGTGCGGATTTTGTTTTTTCAGTTCAACAATCGAGCGCAAACGCTCTATGTTATCAATACGTACCCCATCGAAAGTATTTGTGACGTGTCCAAAAGCATAATTTATATGGGTCATCGTCTTTGGGTCGGGCATCACTCGACTCCACGAGGTCACATACGCAACAATAACTTTACCATCTTTGCTGGATACAGGCAGAGCCACCTCGCCCGCAAAAACAGAATCACTCCCTACAAACGCCCCCACAAAGCAGATTATGGCCAACGCCATATTTGCCACTACTGTTGTAATTTTCATTATGCCGAAATTTAATTTGAGTTCAAGAACTCCCCCTGCTTGTCACATTCAAACTCATTGTCCAATGCGACACTGCAAGTTGGCCATCACAAATATAACACTTTTTAATCACGAAACCAGCACTTTATCGATTTAATTAAGCCCGATTGGTTTTACATTACCACCTCCACACCTTGTGATATATTTTCTGCCAATTTCCATTCACGACAGGCATTTCCTCGTAGCCTTCTTTTCAAATATCCTAACTTTTCATTATATTTGCATAAGAGCAGCCTCAAAAATCGATGTAAGATTAAGGGCCATAGCTCAAAGCCAATACCAACAATTCAAACCAAATGATTATGAAGAGACTTTCGATTCTTGTTTCGATGTTGCTTTTCACGCTGAGTGCTTTCGCTCAGCAAGTGACTGTAAACCGCCAAGAGATTGTAGGCGATATAAAGCCAATGAATGGAGTTAACAACGCGCCCAAAGGCCCAGAGGCATACGACGGTCAGAATACCGACAATTACGAGGCATACCGCGCGGCTCGTTTCCCCTATGCGCGTACTCACGATGCTGCGCTGAGCGAGAACTACGGAGGCTCCCACGCAGTGGATATTACGGCTATTTTCCCCGATTTCAGCAAAGATGCCCGCAACCCAAAGAACTATAATTTTGCGCTGACTGACCGCTACTTTGAGCGTGTGATTAAGATTGGTGGCTCGCAGATATTTTTCCGTATGGGTCAGAGCATCGAAAATCACGGGCAGAAACACGGAGCCTACCCTCCCAAAGATTTCAAAAAGTGGGCCGTTATATGCGAGCATATTATCCGCCACTACAACGAGGGGTGGGCCGATGGATTCCATTACAACGTAGAGTATTGGGAGATTTGGAACGAGCCCGATTTGGACCGCTACGACTGGTGGACCTCTCCCAAAACGTGGGGTGGCCCCGCCGAACTATACTTTGAACTATACACCATCACAGCTCGCCATTTGAAGGAGTGCTTCCCGAATCTGAAAATCGGAGGTCCAGCGTTGGCCGGATATGAGGATTGGGGCGAGAAATTTTTAGCCAATATGGCAGAGAATAAGGTACCGATGGATTTCTTCTCGTGGCATATCTACGGCACTAAACCCGAAAATTTCACAAGCAAGGCGGTGCGTATGCGCGCTATGTGCGACAAATATGGCTACACTCAGGCCGAGAGCATTCTCAACGAGTGGAACTATGTAAAGAATTGGACCACAGAGTATGAATATAGCGTTAAGACTATACCCTCGGTGAAGGGAGCAGCATTTGTTGCGGCTACGATGTCGGCCTGCCAAGATGCGGCCGTTGACAAGTTGATGTACTACGATGCACGCCCTTATACGCTCTTTAACGGTCTGTTCGATTTCCACACACAGAAACCCCTGCCGCCCTATTATAGTTTCTATGCGTGGTCATACCTAAGCCGATACGGCAAGCAGGTGAAGGTAAGCATCGAGGGCGAGAAGAGCGAGGACTTGTATGCAACGGCAGCTGTGAGCGAGTCGGGCTCGATGCGCCTGCTACTGACACGATATAACGACGATAACAACGTCATCAATAACAAGCGCGTAAAGATAAATATCGGTGATGATTTTTCGGGCGAAGTGCTGGGTTATATAACCGATTCTGGCCGCGTCTATACCGAAATCCCGCTCGAAGCCAAAGCAGGCGTTGTAGAGGTTACAATGGAGCCAAATTCGGTGCTGATGCTGGTTGCGATGTAACCGAAACAAAACAGGGCCTATTGGTCAAAACAGGCTATAAAACAAACTATAAGTGGTGCGTATGAGGTTTTCCCCTACGCACCACTTTTGCTATCGCCACCACCCATATTTCACCGAGCCACAGACTTTTTGGGATTGTGCTGAGGGGCGTGCTTGCACGCTACCCACAAGCACAAAACAAAAAAAAAGACGACTTAAAAAGTCGTCTGCTCTGCGATTCAGCGGAGAGAGAGGCTCCAGAACTTATGGAATCATAGAAAATCACAAAATTTCAATTCGCTGTAAATTAAGCGTTTATAAAATTGTTAAATTCATTGAAACTCATAGGGTGCATTTTGATATATGAAAAATTGGGTGTAATTTTGGGTGTAACTTTTTAACGCACCCAATTTATGAACATTAAAAGAAACATCATTTTTGCCTTGGAGAGCCGTAAGAAAAACGGTGTTCCCGTCATTGAGAACGTCCCCATCCGAATGAGAGTTATTTTTGCGAGCCAGCGTATTGAGTTTACAACAGGCTATCGCATTGATGCTGCTAAATGGGATGCAGACAAACAACGAGTGAAGAACGGCTGTACAAACAAACTCAAGCAGAGTGCATCGGATATCAATACAGACTTGCTCCGTTACTATACCATAATGCAGGAGGTATTCAAGGAGTATGAGGTAAAGGATATTATGCCTACTCCGAAAGAAATCAAAGATTCGTTTAACAATAAGGTAAATCCAACCGAGGAGGTGCAGGAGGAGCAGAAAGGTTTCTGGGAGATATTCAATGAGTTTGTTGCTGAGTGTGGCAAGCAGAATAATTGGACTGATTCGACATACGAAAAGTTTGCAGCAGTTAAGAACCATATCAAGGAGTTCAAGGCTGAACCCACCTTTGTCTATTTCGATGAAGAGGGCTTGAACAACTATGTTGATTTTCTCCGTAAAACAAAGGATATGCGAAACAGCACCATTGGTAAGCAGTTGGGATTTCTCAAATGGTTTATCCGTTGGGCATTCAAAAAGGGCTATCATCAGAATATTGCATTTGAAACATTCAAACCCAAATTGAAGAATACTCCAAAGAAAGTAATCTTCCTCACTTGGGATGAGTTGAACAAATTAAAGGCTTGTAATATTCCGCAGAATAAGCAATATCTTGAGCGAGTGCGTGATGTGTTCTTGTTTTGCTGCTTTACTGGATTGAGATATTCCGATGTCTATAATCTTCGCACAAGCGATGTTAAGGCCAATCACATAGAGATTACCACCGTCAAGACTGCCGATAGCTTGGTTATTGAGTTGAATAACCATAGCAAGGCAATCCTCGAAAAGTACAAAGATGTACATTTTGAGGGAAACAAGGTGCTGCCCGTTATCAGCAATCAGAAGATGAACGATTATCTGAAAGAGTTGGGAGAATTGGCAGAGATAAACGAGCCTATACGAGAGACCTACTACAAGGGCAATCAACGCATTGATGAGGTTACACCTAAATATGCACTACTTGGCACACACGCAGGGCGACGCACATTTATATGTAATGCCTTGGCCCTCGGTATTCCTGCACAGGTGGTAATGAAATGGACGGGACACAGCGACTACAAAGCGATGAAACCTTACATTGATATTGCCGATGACATTAAGGCTAATGCAATGAGTAGATTTAATCAGTTGTAGGCCAAACATTTTATTCATCCTGAATGCAATTTTTCAGCCGATTGTGAATTATATTTGTACCGAACAGACAATAATAGAAAGCCTATGACCCAAATAACAGACTTCATACCGCAGTATCAAGAGGTAAATGTTATCTTCTCTCGTTTTCTTGAATCCGAGAAGTTCGGCTTTGAGGAGCAGAAAAACATTACCCACTTCTACAACCGATATAAGGATGTAAAACTCTTTGAGAAGATGATCTTCGATATTATCTTCTCAAAGGATAGCCGTAGGGAGAAGATGCTACTATCAAGCATCAAGTTTGAGATTGACCGCAATATCACCATATACGAGACAGGCAGACGCTACTTCGATGAAATTGAGATGGAGAATGTCAATGACGATGCAGCCGTTAAGTATCTGGAAGAGATAGAAACACAAGTGCGAGTAACCAATCAATGTGGAGCAGAGTTCTTGGAGGTTGCTGCTTTATGGGAGAACTGCTTTAATCTTCACGGCATAGACCACGATGCGTGGGAGAAATACGATTCTCTTTTGGAAAAGCATCATACAGAAATAGAGAAACTGAACGAGCTGTATCGTAAACATAAGGCGGTAATGGAGGAGGCGAAAGAGTATGAGGAGAATATGTTCAGACCAATCTATGAGCTGAGCAAAATATTCCTCTCCATTATTCAGAAGTATATGCCATCAGAGGGTGAGCAACCGTTGCAATCCAATGATGCGACTACGCCATATTTCGATATGGCTATCGTTTCAACCATCTATGGAGTGTGCAATGGAGAACAATTCGAGGATATTCCCGAATTGGAGTTCTACAACAACCTGAATCTGCTTTCCTCTTCGGACAGATTGAGAATCCGACCAAAAGAGAAGGCGAGGGTGTGCTACCTTGTATATCTGTTGAGTGAACGCCTACCCAAGACCACACGCGAGAGCTGGCGTAGTGCTATGCTCGAAACATTGGGTATAGATGCTGCCTATTATAAGTCAAAATACAAGGAGCCAGAATCGGATTTTCCGAGCGACAGCAACCAGCGATTTGCCAAAGAAATGGGCGAAATATTCAAATAAAAGCTCATGGAGTTTGATATTCCACGATACGACCACTTTAACCACCGAAGTAATTTTCGGTGGTTTTTTATTACCCATTGATTTTCAACGACATATTGTGATATTCTATTTTCGTTTGCCACATCCTTACCACTCATAGCCAAGCCTAATTTTGCAGTGTTCGAACAAGATAACAGCCTCTGCGCAGGGCTACATTGTTAAACGCAAAATTAGATAAAAATGAATATCAACGAATTATTGCTCAAACCCGTTTGGCAGATGACAGGCGAAGAGTTTCTGCACCTGCACCGCCACGCATCACAAGGCGAAGAGGTAAAGCTGCAACCAAACTCCGAGCAACCGAAACGTTATGTATATGGCATACTCGGTATATCAAGGCTCTTTGGTTGCAGTCTGCCTACTGCCAACCGTATAAAGAAAAGCGGTAAGATAGATAAAGCTATCACACAGATTGGTCGTAAAATAATTGTCGATGCCGAACTTGCCCTTGAACTTGCAGGGCGTAAGACAGGAGGACGCAGATAATCGCAGAGCTATGGAAAACTATAAATCAACCGTACCCAAGCCCCCGATGGCAGATGATGAGTTTGCTGCTATCTGGCGAAGTGTTCATCTAAAAGTTACCGACACATACGATACGCCACCCGAAATACTCTGGGTGAATGGCTCGACCATTGGCACACTGGGTAATTTCAGTGCCTCGACAGGCAAG
>JAFTVW010000036.1 GCA_017465605.1 Alistipes sp.
CTTCATTCAACGAGGTTGTAACTTGGCAGACACACACATTTATTTCTCCTAAGTCATACCTCAACCCAATCCCACAGAGTGAGATTGACCGTAACCCTAACGTTGACCAGAACCCTGGTTACTAATAGAGAGTGGTTATTAATTTAACTTAAAAAGAAAAGTAATATGAATATTAAACATCATATAGCATTATTAGCCGCTTGCGTATTGGCAACCGGAGTAATAAGTTGTAAGACGGAGTCAGATGATGCTCGTGAGAAGGTTGCACCAAGCCCTATCACTCACGCAGAGTTTACTCCTACTAATGGTGGTGGTTACTTCAAGTTTACTGCACCCGACGATGAGGACTTCCTCTACGTACGTGCTGAGTACACCATCGATAATGGTCAGGTTATCTCTCGTTCAAGCTCAGTTTATTCTGATAGCTTGGTTATCTCAGGTTTTGGTTCAGTAAAACCTTATCCTGTAAAGCTCTACGCTTGCGACTACTTTGCAAACGAGTCTGAGCCTTACACTATGGAGGTTACTCCATTGGAGCCTAACGTTCAGGCAGTAGCAAAGACAGTAAGAGCACGTGCAGGTTTTGCAAATATCGTTGTTGAGTTGGAGAACGAGACTCAGGAGACTGTCGATGTTTACGTTGACATCGCAGCTCAGGACGGTTCAGGTCGTAAGGCTACTCGTATCTTCACTTCAAGTGCAAAGTCTGATAAGTTGCTTATCACTGGTTTGGAGTCAATTCCTTATTCAGTAACTACTTACTTGAAGGATAAGTACGAAAACGGTACAACTCCTAAGGACGAGGGTGTTTTGACTCCATTGTCTGACTATGAGTTGTCAAAGGAGCAGTGGACTTGGTTGCGTGATGACTATATCTACGGTTCTAACTGGGATAAGTCAAAGAACCAGCCAACTGAGGAGTATATGGGTATGTACAGAACTGACTCAATGAGAAACGCTATGGAGTATCGCTTTGAGGCATCTATCTACAAGTTCTGGGACGGTATCCTCGATTCAGGTGATGATAAGAAGTTGAATATGGTAAGTTTCTTCCACTCAGGAACTAACTATCCTTTCTCTTACTTTATCAATATGGGTCGCAAGGTTAAGATCAGCCGTATGCGTATCCACCAGCGTTATGACTACCGTTGGACAACTTATGGTCCTAAGGTAATTGACCTCTATATCTCTAACGACCAGAATCCTGAGGACGGTATCTTTGGTTGGGAGTTCCTCGGTCGCTATACTTTGGAGAAGCCAGCTTTGCAGGCAGAGGCTGATCAGGAGTTCTTGGACGGTTCAGAGTTCTGGATCTATCCTGCTGAGGCTGCTTTCTCACCTGAGTTCCAGTACTTGCGCTTCAAGTGTGTAACTGACTTTACTGGTAAGGGTACAATCGGTTGCTTGGCTGAGCTTGTATTGTATGGCGAGGATTGCTAACATTTAAAATTGATTAAAAGCTATGAAGAAGATTAAATTTTTAATTCCTGCCGTTGCAATGGTGTTCGGTTTGGCATCTTGCGACAATATGGACGAGCTTTACAAGGACGAGAAGGTTGATTACTCAATCTACTCAACTAAGGTTGAGAGCTTGGCCGCTCAGTCTGGCTTTAAGCGTGCTTTGTTGACTTGGACTAACCCAGGTGACGAGATCGCTAAGACTATTAAGATCTCTTACAATGAGGGTGAGAGTGTAATCAATGTCAACGAGATGGTTGAAGAGTACATTATCAACGACTTGGCAGCTGGTACATACAACTTTGAGGTAAGAACTGTTGACAAGTGGGGTAATGAGTCACTTCCTGTTACAAAGTCTGTAAAGGTTTATGGTGATCAGGACGCTGAGTATTTGGCTCGCCCAAGCATAACTATTACTTACAATGAGGCTAAGCAGACTCACATTTTGAAGTTCGCTGGTGTATCAAGTGCAATGTCAATGTGGGGTGGTAAGATGGAGTTTACTCTTACTGGTCCTGATGGCGTTACATCTGAGCTCAACACATCTTTGAACAAGGAGTTCAATCAGTTTGAGTGGAAGACGTTCTCTTGGAAGGATTCATCTGGTAAGACTCTCTCTATCAATGGTTACTACTCACGCGCTACTGAGTTGTCTGTTGAACTCGGTAAGTTGGCTGGTGGTACTTACACTGTGAACTACACTACAAATGCATACCCTGCTAACTTTAAGACAAAGGGTAACGGTATCATTTGTTACACAGCTGTATGTCTTGACGCTTTGGATTTCTCTGAGACTGCTACTATCGAGGTAGAGGCTATCCCTGAGCCAGAGCCAGAGCCTGAGACTCCTGCTGAGGACGAGACTACTGAGGCTTCTGCTGAGTAATTTCTTTGAATTTCAAATGTCCCCTGCAAGGGTGGTACAGCTGAAATAGAACGACGAGCCTGTCTGAGAATTCAGACAGGCTCTTTTCTTGTTCCGTACTACTAATCAGCCAAGTATAGTTGGCGGTGAGAGAAATTTTTTCCTCACCCGCAATGAAAGTTTTGGGTTGATGATTCCGATGGGACAAAAGCGAAAAATAAGGGGCGAAATAGGGGCAGAAGACGTTATACCTCAGCCGATTATATCTAATTTCAGAAAATAATCGCGCCAACGGTATATGACTACATTACTTTCAGGCTAAGAAAAAGTGGTTGTCCGACAAACTTGTTGGACAACCACTTGTGTTTCAGAAGTTGTATAATAAGAGCTATTTTTAGGACGATTTATCTTGCAGCCCCTTCGTCTGCCTCCTCGCCTTGTGCTTGCAATAAACACATTGGCCGCCTTGCTG
This sequence comes from Alistipes sp., assembly GCA_017465605.1. Classification (GTDB taxonomy): domain Bacteria; phylum Bacteroidota; class Bacteroidia; order Bacteroidales; family Rikenellaceae; genus Alistipes. Next base: position 2,796 of record JAFTVW010000036.1, read on the forward strand.
GCAATCTATGCTTTGAGTATCACGCTCACTCGGCCAATCTTTCCGCCCAGCGGAGGTGCGAGTTTCGATACGCAACACTCAACCTCTACAACCTGCGGAAAATGGCTTTTAACGGCCTCGATGATGTTCATCGCCACACGCTCGATGGTGCGTTGCGTGACGCGCATCTGTCCGCTAACAACCTCATAGACTGTAAGATAATTCACAGCCTTCTCCACCGCATCTTCTTCGGCCACACAGCCCAAATGTGAGGTTATTTTCAACTCGACGCTGAAACGATTTCCCACCTTCTGCTCCAAATCGTAGCAGCCGTGAAAGGCGCGGAATTCCATCTGTTCGAGTTTGATTGTGTAAAGCATAGTTCTTAGCGTAAACGTTGTTAATAAGTTGCGTCAGCAGTTGATAACTCGCTTATTCAACGATAATCAGGTAGTAATTCTTCTTACCGCGCTGTGCAATCATATACTTACCAGCGATAAGGTCGTTATCGGTAACCTCACGCATTGGGTCTGTAACTTTCTCCTTGTTGAGCGACACGCCGCCACCCTGTACCATCTTGCGGCACTCGCCCTTCGATGGGAATACTTTGGTGAGGTCTGCACACAAATCTACAAACGACACACCCAACTGCTCGCGCTTGATTGTGAACTGCGGAACACCTTCGAAAACCTGCAAAAGAGTCTGCTCATCAAGCTTGTGCAATGCCTCCGATGTTGCACCTCCAAAGAGAATCTGCGACGCCTCTACGGCCTTCTCATACTCCTCAGCAGAGTGAATCATTGTGGTAATCTCCTTTGCCAAAGTCTTCTGCAATGCGCGCAAATGTGGAGCTGCGTCGTGCTCTGCGATAAGATTCTCGATAGTCTCGCGGTCGAGCAATGTGAAAATCTTAATGTAGCGCTTTGCGTCGTCGTCGCTCACGTTCAACCAGAACTGATAGAACTTGTAAGGCGAAGTGTAGCGGGCGTCAAGCCATACGTTACCGCTCTCGGTCTTACCGAACTTCGTACCATCGGCCTTTGTGATAAGCGGGCAAGTGATTGCAAACGCCTCAGCCTCAGAGCCTAACTTACGGCGGATAAGCTCTGTTCCTGTTGTGATGTTACCCCACTGGTCGGCACCACCCAACTGAACCTTGCAGTTCAAAGTCTGATAGAGGTGCAAGAAATCGTATCCCTGCAAAAGCTGATATGTGAATTCGGTAAACGACATACCATCACCCTCGCCACTGAAACGCTTCTTCACAGAGTCCTTAGCCATCATATAATTTACGGTGATACACTTACCGATATCACGTGCAAAATCGAGGAACGAGAACTCCTTCATCCAGTCATAGTTATTCACCAAAAGAGCCTTGTTTTCAGCATCTGACTCAAAATCAATAAGTTTTGCAAGCTGACGCTTAATAGCCTCCTGGTTGTGGCGCAAAGTATTCTCATCGAGCAAGTTGCGCTCCTGCGACTTACCGCTGGGGTCGCCAATCATACCCGTTGCACCACCAACCAAAGCGATGGGACGGTGACCACACATCTGAAAATGCTTCAAAATCATCACACCCACCAAGTGGCCGATGTGCAAAGAGTCGGCCGTAGGGTCAATACCCAAATAAGCCGTTGTCATCTCCTTTTCGAGTTGCTCCTTAGCTCCCGGCATAATCGTATGAATCATACCACGCCATTCGAGCTCTTCTACAAAGTTCTTGTTTGCCATTTCTCTATATTTTTATCGTTATATACCTATTTATATATTTGGCCGCATCGTAGCCCCCTAACTCTATTCGTACTCCATATCAAGAGCCTTTTTCAGCTCCATCAACAGAGGGTTTTTCTCGGTCATATGACGAATCCTATCCTCCAATTTTATGGGGCGAGAAGCCTTGATTTGCTCGTTTACGACAATCTGCATATCCAACATTCCTTCAACGCCTGCCGTACGAGCCATCTGCATCAGAATCTCGGTTTTCGAGCGCATAATCTCTTCGTAGAGAGTCTGCGACGGTACTTCCAATTTGATAACGTGCCCATCAACCTGCATCGACTCAAATGCCACAATAAATCGTGGCCTCTCGCGAAGAATCTCCTCGATAACCTTTGCGCGATTCTCGTTTAATTTCCACTCGCTCTTGGGGTCGATAACCACATCATCGGCACTCTTTTTCTTCTCCTCAGCCTGCTCTACAAGCGTAGAGGTGGAATTGAGCAACTCCGAAAGCGATAATCCCGCAAGTGCCGAGCGACGTGGCGGAATATATGAACTCTGCTGCTTAGGCTCCGCAGCTGGATTTTGAGGTTGTCTTGGCTCCGAAGCTGAACTTGGGGTTTGTCTCGGCTCCGAAACGGGATTCTGCGACGGCATTGGCTCCGACATTAGACTCTGTGACGGCTTTGGCGATTGCTGGGGATTATCCACTTGCTCCCCTACGGCTGTATTGGAAGTCGCAGCAGACGTTGCCGCAGTAGTTACAGTGCCAACCTTAGTGGGTTGTGTAGCTGGTGCTACCGTTTCCGCAGTTTTCTTGCCCTGAGTGACCGTTGCAGCGGCAGGAGTGATATTTTGAGGTAGCTCAGGCAGTGGATACTCGTCGGTTGAGAATCCCGCCTCTGCTATATCGCTGTCGTTATTTTTTTTTTTGCCGAGACCTGCAATCTTCATAAGTCCCAGCTCAACCAACAACCTTTGGTTAGACGATTGTTTAATTTTGCCATCTGCCTCGGTGAGCAACGATATTGCACCAAACAAAAACTCTGTGGCGCATCGTGCAGCCTGCTCACGATACCTGTCGAGCAACGCTCCCGTAAGTTCTATAAGCGAAATTGCAGGTCCTTTTGCCAATAGCAAATCTCGCATATGCTGATTCAGACCCGCCATAAACGTCTGGCCCGAAAAACCCTTCGCCAATACCTCGTCATAGCGAATAAGTGCTGTTGTATAGTCGCCCGCAAGCAACAACTCGGTCATCGTGAAATAGGTGTCATAGTCAAGCACATTGAGCGTCTCGGCCACCTGCTTGTACTGCAAATTTGCATTACAAAACGAAACCGCCTTATCGAACATCGACAACGCATCTCGCATACCACCATCGGCCTTTTGGGCAATCAAGTTAAGCGACTCCTCGTCGCACGTTACGCCCTCATTGTCGGTAATATATTTCAGGTATTTCACCGAATCCTCCACTCTGATTCGCTTGAAATCATAGACCTGACAACGCGACAAAATCGTGGGGATAATCTTATGCTTCTCGGTTGTTGCGAGGATAAATACAGCGTGCTTGGGAGGCTCTTCGAGAGTTTTCAAGAAGGCATTAAAAGCCTGCTGCGACAACATATGTACCTCATCGATGATAAACAAAGAGTAGTGACCCACTTGCGGAAGAATACGCACCTGCTCGATAAGATTGCGTATATCATCAACCGAGTTGTTCGATGCTGCATCAAGTTCGTGAATATTCATCGAGCGGCCCTCGTTGAATGCACGGCACGACTCACACTCATTGCAAGCCTCTGCACCATTGGGGTTAAGACAATTTATCGCCTTGGCAAAGATTCGTGCGCAGGTGGTCTTACCCACTCCACGAGGCCCGCAGAAGAGGTATGCGTGCGCCAACTGACCACGCTCGATTGCATTTTTCAATGTCGAGGTGATGCTCTGCTGACCCACTACCGAAGCGAAAGTGGCGGGACGATATTTTCTTGCCGAAACGATAAATTCACTCATAACAGCACAAAGGTAATAATTTTTCTTGAAGGATATGCTACGCGCGAATCTTTTTTACATCTCCACGATTGTAACCTCGATTCCACGCTGCTGCAACGCCTCCAACGTGTGTGGAGGTATGCCCGCATCGGTGATAATCTGATCAACATCGTCGATTTCGCAAATTCGGCTGAACCCGCGGCGACCAAATTTCGAGCTGTCACACAGTACGATTGTCTTTTGGGCAGAGCGAATCATCACGCGATTAAGGTTGGCTTCCAGCAGATTTGTGGTTGAAAGTCCATACTCAATATCTATTCCATCAACTCCAATAAAGAGCTTGCTGCTATTGAAATTCTCCAACATATGCTCGGCGTCGCTACCTACTGCCGAGAGGGCTGTTCCTCGCACTATGCCACCGAGTTGTACGACCTCGAAATTGCGATTCTTCGCTAAAATTGATGCCACGTTAAGAGCCGATGTGATTACCGTCAGGCGACCCAATGACTCATCGGTATAGACCTCGCGTGCAAAATACTCAACCGTAGTACCCGATGCGATGATTATGGAGTCGTTGGCCTCGATGAGCGACACCGCTTTTTTCCCGATTGCGGTCTTTTCAGCTGGGTATTGCGAAAACTTCACATTCACATCGCGGTCGTTGATATACGGACTCATCTTGATAGCCTTGCCGTGAGCGCGATAGAGTCTATTCCCCTGTTCGAGCATAGTAAGGTCCTTACGAATCGTAACCTCCGAGACGTTAAGCATAGTCGATAGTTCAGTTACACTAACTTGCCCTTTGGTATCCAACTCCTTTATAATCAAATCGTGTCTTTCGTTGATGGTCATAATCTATTTTGTTTTGCATTTCAATGCGTAAAGATAGTAATTATCGCGTAAAAATCGAGCTTTTGCTACTCAAAGTGCAGAAAATATTGATTTTATACAATATTTAAGGCAAAAAACTTGTCTATGTTTTGAATTAATACTACTTTTGTTTCGCAATGAAAACACCCCGCCGACCAGCAACCATTACCATAGCCCCAAAGATGGAGATATAATCTATTGATTATTATGCTTTACATCTTATGCTGAAAAAGGTTTTGTTTCGCAAGCCTGCCCTGTTTTCTGCCTATTGGGCCTTTAACGTTACGGCTCACCCGAATCTCGAAAATAAGATATATAAAATACATACACAAATGAAAAGAACTGAACTATTATCTCGTCTTGACAATGCCGACAAGGTGTGGGACGTTGTCGTAATTGGTGGTGGTGCAACAGGTTTGGGTTGTGCTGTCGATGCTGCATCTCGTGGCTACAATGTTGCTCTCTTCGAGCGTGAGGACTTCGCAAAGTGTACTTCAAGCCGCTCTACAAAGCTCGTACACGGTGGAGTGCGTTATTTGCAGAAGTTGGAGGTTGACCTCGTGCGCGAGGCACTTCACGAGCGCGGTCTTATGAAGCAGAACGCTCCTCACTTGGTGAAGGATCAGGCATTCGTCATCTCAAATTATAGCCATTGGGATAATTTCCTTTACTTCTGTGGCTTGTTGTTCTACGATATCCTCTCGTTTGGATTTGGATATGGCCGTTCACGCTTCATCTCAGCCAAGAAGGTATTGGAGTATCTCCCCACATCGGCCGTTAAGGGCTTGAAGGGCGGTGTTGTTTATCACGATGGCCAGTTCGACGATTCTCGTATGGCCGTAAACCTCGCTCAGACCGCCGTAGAGCAGGGTGCAGTTGTTGCCAACTATACCGCTGTCGAGGAGGTTCTTCACGATAACGAGGGCAAGGCTTGCGGAGTTGTTGTTCGCGATTTGCAGAGCGGCAAGGAGTACACCGTAAAAGCTAAGGCCGTAATCAACGCAGCAGGAATCTTTGTTGATGAGGTGATGCAGATGGACGAGCCCAATATGCCCAAGATGGTCGTACCAAGTCAGGGTGTGCACCTCGTTCTCGATATGAAGTTCTTGCAGAGCGACTATGCCATTATGGTACCTAAGACCTCTGACGGCCGCGTATTGTTTGCAGTCCCCTGGCACGATAAGGTTGTAGTTGGTACTACCGATATTCAGCGACCCACTGCCGAGAGCGAGCCTAAACCACTCGACGAAGAGATTGACTTCATTCTTGGAACAGCAGGCCTTTATATGAATCCTGCTCCTACTCGCAAAGATATCGTTTCGGTATTTGCCGGTCAGCGTCCATTGGCTGCGCCCAAGAAGGAGGGCAAGAGTTCAAAGGAGGTATCTCGTAGCCACAAGATTATCGTTTCCGACCACGACCTTATCACAATCACAGGAGGTAAGTGGACTTCATATCGTCGTATGGCCGAGGATACAATCGACAAGGCTATCGAGATGGGCAAAATCGAGAAGCGTAAGTGCGCGACTCGCAAACTGAAAGTTCACGGCTGGCGACCCAACCCCAATTTGGCCGACCATATGTACGTCTATGGTAGCGACGAGCCTGCAATCCGCGCTATGATTAAGGAGAATCCTGCGTTGGGCGAGCTTATCAGCGACAAGTACGGCTACACATTGGCTGAGGTCATTTGGGCTATCCGCAAGGAGATGGCGCAGACCGTAGAGGACGTTTTGGCACGTCGTGTGCGCCTGTTGTTTGTCGATGCCCGCGAGGCACAGAAGGCAGCTCGCAAAGTCGCTGAGGTTATGGCCGAGGAGATGGGCAAGGGTAAGGAGTGGATTGATGCACAGGTTGAGTCATTCACTCGCGTATCGAACAATTATATCGTTTGCTAACAATGGGTTCCAATATTGATTGTTGGACTAACCACAATTAAAACTTTGAGTTATGTTAGACTTTTTCTCTCCGCCTGCGCCGCGTGAGCGTTTGGCCGACGACAAGATTGATAAGGAGTATCGCCGTATGCGATTAAAGGTATTCTTGGGTGCATTCTTCGGATATGCAGCCTACTACCTTGTTCGCAAAAACCTGTCGCTGGCTGCCCCGGGAATGATGGCCGAGGGTTTGCTGGACAAGGAGAGTGCGGGTTTTGCAATGGCGGGTATCCCTATTGCCTACGCATTCAGTAAGTTCTTGATGGGAAGCCTATCGGACCACTCAGACGCCCGCAAGTTCCTTGTTGTGGGACTTATCATCGCATCGAGTGTGATGATGGCTGTGGGTTTAGTACCCTACTCGGCATCAATAGCGGTGAATGCTGGTATCTTGTTTGCCTTTATGCTGGCCGTAGGTTGGCTATCGGGTATGGGCTGGCCTCCGTGCGGACGAATTATGGCTCATTGGTTTTCGCAGAACGAGCGTAGCTTCAAGATGTCGATTTGGAATTGCTCTCACAATGTGGGAGGAGGCTCATTGGGTCTGCTCGTATCGTTGGGTATAGCGACATTTGCAGCTATGGGCATCGCGGAGAGTTGGCGTGCAGCCTTTATCTTCCCATCGGTTGTGGCGATATGCTTTGCTGCATTTTGTTGGTGGACCTTGCGTGACACGCCAGAGTCGTGTGGCCTCCCTCCAATCGAGGAGTATCGCAACGACTACACAAGTCGCAAGGCTGCCAAAGGTGAGGAGCAGAAGATTCCATTCCGCCGTTTGTTCGTTGAGTATGTATTCAAGAATCATCTTTTGTGGCTGATTGCCATTGCAAATGTCTTTGTATATTTCATTCGCTACGGAGTGAGCGATTGGTCGCCCACATATTTGCAGGAGATGCAAATCCTCTCGCCCGACGAGAGTCGCTTGGCATTCTCACTCTTCGAGTATGCGGGTATTCCGGGCACGATTATCTGCGGCTGGTTGTCATCGAAGTTCTTTGAGGGTCGATGCGCTCCCGTCAATGTAATCTATATGGTGATGGTACTTGTTGGTATATTGTGCTATTGGCAAGCTGAATCAATCGCAGGAGTTCTTGGCGGTGGTGAGGCTGTGTTGAAGGCGATTGTGTATGGCGCACTCAGCCTTACAGGTTTTGCAGTCTATGGACCTATCGCACTCATTGGTATTCAGGCTCTTAGCTTCGTTCCGAAGAATGCGGCTGGTACTGCGGCTGGATTTGTGGGATTGTTTGGATATTTGTTGGGTGATGCACTCTTATCGAAAATCGTGGTGGGTCAAATCGCTGGTAGCGACCACTTGGGTTGGAGTGCAACGTTCTGGTTGTTTACAATTGGCTGTGTTATAGCTACTTTGATATGCGCGGTTACTTGGAATAAGGAGTATCGCGTAATGAATGAGCGAAGATTACAACACTAATCTCGCGCTCTCACTTAAAGCGCAACTTTAAGTGGAATTAAACCTTTGCATAAGGTGAATAAGATTAACCTCGTCGGGCTCAGACGGTTGGTAGATTGATTGGGTTTGATGATGGTGAAAAGATAGAGCGTTGGTGCTACGAAGTGTGGTTTTGTGGATTTATCCATAGTAACACCTAACACTCTATGTCGGTTTTTTTGTGGTTCCCTCCGCCTTCGGGTGGAGGGATTTTTTTGTGCGTATATCTGCTCACAATTTATGAGGCCGCAGATAAGCTCACACAAACAAAATCTGCCAAAATGTCGTATTGGAGCATAAATCATCTGCCAAAGTATGCCAAACAGTCGGTTTAATGTCGTATTTAGGGCTCTGGCAAAAGATTTGCTCTTCAAAATTCAGCAAACAGAGATTGAAAACAACAAAACCGATAAACTATGAACATCAATTCTTTAACAATCAAAGCGCAGGAGATTTTGCAGGGTGCTATATCTCTTGCTCGTGAGCGTGGTCAGCAGGCTGTTGAGCCTATGCACCTGCTCTCGAAGATCATCGCAGAGGAGGATTCGCTTGGAGCGTTCTTGCTCGGCCGAGTAGGTGTGAATGTAAAGATGCTCCGCGACGAAGTTCGCTCGGCATTGGAGTCAATGCCTAAGGTGTCGGGCGGTAACGGCGAACAATATTTTTCGGGCGACACGTCGAAGGTGATTCAGCGTGCGGTCGATTTCACCCGCACATTCAACGACCGCTACGCTTCGGTCGAGCATCTTGTCTTGGGCCTTGTGGCCGAGCGAGGCGCGGTGGCCGATATCTTGAAGCGAAACGGAGCTACCGAGAAGGATTTGATTGCCGCTATTCGTGAGTTCCGCAAGGGCTCAACCGTCGATTCGCAGACCTCATCGCAAGAGTTTAATGCGCTGGGTAAATATGCCATAAACCTTAATGAGTTGGCCCGTAATGGCAAACTCGACCCTGTAATTGGCCGTGATGACGAGATACGCCGAGTGTTGCAGATTCTCTCACGCCGCACCAAGAATAATCCTATCCTTGTAGGTGAGGCTGGTGTGGGTAAGACCGCCATTGCCGAGGGTATCGCTCACAGAATTGTGAATGGCGATGTCCCCGAGAATCTGAAATCGAAATCTATCTTCTCGCTCGATATGGGAGCATTGGTTGCTGGTGCAAAGTATCAGGGAGAGTTTGAGGAGCGTTTGAAGGGAGTGGTGCAGGAGGTTATCGCAAGCGATGGCGAGATATTGCTCTTTATTGATGAGATTCACACGCTTGTTGGAGCTGGTAAGACAAGCGGTGCGATGGACGCTGCTAACATTCTCAAACCCGCTTTGGCGCGTGGCGAGCTTCGCACAATTGGAGCAACCACACTCGACGAATTCCAGAAATATTTTGAGCAGGACAAGGCTTTGGAGCGTCGTTTCCAGAAGGTATTGGTAGATGAGCCTACAACCGAAGATGCCATCTCGATTCTGCGTGGCTTGAAGGAGCGATACGAAAATCACCATCAAGTGCGTATCAAGGACGAGGCGATAATTGCCGCCGTTGAGCTTTCGCACCGATACATCACATCGCGATTCCTGCCCGATAAGGCGATTGACCTAATTGATGAGGCGGCAGCCCACTTGCGCTTGGAGATGAACTCAGTTCCAGAGGAGATAGATACCCTTGACCGTAAGATACGTCAGCTCGAAATTGAGCGAGAGGCTATTCGCCGCGAGAACGATGAGCCTCGAATGGAGAATCTGACACGCGAGATTGAGGAGCAGAAGTCGAAGGAGGCTGCTCTTAGAGCCAAGTGGCAGGGAGAGCGTGACCTATTGCAGAAGATTCAGCAGAACAAGGATTCGATTGAACATCTGAAAGTCGAAGCCCAGCAGGCCGAGCGAGCAGGCGATTATGGTCGTGTAGCCGAGATTCGTTATGGCAAGATTGTCGAGGCAGAGAAGCAGATTGAGGCATTGCAGGAGCAGTTGAGAATGACTGCCGCAGGAGGTGACGCGATGATTAAAGAGGAGGTTGATTCGCAAGATATTGCCGAGGTTGTATCGCGTTGGACAGGTATCCCTGTGCAGAGAATGCTGGCTTCGGAGCGAGAGAAGTTGCTCAATATGGAGCAGGAGTTGCATCGCCGAGTTGTAGGTCAGCAGCAGGCCATAGAGGTAATTTCCGATGCTGTGCGTCGCTCTCGCGCAGGATTAAGCGATGGCCGCAAACCTATCGGTTCGTTTATCTTCCTCGGCACAACGGGTGTTGGAAAGACCGAGCTTGCAAAGGCTTTGGCAGAGTTTCTCTTTAATGATGACTCGATGCTTACGCGAATCGATATGAGTGAGTATCAGGAGCGTCACAGCGTATCACGATTGGTGGGAGCTCCTCCGGGATATGTGGGTTACGATGAGGGTGGTCAGCTGACAGAGGCTGTTCGCCGTAAGCCTTACTCGGTGGTATTGCTTGATGAGATTGAAAAGGCGCACCCCGACGTGTTCAACATATTGTTGCAGGTGCTGGACGATGGCCGTCTTACCGACAATAAGGGTCGTACTGTGGATTTCCGCAACACGATTATAATTATGACCTCGAATATGGGCTCACACATCATTCAGGAAAACTTCTCACGCTCATTCGATGGTGAGCATATTTCGGCTGAGGTGGTGGAGCGCACTCGCAATGAGGTTGTGGAGCTTTTGAAAACGCACCTAAAACCTGAGTTCTTGAATCGTATCGACGAGATTGTGATGTTTGAGCCGCTTACTCGTGGCGACATCGAGCAGATTGTAGATATTCAGATGGGTATCATAAAGCGTATGTTGGCTCACAACGGCATAACGTTGAGTTACACCCCTGCGGCCAAGCAGCTCATAGCACGCTTGGGATACGATGCGATGTATGGCGCACGACCCGTGAAGCGAGTGATTCAGCGTGAGGTGGTCAACGACCTATCGAAGCGAATACTTGCGGGTGAGGTGTCGAGCGAGCGAGAGATTGTGATTGATGCCGATGGAGAGCGATTGGAATTCCACAATTAATAGCTGTTTTTAATATAAGAAAACTCTGCCTAACTAAGTGTTAGACAGAGTTTTTTGTTATCCAATATATCGTCATTCTATATTTTCGCATCAACGGCCATCGGTGATAAAATAAGGCTCTATGCGAAAATGTTGGAAGGTTGCGATTAAGGTGAGAGCAGAGTGTGTTTACACACTTTGCCGAACCATAGCAACCAAAAGCCGCGTAGCGGATTAATCTTCCGCTTATTAAGAACCTTCCAGAGAACAACCTTTGCCCCAGAGTCCTTCTTAGCAAGGCATCATTCCCAAAGGTAGATTCCTGCATTTCTTCATAGCTGCTTTTCCCTTCTCCAACTCTCGCAAATGAGGAAATGCGGAATGACGTATTTTATATTTACTTAATCTTTATCTCTCTCACCTTGAATGGCTTTTTAGCAGCCAGTTCGGCAGCACGGCGGCAGTAATCGGCGCACTTGCCCTCGGCTTTCAAGATGCCCTTGTCGTGGATTTCGAGCGTTGAGGTTGAAACCTTCTCGCCATCGAATGGACGCACCAAAGTCTCATACCATACGCAAGCTGCGGCATAGCGACCCGCTCCGTAGTCGAGGTGATAGCCATCGCGAGTGAAGTCGTTGGGGGCATTGTTCACGGGCGAAAGGCGCAACATACGAATCGCTGTGCCCGATGGGATAAAGTAGTCGAAGCAATCGAAATCGTTGCGAATCTGCAATACGGCCTGCATAATGGCGGTGTCCATCTTTGCCTGTGAGTTGTCGTAGTGGTGGTAATGCTGGTGCTTGCTCGCGGTGGAGTAAGACCAAGTGATATGCCACGCAAGGTGGGCCTGAGGCTGGGCCTTCTTCACGACTGCTACCAATCGCTCCAAATGGGGCTTGATGGTCTCGTACTGACCCGAATAGCCCGATGCTTGCTGCATAGTTATAATGTCCCACTCGCCCATTGCAAGAGCCGACTGGATAGAACGTTTTTCGGCGTGCTTTACCCACTTATTCTCGCCAGCCTTTGAGGTGTAGAAGGTGTAGGCCGACTGCTGCTTGTCGAAGAACTGCATATGGCGTTCCACCGAGCAGCCTCCAACATAGAGGCGGGCCAACTCAACCTTTTTGATACCCATATTTTCCAACAGGGCGGGCAGATGCTCCATACCATCATCGGAGAAGCTGTTGCCGATGGCCAAAATGCGGAGCACTCCATCGCCATTGGCATCGGGATTACGCTTGGCCGAGGCATCGGTAGCGGTGGCACACAGGGCCACGCAGAGAATAAGCGAGAAAAGTCGTTTCATACTATTGTGTTTTTAATGTATCTATAATATCCATATTTTCAATCTTCGGCTGCGAAGGGAAAATCATAGCAAGTATCTCTTTGTAGCCAACTGCTCCATAGATATCGCACACGAGAGTTTGTTTGCCGCTTGTTATAAATATCAGATACTCGTTCAAATCTCTAAGAGCAGTTCTATATATCTCATATTTTACACCATTGGTGGTAAATATTCCGGCACTATCATATTTGCCCTCCCGAGTAATATGTTTTAATGCGCGAATAACACCGCCGCCTACACCCGATGTATTGTCTGTTATTTTTATTTGATAAATCGAATTTATTCGTTTTATCAGATTTTGGGTTTTGGAGTCGTCGCTTTTAACCATCATCTGCAACATCTCACCCGTAAAATGGGTTAATTCCATTGTTCGTGCATATGTTGGGTTAGTTTGCCATTGCAGTAAACGGTTGTATTCATTAAGGAATACCTTTTTTTGCGCCTTACCTTCGTATGCCGAACCGATTGCTACAAGCATTACAAATATAATAAAAATTCTTTTCATAGTTGCGCTGTTTTAGAATCCTATACCAATTGTCCACTGCTGAGCCTCGGGGCCACGACCCGATTTGAATATTTGGGTGGGCTGATATGAGCAGAATACCGAGAATCGGCGAAAGTTCACGCGAGCCGTCGCTCCCGCCTGAATAAAGTTGGTGGGGAAGTTATGCTCCTTCTCCTTGTGGCCGCCGTGATACTTTATTTTGGTGTGTGAGTTCATCACCATATCGACATAACCACCCACTGAGAATGCAAATTTGTGAGGGTTGCCAAAGTTTAACTCCATAGGGATATGCAACGAAGCGATGTTGAACTTACTCTTTTTGGGCGATTTATCGCCTTTGTAGGGTTCAATAGCATAGGGCATCACAACTCCATCGACCTTCTTCCACGATTGGCCAGAGCTTAGGCGATAATCGTTGGCACGAATTCCGAGAGCTGCCGAGAATCCCACTTTTCTGCGGCGATCGTAGGCGTTGAAGCTGAGGATATTGATGGTCGTCTGCATAGATTTCCATTCACGGATATCGAAGAAATCTCCCACATCGCTTGTAGAGTAAGCATTATAGCCCACATTCGAGAGGACATTGCAACCAATCTCGAAAACAGGAATCGATGAGTAGCCTTTTGCTCCTATCCTTATTCCCGACTTGATTACGTGCACGACGGGTTTAATCTGTACGCTCGGACTCTCTGAATCGGTTGTTGACTCCGCAAAAGGAGAATCTTTGTCGTTGTCAGTAAATGAGATACCGTCGATTCCGAGCTTGATTTGCGCTTGGGCGAAGTTGCTGATGCCGATAAAAGAGACGGCAACGAGGGTTAGAAGAAAAATCTTTTTCATAATCTGATTTATATTTTTAAGTTGATTGTTAATATCTTACACTGTTTTTTTGCGTGATTAGTTCAATTCAAATAAATTCTCAATTGAGTTTACTTGTGGCAATTCGGCCTGCGCCAAATTATTGAATATATCCTGTGCGCGAGCCTCGGCCTCGGCAAGCGAGGTAATGGGCTCTCCGTTGTAGTAGCCATAGACGGTGGGTTGTGATAGTTTATAAATCGGTATGAGAATAATCGCAACCGCAGCTACGGCTGTGGCCAGCTTCACTCTCCACGAAAGTCCCGACGAGTGGCGCAGGGTGACTGCCACACGCTCCGAGGATAGGCTCTCGCCGCACTCCATCATAGCCTTTACGGCCTGCATCTCGGCGTCAAGAGAATTTTTGTCGAACCGTTGAAATGCTTGTCGCAAGACCTGCTCATCGTCGAGCGAGGTTGCGCCAGCGAAATATCGCTCACAAAGCTCAGAAAGTAATCTATTGTCCATCGCTAATACGTTTTAATAGTTGTTGTTTTACTCTTTGTCGGGCTCGGCTCAGAGCCATTCTTACGGCGGCCTCGCTTTGGTGGGTAATGGCGGCTATCTCGGAAAACTCCAAACCCTCGCAATCCCTCAGGTGCATCACCTCGGCTTCTCGCTCTGGAAGGGTGGCAATAAGTCTTCGCGCTATTTGTGCCATATCGTTAGCGGAGAGCTCCTGCGTGGCAGAATCCTCGTTGTCGGGTAGGTTGTGAGATTCCGCCACTAATCTCTCACGCTCGCGACTTCGTTGTCGCACCACATCGAGGCAAATATTCCTCATAGCAATCAGCAGTAGCGATTTGAAACGTGCGTGACGAATAAAGAGCCGTCGTCGCCATAGTTTTTCATAGAGGTCCTGCGTTGCATCTTCGGCAGCCGAGCGGTCGTGAAGAATCGCAACCGCATAACGATATGCGGCATCTTTGAATCTCAAAAATTCAGTGTTAAACTCTTCAATATTCATCTCGGGTCACTATTCTACTGCTTTGGGAGTGCGAATTTCGGCTCTCAGTTCGTATATAATACGGTGTGAGTTTCAATTTGCAACATCTAAATTACAAAAAACTATAAAAAAATTGCAATCGCACATCTTTTCGGGCAATTGCAATTATAGGTTGAGGATTTTGCGGAAGGGGGATTGTTATTCCACAGTGCGGCGATTGAGGAGTGCGTGGGTGATGGTAAGTTCATCGACATACTCCAATTCATCGCCAAAGCCGATGCCACGTGCAATGGTTGTGACTTTAACCGATGGGTATTTTTTCAGGCGATTCATTATATAGAATAGTGTGGTTTCGCCCTCGACCGAAGTGGAGATAGCCAAAATAACCTCTTTCACTCCCCCTGCGGCAACCTTATCGACCAACATATCTATCCTTAAATCCGATGGCCCAATGCCCTGCATAGGCGAGATTACGCCACCCAAAACGTGATATACACCTCGATATTGGTGGGTATTCTCAATCGACATCAAATCGCCAACCTGCTCCACGACACATATTGTAGAGTGGTCGCGCTCTGGATTCGAGCAGATGGGGCATCGCTGCGAATCGGAGAGGTTGTTGCACTCCGAACAGTAGCGAATCTCGTTGCGAAAACGTGATATGGCTGAGGTCATCTGCTCAACCGACTCTTCGTCCATTTTAAGCAGGTGCATAGCTAAGCGCAATGCAGTACGGCGACCTATACCCGGCAGGCGCGAGAACTCGGAAACGGCATCTTGAAGTAGTTTCGACATATTCTTATCTCCCTGTTCTGATTAGATTCGCTCGATGCGTTTTTCTTCAATCCACCCCTTGCGGCCATCGGCAATACGCACCTCAGCCCAGCCTTCGGTGGCCTCGCCAATCACAACCTTTGTACCTTCGTGCAGAACAAAGAGTTCGGTGGCCGAGCGGTCGGGAGAGCTCTTTACCGATGCCGCGCTACTCATTACGATAGCATCGCGGCGGTCGATAAGCATATTGCGCTCGCTGATTGCGAAAATGGTTGTCACAATAAAGAGCAGCGCAGTTGCCGCCATAGTATAAAATCCCAACTTGCGGAGTGACATACGCTGTGCAAGCAGATAGATAAGTCCCATAGCCAACGCCAATGCCAACATCACAAGTGACGTGACAGTCCACGCTGTGCAACTCAATGCTCCGCGCACCTGTCGAAGCCACGTCACAAGGAAGAATTCGGGAATCTTCTCGATGCTATCTTTGGTCATCTTCTCGGCATATGCCTGATTGTGGCGGATATCCTCATCGCTGGGAGCGATTCGAGAAGCTCGGTTGTAGTTGAGCAATGCTTCGCCCAACTTGCCCTGCTTGAAATAGGCATTTGCCAGATTGTAGTAGAGTGCCGCCGAGTGGAGATTCTGCGAGAGAATCTGCTCGTAGTCGGCAATAGCTTTCTCGAAGTCTCCTTCGGTATAGGCTTGATTGGCTGCGTTCCACAACTCATCGGCCGAGGTGGCTGGTGCGGCTGCGGTTGTGGCTATGGTTGCGGATTCGGTCGAGGTGGCTGGCTGCTCTGAGGCGGGTTGTTTTGCCACAGGTTGCTCGGCAGTGGGTTGCTCTACGTTATTTTGAGCAGTGGCCGAAACCGAAACCGACAAAAGAAGCGAAAATATAATCGAAATAAGTCTCATATCTGCTAACGTTTAATTCTCGATTCAATATGTGAGATGATGTTTACGCCATCGGAATATACATCGCTCATTTGTACCGACTCGGCTGGCGAATATTGCGCCTCGTCGCATCGAGTGATGATGTCGGTGAAGTGCTGAGCCTCGGCAGGTTCGATACCGCGACGTTGCAACTCCTCGCGGATACTCTCCTTTGTAAGGTCGGCAACAGGAATATTGAGTTTATCGCCCATATAGCCCCACAACGCACGCAACATCTCCTCGAAGAATGAGTGGCGATTACCCTCGCGCATAAATCTCTCGGCAGCGCGGAATCGTTGCACAGCAACCTTATTAGCTCGGCGATTACGCACTAAAACGGTGTTTTTGCTATCGCGGATTCGACGACGAAGAGTAAAATAAGCCACAACAAACAGTACTACAATCAGCAGAAGTACAATGAAATATGTGCTGCTGAACATAAGTGGTGTTGTTGACGAGCGCAGTGCCGCGCGACTTAGCTTGATGAATCGGATATCGCTACCGAGTTGTCGCACGTCCTCCTTCGACGAGGCCGAAGTAACCACTTGTGGAGTTTGTGTTGCGCCAGCAGAAGTGTCGGGCGACACCTTCATTGCAATTGGGTTGGTCGAGAGTGTGATATACTCGCCTCTTTCGGGGCTGAAATATGTAAACTCGATGGGAGCAATAGTGTAGTCGCCCTCGGCGCGAGCTATGAATGGGTATTCAAATTGACGATAACCCGTCATACCCGCTGTGGTTGAGTGCAGGGACTCGGTGTTACGAATATTATACTGCTCGAATGATGTCGGGAGTGAAAGCGTTGGAGCTTGAATGAACGAGAAGTTGCCCGTACCTGTGATGCGCACCGTATAGGTTGCGGCTGAGTTGGCTTTAAGCTCCGATGCAGGGGGTGTGGAGGTGAGTGTAAACGAGCCGACAGCACCCTTGAACGAGGCAGGAGCTCCCTGTGGAAGTTCGTTGACCGTAACAGCTATCTTACCCGTTGAGAGAGAGCGACGCACGTTATAGACTTCGTTACCGCCACCAAAGAATGGGTCGAAATTGCGACTGCTACGCACCACAACCTGAGCTATGGCTGTAAGGTCGGTTGACTCGATGGTGATAGGGCCCGTTTGCTGGGGATAGAGCAGATACTCCTTGATGATTTGAGAGTTATAAATCTTGCCATTCTCGTTAACTCGCTGAGCCTGATAATTATCCGTTGGTAACTCCTGCGACCAGAAGCCATTGAACGAGGGGAGCTTCACGTTCTCGAATCCTGCGATATTGGCACGAGTGTAGAGCGTAAGCGAAGCACGAATAGGCTCGCCCTTATAGACTGTTGAGCGCGAGAGATTCATTTTGAGCAAGATGTCATCTTCGGCCAACTGATTCTGCACCGTTGAGCCCTGCGAGGCAGCAGCCTCTTGCTGGCGTGTATCCTGCTTTACAACCTCGATTGGGGTTGGCTTGGTTTTGTAACTCTTGCCGTCGGATAGAATCTCGGCCGCTCCGATGGTGATGTTGCCCTCCTTTTGAGCTACAACCGTATAGGAGATACTCATCGTGGTAGTGGTCGTTCTATTGCCATTGACGATATGCATCGAGTGTCCTGTCGATACGACAGGGCCTGCCAGCACCTCCAAACCTCCAAAATCGGGAGCTTTGAATGAGTCGGTCTCGGCATCACCGTTGGTGAGGGTGAACTCTACGCGAAACATCTCGCCTGCGGCAACCATCATCGGAGTATTGACCTCGAAAGTGGTTGTGCCATCGGCCAAAGCCGTTGTCCACAATACGACGGCTGCAAAGGTTAATGCGATGTGTTTGAAAAAACTCTCAATTCTTCTCATAATTCTTGGTTTCGTCTTACAAGGGAATCCATCGCGCACGCACATCTACGCACTCACGCGCGCATACGCAATGATACCCGTAAAACGTAATAACTTTCGCGTTTATTTTACTGCACAAGAGAAAAATATAACGCAAGGTAGAAAAACAAAGTTTTGCGCCCCTTATTGAGACGCAAAACTTTTCTATTGTAAAATTGTTTAGTGTGCGAAATCAGCGAAGAAATCGTTACCCTTATCGTCAACGATGATAAAGGCAGGGAAGTTCTCAACATAAATCTTACGCACTGCCTCCATTCCGAGCTCTGGGAAATCGACAACCTCCACGCTCTTGATAGAGTTCTTTGCCAATACGGCAGCAGGGCCACCGATTGAGCCGAGATAGAAGCCTCCGTTAGCCTTGCAAGCATCGGTTACGGCCTTTGAGCGGTTGCCCTTAGCTACCATAACCATTGAACCGCCAGCCTTCTGGAAGAGGTCAACGTATGGATCCATACGACCTGCTGTTGTAGGGCCAAATGAGCCTGATGCCATACCCTCGGGGGTCTTGGCAGGACCAGCGTAATATACGGGGTGCTTCTTGAAGTACTCAGGCATAGGCTGACCCTCGTCCAACATCTGCTTGATGCGAGCGTGAGCGATATCGCGAGCTACGATAAGCGTTCCCTTCAAATTGAGTCGGGTCTTGATTGGATATTGAGTGAGAATCTCGCGTACTTTGTCCATACCCTCGTCCAAATCGATATCCACAGCAGGAGTCATCGCAGGAGCCTGAGCGGGCAAGAAACGTGCTGGATTCTTCTCCAATTTCTCGATGAAAATACCCTCGGGGGTAATCTTAGCCTTGATGTTGCGGTCTGCCGAGCAACTTACACCGATAGCTACGGGGCAACTTGCAGCGTGACGAGGAGCGCGGATAACGCGAACATCGTGAACATAGTACTTGCCGCCGAACTGCGCACCCATACCCATCTCCTGGCACATCTTGGTAATCTTCTCCTCCCACTCCAAATCGCGGAAGCAGCGACCACCCTCATTACCCGATGTGGGGAGGTGATCCAAATAACCAGCCGAAGCCTTCTTGACTGTTGACAAGCACATCTCAGCCGAAGTACCGCCAATGCAGACTGCAAGGTGGTAAGGAGGACAAGCCGAAGTACCCAAATCCTTCAAATGCTCCTGGAAGAAGGCAACGAGAGACTTCTCGTTCAAAAGAGCCTTTGTCTGCTGGTAGAGGAACGTTTTGTTTGCAGAGCCACCGCCCTTAGTTATGAACAAGAACTCATACTCCATTGAGCCCGGGTGACTGGCATAGATGTCAATCTGAGCAGGGAGGTTAGTTCCTGAGTTCTTCTCGTCGGTCATAGTGAAAGGTACAACCTGTGAGTAACGCAAGTTGCGCTCTTTGTATGTTTCGTAAACGCCCTTTGCAATGCACTCGGCATCGTCGGCACCTGTATAGACGTCCTCGCCCTTATGGCCGATGCAGATTGCAGTACCTGTATCCTGACAAGTAGGAAGTTCACCCTCGGCAGCTACGGCCTGATTCATAAGCATTGTGTAGGCCACAAACTTGTCGTTGCTCGATGCCTCGGGATCCTCCAAGATATTTGCCAACTTCTGCAAGTGTGCGGGACGCAAATAGAACGATACGTCGCTATATGCACGCTTCGAGAGCAATTCAAGACCCTTGGGGTCAACCTTCAAAATCTTACGTCCGTCGCACTCTACGACCTTCACGTAATCGGTGGTGAGAAGCTCATACTCGGTGGTATCCTTCTCGATAGGATAGGGCTCCTGATAGATGAAATCAGCCATAATTGAATCTATTTTATCTGTTTTATTGAAATTTTCTCGTTGCTCGGTCACTGCTGCAATTCGCTGTAAGCATACAGCAGGCCATAATCTTTGCAAATCTAATAAAAAAATGTGAAATCATCAAACAATTAGGGCGTCACAAATTAATGCAACACCCTAATTCTATATCTACGATATAAATTTGGCCTAAGCCAACGCTATTTGACTACTTCTTATTGCGGATAATCCACTCGGCAATCTGCACTGCGTTGAGAGCTGCGCCCTTCTTGATTTGGTCGGCTACGCACCAGAATGCAAGGCCATTCTCGTTGGTGAGATCCTTACGGATACGGCCCACATATACGGGGTCTTTGCCCGCAATAAACAGAGGCATTGGATAGACCTTCTCCGATGGCTCGTCCATCAGCACGATACCCTCGCTCGTTGAGAACGCCTCGCGAGCCTCCTCGATTGAGATTGGTCGCTCGGTCTCAACCCATATACTCTCCGAGTGAGCGCGCATAACAGGCACACGCACACAAGTAGCCGAAACGGCAATATCAGAGTGCATAATTTTGCGGGTTTCGTTGAACATCTTCATCTCCTCCTTAGTGTAGTCGTTGTCGGTGAATACGTCGATGTGCGGGATTACGTTATAGGCCAACTGGTAAGCGAATTTGTTTACCGTAGGCTCTTCGCCTGCAACCAACTGCTCGTATTGGTGTTTAAGCTCGGCCATAGCCTGCGCACCGCCACCACTTGCCGACTGGTATGTGGCAACGTGAACTCGCTTGATATGCGAGAGCTTTTCGATAGCATTCAACGCTACAACCATCTGGATTGTAGTGCAGTTGGGATTGGCAATAATGCGACGTGGAGCATTGAGAGCGTCCTCGGGGTTAACCTCTGGCACAACCAATGGTACATCGGCGTCCATACGGAATGCGCTTGAATTATCAATCATCAGCGTTCCGTGCTTGGTGATAGTCTCGGCAAACTCGATTGAAGTTGAGCCACCAGCCGATGTGAGGGCGATATCGACACCCTTGAAGTCGTCGTTATGCTGCAACAATTTTACCTCAATCTGCTTACCACGAAACTCATATTTAGAGCCTGCACTGCGCTCCGAGCCGAACAACAAAAGCTCGTCAACAGGGAAATCAACTCTCTCGTTAAGAATGGTCAGAAACTCCTGACCCACTGCGCCACTCGCGCCTACAATAGCAATTTTCATATCTCTTAACCTAACATTACTCGGCCTTAGACCGATATTGTATAACCTTTTGTTTGCTTGATAATTATGTATTAATCGAAGAACTCGTCCGACTCGTTGGTCTGCTCGATGACAACACCGTCGGCCGACATCTCCTTTGGACAATCATACGACTGCCACCCCTCCGGGCGAGAGAAACGAGCCTCGCGACTCATACCCAACGATGGGTCGGCATATACTTTTGTAAGGAACTCTCCGACGATAGGCAATGCCATAACACTACCCTCGGCACTGTATGTGAGGTGAACCGACTGGTCCTCGCCTCCAACCCACGAGCCTGCCACAAGGTGAGGTGTAACGCACATAAACCACGCATCGCGATTCTCGTTTGAAGTTCCTGTCTTACCTCCAATCTCCATATCCTTCATTCCGAATTGCCAACCAATACGGCCTCCCGTACCCATTGTAATCACGCGTTGCAACATTGTGAGCATTGTGTAGGCTGTATGTTTATTCACCGCATCGTGAGATTGCGGAACGAAGCTCGAAATAAGGTTGCCCTGCCTGTCCTCAATGCGGGTTACGAAGATGGGGTCGATATGCACACCCTCGTTGACGAAGGTAGAATAGGCACTCACCAATTCGTAAACATTCGACTCGAAAGCTCCCAAACACAAGGCATATGCAGGATAGATGTAGCTCAAAATACCCATATTGTGGAGGAAGTCGGCCACTGTTTCGGGCTGCTTGGCCTGCTTCATAATCCACGCAGAGTAGTTGTTGCGCGAGTTGGCCAATCCCCAATAGAGCGGGTGAAGAACACCATCAT
This sequence comes from Alistipes sp., assembly GCA_017465605.1. Taxonomy (GTDB): domain Bacteria; phylum Bacteroidota; class Bacteroidia; order Bacteroidales; family Rikenellaceae; genus Alistipes. The sequence goes on from JAFTVW010000036.1 coordinate 24,786, forward strand.
ACTCAACCTTGCCAGCTTCTTTGGGCGACCAGATGCCCGCAGGTGTCTCAATCGAAACGGGAAGGTTAGGAGCGTATGTGCAGGGAGTAAGTCCCAGCTGGTCGATTGCAAAGGTGTAGATAAATGGCTTTACGGTTGAGCCGATTTGACGTTTGCCCTGCTTGGCCATATCGTACTTGAAGTAGCGGAAATTTGGACCGCCGACATACGCTTTGACGTGGCCTGAGCGTGGATCCATCGCAACAAACGATGCTCGCATAATACGTTTGTGGTGAAGGATTGAGTCGCGCGGAGTAAGCACCGTGTCGCGCTCGCCCTTGAATGTGAAGATGCGCATCTTGCACTTCTTCTCGAATGAGGCGTAAATCTCCTTCTCGCTTGCGCCATCTTTTTTCATCTCGCGGTAGCGGTCGGAGTTTTTCATTGCACGCTTGATGATAGCCTCGCGCTCCTCTGGCTCGGTGTCTTGGAAGAGAACACCTGTGGCTCGTACCTGACGATCCATACGAGGCTGGATAACGGTCTCCATCTGCTTCTGAATAGCCTGCTCGGCATACTCCTGCATTGCAGGGCTGATGGTGGTATAGATTCTCAGGCCATCTCGATAGATATTGTAAGATGAGCCATCGGCTTTGGTATTCTTGTGACACCAACCGATAAGCGGATTCTCCTCGTACTCCTTAACGGCCTGCTCGTAGTCCCAATCGGTGAGGAACTGACGACGCACGGGACGCTTGGCATTCATCGTGTTACGCAGCATCTCGCGGAAATAGGTTGCCTCACCGCTATTGTGGGTGATGGGCTTATAGTTGAGCGAGATGGGCAATGCCGAGAGCGAGTCGCACTCCTTGCGTGAGATTGCTCCCGCGCTACGCATACGACTAAGCACCACATTACGACGCGCCAATGAATTTTCGGGGTTGATGATAGGCGAATAGCGTGTGGGGGCGTTTACCACGCCAACCAAAACGGCAGCCTCCTGAATATTCAGTTCATCGGGCGATTTTCCGAAGAAGGTGCTGGCGGCTGATTTGATTCCATAGGCGTTTGAGCCATAACCAACCGTATTGAGATACATTGCAGCAATCTCCTCCTTTGTGTAGTTGTGTTCGAGTTTGATGGCGGTAATCCACTCCTTGAATTTCGACTGCACGAGTTTCATCGTGCGGCCAATCTTTCCACGATTGCGGACTGTGTCACGCGGGAAGAGGTTTTTGGCCAACTGCTGGGTGATGGTACTACCTCCACCCTGAGAAGAGTTGCGAAGTGCTATGGTCTTGATTCCCACACGGAAAAGTGAGGGAATATCGATTCCTGAGTGGCTACGGAAGCGGACGTCCTCCGTAGAGATAAGAGCTGCCACGATGGGAGGTACGATGTGGCCATCGAGTTCGATGTGGCGGGTAGAGTCTTGCGGGAAGAGCTCTTCGTACTGCACGTACGAGCGGTTCTCAACAAAGAAAGTACCTATAACGTGACCATTGTCGCCATAAATTTCGGTGGCGAGATTGCTTTTGGGGTTTTCCAACTCCTCAAACGAGGGCATACGGCCAAAGACACCAAAGGCGGCCAAAGCCAACATCAAAAATATCAATGCAACGGGGGCCATACATACCACCCACATCGTTTTGACGACTCTATTTTTGTCGTTAAAAAATCTCTTGAAGTCCATCTTTTCTATCTTATGCAACTACAAACGGATAAAGGTATGAATTATTTCTCATTTGACAAAATATATGTCACTTAATTGCTCATTTAGCCCATTTTACACTTGCGGATAGCTCTGTTCAATGTATTTTGTGAGTCTTGATACCATAGGCATTGATAGAAAGGTCGATGCTCTCTTTGCCAATCTTTATTTTGGCCTCGCACTCACGACCCTCCTTCTCGTTGATTCTAAGCTCAACGCCATCGGCAGATGTATCAATCGATGTAATTTCGATATTAGGTTGCGATAGCTCAATCCATGAATTGCTGACAGGTAGTTTGCCTTTGCGGGCCTGCGGATAACACTCACGCACATAGACAGGCTGAGTAATGCTTCTGAAGACCGATGGGATATGGGCATCACGCCAATCACCGCTGTAAGGATAAAGCACAATTTGGTGGTGATACTCCCCATGAAATGGTTCAGAGTACCAAGCTGTGCGGTGGTGTACGGAGTTCTTATTGATGGTCATATCAACCTCACTAATTGGGCCTGAGGTGGTTGACGCTCCCAAAAATAGAGTCATCAGACCTGTGTCGGGATTCACCGCAAAGGCTTGCTCGCCGGTTTGAGGCGACACCACAAATCCCCCATCTTGATTTTGTAGGAAGCAGGTACTAAGTGGGCAAAAATAGCTCTCACCCGATTGTGCATAGCGAGAAATACCAAAGGGAATATCGTAATAGACCTCTCCACGCTTATTGGTATTGAAGAGCATATTCAAACCGCGAGGGTCAAATGTGTTACCTTGCACCTCTCCTACCTTGCGAATCAGAGTCGGGTGTGGAAATACAAATTTAACATCGCAGACAACATGCCCGTTTGTAATAGTGTATGTTTGCTGTACATGCAGTAGCCAATCCAATTGACGCTCAACACGAAGCTGGGGATAGAGGCCCTCTTTTACACTTATACGGGGCGAACCGTACTCTTTGGCATCACGCCACTTGCCATCGTCTTTACCGTTTGTTACCTCGGCTAACGCCTTGATTTGGAATGAGTCGAATGATATATCAACACTCCTTGAACCATTTCTTAGAGTAATCTTATCGTTTTGAGCCGTAAGGGTCATATCGCCAGCAGAGATTGAATTTCCATCTTGCCACTCTATTCGCTCAAAACCCTGACAATGCTTTGCAGCAACAATCGTATAGCCGTATGAAGGTAGCAAAATTTGAATATCGGCAGAGTACTTGCCGCCAATATTTAGAGTTTGGCTATTTAATTTTTGGCCGCTTTGGTAGTCGAAGAACTCATATGGTTGCTCGGTTTGAATAGATACTATTTTATGGCGTTGCGGCTCTAAATTACACACCATAAAGTATTTATCGTAACCCGAAAACTTGATTTGGCTACCAATCCAATCCATTCCCTTGTAGATTAGAGCTCGCGACAGATTGCAGCTATTCTCAAAGGAGTTGATGCGTTCTCTGCGCTTCTCATAGAGCGGGAACCACCCCTTGGAGTCACTATTTACGGCCCAAAGGAGCAAATGCTCGGCCTTGCTGAGTAGAGTGACTGAGCCGTTGCGTGCCAAATACTTAGGCTCAACATCAGGATAGAGTTCGGCCCTTTCAATATTCCAGATAAGCGGATCCTCTATCAACGACACATCTGACGAAGAGTAAGGCTCGTCGATCGAGTATTTATAATGGTAGTCCATTAAGGCGTTTAAGGTTTTGGCACTTCTGAAATCAGCCATCGCCTGATTGGTGTGATTCTGAACTATAATATCGAGAGGGTCGGCGGTCCAACGAGAATATGTGCCATTATCACGATTAGTGGCTTTTGCCGAGTGGTCAACATATCTAAGTTCCTTAATTCCAAATTTTTGGATATACTCCTTGACAGTAATCCACTCCACCTCGATTTCATCATTCTCGGCATTGAATTTAGCCATCGAGTTATAAGTGCTGGTAAAACTCGATGGAATTTCATAATCTTCCTCGATAACGATTAGACTATTTTCGGGAGCAGATTTGATTTTCTCGACTATCTTTTGACGGGTGATGGGTACGCACACCGACTCCGAACCGTCCATTCCTTGCAGGCGGAAGGGGAAGTATGAATCGTCGCCCGTAATAACAGGAGTCCACGAGACATTAGCATTGTTTAATATCCAAGGCAGTTGTGGGTGGTATGCACGCTCCTGCAAATAGAATCCATCGGTCTGCCCTACAAAGTCTTCGACAATTTTGGTGCCGAGCCACGCACAACGGTAATTTGTTTCGCCGTCCATATTTACATTCACTGGCTCCGAGTAGAATGTGCCTGTGAAGTTGAGTTGTCCTCGCTTGTGAATCGTCATCGCATGCTCCAAAACTTCGGGTGCGGCTTGTCGCATAGAATTTAGAGTTTGACCAGAGAATTGTAACTGACCCTTGAAGTCGGGGTGCTCGTCCATGAAATCCAGCAGATTGTCGTAAATGATAGGAAAATCCCGCCAAATAGTGGGGCGTACATATCGGTCATAGTTCATATTACCATGAAGGATATAACTCATATATACCTTCTTTTTAGCGGCAAAAGCATCGGCTGCGTTGACCAACAATAATAGTATAGTTACTATTGTGAAAATTGAACTACTATGTTTGCTCATATTGTTTAAGATTTAGGTTGTGTTATTGTTTAAGGTTGTGTTATTGTTTTTTTCATTTATTCAAGTCGTGCCACTCGAAATTAGAATGGTAACTCCACGCCTGCCGCGACAAAGAATCCGCCCTCGCTGGGCTGGTAGAATGAGAGTTTCAATGCGGTGGTTGCCGAGGCGGGCTGACTGAGGATATTCAAGTCGAAAATCAAATCGCCTCCCCACGAATTCAGACGATGCCACTTGTAGTGAATGCCGCCCGTTGTCGAGCGGTCGATAACAGAACGCTGGAATTGCGCAATGTCGAAGCCTAAGTTGATTCGCATACGCTTCAAATAGACAATACCTCGGATTCCGCCATCGGGATAGCAGATAGGGAATTGATAGTTGAGCGATGCGGCCATATAGTCATTGTTCTCGATTTGTGAGGAGTCGAAGCCGCGCAACAACAGATTCGAGGATTTGAATGTGAGTGCCGAGAGGGCATCGCTACTCTTGAATCCGCCAATCGAAGTTTGATAGGCAAGGGCCACGTTGAAGCTATTGTGGGCGAATAGTCCCGGAGTGTAGATTTTTGTATAGAGAGCCACCAAATCGCTGAAACTGCCATTTGCAGGATTGATTGCATAGTTGGCCGATGCCACTACGCCCCATGGTGGAGCAAAGTCGCGATGTGAGAGGCTGACCAAATCTTGGAATCCGACAGCTAACGATGTAAGGTAAAGACCCTCGCTATAACCGATGGTTGCCACGTTGCTTATGCTATCGTCGAATTTCAGCCGTCCCGTATTGGCAACCAATCCGTTGGAGTAGTTGCCCTGCATCGCCAAAATAAGATGGCGAGTATGATAGCCGCGCTGGAACATAAGCGGGAACGAGACATCTAACCCCACAGAGTAGTATTTTCCTCGGGTGGGAGCTACGGGGAATTCGATGGTGTGCTTTTCGGGGTTATATACATAGATGGGATAGATGTTTTGGCTACCGCCATACGAAGCGTTAAAGTTGATGGTGGGGCCTAAACCATAATATCTGAGCGACGTCCTGAATATATGACCCTCCTTGCGACCATAGCCATAGGTGAAGAATCCCTGCAACGATGAGAGCAGATTTTGAGTCATCAGCGTCGCTCCCGCATTCATTGCGATTGTACCCTCTTCGCTTAACCCAAATGGATCGAATGATATGGGGGCCCAACTATGGAAATTAAATTGATGCTGGCCCTTACGATAGCGTCGCTCCTTGCGAGGCAGGTTGAGTTGTGTGGTATCGACTGCCGCAAGTGAGATGGTGTCGAGATTGATTATACCCCAACTCTCGCGCTTGGGGAGCAATATATCGCTCGGTACAGGGGAGTATTCGACCTCGCGAATAAATTTTTCACGTCGTTGCACCGCAGGGTGATAACCCATAGAGTCGTATGTGGTCATAAGCACCATATCATCGGCCGCAGCCGCAGGAGAGAATGAGCCGTAGGTGGACTCCGAGAGTTGATACTCGCGGCCACTCTCCAAATCGATGTAATGCACCTCGTCGCGACCCGATGCGATAGAGCCGAAGTAGAGTTTTCCATCGGCAGCACGCAAATCGCTCAAAGTGATATATGCCGGGCGGGTGATTGGCTCTAATGCTCCTCTCACGTCGCCACGCTCTTTGCTACGGGCAATCCACATTCCTTCGTCGCCCGTTATGATGCAATAGAACTGCTCGCTCTGATTATCCCACGCCAAAGAGTGAATCTCCTGACCGAAAGGAAGCGACGAGCTGCGTTCAACGCCCTGATTGTCGCGATAATGCAGCGAATAGATACCCTGTGGAGCATATTGCACCCACGCCAAACCTCCCTTTCCATCGGGGGTGGGATAGAGGATATTTTGGCGGCGTGATTTTATAGTGCGAGGACGGAGTTTGTCTAAGTCCATATAGCAAAGAGTCGATGTGACCTTCTGTTGGAACATCGTGCTACGGCGATACTCGGTCCAATAGACTCTGCCACTTGACGCATCATAGGCGGGACGAGTGGCGACAGAGCCCGTATAACTCAATCGCTGCTCGATGCCTGACGAGGGGTCGAGCATAATGAATTGAGATGGCTCGTTGAGGCTCTCTTTGAGCATAAGCACCTGATTGGAGTCAATCCATATTGGGTGGTTATATGTGGTGTAACTGGTAGTACGAGGCGTGGGCAACATACTGCTGCTGTTGTCGATGCGGGGCAGAGAATTCCAATGGTCGGTGAGAGCATTGAACGTGGATTCAAAAAGAGTGTGCGTGCTGAATCCAAACAGACGTTTCATTCGCCAATTCTCGGATATGATTGTCCACGGGTGACGCGGGCCATATGAGGCCATATCGTTAGCCATAATTCGCCCCGAAAGATAGTTGCCGTGAGCCACCATCTGGTAACCAAGCTGGTAGTGGTCGGGGATAAAATCGCGATATGAACCACAGAAAAATTTATCCATATTGCGATATTTTCTTGTGATATCGCCCATAGCACGAAATTCCAACGTGAATCGAGGTTGCTTGCCTCGGCCAAAAGTGGAGGCTTCGGTCTCAAACATCGTGGCATCGCCCTCCATCATCCACAATGGCATATAGACCAATCCGATGGTTGAACTCTGCTGCCCCAAAAGGTAGCTTAAAAACTTCACAAACCCCACGTTGAGATTGTTGTACTGCGCTGCGTGACGATACTCGTGGGCTGCGAGCTGCTTAATCCAGGGCATCGAGTAGCTATTGATGGCTGGCGAGGAGAGTATTTCGATACGCTTCGGTAGCCACATCACCAATCCATTCGAGCGCATATTCTCGGGGTGAACCACAAACGGCATCTCCAAAGGAGGGAGTTTGAAGCCATAGGAGATATAGGGTTTTAATCGATTGGCAAAGTACAGGGTAGAAAGTCCTACCTGCTCGGCGTGGCGAGGGTAGATAATCTTCACTCCATCGGTCGAAGCACTATTCCACTTGAAGCGAGCAGGGTCTGCGCCCCAGCTGTAATACTGGGCGTTGGCTTGCTCTGAAAGGAAGAGCGCAGTAACTACAAGAATAAGATATGTAAGGACTCTCTGCCGCATATTGGAATATATAGGTTGAAGTGCGAGGGGTTAGCTACCGGCCTTTTTGCATTTGTATCCTGCGGCAATGAGCAGTTCGACGACACGGTCACGGTGGTCGCCTTGAATTATTATCTCACCATCTTTGGCCGAGCCTCCCACACCGCAGCGGCTTTTGAGCATACGACCCAACTCCGAGAGGTCCTCTTCGCTACCCACAAAACCTTTGACGAGTGTTACCTGCTTGCCTCCGCGCTGCTTGCGGTCGAGCCATACACGCAGATTCTGCTTTTCGGGGGGCAAGGTCTCGGCCTGCTCGGATTCCTGCACTGTATATTCAAAATCGGGGTTGGTCGAATAGACCATACCGAGTCGCTGTTTCCAATCGTTCATAGGTGTTTAGTCTTTTTATTTGGTTGCCGCTGGCCCCGAACATTTGCCGTTTTCGGGAAGGTTAGCGACAAAAAATAGTCGGTTTTTTGTTTTTGCAGAGCAAAACGTCGGTTAATGTTTGGTGCAAATTTACTATTTTATTATATTTACAACAAATTATGAAGCGAGCAAGAGTCGAAAAATTGAAACAAGAAGTCCAGCAATGGCATCGTAGAGATTATGGTATGTCAATGCCTCAATCGATGGACGATGGCCGTCGGGTGGTAAATGTTTTTGTGGAGGGCTACGAAGATGTGGCCTTCTGGCGCGGCATTTTCGACCATTTCGACAACCCATTTCTGCGTTTCGAGATTTCAGTGCCTAACCGTGAAGATTTGCCAAAAGGCAAGAAGGTTTTGATGTCGATGATTCCTCAGTCGAGCGAGGAGATGTTGCTCTGCGTTGATTCAGATTTTGACTATCTGTTTGGCGACAAGACCGAACAGTCGGCTATTATCAACGGAGCGGAGTATATGTTCCACACCTACACTTACGCTACGGAAAATTATCTCTGCTATGCTCCGTCGTTGCATAATGTATGTGTGAAGGCTACAAAAAACGATAGCAAGATATTCGATTTTGTGGAGTTTATGGCCGAATACTCGCGAATAATATATCCGATGTTTTTGTGGTATGCCCTCTCGGCCCAGCAGGCCTGCGAATCGGCACTGCCGCTTGTCGATTTTAAGAATGCAGTACGATTGGGGTATTTGGAGGTTGAGAATAATGGAGCCGACACTTTGGCGTGGCTTGAACGCAACATTACCCGTCGCCTAAAACGTCTCGAACAGGACCACCCGAAGATGGCAAGCAGGCTGAATGAGTTTGCCGAGGAGTTACAAGAGAAGGGGGTAACTCCCGAGAACACATATCTGTTTATGCACGGCCATACGTTGATGGATAATGTGGTGATGGTTATGCTTAACTCGGTATGCGATAAGTTGCGCACAATGTCGATTAATAAAATCAACTCCTCGAACAAAACGGGACTGCCGCTCAAAAACGAGATGAGCAACTATGTAAACTCGTTGCGCTCGATACGCGACGTACTGCTCGACAACGAGAACTACACTTCGTGTCCGCTTTACACGCTTTTGGAGGACGATATTCAGGATTATTTAATACGCACCATTACCCGAATGCGAAGCGAGCGCGACTCCATAAGAATAAACACTCCAAAAGAGTAAAACGGAGATTGTTTTTATCAAAACCGAAAGCCGCAGAGAGAATTATCGTAACTACCTTTGCCAAAACAATAATAAAATTGAAAATATGATAAGAAAACTACTCAAAACCCTATTTGTAGCCGCTGCTGTTTGTACGGCATCGCAGCTTACGGCTCAGAATGAGGCCACCCAACTTGAATGGGCCAATAAACGAGATGGCTGGTTACGAAAATCCACAGAGTGTATTCCCCAACTATCGAAGCAGGATATTGAGCCTGTGGCTATCGTGCGTAGCGTGGCCGATAAGAGTGCTTTTCAAGGTTGGCGTATGGAGCGTACCAACGAGCCTGTGGAGGTGCTGTATAAAGAGTCATTCAAGCCCCGCAAGGAGGTTATTCTCGATTTGGGTGACCACTATACGGGATATTTCTCTTTCAAGGTGAAGGATATGAATATGCCGACCGATGCTCCGGTGCGTTTCAGACTCACGTTTGCCGAAGTGCCAGGTGAGCTGAATGCTAATTTTGAGGACTGTCCTGAAAGTAGTTTAAGCCGTGCGTGGTTGCAAGACGAGATAATTACCGTAATGCGTATGCCACACGAAGTGAAGGTTGAGCGTCGATTGGCTTGCCGATATGTGAAGATTGAATTGTTGGCTCAGTCGTATTACGATTTTGTTTTTGAGGATATTAATTTCCGTGCCGAAACCTCGGCTCACGGTAAGACCGCAGAGCTTGCCGAGGGTACAGACCCAATGATTAAAAAGATTAACGAGATTGGCTTGAAAACTCTGGCCGAGTGTATGCAGACGGTATATGAGGACGGCCCAAAGCGCGACCAGCGTTTGTGGGTTGGCGACCTCTATTTGGAGGCTTTGGCTAACGCTTATTCGTATAAGAATCATACTCTCACACGTCGTTGCTTGTATCTGTTGGCTGGTATGACCCCCGACAATGGCTTCTTGCGAGGCACAGTCTATGAGCATCTTCCGGAGCGTCCCGACGTAGGTCTTCACGTTATGGATTACAGCCTGCTCTATGGCGTGGCACTTTTGGAGTATTTCAAGGAGACGGGTGATAGAGCTACGGCCGATGATTTGTGGCCTGTGGTGAAGCATCAGGTGGAGTTTGCAAGGGCATACCTTAAAGACAATGTCTTTGATGTTGAGAAGCAGCCACAGCATTGGTTGGTCTTTGACTGGAAAGATGATTTGAATCGCCACGCCCCAATGCAGGGTCTTATGACTTTTGCTATTGAGCAGAGCTACGAACTTGCAAAGATGCTTGGTCGCGAAGGTGAAGTTGCCGATTGGCCAAAGGTAGTGAAGGATATGCGTAAGGCATCGCGCGAAGTGTTCTACGACAAAAAGTTGGGTGTGATGAAGTCGGGCCCTGATGCACAAATCTCTTATCTCTCGCAGGTGTGGATGATTCTTTCGGAGACACTCAATCAGAAAGAGGCGGTGCGAGCTTTGGAGTATGTTTTCGCAAATGATTCGACTTGCTACATTGGCTCTCCATATGCATATCACTATCTGATTGAGGCTATGATTAAGTGTGGTATGGGTGAACGCGCGAGAGAGATGCTTATCACTTATTGGGGTGGTATGGTAAAGAAGGGTGCTGATACGTTCTGGGAGGTTTACGACCCCAACGACGATTACAAGTCGCCTTACAAATTCTATCCTATGAATAGCTATTGTCACGCGTGGAGTTGTACGCCTGTGTATTTTATTTATAAGTATAAGGATATTTTCCAGCGATAAATAATATATCTTGTTGGCTATTTCGGCATCTGCCTTATCGCAGAAATCCTCACATACGCTGAGTATGCTGCGGATTCAGCTTCTGCGAGCAGATTCAAAATAGCTCAACAATATATAATTATTTGTAGTCGTGATAATAAAACATCAAAGCCCAATGTTTAACCTCAAGGTTAAGCGTTGGGCTTATTTGATTTTAGGTGGGGTTTCCTGTTTTTTTAGGATAAATTTGTGTTGCTTTTTATTTTTTTTCTATCTTTGTTAGAGGTGAAAGCTTTTGTTTTGTAAAATCAAAAACAGGTTTATGTTAAAACAACTACTGATTAAAGCATATATGCTATTAGGAATATTGTTAGGTGTGTCATGCTCAAATCAATATGCCAATATTCCCATAGTCGAAATGGCTGATGAGGTTGAATTGCCGCATACCGCAAGGAGCCTTGATATTGATTTGCTAATGCCTACAAAATGTTTTATGCAACAAAATCGTCTTGTGGTGTTTGAGCCGATAGAAGAGCAGATGTTCAAGGTATTTAACCCCTCGACAATGCAATTGCTCTATACTTTTGGTAATGTAGGTCGAGCAGAGAACGAGTTTGCGATGCAAATTTATAACGAGGAGATTGTCTCAACTGAAAAGTTTGAAGCATATAGTGCTGGAAAGATAAAGGCTGTTGAATTTGGCGAGGGGTCGGCATCTGTTTCACAAATAAAAGATTTTCCATTGAAGGCGGGGGCTATGCCAATAAATCATCTTCACAAGATTGATGAGTCGCTATATTTCTATGACAATATGGCCACTGTAGAGAATCCCCGCGAGTTTGTAATGTTTGACACAAAGACTCATACAGAGAGCTATTTCTCGACTATGTCGCAATGGAGTGGTGAGAAGTTAGACGGTGTGGAATACAATATGCGATATATGAGAGATAGTCGCTATAATACATTCCAAGATAAAATAGTTGTAACTTATCATAATTTCCCCGTAATAAAGATTATTGACCGTAAAACACTGCGGGAGAGTCTATTTAGAGTAGATGTTGAGAATTTTAACCCCGCGAAGGCTTCTGGCCAAACAATCTATTTTGTAGAGCCTTATGTGACGGATAATTACATATATGTTATGTGGGCCAATACTTCAAAGGAGAATGCAGTGAGCGAAGACGCCAACTTTGCGCCACACATCTTCAAGTTTGATTGGAATGGCAATATGATAGCTAATTACAAATTGAACTATCCTATTATCAGTTTTGCGGTGTCGGAATCGGAGGGTAAGATATATGGTACAGCTATTGGAGATAAGGATATTAGGACAATTTACGAGTTTGAAATTCCGCAAGATTAGACTGCTAATGGGCGAATGATACACTATGAGAATAAGTCCTACGCAATTAATATTCCTTCGGCGTATCAACAATCGACTAACGAAGACTCCAACAAAGTGCAGAAAAATAGGAAAGCGGGGAGCTGTGGAATTCAAACTACTTTTTGTCAGATATGGTAAAGCCGTTTGAATTAAAACAGAGAATGGAGTAATTGGAATTATGCAAGAAAAAAGAGCCCCGCAGGACTCTTTTTTCTTTACTTTTTGATTCTGTGCCAATAGAGCGTAACACCTACGCCCAAGATTGTGCCGCGAAGTTTGAGTTTGTCGGCAGTTTCAAACTCAGCCGAAGCATTCACCTTGATACCCTTAGTGGGGTCGTAAATCTTCGTACCTCCCCAACTTTTCTTTGCGGGGTCGTATTTGAGACCCTTGACGATTACAACCTTGTCAATATCGACATTTCGCAAGCTTTTGTCAGGATTCTTAACGTCCTTACGTTTCTTGCCGTCCTTGTCGTTGGGGTTCTCGACCCAAAAGACCTGCGCATCGTAAGTGCCATCGGCATTCTTCGTTACACGAACTTTACTCTTGCTGCCACCTCGGTCGGTAAGATATTCGCCGATGATGTTGTCGCCCTTGTCGTTAATACCCTGAGCCATCGAGGGCAAAGCGAAGGCCAAGGCGCACAAAATTGATAAAACAAACTTTTTCATCTTTGTTCTTAATTAAAAGTTAAACAAAAATTGGTTGACAATCTGACGCGAAAGATTGCCCGTGTTGATTGGTTTGTTTTATATCTTAATAAAATCCTATCGGTCCAAATACAACGTCAAGGCAGATGCTTTTTCGATGCACCCGGCCAAAGGGTGTCGGTTAGAAATTAGCATCTCGTAATACTACTCGCACCGATTCGGGATTGACCTGACGCACGATATGGTTCTGCTGCTTGACATATCGCAAGTAGAGGTCGTCGTTATAGTTACGAATGGTCAAAAGACCTACGTTATCGTGCAGTTCAACCTCGAAATCCTCTGCCTCCAAAGCCTTAATCAAACTATCGATATGCCAAGAAGAGTCGATACAAAGACCCAAATCGACAGCCGAGTTGTTGATAAGGTGTGTCTTGATACGGAAACGGTCAAGCAGGGCAAAGATTACGGCAAACTTCTCCTCCATCACAAACGAGAAATCCTTTGAGCGTATGATAAGCAACACCTGATTGCGCTTGTAGATAAGAATGGGCAAAGTGACGTGTGCTGCCTCGCCATTGATAACTGTTCCGGACTTTGACTTATCGCCAAAAGGACGCACATACAAAGGAATATTCTTATTCTGCAAAGGCTTGATGGTCTTGGGGTGGATAATCTGCGCACCGCTATATGCCAACTCGATGGTGTCGAGGTAGTTGAGTGAATCAATCTTTACAGCGTCCTTGAAAATCTTGGGGTCGGCATTCAGTACGCCATCAACATCTTTCCAAACCGACATCGACTCTGCATCGAGGATATGTGCAACGACGGCAGCCGAGTAGTCTGAACCCTCGCGGCCGAGAGTTGTGGTTGTTCCATCGGGGGCAGCTCCAATAAATCCCTGACCCACGAACACTCCTACACCTGTATTCTCCAACGAAGCCTTCAATCTATGCTCAGAGGCCTTGATGTTTACGTTTGCGTCTTTGTGGCGCTCGTTGGTGATAAAGGTTGTTCGCATATCAATCCAACGGTTGCGCAAACCTGTGTGGTTGAGATATTTTGAAATGATGGTTGTCGAAATCAACTCTCCGAATGCAACAATTGTATCGTACCACAATTCTGCGTCGGAAGGGCGATAGACAATATCGTTCACAATGTTGCGGAGCTGTCCGAATAGAAGAGTAACTTCGTTAATATCGGTATGCTCGCCCCACAATTCGTCGATAATCGAGGAGTGGTACTCCTGAATCTGTTTTATCTCCTCGTTGGCGGCCTCCTTCTCTACTTTTTGCATATGGGTAAAGACACGCTCCAAAGCGTTTGTGGTCTTACCCATCGCCGACACGATGATAAACAAATTGTCCTCACCATCAACAATATGGCGCAGGTTTCTTACTCCGTCGGCATTGCGTACCGACGCTCCTCCAAATTTATAGACTTTCATAGTTTGAGCTTAAATGAGCTTATAATGCTAATTATTCGGTTGCAAAGATAGGATTTTTTGGCGTAGTCACTCCCTATTTCACCCAATTTTATATATCTTTACACCATAAAGATTGAATATTTATAACAATATCGCATCTTTTTTTGTGTAGTAATCAGTCAATCGACCAGAGTATGAGTGTAAAAAGGCCTAAACATCGTCCGTTCAAAGTGCTATCGAGCGAATATCTTGCTCGTCGCCCGTGGTTTACGGTACGTCGCGAAAGGGTGGAATTGCCTACGGGAGCAATAGTGCCAGAGTGGTATATTATGGAGTTTCCCGATTGGGTGAATGTGATTGCCAAGACTCGGCAGGGGCAGTTTGTGATGATTAGCCAATATCGTCACGGTTTGGGAGTGACTCGCTATGAGTTGGTTGCAGGTTGTTGCGAAGAGGGCGAAACACCTGAACAGAGCGCACGTCGTGAGCTTTTGGAGGAGACGGGATATGCAGGCGGCAGGTGGCGACAGTTCTTCCTTACGTCGGCCAATCCTACCAATCACAACAATTTGGTATATACGTTTTTAGCCGAGGACGTGGAGCTTGTTGCCGAGCAGCACACCGAGGCGGGAGAGGATATTGAGGTGCATCTTATGACGGCAGAGGAGGTGCGTGAACTGCTCGATGCTGATGAGATTGTACAATGTACCCACGCTGCTCCACTTTGGCGATATTTTGCAGAGAATCCGATTAAAGAGAAATAGATGATTTATCACTTTGACAAACTCTCATCGACCAACGACGAGGCCGCTTCTTCGGCTTATGCCGAGGGTGACATCGTGTGGGCTGATGTGCAGAGTGCGGGTCGTGGTCAGCGAGGACATAGCTGGGAGAGCCGACAAGGGGAGAATGTAACCTTCTCGGCAATTTTCGAGCCTTCGTTTTTGCCCGCTACAAAACAATTTCTACTTAGCGAGGTGGTTGCTTTGGCTGTGGTTGACGCTTTGCGATATTACGGGATTGGGGCAAAGATTAAGTGGACAAATGATATATATGTTGGCGATAACAAGCTGGCGGGAATTCTTATTGAGCATAAACTTTCGGGAGTGAATCTTGCCCGAACAATAGCTGGTATTGGGCTGAATGTGAATCAGATGGAATTCTCTGCGGATTTGCCTAATCCTGTGTCGATGCGCCAACTTGTACGGCTTGAATTGGATTGTCGCGAGGTGCTGGAACGAGTGGCTGAATCGCTCAACGTGCGTTACAAAATGCTCCGCCGAGGCGAAGAGGAGCAGATTCAAGCAGACTATCAAGACCTACTCTACCGACGTGATGCGCTACATTGGTATTTTCTGCCTGATGGCAAAGCTTTTCGCGGCACGATTCGTGGCGTAGAGCCATCGGGGGCCTTGCGTATCGAGAATGAAAAGGGCCAGGAGCGAAGCTATTTGTTCAAGGAAATCGAATTTTCCGCGAAAAACATAGCCAAATAGTTCTGAGATTAGAAAAATACTGCTATCTTTGTATGGATTATGCCTTTGGCATATCTTTTTTAAGCATAGATTACAAACAGAAACAAATTTATAAACCATAACGATTATGAATATTCCTTCTAATTTGAAGTACTCAAACGACCACGAGTGGTGTCGTGTTGAGGGTGAGTATGCCTATGTAGGTATTACCGATTTTGCACAGAGCCAGTTGGGTGACATCGTATTTGTTGACGTTCCCACAGTAGGCGAGACTTTGGCAGCAGGTGAGGTTTTTGGCTCTATCGAGGCTGTTAAGACTGTTAGCGATGCATTTATCCCCGTAGGTGGCGAGGTTGTTGAGTTCAACGACGCAGTTGATGCTGACCCCGCATTGGTTAACTCAGACCCATATGGTGAGGGTTGGATGATTAAGGTTAAGATGTCGAATCCCGCAGAGTATGATGCTCTTCTTTCGGCTGAGGCTTATGCTGAGTTGATTGGCTAATAGCATTTAATAGAAATTTTTAACTATAAAAGAATAAAGAAAATTATGTCAAAAGTAACAGTTATCGGTGCTGGTATGGTGGGCGCAACTTGCGCAAACGTATTGGCAGCACGCAACGTAGCAGACGAGGTTGTGTTGATTGATATCAAGGAGGGTCTTTCAGAGGGTAAGATGCTCGATATGTATCAGGCATCGGCTACAACCGATTTTAAGACTAAGCTCACAGGTTGTACCAACGACTACAAGAAGACTGCTGGTTCAGACGTTATCGTTGTAACTTCGGGTATTCCACGTAAGCCCGGTATGACTCGCGAGGAGCTTATCGGCACAAACGCTAACATCGTAAAGAGCGTTGTATCGCAGGCTTTGGCTCACTCGCCACGCGCAATCTTTGTTATCGTATCTAACCCTATGGATACAATGGCTTACCTTACTTTGAAGTCAACAGGCCTTCCTAAGAACCGCGTAATCGGTATGGGTGGTGCGTTGGATTCATCACGTTTCCGTTGCTACTTGGCTAAGGCTGCTAATGCTAACATTCACGATGTTGACGGTATGGTAATCGGTGGTCACGGTGATACAACTATGATTCCTTTGACTTCAAAGGCTACAATCAAGGGTGTTCCTGCATCACAGTTCCTCTCAAAGAAGAAGCTCGCTCAGGTTGCTGCTGACACAATGGTAGGTGGTGCAACTTTGACTGGCCTTCTCGGCACATCGGCTTGGTATGCTCCTGGTGCAGCTGCTGCATCGGTTGTTGAGGCTATCTTGGGTGACCAGAAGCGTATTATCCCTTGCGGTGCTTACTTGGAGGGTGAGTACGGTCAGGAGGATATTATGATTGGTGTTCCCGTAGTTATCGGTCGCAAGGGTATCGAGAAGATCGTGAAGATCGACCTTACTAAGGAGGAGCAGGCTGCATTCGAGGCTTCGGCTGCTGCTGTTCGCAAGGTTAACCAGATTCTTACTGATACTGGTGCTATCTAAAAATGTTTTTAACGGGCAATTACTGCGTTATGCTCACCTTTAAAATCCTCACATACGCAGAGTATGCTGCGGTTTTTAAGGTTTCGCAAGCCTTGTAATTCCCTCGTTAAAACCCATTTTAGCATAGACAATGATAGGCTATCCGAAAAGGGTAGCCTATTTTTTGGAATCTATTAAATTGCGATTATTGCAAAAAAATAGCCGCCTGACACATTGTCAAGCGGCTTTTCTGTTTGCACTATTAGCCAATATGGGTCGTACTCTTAATTTATCGCTTTGCGGTCGGGAGAGATATGCTCGGGGGCTGCGGCCTCCATCTCGTTTTGCATTCTCACCATCTCCACTGCATCGGCTGCAACCTCCACGCCGCCAATCACCACTGGCATATTCCACGAGAGTTGCAACTTGGTAACTCCATAGAGCATTGCGTTGTACTCGGGCGACTGGTCGTTCTCGGCAAGGATAATCACCGCATCAACGTCGGTGTACTCGGCATAAAACTGCACCGTAAGTGGAATGTTATATACCGAAGGTGAGTGACGAACAAGGATATTCTGCTCACTGCAACCCATCAGGCGAAGGCTCTCGCTTAAAGGCGACAGATGTTCGTGGACAAACGATGCCTGCGAATCTACTATGATGATGCCGACTTTAAGAGACATATATCCAATGCGATTTGTTCGACCTTAGGCTATTAATAGGTGTTGCGTCTTACTCTGTCAACTTCTCAGCATCGCGAGCTTCGAGTGATGAAGAGTACTTGTCGGTGATAGTCTGCAAGCACTCGCGAGACTTCTCGGCATTGCCTGCTGCCTCGTATGCCATTGCAGCCTTGTACAAGTACATAGGAGCTGTGAAGTTGTTGTCGCTAACCTTAGCAGCGTTCTCGAAAATTGCTGCTGCACCAGCATAATCACCCTTCTCAACTGCAATCTCACCACGAAGACCTACGGCCATAGCGTTAACAAGCTCTCCGGGAAGACCATCTACGTCAGAGTACTTTGCCAAATAGCTCTCAGCTGTGTCGAAATCGCCAAGACGCATCGCGCAAGCAGCTGCATATATAGTAGCCAAATTACCTGCGGGTGTGTTGCCATACTTCTCAACTACCTGTGCGAAACCGGGAGTGTTGTCGTCGCCATTGAGTGCCAATGCGAAATCGGCATTCTGCTGCTCGAAACGGTACTGTGCCTCATAAAGCATCTCCTGAGCATCGTTCAAGCGGGGCTCTACAATAAGTTTCTTATAGCCGAAGATTGCAGCTGCCAATACAAAGATAACTACAATTGCTACGACTACCATTTTGCTGTTCTTCTCGAAGAAATTCTCGGTCTGCACCTGTGCATTGTCGAGCATCTCATCTTGGGGTTTTACTACCTCTTTTGCCATAATATTTTTATATTTTCAGTTAATAATCGTCTGATTCAAAATGCAAAAATATAATAAAAAAAACAAAAAACACATAAACAAGCGGCGAAAATGAGAATAAGCCGACAGAAAAGCCCCAAATATCGCTGAAAAATTGTAACTTTGAGGTGCAAATCCTCATAAGAGGGTAATTTATTTAGTATGAGACTCAAAAAATTATCGCTTATAAACTTTAAGAATCTGTTGCAGACCGAGATTGCCTTTTCAGAAGGCATCAACTGTTTTGTGGGCGATAATGGGGCTGGCAAGACAAATGTTCTTGATGCCATATATTACCTCTCGATGTCGAAGTCTGCATTTACGATGACCGATGGTCAGAGTGTGATGCACGGCGAGGATTTTTTCGTGCTCGACGGTAGCTACATTGCCGATGACTCTCGTTCGGAGAGTGTAAACTGCTCGTTCTCTCGCAAAGCTGGCAAGGTGCTTAAACGCAATGGTAAAGAGTATGAGCGAATGTCGGACCACGTTGGCAACTTCCCCGTTGTGATAGTTTCGCCGCGTGATACAGAGCTTATAACTGATGCTGCCGAGGAGCGTCGTCGCTACATCAATGCCTTTATTTCGCAGCTCGACCATCAATATATGGTTGCTCTGATGCGTTACAATGCTGTGCTTGCTGAGCGTAACCGATTCTTGAAGAGTTCGAGCGACGAGCAGATGTTGCAGATATACGATATGCAACTTGTGGAGCAGGGAGAGCGCATATTCCATAGAAGGAAGGAGATTATAGAGCGTATGCAACCGCTCGTAGAGGAGTATTACAAATCGCTGTCGGAGGACCGCGAGCAGGTTGATGTAGAGTACCGTAGCGAACTCGCGGAGTTGCCGTTTGGTGATATTCTTATCCGTTCTCGTGAGCGAGATATTGTCAATCAGTTTACAACTGCGGGCGTTCATCGTGACGACATTGTATTTCGCATCGGTGGTTATCCTCTCAGAAAATATGGCTCGCAGGGTCAGCAAAAATCTTTCCTTATAGCGTTGAAGCTAGCTCAGTATAGATTGATAGCCGAAATGACAGAAGAAAAGCCCATATTGATGCTCGATGATTTGTTTGACAAGTTGGATATGCGTAGAGTAGCCAAATTATTAGAGGTGGTATCGAGTGAAGATTTTGGACAGATATGCATCACCGATTGCAATCAAGTTCGTTTGGAGGAGATATTGAGTAACGCAAACAAAGAGTACCTTTTATTCACAGTCGATGGAGGCGGCGTTGAACGATGAAACGTAAAAATACAGTTCGTTTTGGCGAGATTTTGGAAGATTTCTTCTCGCGTCCATACGTTGCGGCAAAGGTTGCGGAGGGGCGATTGCCCGACACTTGGCGCGAGGTAGTTGGCGAGCGAGTCGCATCGCTCACATCGTCGTTAAAGTTGGAGAATAGGATTCTTTATGCTAATGTCACGTCAAGCGTAGTAAGGTATGAGCTATTTTGTCGCAGAGACACATTGAAAGATGAGATTAATCGCATATCGGGGTTGCCCCTTGTAAAAGCTGTTATAATTAAATAGAGGTATCTTTTATATTGAGGCTGACTTTAACTCTTGAAGAGGAAGGGGACGGTACTATCGGTTGTGATGCAAATAAATTAAGGGAGAAGTTTACGTTTCTCCCTTTTTTCGTGCAAAGTGTTAGGTGAGGATTCGGCCACCGCGCTCTCTGCAATTACGAATATATACAAACACAAAAAAGGCCGCTACCCAAAGTAACGGCCCTTAGTTTGTTATCTTAAATCAAATTATTTTACGATAACTACACGGTTTGTGCTGTTGATAGGGAAGATGTTCTGTGAAGAACCAACACCCTTCCAAGTCAACTGATCCTTGTTTACACCCTGCTCAACGAGGTAATCATAAACAGCCTTAGCACGCTTCTCAGAAAGCTTCTGGTTGTACTCAGGTGAACCAGTCTCATCGTCAGCGTGACCTACGAGTGTAAATACCTGATCCTTTGGAGCTGCTGCGATAGTCTCAGCCAAAAGCTGCATTGCAGACTTAGCGCGATCCAAAAGACGTGCGCTGTTAAGGTTGAAGAATAAAGCAGTTGAAGAAACTACTGATGTCTTACGCTTAGCCAACTCAGCACGCAAAGCCTCGTTGTCTGCCAAAGCCTTATCAGTTGCAGCCTTCTGAGCAGCCAAACGCTCAGCAAGCTTGCCCTCGTTGCGGTGTGCCTCTGCCAAACCAGCCTCCAAAGCTGCGATTGAAGCCAAGTAACCGTCAACCTCCTCCTGTGAGTAAGCCTTGTCCCAGTTACGCTTGTTGAAACGGTAAGCGATACCAAGTGTTGCAGAGTAGATCTGACCATACTTGTCAGCCAATACGTCGATGCCGCGTGGCATATCGTGACCTGCTGAAAGGATACCCTTCAACTCCAAGTTGATATCCAACTGCTTGCAAACACGGAATGTGTTGATCAAACCAGCTACACCAGCAAAGCCTGAACCAGCCTCGTCGTTAACGTTTGTGAAGTTTACACCTGCACCAGCGAATACCTTTGCATAGTAAACGCGATCCTCGCGGTAACCACCAATCCAGTTAGAAAGGTTGATAACAGCGTCAGCGTGAGGCATAATCCAGTTGCTCTTCAAATAGTCGTCAGATGTATTGAGCTGACCACCAATCAACTGAACACGTGCACCGAGGATAGGGTTGAACCACTTTGTAAGTCCACCCTCAATCTGCCAACCAAGGTCGCCAGTTGCGTCCTGATCTGTACCGATGCCATTCCAAGCAGTTGCGTTAACACCACCTGCAACAGAAAGCTCCCAGTTTGACCAGAAACCGTTGTTCATAATTCCCTTCCAGCGGAGTTTGTCTGCTGAAGTCTCCTGAGCGGCTACATTAGCCACAGAGAACGCTACAAGAGCGATAGAAAGTAATAATTTTTTCATAATTTAATTAGTTTATTGTGCTGTGAATTAATAAACCTGTTTACACCTTATTATATATTTGGCCACTAGCCTTATTCGCCGTTTCCTTGCGAAAAGCGCGCCGAAATTGGACTTAGTACCACATATACAAATGCAAAGGTGTAAATAAAAATGTTAAAAAGCAAGAAAATTAAATATTTTTTTTACTTTTTTGGCAACTTTATCCTATTCTCAGCATTTTTTATCCACATTTCGAATAACCGCAAGACAAACAAGTCAAGCAACCATTTTGGTAAGCCATCTCCTCCTGTCCACATTGTGGGCACTTACCCTTTGAGCGTGTACCATCGGCAATGTACTGTTTAAGAGCGCGTTGTACACCGTTCTTCCAAGTATTGATGCTCTCGCTATTGAGATGCAAGCCGTCAATCAGGTGAACAACCTTGTCGATAGGCATTCCGTGACGCAAAACACCCGAGATAAGCTTTGCATAATTCCAGAACTCCTCGTCGAACAAACGTGAGATACCTCCGATTGTATTGGTGTATCCGTAGCGGTCAGAATACTGGAAATCATAACGTTTTGAACCGTCCTCCTCGCGAACCTTGATAATCCAACCCTTGGTAATCTTGCGAGGGATATACATTGCGTCCTCCTCGATTTTACCGGTGAAAATCTCGTATGGGCGACCGTCCTGAATACCTACAAATGCAATCCAATCCTCGCTACCGTTCTTGAATCGTACGATGTCGGCTGGGATAGACTTTGGACGCTTGTGTGATGATGTGCCAGAACCACACTTCTTGTCCTTGCTCTTTGTGTCGAGAAGTACGCCGGTGCGGCAACCGTCACGATAAACGGTAACACCCTTACAACCGCACTCCCAAGCAGTGCGATATACCTCGGCAACCAACTCCTCCGATACGTCATTTGGGAGGTTAACTGTAACCGAGATTGAGTGGTCAACCCACTTCTGAATTGCACCCTGCATACGCACCTTTGCTACCCAATCAATATCGTTAGCTGTTGCGCCGTAGTATGGAGATGCCTTCAACCATTTGTTGAGCTCATCATCTGAGATAGTCTGCAACTTCGAGGTGTCATAACCATTCTGCTCCAACCACTTAACAAACTGGTGGTGATATACATAGTACTCCTCAAACTTCTCGCCCATCTCGTCGATAAAGTCGGCCTTCTTACCCTTGTCTGATGGGTTAATCTTACGGCGACGCTTATAAACAGGACGGAACACAGGCTCGATACCCGATGTGGTCTGCGACATAAGCGATGTAGTGCCCGTAGGAGCAATTGTAAGCATTGCGATATTACGACGACCATACTTCACCATCTCCTCATAAAGCTCTGGATCATTCTCGCGGATACGAGCAATCATAGGATTGTTAGCCTCGCGTGCAGCCTCGAAGATTGGGAATGCACCACGCTCAGCAGCCATCTTTGTAGATGCACGATATGCCTCCAAAGCCAATGTGCGGTGTACAGACACTGCAAACTCAATAGCCTCATCAGAGCCGTAACGCAAGCCCAAAGCTGCCAACATATCGCCCTCGGCTGTAATGCCAAGACCTGTACGGCGGCCTTTGAGTGCCATATCCTTAATTTTCTTCCACAACTCCAACTCAACGCGGCGAATATCCTCCTCCTCGGGATCACTTGCCACCTTGCTGATAATCAACTCAACCTTCTCCAACTCCAAGTCGATGATGTCGTCCATCATACGCATAGCCTTGCCAACGTGCTCGCTGAATAGCTCAAAGTTAAATTTAGCCTCAGCCGTGAAAGGATTTTCCACATAGCTTAACAAGTTAAGTGCCAACAAGCGGCAGCTGTCGTAAGGACACAAAGGAATCTCGCCACAAGGATTTGTAGAGACGGTTGTAAAGCCCTTGTCGGCGTAGCAATCGGGGATAGATTCACGAATGATTGTATCCCAGAACAATACGCCCGGCTCGGCCGATTGCCAAGCATTGTGGATAATCTTCTCCCACAACTTCTTAGCGTCGATTTCAACCTCCATCTTAGGTTTGTCTGAGTTGATTGGGAACTGCTGCTTGTAAGGCTTGCCCTCTTTTGCGGCACGCATAAACTCATCATCTACCTTAATAGATACGTTTGCTCCTGTCACCTTGCCCGACTGGGTCTTTGCATCGATAAAACTCTCTGCGTCGGGGTGCTTAATCGAGAGTGAAAGCATCAAAGCTCCACGACGACCGTCCTGCGCCACCTCGCGAGTTGAGTTAGAGTAACGCTCCATAAATGGAACAATACCCGTAGATGTCAACGCAGAGTTAAGAACGGGAGTACCCGTTGGGCGCAACTCCGAGAGGTCGTGACCTACACCGCCACGACGTTTCATAAGCTGTACCTGCTCCTCGTCCATACGGAAGATTCCACCGTATGAATCGGCGTGCTTACGGTTACCGATAACGAAGCAGTTAGAGAGTGAAGCTACTTGCAGGTTGTTACCGATTCCTGTCATCGGACCACCCTGAGGAATGATGTAGCGGAAATGGTCGAGCAACGCGAAAATCTCATCGCGGCTCATAGGATTGGGATAGTTGTTCTCGATGCGCTCGATTTCGGCAGCAATACGATGGTGCATATCCTCGGGTGTACGTTCGAAGATATGTCCGTACGAGTCTTTCAACGCATACTTGCTAACCCAAACCGTTGCAGCGAGGTCATCGCCTCCGAAGTACTCTTTCGATGCCGCAACTGCGTCGGCATAGCTCACTTCGGGAAGTGTAGTGTTAGGTTTTGCCATACTTATTTTATTTATATTTAATTATTTACGTTCCGTGTCAAGGTGTCGCAACAAAGACGGTGAGGCGACTTTCACCAATACAAAGGTCTGAAAAAATAGTGCGTTTTAAGCCCTAAGCGATGGCGATTTTTCGACAAGTTATTAACTTATGCAAAAAACAAGCGTCGGAGGCAACTCCGACGCATATTGACTGTCGTAGTGCTAAAAATTATTTAACTGCGATGGCATCAATCTCTACCTTGGCACCCATCGGCAACTTGGCAACCTCGTAGCAAACGCGTGCAGGCATCTGCTCGGTGAAGAATGTTGCATAGACTCCGTTCATCGCGACAAAATCGCCTATGTCGTCCAGAAGAACCGTCACCTTAGCTACGTCGGCATAATCGTAACCTGCCTCACGCAGGATATATCCTATGTTGGTGAGGGCTTGACGGGTCTGCTCCTCGATACCTTCGGCCATCTTGCCTGTTGAAGCGTCGATGGGAAGTTGCCCCGACACATATATAGTTCCGTTATTCTCAACAGCTTGTGAATATGGACCAACTGCTTTGGGGGCATTGGGTGATGCTATAATCTTTTTCATATCGCTTTATTTTTATGTAATACTTCCACAAAGATAACAAAATTCCCTATCTTTGTCACAATGGAATGGCGTTTGATTGCGTTATTTTTTTTGTAAAGTGCAAAAACTAATAGCTGATAAAACAAATTTGTATGAAAAAAATTTTCACGATGTCGATATTGACCGCTCTTGTAGCGATTATGGGTATAGGTTGCTGTGCTTGTCGCAAAGGTAAAAACAACAAATCGCTTACGGGGCAAAAGTGGCATTTGGTTAGAATGATGGAGCGTGACTTGCAAATTACGCCTGAGCAGTTTTTATTTACATTTTCAGTTGATGGCAAGTTTTCGGGGCAGGCAGCTTGTAATCAGATGATGGGAGAGTATCAATCCACCGAGCGTGGCGGAATGAAGTTTTCAAATGTTGCCTCGACCCGTATGTTGTGCCGTGAGGCCGATTTGGAGAGTCAATTTGCTCAGATTCTCGACCGCACAACCCACTACGAGATTGATGGCGAAATGTTGATGTTACTTTCGAATGGCGAAATGCAGGCTGTGTTGAAGGCTGCGGAGAGATAAGTTTACTCCTAACCAAAAAAAAGGGAGTGTCTAACAAGTTTTTAGACACTCCCTTTTTGTTAGAAGTTGTATAACATGAGGGATTTCAAGGCTTGCGTAGCCCGAAAAAGCGCAGTTTACTCGGCTAAATGAGCATTTTGAGGGCAAGCGTAACGCAGAAATCACCTTGTTAGACAACTTCATTTTGTTTTACAATTATTACCTTTATTTATTCTTTGAAGGCTCAGGCAGAGGGAGAATCAGTACCTCATAGTAACCACCTCGGGCATTGGCCTCGACCGTAAAGTGGGGCTTGCCATTGATTATATCTACTCCGTTGGTATGAACGTGACCAGAGAACGAGGCCAACAGATTGGGAGCAGAGGTTACAGCCTCATAGAACTCGTAGTCGGTTGGGGTGTGTCCCTCAGCAGGCCACCTCTCACGACGCTCGATTTTGTAGCCGGTATCGCCATCTGCACCCCAATTGGGATTGCCGATACCATATGATACACGTCGCCCGGGCGAATACAACGGAATGTGCATCAGCAGAATAAATGGTTTGCCTGAGGCTATGACCCGCTTCGTAAGAGCTAATTGTTCGGGTAATACATCATAGGTCGAAGTGTCGAGGATAAGCAACTGCACACCATTTACATCGACCACATATCCATCGGGATTCTTTCCCGAAAACAGAGGCAGAAGTCGTTTGTCGCGCCAAGTTTTGCGCAGAGTAAGGCGGTCGCCCTCCATACCCTCATAGTGCCAATCGTGATTGCCGCAGGTGTAGTACCAGGGGATATTGGCCGAGTTCATCACCTCCTGCACAATCTCTACTCCCCGCTCCGAAGGATAGCTTACCATATCACCAAGCAGGACTATGGCGTCAGCCTTCTGCTTTTTGGCCAATGCTATCGTTGCTCGGAACTCCTTCTCGGGAGTGGTAGGGGCTCCTGTGGCATAATGGGTGGTTTTGTTGTAGGCCGCAGCCATACGTTTGCTATATGAGCGATACGGTTCCTCTCGCTGGTCGCTCACCCAAAGGTGGGTATCGGAAACAACAAACAATCGGGTTGTATCAGCCACTGCCGCAGAGTAGATTTTTACCGATGGAATATTGTAAGAGAATACAACTTCGCTCTCGGCTCGCTGGCTCTTTTTCGACCTATCGTGCTTGGCCGAAGCCGAATATGGCGCAACAAAACTGCCTATCGTAATTGCCATCAAGGCTACAAGAAATAACTTTGATTTCATATCGTATTATTTGTGTGTTTTATAACCTTTAACCCTTATGGCCTTGATGGGCGTAGCGGGGCATAAATACTCGCATCGGCCGCAGCCAATACAAAGAGCCTTCTCCACTTCGGGATAAGTGCGACGGTCAATAGGCGATTTAACCATCTTGATAGCCTCGGCCGGACAATGCTCGGCGCAGTTGCCACACTCAACGCCATCGGTGGCTACAATACATCGCTCACGGTCAAAAACGGCGTGACCAATAAAGGTCATCTTCTTCTCCTCTCTATCGAGTAGGTCGATAGCTCCCGTTGGGCAGACCTCGCCACAAAGAGTACAATCGTAGAGGCAATAACCCTTATCGAAACGCATCACTGGCTGCATTACACCCTGTAAGCCATATTCAGCAATGGCTGGTTGCAGGACGTGGGTCGGGCATTTACTCACGCAGAGATGGCAGGCCGTACACTTTGCGTGTAGCTGGGTTAGGCTTCTCGCTCCGGGAGGTGCTACGGGGCGGGCCTCGCCAATACCATTACCCATACCTTTGCCGTGCTGATGCGGGCCTTTGGCCGACACCATTCGTGACGTAGGAATAGCAGCTGCCACAGCCAACGAAGAGAGGAATTTACCTCTCGACATATCGGCCGCATTGGTTTTACGCTTTTGCACTTCGGCCGACTTCTTGTTGTGATTCTGTTTTGCAATCCCTATTGGCGAGAACGAGATTGCCTGCTGGGCGCAATTGTCGATACAATCGAAACAGACCACACATCTGGTTGGGTCGATGCTATGGGTAGCAGGGTCTATACATTCGCTCTTGCATTTACGGGCACACAAACCACACGAATTACACTTTTCGGTGTCGATTTTAATTTTCATAGGTGCAAAACGGCTCACCTCGCCCAAAAGAGTTCCTACGGGGCAGAATGAGTTGCAGTAACGACGACCCCAACGCCACGCAACAACTCCTAGAATAGCCATTGTTACCAATGCAAGCAGAGAACTTAACCAAGAAATAGTCACGGTTTCTCGGCCAAACGTGTCGCCAACAGTAAGAGCCAATGCATTGTTGATAGCCTGCGCCACAGGGCGTAAGCCATCGTATATAACTCTACCAAAGATGCTATAAGGGTCTATCAATGCCACTAACGCACCCACACCTACGGCGATGCCAAGTGTTGCGGCGGCTAATATTGAATAGCGGAGTTTTTTATCGGCTGTGCGATATGAAAAGCGAGTTGCAGATGCTTTGCTACGGCTATTGCGCAGAGCATTCACCACATCTTGCGCCACGCCCAAAGGGCATAGCGTAGAACAATATATGCGACCAAAGAGCAGCGTTATCAGAAGAAGTATGGCGATTGTCGTGGCACTTACACTAAGCAGAGCTGGCACGAATTGCCACTCGGCCAATGCCGAAGCCACCCGATGCAGAGTAGAAATTGCTGGTGTGCCATTACCCCAATCGGCAAAAGCCACAACCATCAGCACCAAACACACTCCCGCCGCGAATTGACGCAGCAGGCGCAGAGGATTATATATTTGTTGTCTTTTACTCATAGCTAATTGTTACTTTACGTAGTGGCTATTTCCATTCGTTGCGTACTGTTTCGATTAGTCGCTCTACACGACTAAGTTGCTGTGGGATATGCAATCCCTGCGGGCACTTTGGAGAGCACTTGTTGCACCCCGTACATCTATCCACTCGACCCTTTTCGTTTACCGCATTTTTATATCTGTTGAGTAGAATTCTGCGGCGGCGCAAATACTCCTCATCGTGCTTTGCCGATGGATTGGGTAGAACGTGGTCATCAACACAGCGGTTGTAAACGCGGAATATGCCTGCTATATCGACTCCATATGGGCAAGGCATACAATAGAGGCAGTCGGTGCAGTTGATTCGCGAGTTGTTGCGATAGAGGTCGGCGGCGTGATGCAGCATCTCCATCTGCTCCTCACTCAGAGGTTTGAAGTCGGTAAATGTTTGACAATTCTCTACAACGTGTTCCATCTTTGACATTCCACTCAGTACGGTGAGAACATATGGGTAGGTTGCGCAAAATTTCAATGCCCACGCCGCAGGCGATAGCTCAGCATCGCTCTGCTGCATCATCTCCTTAACGGCAAAGGGGACATCTATAAGCGCACCACCCCTGATTGGCTCCATCACGATAACGGGAATCTTACGCTCGGCAAGCATTGTGTAGAGTGTTTCGGCCTGACGCACGTTGTCTTTCCAATCGAGCCAATTCATCTGAATCTGCACAAAATCCCACTCTACGGGCAGTGCCAGCAACCACTCAAAAAGTGCTAAATCACCGTGAAACGAGAATCCGAGTTGACGGATTTTGCCGGCACGCTTCTGCTCCAACAAAAAATCAAGTACCCCCTCATCGAGGTAGAGATTCTGAAAGACGTATTGACGGCTGATGCTATGGCAGAGATAGTAATCGAAGTAATCGACTCCGCAACGTGAGAGCTGGGTTGAGAATATCTCCTTTGCTTCGGATAGAGTTTTAGCCGTAGGTGGCATCTTGTCCGCAAGATAGAATGATTCGCGGGGATATTGCTTCAACACCTCGCCCACCATCTGCTCCGAAGTGCCTTTGTGGTACATCCACGCCGTATCGAAGTAGTTTACACCACACTCATAGGCATACTCCAACATTTGACGCGTTGGGGCTCGGTCGATATCGCCCGTATAGCGGTCACCGCCAACGGTTGGGAAACGCATACAACCGAATCCAAGCATCGAAACTTCATCTCCGTTGCGAGGATTTCGACGACGCGAGACCTTGCCTTCGGCTGCTCCAACGGTTACAGGAGTTGCTGACGGTGTAGGGTTGCACCCACTAAGGCCCAATGCCCCCACTGTTACGGCCGCAGCCATACGGCGCAGAGCCTCGGCACGCGAGATAGGTTCGGGAAAGATGTATCGGGAATGTTTCATCGTTATCATTTAATAATATCACCGAGATTGTGTCAAAAGCTACTATTAAATGCTACGCCTTGCGCAACATCTCTATAAATTCGGGGTAAGTCTCCATCAAAGGCTCCAAGACAAACCATAGCTCTCGGGCCTCGGTTGTAGGAGTTGGTTTATCCTTGCGGCTATCGGCCAAATAGGCATCATCAACAGGGTGCGAGTCGGCAATAAACTCCGCAAACCACGCTTTATGACGGGTGCGCAACTCACGCAAAGCATCAATATCGAGCCCCTTCGAGCGGAAATACTCCTGCCATAAGGTGAGCAGGTGATATTCGGGTCGTTTTGTTGAAATATCGAACATCACGCTCTCGAAGCAATCGAAATCCTCCAACACGACATAGCAGAATGCAAGCGGAACGCTGACGCTCATATGATCCTCCTGATCCATCGACATAAGATTCTCCCACAAGGCTGCCGCAATCTCTACTTCGCCTATACTCAACGAGTCGATTGCCGAGGCATAGATGGTTTCGATGGCAGCTCGCGTATTGCTATGTTCCCAATCGAGGGGCAAATCTTCATCATCGATAGAGTCCAAGAATTGTTGCACCATCTCAAATCGCTTTTCAGCAACCTGCGCCCAATCCTTCACTTTGAGCATACTCTGCTTAAAGCCGATAAAGTCGGGGACAGCGATTTGGTATTCGCCCGAAGCCGAGGGGACTATTTTAATGCGTTGCATAGCAATTACTATTTGTTTGACTGCAAAACTTTACGCCACATAATAAACGTGAGTGCCATAGTGGTTACACCTGCCAAAATGTAGGCCATCGTGCGATTGGACATACCGATAAATTGGTTTGACACAAAGACAAACGAGATACAGATGTATGACATAAACACAGCTGGCGGTATGGCTACCCAAATGTTTCGTTTGTGCTTATGCAGATAGGCCACAATAACCCAAAGTGTGATAACCGACATTGTTTGATTGGTCCAAGCAAAATATCGCCACACGACATCGAAATCAACAAAGAGCAGAACCACACCGATTGCAAAGAGTGGCAGAGCTATGGCAAATCGTTTAACCAATGTGCGTTGCTCGATTTTGAGAATATCGGCCACGATAAGGCGAGCAGAGCGGAAAGCCGTATCACCCGAAGTGATGGCACAAGCAACCACACCGAGTAGAGCAATAAAGCCACCCACACTACCGAGTGTAGAGTCGGTTATGGTCTTAACTGCCCAAGCAGCATCGTTGCCGTGCTCGGCCATAGTTGCAACCAACGCATCGGGACCGTGGAAAAAGGCCATACCGATTGCCGCCCAAATCAAGGCGATAATTGATTCGGTAATCATTGAACCGTAGAATATCATACGCGCCTCGCCCTCGTTGTTCATACAACGAGCCATAAGAGGTGATTGAGTGGCGTGGAATCCCGATATTGCACCGCAGGCAACAGTGATAAACAGAGTGGGGATAATAGGGAGACTCTGGGCATTGATTTGGTGGTTGTGTATGCTATCCAACGTGAGATTTGTAATTGTGTAGTCACCTGTAAACAATACGACCAAAAGGCCAACAGCCATAAAGATAAGGGCTGCTCCAAATATGGGATAGATTTTGCCGATAAGTTTGTCGATAGGCACCATTGTTGCGATGAAGTAATAGGCAAAAACGACTGCTATCCAGCCCCAATAGGGAATTGCCTCGAACATTCCGCTTAGGATACTTGCGGGCGAGCGCATAAACACCACACCTACCAATATGAGCAACACCAACGATAGGGCTCGCATAAACATAAGGGCATTTTTGCCCAAATAG
Source organism: Alistipes sp. (assembly GCA_017465605.1). Lineage (GTDB taxonomy): Bacteria > Bacteroidota > Bacteroidia > Bacteroidales > Rikenellaceae > Alistipes. Next base: position 56,112 of record JAFTVW010000036.1, read on the forward strand.
CGTCCCACGATTTCGGGGAGGCTCAATCCGTCGTTGCGAAGCAGAATAACACCCGACAAATAGTCGTGCATAGCTCCCACAAAGATACCGCCAAATGTTATCCATAGGAATACAACAGGGCCAAAGCAAGCTCCCATTATAGCTCCGAAGATAGGGCCGATACCTGCGATGTTAAGCAGCTGGATAAGGAATGTGCGCCAACGTGGCATCGGGATATAATCTACACCATCGTAGAGCGTAGCCGAAGGCACGGCTGCCTTTGTGTCGATTTTGCACACACGATCAAGATATGCACCATAACCGAAATATGCTGCGACGAGCAAAAATAAACATATTAGGAATGTTATCATAGTACAAAAATTTGAGTTAACAAATGACTGCTCGGCGATGCCGAAACAGAATATTCCAAGTGCGAATTTACTAAAAAATCTTTGAAATTATCACTTTTTTTGGTGTCAGATTATCCAACTTTCAAAATTATTACGATATTTGCACTCGAAAAAGGTCGCACATTTGACCCGCAAGCTGAATTAGCTCAGTGGTAGAGCACTTCACTCGTAATGAAGGGGTCCCGAGTTCAAGTCTCGGATTCAGCTCAGGGAAACGGAAGGATAGCCAAAGTGCTATCCTTTGTGTTTCAGTGTGATGTAGGTTTGTACTAGGGATCCCCGAAGTCTCCCTTTCCCAAAGGGAGATTTAGAGGGAATGTAAATATAGTTCCCAAAAAGGGAGTGTCTAATAAGTTTTTTAGACACTCCCTTTTTGTTAGGAGTTGTATAACATGAGGGATTTCAAGGCTTGCGTAGCCCGAAAAAGCGCAGTTTACTCGGTGTAAATGAGCATTTTGAGGGCAAGCGTAACGCAGAAATCACCTTGTTAGACAACTTCGAGTTCAAGTCTCGGATTCAGCTCTGAAAATTCAGAAATAGTATGCCCGCCGAAATAATATCAGGCGGGCATATCGTTTATAATATTTGAATCTCTTTTTACTCCCCTGCGTACTTTCGCCAAGCGTTGGGTACGGGGATTGATTGTTGGGTTTGGCGGTCGTAGCAGACCATTACGGTACGCGATAGTGTGCATAGCTTTTCGCCTGACATAAGGCGTTGCACAAGGCGCAGACTCTTGTTGCCGATTGATTCAATCGAGGTTTCAACCGCCACCTCGTCGCCATAAAATATCTGCTCGTAGAAATCGGTATTGAGCGCGACTATGACTGCGGGAACTTGCTCGGCCTCGCCGGTCAATCGCCACAACTCCTTGAACAGATCGGTTTTACCCAAATCGAAATACATCTGCTGGGCAACATTGTTGACGTGACCAAACGAGTCGGCATCGGTGAATCGCATCTGAACGGGCGTTGTAATCTTCAATGGCATAGCGACAATCTATTTACGAATAATCTCGACCTCTCCACGCTCGCCGAAACGGATAATCGAGCTTGGCTTACAGGTCGGCTTCCCCTGAAAACGTGGATTGACAACAAAATCCACTCCGTCGATAATCTCGGGGCTCACCTCCTGCAAACCCTTCAACGGAGTAGGCTCGCCCGAAATATTTGCCGATGTCGAGACAATCGGTTTGCCAAAACGGCGCAGCAACTGATGGCAGAAGTCGTGGTTGGGAACTCTTACGCCCAAAGTGCCCTCGTCGGGGATAAGGTTCTTGGCAACATTTACTGCGCCCTCCAAAATGAGTGTGAGGGGCTGCTCGCTCATATCCATCACCTCGAAAGCGATACCCGGAGCCTTGTTTACATAGCGCACAATCATATCGGCATCGCGGCACAAAACCAGCATCGAATGTTTGTTCTCGCTACGTTTCAATTTATAAATTTTCTCAACCGCCTCGGCATTGGTGGCATCGCAACCAATACCCCAAACCGTATCGGTTGGGTAGAGAATCAATCCTCCTGCACGCAACACTTCGAGTGCTGCCAATAACTCTTTTTCCATAGTTCGATAGTATGTTTCGAGTGCAAAAATAGTGATTTTTCACCACAACGGCTCGCCTATGTAATGGAATTTTATCGGGCAGAGTTGCTTAATGCTAATTATTTTACTAATTTTGCGACCAGCAAGAAAATAATAACAAAAAATAGAGACCAATATGGGAAGAGCGTTTGAGTATCGCAAAGCGAGAAAAATGAAGCGTTGGGGTCATATGGCCCGCGTATTTACCAAAATCGGTAAGGAGATTGAGATTGCAGTAAAGGCTGCTGGTTCTGATCCTTCATCGAACACACGTCTTCGTATCCTTATCCAGAATGCGAAGGCAGAGAATATGCCAAAGGAGAATATCGAGCGTGCAATCAAGCGTGCAACCGACAAGGACGCAGCTGATTACAAGGAGATGATTTACGAGGGTTACGGCCCTCACGGTGTTGCCTTCTTGGTAGAGACTGCAACCGACAACACAAACCGTACGGTGGCAAGCGTGCGTATGTACTTCAACAAGTGCGGCGGTACGTTGGGTAACTCTGGTAGCGTTGCATTTATGTTTGAGCATAAGTGCTTGTTCAAGTTCAAGCCTGCGGAGGGTCTCGACTTGGAGGAGATGGAGTTGGAGATGATTGACTTGGGTGTTGACGAGTTCTTTGCCGAGGAGGGTGAGGTAACTGTGAGCGCACCTTACGAGTCATTCGGTGCAATCCAAAAGTGGATTGAAGATAATGGCTACGAGTTGATTTCAGGTGAGGGTGTTCGTATCCCTACCGATACCAAAACTCTCTCGGCTGAGGAGCGTGAGGCTGTTGAAAAGTTGCAGGAGAAGTTGGAGGAGGACGACGATGTGGTAAACGTATATACCACAATGGCCGAGTCTGACGACGAGGAGTAATCATCGGATTTCCTAAAAGCAGGTTGCGACCTGCCGATTTACACAAACGATACTGCTTTTACGAAGTGGTATCGTTTTTTTTGTTACCTTTGTTATGAATAAACATTAATCCCAAAAGTCGTATGACCGAGAAATATTGCAAATTCCTTTGCTCTGTGCGGGCATTTATCCCCGAGGAGCGTATCTATACCGATTATCTTCGCCGATTGGCGTGGGGTACCGATGCGGGATTTTATAGACTCACTCCGCAGATAGTCTTGCGCGCAGCAAACGAGAGCGAGATGCTCCGCATTATAGCGGCTGCGGCTGCCAACGATGTACCGCTCACGTTCCGCGCCGCAGGTACAAGTCTGTCGGGGCAATCGGTGAGCGACTCGGTGCTTGTCGTTGCAGCCAAGAATTGGGAAGGATATGAGGTGCTTGACGAGGGTCGTAGAATTCGCCTGCAACCGGGAGTTATCGGAGCAAAAGTGAGCGAGGTATTGAAACCTTACGGCTACCGTTTCTCGCCCGACCCCGCATCGGTTAAGAGTGCTATGGTGGGAGGTATTGTGATGAACAACGCTTCGGGAATGAATTGCGGAACACACGCCAATAGCGACAAGGTGTTGCAATCGATGCGAATAATTTTCAGCGACGGCTCTCTGCTCGATACGGGCTCGAAGCGAAGTTGCGAGGAGTTTGCATCGACGCACTACGATTTTTTGGCAGCGATTGAGGCTTTGCGCGATAAGGTGCGAGCCGATAAGGAGCTATCGCAACGTATTCGCCAAAAGTATGCGATTAAGAATGTGGTGGGCCTGAATCTGTTGCCGCTAGTGCAGCACGACAACGTGTTCGATATCGTTGCTCATCTGATGGTTGGCTCGGAGGGTACTTTGGGATTTATGTCGGAGGTTACGATGCTATCGGAGCGTGACTATGAGTATAAGGCCTCGGCGATGCTTTACTTTGCGTCGATTGATGAGGCTTGTCGTGCCGTTGTTGCGATGCGCCCTCTGTGCGATGAAGCTCAGCAACGCATAGTTCACAGTGCCGAGCTGTTAGACAGTAAATCTTTGGCATCGGTAAACGACCCAACGGGCGAAAACCTCACAGCCGTACTTGCCGAAACGAAGGCTCACACGCAAGAGGAACTGCAACAAAACATCGAGCGTATTGAGTCGCTCTTGCAGCAATTCAAGCTCTACACGCCAGCACATTTCTCTGCCGACGATGCCGAGCAGGCTAAATATTGGGCAATTCGTGCGGGCATATTCCCCTCGGTGGGGGGCTCGCGCAAGGCGGGTACGACGTGCCTTATCGAAGATGTTGCGTTTCCGATTGAGCATCTGCCAGAGGCTACGGCCGAGCTGGCGGCTTTGCTCGAAAGTCACGGTTACGACGATGCCTGTATATATGGTCACGCTTTGGAAGGGAACTACCACTTCATCATCAATCAATCTTTCTCGACCGATGCCGATGTGGCACGCTACGAGCAGTTGATGGAAGATGTGGCGGAGTTGGTGCTTGACCGTTACGATGGCTCGCTCAAAGCCGAACACGGAACGGGTCGCAATATGGCTCCGTATGTGCGCCGAGAGTGGGGCGACAAGGCTTTTGAGATTATGCACGAGATTAAGCGACTGTTCGACCCGCAAGGGATATTCAATCCGGGTGTGATTTTCAACGATGATGCCCGTTGTCACCTCTCGCACTTTAAGCCGTTGCCAATTACCGACACACTTGTTGACCGTTGTATTGAGTGTGGATTTTGTGAGGTAAACTGCGTGAGCGCAGGGCTAACACTCTCGTCGCGTCAGCGAATTGTGATTCGTCGTGAAATAGCCCGTCTGAGAGCTACGGGCGATAACCCAGCACTCCTTGCCGAGCTTGAATCGGGATATCGCTACCTCGGTAAGCAGACTTGCGCAGGTGATGGACTCTGCTCAACAAGTTGTCCGCTACGAATAAATATGGGAGAGCTAACGCATCAACTACGAGCGCAAAACTTACCAAAGGGTAGTGCAGGTTATCGAATGGGCGAGTTTGCAGCCAACAATTTTGCAGCCGTAAAATCGACTCTGCGACCTCTGCTCACGCTTGCAAATCTTGGTCATAGGTTGTTGGGCGAAGGAGCAATGAGCGGAGTTGCAAATGCAATGCACCGAGCAGGACTGCCACGTTGGCAACCATCGATGCCGTTGGCGTATCGAATACCCAAAAATGTGAAGAAGAGCCACGCCGCCGGAAATGCAACGGCAGATGCAAAACCGAAAGTTGTATATTATCCAAGTTGTATAAATCAGACTATGGGTCCCGACCACCATCATCGCGCTGATGCGGCACAGGTCGAGGTGATGCTTTCGGTCTTGGAGCGTGCTGGCTACGAGGTGATTTTCCCCGATAAGATGGAGCAGTTGTGTTGCGGTACGATATGGGAGAGCAAAGGTATGGGCGAGATTGCTGACCGCAAATTGGCGGAGTTGGAGGAGGCTTTATGGCGTGCGAGCGATGAAGGACGTTACCCCGTACTCTGCGACCAAAGTCCTTGTCTGCACCGTATGCGAGAGAAGATTTCGCGAATGAAACTCTACGAGCCCGCCGAGTTTATATTGACCTATGTCGCTGATAAATTGGAGTTTCGACCTCTCGATATCACCGTAGCTCTGCATATCACCTGCTCGATGCGCCGAATGGGCATTGCCGATAAGATTGTCACTCTTGCGAAGATGTGTGCCAAGCGAGTGGTGTTGCCTGAGGGAGTTGGTTGTTGCGGATTTGCTGGTGACAAGGGATTCACCCAACCCGAACTCAACGCATACGCGCTGCGCAAATTGCGTGTGGCAGTGGAGAAGTCGGGAGCTACGGAGGGTTACTCCAATAGTCGCACCTGCGAGATTGGACTTACGACCCATTCGGGCATTGAGTACCGCTCGATAGCCTATCTGGTCAATGAGGCTACTAAATAAATAAACGAGGCTGTTAACTTTTTGTTAGCAGCCTCTGTGTTGTTAAGGTATATTCTCAACTAACCCTTGATAGAATATTGCGATGAGAATACGCCATTGTGATCCTCTTTTGTATAAGCCTCGTCGTAGATTGCCGTTTTGATTAGATTATCGAAAACCAGATACCAACTCTTGTTGTCAATCTCTTTATTCTCCATCTTAAAAACATACGATGTAACAAATGCATAACTATCAAATTGTTTGCCTTCATATTCCCATTTAAGGCGTACAACCTTGTCGTAACCTAGTTTAAGCGAGCTAATAGATAGCCTTGCACTTTCGGTTAGATATTTATAGGCTTTAGGATTATCGCGTTTAACATCGCCCAAAGTAGTAACTTGGTATGCAGGTTTTGCAGATTTATTGCACCACAATATATGTGCATCATCACTAAGGCATTGTTGGAAATATTGGTTTTTATACTCCTCTGTTTCAATTAAGCCAATATATTCATAGTCTAACAACTTTAAGCCCTTGAAAATACCATTCTTCTTAATGCGGTCAAATTGAGTCTTCCAATAATCATCATCAATCTTGTCGTATTTGCTAAGGTCAACTTCCGATTTGGCTATTGAACGCTCTCTATCTTTAATTTGCCACTCAGCTCTTGGAACTCTCCTTTGGTCAACGGCCAATTTTATAGCACTGAAAATTATTCCGCCTTGCGAATTATGCTGGTCAGTTACTGCAATCTTTTCGGTAAACTGTTTGTCCTTGTACTGCCATTTTAGCTCTACGACTTTCGCATTAGCAGAAAGTCTGTCGTTACAAACCGTCTTCACTTGCTCAAAGGTCATACCTTTAAATATATCATACTTCTTAATAAGCTCCGATAGCGGTGCAATTTCGTAACCTAAAATCTCGCCATCACCTATATTAAAGATTGTATGACCGTACAATTTGTCCTTATCAACACTCTCTCTGATAAATTGGTCAATCTCTTCTTGATTGTTAAGTGGGCCTATCTCGCGCCAACCCAAAAGTTTCAATTCGGGATATACCACAGCGTAGGCATCGGCAGACCATTTTAATTGCTCCTGCCAGCGATATACCGTTTCGCTTTGAGTTAATTGCTCGGGAGTGGAGAACTTTACTGTCTGGGCACACGAAACTACAAACATTGCCACAATGCTACAAAGGGCAACGTTGAACAATGATTTTAGGGTTAATCTTTTCATACTCTATCTGTTTTAATTACTGTTTTGTACAACTTCTTGCGGATAATGCTTAACTTGTTGAGTTATTGCGGCATACCTGTTTGCTATTATAACGAGTTTGTTTGTATAAAATTATGCAATAAAACTCTTAAAACCAAACATATATGCATATTAAGTGAATATATATTCGCCCGATACCCCCCCCCACTGATTATCAGCGATTTACGCATTGTAAAATTTGAAATATGTATGCGTGTTTCTTGCTGGCAACATTATAGCTGAGTGTTATTTTATTAACAAAATATTTGGCATAATCGTAATAGGTCACTAACTTTGCAGTGAAAAAATATTTATAGTCGAAATAACCTATTCTTAATAACCGGATTTATGGCATTATCGGATTTTGAAAAGCAGATGGAGAAGTTGCAGCAGGAGGGCGTAATCAATCGTGCGCAATTCTTGCAGATTATGGCAGCTGCGGGTGCATTCTTAGCACTTGGAACCAACAAAGCCTACGCCGCAAAGAGCAGTGCGAAGGGAAAAATAGTCATCGTAGGAGGTGGCGCAGCTGGTATTAGTATGGCATCGCGCCTGAAACGCAAACTCAGCAATCCCGACATCACGATTATCGACCCCAGCGACCGTCAGTTCTATCAGCCTGGATTTACACTTATCGCAAGTGGTGTATATTCGGCCGATGAGGTGTGGAAACCACAATCGGAGTGTATGCCATCGGGTGTAAAGTGGGTGAAGGACAGTGTAACTCTTATCCACCCCACTCAAAACAAAGTTGATACAGCGAAAAACGGCACTATCGACTACGACTTTTTGGTACTCTGCCCCGGAGCGCAAATTAATTGGAACAAGGTGGAGGGAATCTCGAAAGAGACTCTCGGTTTGGGTAATGCTCATTCAATCTACGATTGGGTTGGTGCACAGCGCACTTGGCCCGCAATGCGTGAATTTGGTCGTAAGGGAGGTAAAGGTATCTTCTGCGACACCTATACAAAGCATAAGTGCGGTGGTGCGCCAAAGAAGATATGCCTTCTTTCGTGGGACAACGCTCGCAAAAACAATAACCTCGACAAAATCGAGATGCACTACTACACTGGAAGCAAGCAGCTCTATGATGTGCCTTACTTCACACCTCGTTTGGAGCAGATTTACAAGGAGCGCAATATCCCCGTTGATATGAATTGCCGCATAAAGGCTGTCGATGTTCATTCGAAGCGCGCATACTTTGAGCGTGTGGAGACTTTGGCCGATGGCACGAAGCGTAGCACGCCATTCTCGGAGGATTACGACTTCCTGCACTTTATGGCTCCGCAGTCGGCTCCCGATTTCGTGCGTGATTCGGGATTGAGCTGGACCGAGGGTAAACTTGCCGCCGACGGCTGGGCAATGGCCAACAAGGAGACTTTGGTACACCTCACCTACAACAATATTATCTGCTTGGGTGACTGCGCAGGAATTCCAACAAGTAAGACTTCGGCTGCTATTGGCAAGCAGTTGCCGATTGCTGTGGAGAATCTTATCTCGATTATGGAGGGCCGCGCACCCGAAGCTATCTACAACGGCTATGCCGCGTGTCCGATTGTTACGGAGTATGGCAAGGTGTTGATGGCCGAGTTTGATTACAAGAAGGAGCCGCAGATTACCTTCCCGCTATCGCTTTTGGATATGTCGAAGGAGCAGTGGGTGGCTTGGTTGTTGAAGGTTTATGGCTTGAAACCAATCTACTTTAATCTGATGCTTACGGGATTGTACTAATAGAAGTTATTGATAAGTAAAACGCCATACCTCGCACTGAGATATGGCGTTTTATTTTGGTGTCGGAGCGTTGCTTGCCATTCCGACTACAAACCCTTCGTTACAACTTTCTCACCCAAACATTGCGGAAACTGATGGCTTCGCTGGGGTCACCGTGCATCTGCAAACGGATAGGGCCGTCGCCGTGCTTCTCAACTCTGGGGTGGCCGATATACTCGGTTGTGCCACGAATTGTGAAATTGTTGAGCAGCAACACACCATTCTGAATTACGGTAACGGTTGGCGACACGCGATATGTACCATCTTCATTAAAGACAGGCGCATTGTAGATAATATCGTAAACATTCCACTCGCCCGGCTTACGCATAGCATTGGCCAATGGCATCACCTGCTTATAGACGCTACCCGCCTGACCGTTGGCGTAGGTCTCGTTCTGATAGTTGTCCAAAATCTGAATCTCATAGCGATTCTGCAAGAATACACCGCTATTACCTCGACCCTGACTTGTGCCTGTGATGTTCTTGGGTACGCACCACTCAATATGGAGCTGCATACTGCCAAACGACTCGCGAGTGACAATATCGCCCTTTGTCTTATCAACCGTAAAGACTCCGTTGTGTACCGTCCAATCGGCATCACCTCCCGTCTTGCAACTTTTCCACGCACTCAAATCTTTGCCGTCGAATAGCACGATAGCATCAGATGGAGCCGACTGCGTCTTTGCATCACCTGGGGTTACAATTTTGGGCTGCGGAGTCCAAAACTCGGTCATCGCAGGACGCATAGCTTCGGGTTTGGGATACTCTTTTTTCTCTTGGGCTGATACACCAACGGCCATTACAAGCGTCAGCGCAGAAAGGAAAATCTTTTTCATTGTAGTATTGTTTTTAATGTTTTGCACGTTGTTTCGGTAGTGTAAAGATAGTGATTTGGTCGTTGAGTACAAAATTATTTTTCCCGCAACGCTTTGAATAGAGCCGAGAATTAGCTATCTTTGATAAAAATTAAGATTTATTGCAGCGGTTAGAAGTGGCAACCTCCACAAGTAAAGTGGCAGAACCCACGAGCGAGCAATAGATTTAACCCCGATTCAAAGTTTTTTTATGGCAATATTTAAGGTTGAAGGTGGCCACCGCCTAAGTGGCGAAGTTACTCCGCAAGGAGCTAAAAATGAGGCTCTGCAAATTCTCTGTGCAACACTTCTTACTCGCGAGAGAGTTGTGGTGAGCAATATTCCCCCAATCCTCGATGTAATGCAACTCATCGAGCTACTCGCATCGATAGGTGTCGAGGTGGAGCGTTTGGGCGAGGGTTGCTACTCGTTCCGCGCCGAGAATATCGACCTTGACTATATGCGTAGCGACGATTACCACAACCGTTGCCGTCGTTTGCGAGGCTCGGTGATGATGATTGGTCCACTGTTGGCACGATTTGGTGTGGGATATATCCCCAAGCCGGGAGGAGATAAGATTGGTCGCCGCCGCTTGGATACCCACTTTTTGGGATTCCAGAAGTTGGGCGCATCGTTTAACTTCGATAAGTCGGAGGAGTTCTTCTCAGTCGAGGCCAAGCGTTTGAAGGGCTGCTATATGCTTCTCGACGAGGCATCGGTGACAGGTACGGCCAATATCATTATGGCTGCCGTGCTGGCCGAGGGTACCACGACAATCTATAATGCAGCCTGTGAGCCCTATATCCAGCAGTTGTGCCGAATGCTCAACCGTATGGGAGCAAAGATTTCGGGCATCGCATCGAATCTGCTCATCATCGAAGGTGTCAAGGAGTTGGGCGGAACAAGCCACACGATGTTGCCCGATATGATTGAGGTTGGCAGCTTTATCGGAATGGCCGCAATGACCCAGTCGGAGCTTACAATCAAGAATGTGTCGTACGATAATTTGGGAATCATTCCTGCGCAATTTGCGCGTATGGGAATTCGCTTTGAGCAGCGAGGTGACGACATCTATATTCCTCGTCAAGAGCATTATAGTATCGAGAGTTTCATTGATGGCTCGATTATGAACATAGCTGATGCTCCGTGGCCCGGACTGACTCCCGACCTGCTCTCGATATTCCTCGTTGTGGCCACTCAGGCCAAAGGAGCAGTGCTTATTCATCAGAAGATGTTTGAGAGCCGCCTCTTCTTCGTGGATAAATTGATTGATATGGGTGCGCAGATTATACTTTGCGACCCGCACCGCGCAACGGTCATAGGGCACGACCACAATATCCGTCTGCGCGCAACAAAGATGACTTCGCCCGATATTCGCGCGGGCGTGGCGTTGCTCATAGCAGCGATGAGTGCCGAGGGTACAAGCACAATTCAGAATATCGAGCAGATTGACCGAGGATACAGCAATATCGATGGCCGTCTGAACGCATTGGGTGCAAAGATTATTCGTGTAGAGGATTAATCGCCACTATTGGCGGCATTTCCCCTGCGAGGGCAAAGCGAAGCGGATACAAAGCCAACCCAAAGCAACCACAAAGCGGAGTCGAAGCATATGCAAAACGAATAAAAAGCAAACATACCTTATATATAATATATAAAACAAGGGCGCGTGACCAAGTCACACGCCCTTTCGATTTATGCAGAGACTACTCTTTCACACCGTTTAATACAAATCTCTCTCTTACTTTCACGCAAGTAGTACTCTGCAATGTCAAAAATGGGCCCACTCAACCTACGTCGAGCAGGCCCTGCTCTATTTCAAGGGGTTGAGCTCCACCCCTGAAATTCAAAGAAATTACTCAGCAGGAGTCTCAGTAGTCTCGTCCTCCTCTGGCTCTGGCTCAGGGACAGCCTCTACCTCAATAGTAGCAGTCTCAGAGAAATCCAAAGCGTCAAGACATACAGCTGTGTAACAAATGATACCGTTACCCTTTGTCTTAAAGTTAGCAGGGTATGCATTTGTAGTGTAGTTCACAGTGTAAGTACCACCAGCCAACTTACCG
>JAFTVW010000037.1 GCA_017465605.1 Alistipes sp.
TTAGCAGCCTCATCATTTTAGAAGTTGTATAACAAGAGCTATTTTTAGGCCCTCGAAACCCGAAAAACCGCAGTTTACTTGGCGTAAATGAGGATTTTGAGGGTAAGAGAAACGTCAAAAGAGCCTTGTTAGACAGCTTCTTATATTTTCAGCATATGCACATAAAACTGTAATTTCAACACCATCAAAACACCCCAAACATCGGAACTTGCAAGGCAAAAATGGAAATTCTGAGGGCAAAAGAGCATTTAAGTAGCTTTTTTTGTTCAAAATTTGCCATAAAAAAACTATCTTCGCAACGTAATCTGTATTATATGTAAACATTTAGCGTAAATTTTGAAGTATGGCGATTAGGAATAATGTAATGATTGTAAGACAGGCGTTGCTTACCAAGCTCATCAAATTGTGGAATAAGAATCAACTTGTCGAGAGTATTGACCGAATTCCCATCGAACTTAGTCCGCGCAATGCCAAGCCCGTAGGTCGTTGTTGCATTTACAAAGAGAGAGCCATCACAAAATACAAATCACTGCCATTGCTCGGATTCGATATGTCGGACGAGCAAGACGAGCTTACTCCACTCTCGGATTATGCTCGACGCGCCTTGGAGCGTAAGCGACCCAAAGAGAATATTATGTGCGTTGTAGATGAGGCTTGCTCATCTTGTATCCGCGCCAATTATCAGATTACAAACCTCTGCCGAGGCTGTGTGGCTCGCGCTTGCTCAATCAGCTGTCCCAACGATGCTATCGACTTCGACCCAGAGACAAGTCAAGGTCGCATCAACCACAAAAAGTGTATCAGTTGCGGCAAATGCTATCAGAACTGCCCCTATCACGCTATTGTTCACATTCCCGTCCCTTGCGAGGAGTCTTGCCCTGTGGGAGCCATTACAAAAGACGAATACGGAGTTGAGCATATCGACGAGTCAAAGTGTATCTATTGCGGCAAATGTCTGAATAGCTGCCCATTTGGAGCGATTTTCGAGATTTCACAGGTGTTCGATATTTTGCAGAGTATTCGCAATGGCAAACAGGTAGTAGCAATGGTTGCTCCTGCAATATTATCGCAATATAATGTTCCTGCCGAGCAGATGTACGGAGCAATCAAGCGTATCGGGTTCAGCGACGTGATTGAGGTTGCTCAGGGTGCTATGATTACCACACAAAAGGAGAGTGCCGAGCTGAAAGAGAAGTTGGAAGAGGGTCAGAAGTTTATGACAACGTCGTGCTGTCCATCTTATATTGAGATGGCCGAGAAACACGCTCCCGATTTGATGAAATACATTTCAAGCACTCGCTCTCCGATGTATTACACCGCTCAAATCGCTCGCGAGAAATATCCCGATGCCGAGCTGGTATTTATCGGCCCTTGTATCGCAAAGCGCAAGGAGGCTCGCAAATACGATATGGTCAACTATGTCCTCACATTCGAGGAGTTGCACTCTATCTTCAAGGGTTTGGCAATAGAGTTAAGCGAGGAGTTTATCTACAACGTATCGGACAAATCCGACCGCACTGCTCACGGCTTTGCACAGAACGGAGGCGTTACAGAGGCTGTCAAGGCTTATGTGAATGGCGAGTTTGATTTCAGCAGTATCCAGATTGCAGGCTTGAACCGCAAGAGTGTCAATCTGCTCAAAGCATACGGCAAGACTGGCAAGTCGCCCGTACAATTCATCGAGGTTATGGCTTGCGAAGGTGGTTGTATCTCTGGCCCAAGTAGCCACGCCACCTACGAATCGGGCAAAAAGACCTTCAACGACAAGTTACTTCGCCGATAAAGCAAAGTTATGCAAAGCAATACATATTTACCTACAAATATGATATGAGAGCATTAGTCGAGCGTTTGGCGAGTGAGCATAGGCTCAGTAAGCGGGATTTGGTTTCGCTACTCTCCTCTTGCGACGAGCCGACACTTGATTTGCTACGAGATAAAGCTACCCGAACCGCTCACAAGCAGTTCGGGTTTGGCATCTATTTGCGTGGCTTAATTGAAATAAGCAACTACTGCAAAAACGACTGCTTGTATTGTGGACTTCGACGCAGCAACCGCAATGCCGAGCGTTACAGACTCAGCGACAAGCAGATATTGGAGTGTTGTCAGATAGGTTATAATTTGGGACTCCGCACATTTGTACTGCAAGGTGGAGAAGACTCTTCATTAAGCGACCAACGATTGGAGAGCCTCATCGGAGAAATTCACTCCCGCTACCCCGATGCAGCTATCACATTATCACTCGGAGAGCGACCCCTCGAATCGCTTCAACGACTACGACAAGCAGGGGCTTCGCGATATTTACTTCGCCACGAAGCGGCCGACGCTCAGCTATATGCCGCTATTCACCCCGCCGAGATGTCGCACGCATCGCGACTGCAAACTATCAACGAGTTGATGCAACTCGGATTTCAAACAGGTGTAGGAATGATGATAGGTGTTCCAATGCAGAGCATAGAGTCGATTGCCGAAGATTTACTCTACATCGAGCGTACAAAGCCCCAGATGGTGGGCATCGGGCCATTTATCCCACACCATGATACTCCATTCAAGGATTACCCAGCAGGCGATTTACGGCTTACGCTTATGGCAATTGCAATCACCCGATTACTTCTCCCGAAAGCACTTATCCCGGCCACTACGGCCCTTGCAACACTCTCTAAGGAGGGTGTAAAGAAGGGAATCCTATCGGGAGCAAATGTTGTGATGCCCAATCTCTCGCCCGCAGGGATTAGAGCCAAATACGCCATCTACGATAACAAGGCCTCACGAGAAGGACAATCAGCCGAGGGCATCGAAATCCTAAGCGAGGAACTTAAATCGATAGGTTATCACATTGATTTTTCGAAAGGAGACTTTTAGAAGCTGCTATTTTTTTGTAACTTCGCCGATGTTATGCACGATACTATGGTAAAATACGATGTAAAATCCAATCAGGCTGCCGAGTTTATAAACGATGCCGAGATACGGGCCAGCATAGAGTATGCCGCAACCCATAGCGACGACAGGGCTCTTATCGAGGAGATTCTTGCCAAAGCCGCAGAGGGAGGTGGCCTAAACCATCGTGAAGCAGCAGTTCTATTGGCGTGTGGCGAGGAGTCGATTATCGAAAGAATATTTTCTTTGGCCCGCTCAATCAAGCAGCGAATCTATGGTAATCGAATCGTGATGTTCGCACCGCTCTACCTCTCCAACTACTGCATAAACGGCTGCACATATTGTCCTTATCACGCCATCAATCGCACCATTCCCCGCAGAAAACTCTCACAAGAGGAGATTCGCAGGGAGGTCATTGCATTGCAGGATATGGGGCACAAACGTTTGGCATTGGAGGCAGGAGAGCACCCAAAATATAGCCCTATTGAGTATATTTTAGAGTCGATTGACACCATATATTCGATTCATCACCGCAACGGAGCAATACGCCGTGTAAATGTAAACATTGCCGCCACCTCCATCGAAGAGTACAAGATGCTCAAAGATGCAGGTATAGGCACATACATACTCTTTCAAGAGACCTACTCCCGCCAAAGATACGAACAACTGCACCCCACAGGCCCCAAGAGCAATTGGGCCTACCACACCGAAGCTATGGACCGTGCTATGATTGGTGGCATAGACGATGTGGGAATAGGCGCATTGTTCGGACTGACAGACTATCGATACGATTTTGTGGCATTACTGATGCACGCCGAACATTTGGAGGCACGATTTGGCGTAGGGCCGCACACGATTAGTGTTCCACGCATACGTCCAGCTTCGGATATCGACCTTAGGGACTTCAACAATGGAGTGAGTGACGAGATGTTCCGCCGCATTGTGGCGGTTCTTCGATTGGCCGTACCATATACGGGAATGATTATCTCGACACGCGAATCGAAACGCTCACGAGAATTGGTACTCGATGTGGGTGTATCGCAACTAAGTGGTGGCTCGCGAACAAGCGTGGGAGGATATGCACAAAACATAGAGCAGGAACAGATTGAGGAGTCGGCTCAATTCGATATCTCTGACGTGCGCTCGCTCGATGAGATTGTAGCGTGGCTTTTGGAGTTGGGTTATGTGCCGAGTTTCTGCACGGCCTGCTACCGCGAGGGTCGTACGGGCGATAGATTTATGTCGCTTGCCAAACGAGGCTTGATTGGTGATTGTTGCTCACCAAACGCCCTGATGACACTGCGCGAATATATGGAGGATTATGCCTCGGAGCATACCCGCACGTTGGCCGAGAAGGTCATAGCCGAGCAGGTGGAACTTATCCCCTCGGAGCGAGTAAGAGAAATCACACGCCGCCGATTGCAAGAGATAGGTTGCGGCAAACGAGATTTTAGATTCTGATATGAAATACGACAACGGAAATACTCCCCACACAGAACGCTTTTGTGTGGCACTCTTCGGGCTTTGCAATAGTGGCAAATCGTCACTACTCAATGCTATCGTCGGGCAGCAGGTAGCCATTGTATCGGATATTGCCGGCACAACAACCGACCCGATAAGCAAAGCGATGGAGTTACCCGATGTGGGAGCATCGCTTATAATCGATACCCCGGGCTTAGACGACAACACCCTTTTGGGCGAGATGCGCGTGCAACGCTCTCGCGAGGCTATTGACCGATGCGACGTTGCCGTTATACTTTTCTCAGACGGAGTATCCGACATTGAGAAGAATCTAATCGAGGAACTTCGCCGTCGCGAAACCCCCATCATTGCCGTCATTTCAAAATGCGATATCAAACCAAACGTGCAAGGGCTTAGCCACCAAATAACTCTCATAACTGGCCTTGCCCCTATTTGCACAAGTGCCACAACGGGCGAAGGAATCGACCTCCTCCGCCAAGCAATCGCCCAGCGCCACACCGCCGAGCAGAGGCTCATAACCGAAGGATTTTGTCAACCGCACGATGTTGTGATGCTCATAATGCCACAAGATGCCCAAGCCCCCAAAGGCCGATTGATAAAGCCACAAGCGCAAGTGCTGAGGGAGTTGTTGGAGCGGGAGTGCATTACGTTATGCTGTACCGCAGAGCAGATGGCCGATGCTCTGACCACAATGACCGCTCCGCCAAAACTCATCATCACCGACTCACAAGTATTCGACAAGGTCTATTCGCTCAAACCCGAAGGCTCACGTCTTACATCATTTTCGATTCTTTTCGCTCGGTATAAAGGCGACATCGAGACATTTGTGGCAGGTGCAAAGGCCATTGAGCAACTTACTCCATCATCTCGCATACTTATTGCCGAGGCTTGCGCCCACGCACCCAAGAGCGAGGATATTGGTCGAGTAAAACTGCCGCGTATGTTGCGTCGCAAGGTGGGCGAAGCTCTGAGAATTGATGTTGTGGCAGGCAACGAGTTCCCTTGCGATTTATCACCATACGATTTGGTGATTCACTGCGGAGCTTGTATGTTCAACCGCCGACACGTTTTGAGCCGTATTGCGCAAGCCGCCGAGCAGGGTGTGGCAATAACCAACTACGGAGTGGCAATAGCGGCCCTGCAAGGCATATTGGATAGAGTCCAAACGCAGTAAACAACTCCACAAAACAAAACAGAGTAGAAAAGTTGCGGAAAGATAAAATCCCGCAAAAAAATTTTTTTTGTGCTTGAATTTGTCTAAATTTGAGATGTTATTTACAGAACCTTTCTAAATCTATATCAAATGCGAATCTTCAAATTATTATCAACATTTGCAGCTGCCATACTACTCTTTTCGGCCTGCACACCAGCCTACAAACAGCGCACCGATCAGGCAATTACCGATGTGCTTAATGAGTTTAAGGCCGTAGGAATTGCTGCTGCCGTTGTCAAAGATGGTAAAATAATATACAACGAGTCATTCGGATTTAAGGATTTGGAGACACAAACCCCTCTCCGCAATGACGATATTATGAGAATCGCATCAATCTCAAAATCATTCACCGCAACCTCACTGCTGCAACTTGTGGATAAGGGTGTAATCTCGTTAGATGATGACGTGAGCGATTTGATTGGATTCCGAATTCGCAACCCCCATCACCCCGACATTCCAATCACACTGAGAATGATTCTTTCCCACACATCAAGTATCCGCGACAAGGCTGACTACTACACACTGGATCATCTCAATCCTGCCGTTTATGGTGATTGCGTAGAATCGTACTCTAAGTACAAACCCGGTGAGGGATACCGCTACTCAAACATTGGTCTTAATCTCGCTGGTGCTATTCTGGAAAAGGTCTCTGGACAAAGATTCGACGTATATGTAAAAGAGAATATTATCAACAAGTTGGGATTATACGGCGGTCACAACATCGACTCACTTGATGCCGAGAAATTTGCACGTATCTACAACTACCGAAATGGCGAGTACGTTGAATCGAAAGGAGCCTACAAAAGTCGCGCAGAGGATATGCCAAGCTATGTACTCGGCTACACAGCTCCAATCTTCTCGCCCACAGGTGGAGTGAAAATTTCGGCCCGCGATTTGGCAAAATATATGATGATGCATATGAACTATGGCCAATACGATGGAGTTCGCATAATATCGGAAAAGAGTTCAAAAGCGATGCAGACCCCTGTATGGATTAGCAAAGACGGAGAGAACCAATACTGCCTATGTCTGACCGAGTTTATCAACTATATTGACGATGCGAAATACAACGTAGCGGGTAATTATCCCATAGGCCATACGGGCGGAGCATACGGACTAAACAGTATAATGATATGGAGTCCAGCCGATGGTTGGGGCATTGTGGCAATGACCAATGGCTACACACCCGTCGAGGGTAAGAGTTTCTTGAAAAGCATTACCAATGCTATTTACAACGCCTGCATCAAAGAGTAAGTAAGCAGTAAACAAAAAGCAATGTGGTTGTCCAACAAGTTTGTCGGACAACCACGTATGTTTCAGAAGTTGTATAAGAAGTGATATATAAGGCCTACAAGAAAAACACAATTGCCACGAAATGCGATGCTGCTGCCAAATTGATAAGCAGATGCCAAACCAAATGATGGTGACGGAAGGCCTTTTTCGCATAGAATATAGCTCCTATGGTATAGAACACTCCACCCAATGCAATAAGTAGTATAAACTGCCACGAAGCATTATTGATAAACATAGGGAAAAAGAAGACCACAGTCCAACCCATCACCAAATATATCGTCAAACTCACAGCAGGGATAGAGCGTCTTACAAGTGATTTATAAAATATTCCGAAAATCACCATCACCCACTGCAATATGAATATTAGCCAACCCTGCCAGCCGCCAATCACCGAGAGCGCAACGGGTGTGTAACTACCAGCTATGGCGAAATAGATAAAGATGTGGTCGAGAATATGAAAGACCTCTTTATGACGTGTGTCGTGCAACATTGCGTGGTAGAGCGTCGAAATCAAGAACATCAGGAACAGACTAACACAGAAGATACTCACACCTACTGTCAGCAATACATCACCTCCGCTATGCTGATATGCCCAAACGGCAGCAAACGGCATCGCCAATAACATCAAAATACTCATCACTCCGTGAGAAATACTATTTCCCACCTCCTCGCCAAATGTTGGGATATAAATTTTTGCCATAATTATCTCGGTTTTTCACTCATAAAATTGTCAGTCTCCATCATCAACGCCCCTCCTCGGACCTATTTGGCTCTACTCTCGCCCCACTTCCAACAATAAAAAAAAGGCTGACAATCAAACGATTATCAGCCTTTTCGTACCCAGAGCCGGGGTCGAACCGGCACAGGGGTGAACCTACTGGTGTTTGAGACCAGCGCGTCTACCGATTCCGCCATCTGGGCTCCAATTCCTTAATTGGGTGTGCAAATGTAGATATATTTTTTTATTCTGCAAAACATTTTGGAAAAAAATTTAATTTTCCTTAAAAAATATTGTTTTTCCTCACCTTTAAGACGACAATCGAAGCCTCCGCAAATAATATAAATTGTATATCTCGCATTTTTTATTTACTTTCGCACTCATAAAATACATAACACAACAAACAATGAAGACTTCATTCATAATTTTAGCTGCAACACTACTTATGACAGCTTTTCCTACTCAGGCACAGACTTCCGACAGGCGACTCCTCTCGATGGAAGACGTCATTCTCAATCGTGAACTCACGCCAAAGACACTGCCAGTACGTTGGATTGGCCAAAGCGACTCATACGCTTGGATTGATGGCACTAATTTGTGTGCAACAGATGCCCGCAACAACAAACGTCGCACAATCATTTCGCTCGACGAATTGAATTCGTTGCTCTCAACCTCGTTCAAATCATTCCCAGCCTACACATTCGACGATGAGCAGTCGTTGGTTGTAGCTGCATTTGGAATGCGCAACACAATCGACTTGAAGAGCCGCACCGTAGTATCGAAACACAAAATTCCCGTAGGTCAGAACCTCACACGTCAAAGCGGTAAAGGTGGACTCTACGCATACACACGCGACAATAATGTATATTGCTTCGATGGAGAGCGCGAGCACGCCATCACATCGTTTAGCGACCCCAACATCGTATGCGGACAAAGTGTAAGCCGCAACGAGTTCGGCATTAGCGGAGGTATCTTCATATCGCCCGATGCCAAGAAGATTGCCTTCTACCAGAAAGATGAGTCGGCAGTAACCGACTTCCCGCTTTTGGATATCACCACTCGCACCGGTACACTCAAAAACATCAAGTACCCGATGAATGGTATGGCTTCGGAGGTAGTAAGTTTAGGTATATACGACGTTGCAAGCCGCAAGACTGTGTATGTGGAGGTTACCGATTTCGACAAGGAGCGTTACCTCACCAACATCACTTGGTCACCCGACTCAGAGCGAATCTACATTCAGATTCTTGACCGCCCGCAAAAGAACGTTCACCTCAACGTATATAATGCATCAACAGGTAAGTTTATCTCTCAGGTACTCACCGAGCATAACGACCGCTGGGTTGAGCCTCAGCACCCCTTGGTGTTTATCACAGGTGACCCCACAAAGTTCATCTACTCAACCAACAATCGTGACGGATATTGGAATCTTTACCTATGCAACGATGGTGGTGTAATCAAGCGCCTTACCGCAACCGATGCAGATGTAAAATATGTGGCACAAGATGCCAAGAACATCTATTACACCTCGGCTGAGGTATCACCTATCGACAACCATCTCTTCAAGGTTGACATTGCCACAGGTAAGCAGACTCAGCTCACAAAAGCAGAGGGCTGGCACGATGTGGTTGTAAGTGGTTCGGGCCGTTACTTTGTGGATACATACTCATCGCTCAAAGTACCTCGCGTTGTGGAGATTGGCCGCACAGATGGGAAGCCTGCGCGTGAGATTTTCCGCGCCGACGACCCAACCGTAGGTTATAATTTTGCAGAGATTTCGCTCGGCTCGGTAAAGAGTGCCGATGGCAAGTACGACAACTACTATCGCCTTATCAAACCTCTTGATTTCGACCCCTCGAAGAAATACCCCGTAATCGTGTATGTCTATGGTGGCCCACACTCTCAGATGGTTAAAAACACATATCTCGGCCAGTTGCGTCGCTGGGAGATGTATATGGCACAACGAGGCTATGTGATTTTCGTAATGGACAACCGAGGAACATCGAATCGTGGAGCAGAGTTTGAGAAGGCTATTCACCGCCAGTGTGGTCAGGCCGAGATGCAAGACCAAGTGGCTGGCTTGAAGTGGTTGATGACCCACGATTGGGTTGATGCAGAGCGCATTGGAGTACACGGTTGGAGCTACGGTGGATTTATGACCATTTCGCTTATTACCAACTACCCCGACATCTTCAAGGTGGGTGTTGCAGGAGGTCCTGTAATCGACTGGAAGTGGTATGAGGTGATGTATGGAGAGCGTTATATGGACAACACCCACAACAACCCCGAGGGCTTTGCCAAAACATCGCTCATCAACAAGGCCAAAGATTTGAAGGGCAAGCTTTTGATTTGTCAGGGTGCAGTTGACCCTGTTGTAGTTTGGGAGCACTCGCTCAGCTTCGTAAGGGAGTGTATCAAGAACAATGTTCAGGTTGATTATTTCCCCTACCCTTGTGCCGAGCATAATGTATTTGGCAAGGACGCTGTACACCTTCACCAAAAGATTACAAACTATTTCGAGGATTATCTTCGATAATAAGTTTTCGATATTATGTAGCGACCGACGTAAAATTTGCGTCGGTCGTTGCGTTATATAACGTAAGATTCGCCTGCACAATTGCGCCCAATTTTAGTCAAAAAATATGCCATCGTACTATGACAACAAGTTTCAAACCCACTAAAACTCAAAGCCATATCAAATACCCAAATCTCGACCACACAATCTTGACCACACTATGCTATGCATAAAAATATCTCGTAAAGTTGTAAAAGTCATTTTTTATTTATAACTTTCGGGTTGAAAAGTCACATAAATATTTTATTAATAAATTTAAAAACATAACTATTATGGAATTTTTGTTTATTGGTGGAATCGGCGCACAGGAGCTTATTCTTATCGTACTTGTTCTTTTGCTTTTGTTTGGTGGTAAGAAGTTGCCAGAGCTGATGCGCGGAGCAGGTCGTGGTATTCGCGAGTTCAAGGACGCAGTAAACACCGCAGCTAAGGACGACGACACAAAGCCTGAGGCTAAGATCGAGAAGACTGAGAAGACCGAGTAAACACTGTAATCAAATATAATTCAGTCAGTAAGGTAAGAGATGAGTAATCAGCGTCCTGTAAATGATGATGCGGAGATGACCTTCGGCGAACACCTCGACGAAATTCGCAAAATCCTTGTTCGTGTAGTTGTTGTATTTGTACTGCTTTTTATTGTACTATTCGCAATAAAGGGTATCGTACTCGACATTGTATTCGCGCCAATCCGTGAAACATTCCCCACTAATCGCCTGTTCAATTTTATGGCCGACTTGCTGGGCTCGGATACTCTACGAATACACCCCGACAACGTGGAGCTCTTCAACAACAAGATGGCAGGACAGTTTATGCTCCACATCAAGAGTTCATTTATTGGCGCATTCATCATCGCATTCCCTTATCTGATTTGGGAGCTTTGGCTCTTCGTCAAGCCCGCTATCCCTGCACAACAACGCAAGCAGAGTATCCGCTACGCCATCGAGACCCCCATTTGGTTTGTGATGGGTCTTTTGTTCGGATACTACATCATTGCCCCATTGGCTATCAACTTCTTGGGTAACTATCAGGTTAGCGACCAGATTAGTAACATTATCGATGTAAGCTCGTTCCTTACAACCGTTCTTAGCGTTTCGTTTGCAGCTGCCGTTTCGTTCCAGCTACCGTTGCTGATTAGATTGTTGGCTACAATTGGAGTGGTTTCGTCGCAGGGTATGCGTCAGTATCGCAAGATAGCCGTTGCAGCATTGCTTATTTTTGCCGCTATCATCACACCACCCGATATAGTAAGTCAGGTCTTGATTTTCATTCCTTGTTATGCACTCTATGAGTACGGAATCACCATTGCGTCACGCATTGAGGCCCGCCGAGCTAAGGAGGAGGCTAAGTATCAAGCTATGATAGCAGCCGAGAAGGCTAAGGCCGAAGAAGAGGCACGCCTAAAAGCCGAGCAGGAGCAAAAGGAGCAACAAGAGCAGAAGGCAAACGAGCAGGAGGGAGAGGACAAACAAGATGAGCCACAGGAGCCATCAGATGAGCCACAAGAGCAGACTGACACAAACGTCGATAACGGCTCTGCCGAGCAGGAGCTACCATTCGAGGATAACCCGCACGCATTAGAGACTATACTCGGAGGTGGTGCAGATGCCTCGTATAATTCAGACTTCAATGGTCGCCGAAACATAACATTTGGCGTGGTTGAAGACCCAGAGCAGACTTCAACCAACGACGAGACTAAGGCATAAAGCAGACTATGGACAGACTCTCATTCTTTAAGCAGGGCCTATCCTCTGTATTGGAAGCCACAAGTTCATTGATAGGGATAAAAAAAGCCGCCGACTCATTCACAGAGGCAGTCAATGATGCATTGAGCGAGGTGCGAACCAATATTGGAATACACCTCCCCTCACTCGACAACGAGATGTACGCTGGTGCTGAGACAACGCTCGACACGATTGGTCAGCTCGGATTTACTGCAATCGAGGTAAGCGCATTCTATCGTGGCAAGGTTCACCTTCTGCCTCCTGCAGAATTTAAGGCCTTAGCCAAGAAGGCGGGGTTGAAAATCACAGCTGCCTACCTCACAAAGGGCCCAACACTAACTCCCGAAGAGAGGGCCAATTACGCATCGTCGAAGGCAGAAACAGAGGAGAATGTGGAGCAGGAACGCAGAAATACAGGTGATAATGAAAATCCAACCGTAGAGCCTGCCGAGATAAACAACACCAAGCAAGTCAAAGACCCCGACACCGAGTGGTGGGAAGAGGCTATTGAGACATACAAGCAGCTTGGTTGCAAGTATTTGTCACTTGCATACCAACCCGAGGGCGATAGCGATAAGGCGATAGATGATTTCGTGGCGTACGTCAGTCTAATTAAGGCTATTGCAACAAAAGAAGGTATGCAGCTATGCTTTCACCCAACGACTGCAACCCTTGTACCGCAAAACGGAGTATCCGCTCTTGATAAGATTGCTGAACGATGCGATGCCGAAACGCTCTTACTGGAAATTGACACCTTCGAGGCTGAACAGGCAGGAATTGATGCTCGTGAACTGATGAAACACTTTGGCAAACGCGTAGCACTCCTCCACCTGCACGACGAATAT
Organism: Alistipes sp.; assembly: GCA_017465605.1. Classification (GTDB taxonomy): domain Bacteria; phylum Bacteroidota; class Bacteroidia; order Bacteroidales; family Rikenellaceae; genus Alistipes. The sequence goes on from JAFTVW010000037.1 coordinate 12,722, forward strand.
AACGTGGGCGATAGCGGCCGAATAGATTTTGATGCCACTATTAAAGAGGCCTCGCGACTCGGAATTGAGAATATATATATAGAGGTACACAACTTTGTGCAGCCACCTATTAACTGCATCGAAAAAAGTATCTACTACGTCGAGTCGTTGCCGAGTATAAATTACTAACCTCAACCCAATAATAGTTAAGGGCCAAAGTTTGAAAGACAATTTGAAACACAAATAGAATAAGAGATATAAATATTCAATATCTAAATCAATTTATTAACCTAAAAAATTTAACAACTATGTCAAAGAAAATTTCTAGAGCTGACTTCTTGAAGGCCTCTTCAGCAGGTTTGGCAGCAATGACAGTTGTCCCCAACAATGTAATGGGTGCAGCTTTTGGTCACAAGTCTCCATCTGACAAGTTGAACATCGCAGCCGTAGGTATTGGTGGTATGGGTAATGCTAACATCAATGCCGTAAAGAAGACTGAGAACATCGTTGCATTGTGTGATACCGACTGGGGTTACGCAAAGAACGTTTTCAATGCTTTCCCAAAGGCTAAGCGTTTCTGGGACTGGCGCGAGATGTACGATAAGGCAGCTAACGAGTTTGACGCTGTGATTTGTGCAACTCCCGACCACACTCACGCTCTTGTATCGGCTTACGCTATGGAGCTCGGCAAGCACGTTTACTGCCAGAAGCCTCTTACTCACTCAGTTTATGAGTCACGCCTTTTGACTAAGCTCGCTGCTAAGCATCAGGTTGCAACTCAGATGGGTAATCAGGGTTCTTCTCACGTTGGCGTTGAGACTGTATGTAACTGGATTTGGAATGGTGAGATTGGTGAGGTAACTCGCGTTGACGCTTTCACCGACCGTCCAATTTGGCCACAGGGTTTGATGAAGCCCGATAAGGTTGACCCAATTCCCGACACTTTGAAGTGGGATTTGTTCCTCGGCCCAGCTCCCTACCGTCCATATAACCAGATTTATCAGCCTTGGAACTGGCGTGGCTGGTGGGACTTCGGTACAGGTGCTTTGGGTGATATGGCTTGCCATATTCTCCACCCCGTATTCAAGGCTCTCCAATTGCGTTATCCCGACACAGTTCAGGGTTCTTCTACATCACTTCTTACAGATTGCGCTCCACAGGCTGAGTATGTACAGTACACATTCCCAGAGCGTGGTAAGATTCACAAGTGCAAGTTGCCAGCAGTTACAGTTAACTGGTACGATGGCGGCTTGAAGCCTGAGCGTCCTGCTGGTATGGAGCCCGGTATGGATCTTAACATCAAGGGTGGCGGTGGTGCCCTCATTTTCTACGGTACAAAGGATACATTGATTTGCGGTTGCTACGGTGCTAACCCATTCCTTTTGTCAGGTCGTACTCCTAAGGTTCCCGAGCGTGCGCGCCACGTCGAGCTCTCTCACGAGATGGATTGGGTACGTGCTTGTAAGGAGTCAAAGGAGAACCGCGTGATGACTAACTCTGACTTCTCTGAGGCTGGTCCATTCAACGAGATGGTTGTAATGGGTGTATTGGGTGTTCGCTTGCAGAACTTGCACAAGATCCTCAACTGGGACGGCGAGAATATGCGCTTCACTAACATCGGTCCAGATGAGACTATCCGCATCATGATTGAGGACGGATTCTCAGTTAAGGACGGTCACCCAACATTCAACAAGCGTTACACAGATCCTATCAATGCACAGCAGTTCGCAGCTGAGCTTATCAAGCACAACTACCGTGCAGGTTGGAACTTGCCTAATATGCCTAAATAATTGAGTAACAACAAAAACAAAAGATTATGAAAAAAATATTAATGTTGGCAGCTATGGTATCAATGCTCGTAGGTTGCGGTGGACCAAAGGAAGACCCTAACACTATCGTATTGTTCGACGGTACATCATTGGAGGGTTGGCGTGGTTACGGTAAGGATCACGTTCCTTCACGTTGGACTATCGAGGACGGCTGCTTGAAGTTTACAGGTTCAGGCGGTGGCGAAGCTCAGACTGGCGAGGGTGGCGATATTATCTACGCTGCTCAGAAGTTCAAGAACTTCGAGTTGGAGCTCGAATGGAAGATTTCAAAGGGTGGTAACTCTGGTATCTTCTATCTCGCACAGGAGGTTAAGAACGATAAGGGCGGCTGGGAGCCAATCTACGTTTCAGCTCCTGAGTGTCAGGTACTTGACAACGAGCGTCACCCCGACGCTAAGTTGGGTATCGACGGTAACCGTCAGTCATCTTCACTCTACGATATGATTCCTGCAAAGCCACAGAACTCTAAGCCTGCTGGCGAGTGGAACAAGGTGAAGATTATGGTTTACAAAGGCACTGTTGTTCACTTCCAGAACGATGTTCCTGTTGTAGAGTATCACTTGTGGACTCCACAGTGGACTGAGATGTTGCAGAAGTCAAAGTTCTCTGAGGAGAAGTGGCCTGTTGCATTCAAGTTGCTCAACAACTGCGGTGGTGAGAACCACGAGGGTTACATCGGCTTCCAGGATCACGGTGACGATGTATGGTTCCGTAACATCAAGGTTAAGGTTTTGGAGTAATCCTTACTTTCACCATAAATAAAAGCTGTCAGGCTCGGCCTGACAGCTTTTATTGTAATTATACGGTAATGTGGGTGAGATAGGCAATATGAAAAAATGGGTAATGGTGTCAATCCTTTCGGACTCCTATATTTCGATTGCTGTGATTTAGTGCGACGCCTTGTAACGCGATGGAGAGATTCCAACACGCTGCTTGAAATACTTTCCGAAGAATGACTGCGATACGAAATTAAGTCGCTGCGACACCTCCAAAATACTCAATCCCGACTGTTTCAACAATGCCTTAGCCTTACGAATAATAGCATCATCAATCACCTTCGAGGCATTCTTTCCGGTACGGGTCTTACATATCAGCGAAAGATACTTAGGAGTGATATCAAGCTGGCGAGCATAATACTCCACACTATGCTCACGCTCGCAATTCTCATTGAGAAGCATAATAAAGCGTGACAATAACTTATCGCCTTTTGTTGAGCCAATATTATGCGCCTCCTGCGAAGCATACTTACCCAAAATAGAGGTGAGAGTAAAGAAGAATGCGCTGAAAAGCGACATCACAACTCTATCGCGATATACCGAATCGTTCTTTACAATCGACGACGAGAGCAATGCAGCTATACCGTGCAGGCTATCTATATCACTTGGTGACACAGGCATACAAGGCATAAGCGAAACCATCAATTGCGCATTCATATAATCCGTAACATCGACATTGATAGAATCGACGAAACTTCGAGAAAAGGTTATCAGATAACCCATACACGCCTTGCTGCACTTGAAATTAGTAATTACAGAATCTTCGTTAACCAAGAAAAGATAATCCTTGCGCAACTCACAACTGCGACCATTAATCTTTACCTTGGCCGTACCGTTGCATATAATACCCACAGTGACTCCACCCTCGATAGTGCGAGGGTTACCCTCCATCGATCTAAACTGAATCAACGGCGACATTGCAAAATCATTAGACCTAAATCCCTCCTCAGAAAAATGTTTTCTAATTTTTGAAATTGAGATTTTACTTACTTGTTCTTGTTCAATCTTTCGCTCCATATTCTAATGATTATAGGTTACTGTCAATTACTCCTTTCTCCTATACCTAATATCTATAATCTATCCCTAACGTATCCAAATATTAAATCTTCTCTAATTTACAGGGCATACAATTTTTAATGCCCCCTTCAAACACTTCACCGTCATCGGGAAGTTTCCGCCACGCTGACCATCTACGTCGGTATCTTCATCGATTGGAGTAACCAACGTCAGAACACTCGTACGCAAGAACTTAACCGCTTTGGTACGGATTCCCAACATATACAACAACATATCGCATGCCGACTGGAATGCAGTCTCACGCTTACGCAAGAACAGACAATCGAAGACTCCATCTCTGAGGCTCGACTTTCGAGCCAAAGGCATTCTGCCTGCCGTCTCGCCATTAAGCACCAATCCCATAAGCGTAGGATAGTAGAACGTCTCGTCGTCAGTTGTAATCGTGAGCGGTATTCCGTGCATATTACGCAAATCCTTAAAACCAGCAAACAGATAGGCCATACGACCCAAATGATGCTTCAAATGTTCAGGTGTGTGCTGCGACGTTGTTGTAAAGATACCAAAACTGAATATATTTACAAAATAAATTGACGATTCTTTTTGATTTTCTATATGTTCGACCTTACCGCAATCAACATCCTCGATTACTCCTCCAACAATCTGCTGTGCCGCCTCAACCACATCGGTTGACATTCCAAGCGCACCCGCAAAATCGTTGGCCGTACCAGCAGGTATAATCCCGATAGGAATTGATAACTGCTTATGCATCATTGCATTGACAACATAATTCACTGTACCATCGCCACCTGCAATAATCACCAACTCCACATCTTTGTTACCATCGAAAGGATTTCTGCCAAACTCAATGGGGTGTAGTATCAGGTCACACTCTACCGTACGAAAAATTGCCACAATACGACTAATGTTGCGTTCAATCTTTCCACGACCCGCCTGAGGATTATATATTAAAATAGCTCTTTTCATAAATCATTTGTCACGAGATACTCGTTCTCAACACCTCATTTCTATTAAATGACGCGCATACCATCGGTTAGCTTCAAATGTGAAGCCAATCCCGATGAATAATATATTTCGTAATTTCCGTCGGCTGCTGATGTTATAAAATATACCATCACCCCCTGCGGCTCCAACTGACGAGCCACCTCCAAGGCCCGCTCACGACCAAGAGCCATAAACATCGTGCCATAGGCATCTGCTTCGGCACAAGTGGGTGCTATGACAGTAGCCGACAACAAATCGCTCACCACGCTTTGGCCCGTACGAGGGTCAATAGTATGAGTCACTTTGCGTCCCGACTCATCAATATAGAAACGGCGGTAATTACCCGAGGTAGCCAACGAACAATTATTTAGTGAAATAATCTGCTGGATATGCTCACCAGCGGTATTATTTCCGTCGAAAGGAGTCTCGATACCAATTCGCCACGCCTGCCCCTTCTTGTTCACGCCTTTGCAACGCACCTCACCGCCTATATCGACAATATAGTTCTCGGCGCCCATCTGCTCCAAAGCCTGAGCCGCCAAATCAACTGTATATCCTTTGGCAATAGAGTTAAAATCCAACTGAACACGGCTATCGCTCTTGATTAGTCTATCGCCTTCGATGCGCAACTTTTCAAAACCGACAAACTCCATCAACGAATCCACATTTACCTTCGCCTGACGCTCCTTGCCTGCAAAACCATAAGCCTCGACCAATGGTTTCACCGTAACATCATAAGCACCATCGCTCACCTGAGTAATTCGCGCTGCCAATTCGAGATTGAATTTAATGTGGTGGTCCATCAAATCTGTCTCTGAACGATTTATACGGCTCAGCAACGAATTCTCATCGAAAATCGACATAGACTTTTTGGTCTCAGCATCAATCTCCATCATTCGGTTGAAAATCTCACCCGAAGGCTCGGTAGTTTGCGCGCTAAGATGCAAAAACGTACCTAACATCTGACCATCAACCACACGATACTCAGCCTGCTCGCTCCCACAACCCACAAAGAGCGTTAGCAACACTACCACTGAACAAATCGCAATATTTCGCAAAAAAGCAAGTTTCATAACTTTTTGTTTTCCATAACCCCTCCCTATTTGGAACACCGTGCCCTATTTGTTACGATAGGCAAAACTTGTAGCAGAGGTAAAATCACAATTTGAGCGTCACATCTACTTAAACATTGCCTTGTCACTCCTATTCGACAACTTCTGTCAAACTTCCTCATCAGCAACAAATAACCCTGCTAAATAACACCTCTGCCCAAAGGGTTTATGTCACAAAGATACACAGTTTTAGCAAAAAAAATATATTTGTAACCAAAAAACGGAATTTTAGTGACAAAAAATCACTTTTTGCACTCAAAATATTTGTCTCTTAATGAAATTCAAAGTAATTTTGTCGCACGCTCCGGCGTTATTCACGGTAAGGGGAATGCGTCGTGGAGTGGAACCAGGGTTTTACCGCATAAAATTGAGACGGTAGGCCCATAAAATCTTATTTTTTTATGGCTTATTTAACAGCAGAGAAAAAGCAAGAGCTTTTTGGTAAGTACGGCAAGTCTAACACTGACACAGGTTCTCCTGAGAGCCAGATTGCATTGTTTTCGTACCGTATCAGCCACCTTACAGAGCACCTTAAAAAGAACAAGCACGACTTCGGCACGCAGCGTTCATTGTTGCGTTTGGTTGGTAAGCGTCGCAAGTTGCTTATGTATTTGAAGGAGGTTGATATCGAGCGTTACCGCGCTATCATCAAGACTCTTAACCTTCGTAAGTAATACTTCGCAAGGTGTGATAAGGGCTGTACGGGAGCTTTGGCCGACAGCCCTTATTTTTGGAAATTATTTTTTTGACGATTATAAGATTTATGGAAGCACAAAAGTTGTACAACGCTGTACAAAAGACCATCACACTTGCAGATGGTCGTGAGATTACCATCGAGACCGGCAAATTGGCTAAGCAGGCCGACGGCTCGGTTGTAGTTAAGATGGGCGACACTATGTTGCTCGCAACAGTAGTAGCCGCTAAGGACGCTAAGGAAGGAACAGATTTTATGCCTCTTCAAGTGGAGTATAAGGAGAAGTTCGCATCGTGCGGACGTTTCCCCGGAGGCTTTATGAAACGTGAGGGCAAGGCAAGCGACGCCGAAGTATTGGTAGCTCGTCTTATCGACAGAGCATTGCGCCCCTTGTTCCCATCAGATTACCACGCTGACGTATTTGTTACCGTTAACCTCATCTCAGCTGACAAGGATATCCAGCCCGACGCATTGGCTGGTTTGGCAGCTTCGGCAGCATTGGCCGTATCGGACATTCCATTTGGAGGCCCTATTTCTGAGGTACGCGTAGCTCGCATCGGCGGTGAGTATGTTATCAACCCCAACTTCTCACAGATGGCTGAGGTTGACCTCGACATTATGGTAGGTGGTACTATCGACAATATCCTTATGGTCGAGGGTGAGATGAACGAGGTATCAGAGGAGGTTATGCTCGGAGCTATCAAGTTCGCTCACGAGGAGATTAAGAAGCACTGCGCCGTTCAGATTGAGCTCTCTAAGGAGCTTGGCAAGGACGTTAAGCGCACATATTGCCACGAGAACAACGACGAGGAGTTGCGTCAGCAAATTATCTCGGAGCTTTACGATAAGGCTTATGCAATCGCTACAAGCGGTACTGCTAAGCACGAGCGTTCAGAGGCATTCGAGGCTTTGGAGGCCGAGTTTGCTTCACGCTTCACAGAGGAGGAGTTGGAGGAGAAGGCTCCGCTTATTCACAAATATTTCCACGACGATGTGCAGAAGAAGGCTATGCGCAATATGATTCTCGATGAGGGTAAGCGTTTGGACGGCCGTCGCACAGACGAGATTCGCCCCATCTGGTGTGAGGTAGGTTATTTGCCCGCAGCACACGGTTCTGCAATCTTTACTCGTGGAGAGACTCAGTCGCTCACAACTGTCACATTGGGTACTAAGCTCGATGAGAAGATGATTGACGAGGTATTGGTGCAGGGTTCAGAGAAGTTCACCCTCCACTACAACTTCCCTCCATTCTCAACAGGCGAGGCTCGTCCTGCACGCGGTGTAAGCCGTCGTGAGATTGGTCACGGCCACTTGGCTTGGCGCGCATTGAAGCCTATGATTCCCACAGGCGAGGAGATGCCTTACGCTTTGCGTGTAGTTTCAGACATCTTGGAGTCAAACGGCTCATCATCTATGGCTACCGTTTGCGCAGGTACATTGGCATTGATGGACGCAGGTGTTAAGATTAAGAAGCCCGTATCGGGTATCGCTATGGGTCTTATCTCTGACTCAGCAACTGGCCGTTGGGCAGTTTTGTCGGATATCTTGGGTGATGAGGATCACTTGGGCGATATGGACTTCAAGGTTACAGGTACTGCCGATGGTATCACAGCAACTCAGATGGATATCAAGGTTGACGGTTTGTCATACGAGGTATTGGCTACTGCATTGGAGCAGGCTCGCAAGGGTCGTATGCACATCTTGGGTAAGATTACCGAGACTATCGCTGAGCCTCGTGAGGATTACCGCGAGTTCGTACCCCGCATCGTACAGATTCAGATTCCTAAGGACTTCATCGGTGCTGTTATTGGCCCTGGTGGTAAGGTTATTCAGGAGATTCAGAAGACCACCGGTACAACTATCACCATCACCGAGAACGATGAGTGCGGCATAGTTGACATCTTCGGTGTTGACAAGACTGCATTGGACGGAGCACTCTCACGCATCAAGGGTATCGTTGCTGTTCCCGAGGTTGGTGAGGTTTACGACGGTACAATCAAGAGCATCGTTGCATTTGGTGCTTTCGTTGAGATTCTTCCAGGCAAGGAGGCTCTCTTGCACATCTCGGAGATTGACTACAAGCGTTTCGAGACTATGGAGGAGACTGGCTTGAAGGAGGGTGACAAGATTGAGGTTAAGTTCATCGGCATCGACACCAAGACTCAGAAGTACAAGCTCTCTCACAAGGCCCTTTTGCCTAAGCCCGAAGGTTGGATTGAGCGTGAGCGCAAGCCCCGTAACGAGGGTGGTCGTCCCCGTGGCGAGCGTCCAGAGCGCGGCGAGCGTGGTGAGCGTGGCCACAAAGATTCTTTCAAGAAGAACTAATAACAAACATAAATAAATTACGACTTAAAAAACTATGAAAAACACATTGAGACTTTTGCTCGTTGCAGCGGTTGTAGCATTGGGATTCACAGGCTGTAACTGCTTTGGCAAAATGGCCAAGAATCAGGAGGCAGTATCTATCACTTGCACTCCCGATGTACTTGCTTTGAACAATGGCAAGGTAGAGGCCGACATCACCGTAAAATTCCCTGCACAGTACTACAACAAGAAGGCTGTGTTGAAGGTTACTCCCGTAATGGTATTTGCTGACGGTGAGGTTGAGGGTGCTACAAAGTACTTCCAGGGTAGCGCAGTTAAGGACAACTACACAGTTGTAAACGCAGCTGGTGGTGAGTTTACTCAGCACGTTGAGTTCCCTTACGACGCTCGTATGATTCAGAGCGAGTTGCAGCTCCGCATAGAGGTTAAATGCCCCAGCGGAAAGTGCAAGACTTTCACATTGGTTAACGCTAACACTGGCGCACTCCCAACAAAGGCTGAGGCAGCTGCACTTGCAGCAGGTGGCCAGCAGGCTAACACTATCAAGCGCGCATTTGGTTTGACAATCGCTAAGGGTGTTAACACTTTGCAGAAGGATTTGGATTATGCAGCTGTTATGTCTAACACAGCTAACAACTACAAGAACGTAACTACTGTTGTTACTAAGGCTGACATTATGTACGCTATCAACTCTTCAAACGTTTCTAAGAAGGCAGCCAACAGCGATGAGTTGAAGGCATTCAAGCAGAACGTTGTTGAGACTCAGGCTAACGACCGCGCTTCTCAGAAGCTCTACGTTCACGGTTACGCATCACCCGATGGTCCTGAGAAGTTCAACGACAAGCTCTCATCTGCACGTTCTAAGTCAGGCCACAAGGCTGCCGAGAAGCTTTTGAAGGATACAGGTATGGAGCTCGACGTTGCATCATACGGTGAGGACTGGGAAGGTTTCAAGGAGTTGGTTGCTGCTTCTGATATCGAGGATAAGGATATTATCTTGCAGGTATTGGGTCGTTACGACTCTTCTTCACAGCGTGAGTCTGAGATTAAGAATATGTCGGCTGTATTCACTGAGTTGAAGAAGGAGATTTTGCCTAAGTTGCGTCGTGCACAGTTGGTTAACAGCACCGACATCAAGGGTAAGACCAACGACGAGATGGCCGCTTTGATTAACTCAGGCCGCTTGGACGAGCTTACAAACGAGGAGTTGCTCTATATGGCAGAGAGCGTAATCGTTGACAACAAGGCTAAGGCTACTGTATTGGAGTACACAGCTAAGAAGTTCAACGATGCTCGCGCTTACAACAACTTGGGTGTTGTTTACGCTGCTATGGGTGATATGTCACAGGCTCTTGCTGCATACGAGAAGGCTCAGCAGTTGGGTCTCAACACTAACGAGATCAACAGCAACCTTGCTCTTGCAAACCTTGCAAATGGCAACATCACAAAGGCTCAGCAGTACGCTGCCGCAGCAGATGCTAAGACTAAGTCTTTGATTGCAGCTGCTCAGGGTAATTACAGCACAGCTGCTGCTACATTAACAGGCTACAACGCAGCTATCGCCAACACTATGAACAACGATTTGACAGCAGCAAAGAAGGCTATCTCAGCCGACACATCAGCTAAGGCTGACTACTTGCGTGCCGTAATCGCTGCTAAGGAGGGTGATATCGAGACAGCTAAGACTCAGTTGAAGAGTGCAGTTGCTAAGGACGCTACTTTGGCACAGAAGGCTGCTAAGGACGTTAACCTTGCAAAACTCTTCGCAAACGGTTTCAAGCTCTAATCAAGAGCTGAGCAATAAGCAAAAACAACTCGACCTCGCGATGAGGTCGAGTTGTTTTTTTATGTTCTCTGCGTAAGTTTTGGCGCAAATTGTGATACCTATATATAATAATATTCGTATATTTGCATAAGTAACACTCTTAACTAAACCCGATTACTATGGAATACGCAACCTTACTCAACGACTATGCGCCTGCGGCATCGGCAGGCGAGGTAAAGCAGAAGGCTGACGCACTACGCGAGAAAGCAAAGGAGAATCAGAATACGGAGGTCTATAAATTCTGCCTATCGGCTATCGACCTTACCACTCTATCGTGTTGCGATTCGGAGCAATCGATAGGCGAATTTGCACGCCGAGCAGCCGAGTTTACGATTGACTATCCCCACTTGCCGAATGTGGCTTCGATTTGCGTATATCCGCCATTTGTCGAGACTGTGGGCTTGACGATTGATGCCACACCATTGCGTATTACGAGCGTTGTGGGAGGATTCCCCTCCTCGCAAACATTCCTCGAAGTTAAGATGTTGGAGACCGCTATGGCTATCGAGAATGGAGCCGACGAGGTGGATATGGTAATCAACGTGGGTAAGATATTGTCGGGTGCTTACGATGAGGCCGCAGCTGAGATAGAAGTTATTCGTGGCGAGGCAGAAGATGCCACGCTGAAAGTTATTCTCGAAACGGGAGCACTCCCCACACCTCAAATTATTCGTTCTGCCTCACTTGTGGCGATGGCGGCAGGAGCAGACTTTATCAAGACCTCAACAGGCAAAATCGAAGTATCGGCCACAGCCGAAGCCGCTATTGTGATGTGTGAGGCAATTCGCGACTACTACGATGTAACAGGCTGCAAGGTTGGTTTCAAAGCAGCAGGCGGCATTCGCTCGGCAGAAGATGCCGCACTCTACTACACCATTGTTAAGGAGATATTGGGCGAGGAGTGGCTCACGCCAGATTTATTCCGCATTGGTGCATCGTCTTTGGCCAACAATCTACTCTCGGCCATCGAAGGCAAAGAGGTGAGATATTTCTTGTAGGGCGCAATAATTAATATTTTAAGCGTTACTATCATAATAATAGGCAAGAAGCTTTACGATGAAATTATTTACCTACATAGCATTGATTATGCTACTTGTTGCGTGTGGTAGCAACCCAACAGACTCTTCACAAGGAAACATCTACAACATCAACCCCGAAAAAGAGTCCCCCATCGAAGATTTTATCTCGGAGTATGTGGGCCACGTAGCATTGGAGACCACCGATAAAAGCCTGATAGGTACACCCAGCATTATCAAGATTTCGGGCAATGACATCTATATCTATTCATACGACGAGGGTGTTATGCGATTTGACGTGCGCACCGGCAAATTTCTCAATCAGATAGGTCGCAAAGGACGCGGGCCAGGAGAATATGTCCACTTGGCCGACTTCGACATCTACGATGGCAAGTTATATGCCTACTCTATGCTCGATAGAAAGCTAAACGTATATTCTATTGATGGTTCCTTTATCGAGCAAATCAAAACTCCTCAGAACACATTGTTCAAGATGAATCTCGACAATCGGGGCAATATATGGTTCAGCTCGGAGGGAATCCGCGAGACAGGTCAAGAGGGCGCTGTGGCAACCACACACGAATATATGCTTCTCGACACCGAGAGTGGAACGTATAGCGCGATGTTCGATGAAATCGAGGAGAACGAAAAGGGTTTTCTTCGCATTGGCGCAACTCCATTTATCGGCAAGCAAGATGGCGCTATTCTGACGGCTATGGCACACGACCCTACGATATACCGCCTTACGCCCGAATCATACGAGCCATACATCACTATAAACATCAACCTCGATGGAAATATCACAGTCGAAGAGTCTCGTAGAGAAGAATTATTTTCGATAATGAACAGCAGAAGCGGCAATGTAGATTATTTCGATTGCTTCAAAAGCCTTACCGAGAGCGACAAGGCGATAATTTGTATGGCCGCGTGCAGCTTCAAAGAGACAAGAGCTTTGACGCTTGTCAAGATTGATAAAAAATCAAACGAAACAAAATTTATTCGCCTATCCAATTCGGGATATAAAGAGTTTCCATATTTGAATGAGGTATTCGACGAAGTTGGTGGCATACAAGGCGGTATGATTTTATCGGTAGCCCCAGCCGAAAAACTCTGCGACAAAGAGGAGTTCAAACACATAAAAGAGGACGACAATCCCGTTATCTTCTTCCACCGTTTGAATCTCAAATAGGCGGGCTATACAACAATAAAATCGGGTGCCAGACTTTACAGTTTGACACCCGATTTTGTATTTACTTATTAGCAAGTTCTTACTTTACCTTGAAAGTATGCTTGTGCAACACCTTACCCGTTGCATCAACTACATCAACCGTAATCTCCGATGCGGTGGCTTTCACGTCTAAACGGTCGTTGTTGCTATTCACAAGAATCGGGAATTCGTTACCATCGCACGACATAGGCTCGCGCAAGCTATAACGGTGATTGTGACCGCTGAGCATCAAATCAACACCCGCCTTGTTGAGCAGCGGCAGGAACAAACGCTTCAGCTCGTTGTTGCCATACCAACCCTCACCCTTCGAGAATGGGATATGCAACAAAGCAATCTTAACAGGAGCTGACTTAAACTCCTCGCTCTCAATCGCCTCGCTGAGCCACTCGGCCAACTTCTCACGATAAGGGCCATATGCGGCAGTACCTCCATACTCAATATCGTTATCGGGCTTATCCTCACCACTATCCAACACCACAAATGCCACAGGGCCTTGACGGAAGGTAAAGCAAGGGGTATTTGTTTCGGTGGGGAACAGATTCAAGAATTCGCTAAATCCAGGGCCGCGAGTCTCGTGATTTCCTCGCACATACACAAGAGGAATATCGGTGGCAAACAACTCCGAAGAACGTTTCAAAAAGTCGCGCTCGATATCCTCAATCGAACCCATAAAGTTCGACATATCGCCATTGAAAACCATAAAATCGGGAGCCTGCTTCTTGATATCCTTAGTCAACGCAACCAATATAGAGTCACGGCCGTGAATATCATTAATCATCGAGAATCGGCACTCGCTCTTTTTGCTATCCAACGTGCGAATAGCGTATGGCTTGCGCGAATATACATTGCTGGCCGACACATTGCCCGACACAGGATTGTGACCACTATCATCTACTCCCTGCTGGAAGATACGATAACGATACACAGTACCCGGAGTAAGACCCGTCAGACGGATATGATGTACATTTGTCACCAAATGACGACCCAAAAAATCCTCATAGAATCGGGGACGCTGTTCGGCATAAAACGATGTACCATCATCGGGAGCAACCTCCACCCAACCCATTGAGCGGATATCCGAAATCCACACGATTGTCATCTCGGTATCAGACACACCCACTACCCAGGGGCCACACTTGGTTTTTGGAGTCTTAATCTCAACGGCCGAAGCTACGAAAGCCATCAAGACAAATATAAAACTCAGAAAAAGTCTCTTCATATGTTATAAGTTTTAGGTTCGTGATTTTGATTATTTCTGCTTTACAACTTCATCTTTCAAGCTATCGACTTTCTCACTCTCTTGTTCAGGACTCTCTTTCTCGACTTTTACGGCTGCGCTAGTGGTAGTTTTTGCTACACCCGCCGACTTAGTCGCAGGCAATATCGAAGTGTAACTTCCTGCATTAATCACCGTTAAAACGACCAATGCCAACACTCCAAGCGCAAGCAATAATCCTATAATTCGTTTTATCATATCTTACTAATTTTCACTCTTGTTATCCGCATCTGTGGCGACATCGGCCTTAGCCTCCGCACCTTTCTCACTCTCCTCAATCCACTTCAAAGCACTTTGTACGATATTGTCGATAGGGAAAATATTGTGATAGAACGCATCATCTTCAAGCACCGTATTTCTTCCGATGTAGGCTTTGAGTTGTGCTTCCATAACCTCGCGCGAGTAGGCTATCTCCGACCTTACAGGTTTCACACCCTTCGATGCGGCATAACGCACAAAATCGTTAAAGAGATTCTTATCGGCCTCAAACATCAAATCCAAATCCTCCAAAGTCTGTACCTTGTTGAGAGCCTCACGATGCTTGTCGGCATACTCTATCGTATAGCGATATAAGATATTGCGACCCGATACCTCCATATAGTAACGTGACATATGTGTCGTATCGAGCGGCACAAACAAATCGGGCATAATACCGCCACCTCCATATACAACCTTACCCTTCGGAGTGGTAAAACGGAGCGAATCGGCAAAATGGATACTATCGGCCGAGAAGAATTCGTTATTTCGGTAACGACGCACAAGATCCATCTGATAATCCAGTTCATCACCATTCTTATATGGCTTTTGGATAGAACGACCCGTTGGAGTATAGTAACGAGCAACTGTCAAACGCAATGCCGAGCCATCTTTATATGGGAGCTGATTCTGCACCAAACCCTTTCCAAAGGAGCGACGACCCACAATCGTTCCTCGGTCGTTATCTTGCACAGCACCCGCCAAAATCTCGCTCGAAGAGGCACTCTCCTCGTCAATCAACACCACAAGATTTATATCGGTGGCCACACCCTTGCCATTACTGAACTGCTTAACCTGCTCACCCTTGCGGTCCTCGGTATAGACTATAAGATTCCCCGAAGGCAAGAACTCGTTGGCAATCATAATTGCTTGGTCCATATATCCACCCGAATTACCACGAAGGTCGAAAATCAAATTCTTCATTCCCTGAGCACGCAACTTCAACATTGCCAACATCAACTCCTCGTACGATGTGCGGGCAAATTGCGACAGACGTACAAATCCTGTCTTGTCGTCAATCATAAATGCCGACTCAATACTCTTGATAGGAATCACATCGCGCACCACAACGATATCGACCAAATCCTCGATACCCAAACGTTTCAACGAGAGTTTCACCTCTGTACCTCGACGACCTCGGAGGCGTTTCATAATCTCGGCCTGTGGCATCTTCACACCTGCGGCCAAAGTGTCGTTGATTTTGATAATTCTATCGCCTGCGACAACTCCCGCCTTAGCACTTGGGCCATTGGGTATAACATTCAACACAATCACCGTATCGGTTGCGGCGTTAAATACCACACCAATACCATCGAACTCTCCCTCCAATGGCTCATTCATCTGCTGCATCTCGCGAGCTGGAATATAAACCGAGTGGGGGTCAAGCTCCTTCATCATAAGCGGAATAACCAACTCCGAGAGTGAATCGAGCGATATGGAATCGACAAACTGATGCTCCACAAGCATACAGGTCTGCATAATTTTATTATTCAAGTGCAGATTGCTGCGGTTGACAATCGAGCGAATCTGCGACTCAGCACGATTACGCCCCACAAACTGCCCCAGCATAATACCCAGCACTATTCCCGCAGCCAAAATCAGCGGGAAAACAATCGTATATTTTGTATTTTTATACATTACAAATTCCTATAAAACGCCACCACACACTGCCGCAATAGGCATACCAAAGAGGATTGCCCCGACCCAAATGTCGTCGCGCTTTGCTAAAATTTTACTTACTATTAAACGTATATGACAAACCGAGTGTCAGAGTAGAGTACATTCTGACGGCTGTATTCTGAGCCTTGTTGTACTGCAATTCGTGATAGAAATTGGTTGAGATATAGTTCGAGAGTTTAAGCGTAACCCAGTTCTTCCAACCCACCGTTGGGTGCAGACGCTCGTGACGGGGCACCGATGCGGGTTTGGTATCTTTGTTGCTACCAGCCGCTTCCCAAGCTGCAAGGTCATTTTTATACTTCTCGTAATCCTTAATCTTCGAATTGTTCATCACGTTGGTAATCCAACCGTAATAGGCAATCACCTGCGTACGATATGTAAGCCAACCCTTCTTACCCCATTTGCGGCTATTCAAATCGAACTGAACCTGCGAACCACCAGAGAATGTAGCGTGTTTGTCGATATCTACACCAAAGTAGCTTGTGGCCTTTCGCTCCTCGTAGAGTTTCTTCAATTCATCGTTATAAACCAATGTTCCGTTGGTAGAAAGGGCGTTGAGTGATACGGTAATAGGCCATTTTTTGCTGCCGGGCTTATAAGTAATACCGACAGAGAGCGACACATCGGCAGGTGCCAAAAATGCCTTTGTAATATCGGTATCCTCCTGTGCCGTACGCGACTTATAGACCTTTGCCAACTGGCTCTGAATACGAGCCGTCGCGGTATATGACCAACGGTCGTTAATCTTACGACCCGGACGAGTCTGCAACCAGAACTGGTCGATATTCTTGAACCATATTCCCTTGCGATGGGTTTCACCCGACTCCTCATCTTTCACATCTACTCTCACGCGGTTGTAACCCATACGAGCCTCACCCTGGGTATTGATGTTGAACCTATCCTTAGCGTATGTATGGTTGAAACCAATAGTAGCCTGCACCGAAGTTGAGTTATCACCACCCCACGCATCGTTGTACGAAGCCATCGAGCCCTGCAAACTCATCGACAACGAAAACGCATTACGCTCCTGACGGATACGCTTGCGCTCGGCCTTCTCGCGAGCCTCGCTATAATAATCGGTTTCGACATTCATCTTATCCTTAATTTGGATAGGCTTGAACTCTACCTTCTGCTTTACCTCCTTATTTTCACTCTCGACCGTAAACTGTGCAAACACATCAACTGTCGAGAAAGCCATAACAACCACCAACAAACCTAAAATTCTTCTCATAACTTATTACATTTAGTAAATAAATTCAATCGTGCTACCATATAACTTAGTGCAAAGTTAAAACTTTTGTGGGAAATTCTTTATATTTGCATAGAGATAATTAACCTATCGGTTAATAATTTGCATTAACCGAACAATTAGAACCAAAGAATATGAAATATATTGGCGCACACGTCAGCGCATCGGGCGGAGTTGACAACGCCCCGCGCAATGCACATAGCATCGGAGCAACGGCATTTGCTCTTTTCACTAAGAATCAACGTCAATGGGCAGCACCACCGCTTTCGGAGGAGCAAATCGCGGCATTTCGAGAGGCGTGCCAAACACTCGGCTACAAGCCCGAGCAGATTCTGCCCCACGATAGCTACCTAATCAACCTCGGCCACCCCGAAAAGGAGGGATTGGAGAAGTCGCGAGCATCGTTCCTACACGAGATGCAACGTTGCCAGCAATTGGGTCTTGACCGCTTGAATTTCCACCCGGGTAGCCACCTGAAAAAAATCTCCGAGCAGGAGAGTTTGGCTCTCGTTGCAGAGTCTATCAACATCGCATTGGATAAAACCGAAGGCGTAACGGCTGTCATCGAAAATACCGCAGGACAAGGCTCAAATTTGGGTTATGCATTTTGGCATCTGAGCTACATCATCGACCGCGTGGAGGATAAATCTCGCGTGGGCGTTTGCCTCGATACCTGCCACTCGTTTGCCGCAGGATATGACCTCTCGACCGAGGAGGGTTGCGATAAGGTTTTTGCTGAATTTGAGAGCGAAGTGGGATTCAAATATCTGCGAGGTATGCACCTGAACGATGCTATGAAACCCTTGCAGAGCCGTGTTGACCGCCACACTCCGCTCGGCGAGGGATTCCTCGGCATTACCCCCTTCCGCTACATTATGCAAGATGCTCGTTTTGACGGAATCCCACTTATTTTGGAGACCCCCGACGAGGAGCGTTGGGCCGAGGAGATTACCCTGCTAAAAAGTTTTGCCGAGGAGTAAATGATTCTTTTGGCAGATATAGAATAGATATTTAACGTAAGAATTTGATTTGCAACAAATATTTTTCACTCTTTACGGCTGATTTTATTGGTTTTGCGAAAAAAATTCTTACCTTTGCGACCGAAAACCCCGAAAGCGTAGGGTTGCGTTTTATAATTAACTAATAAATTTTATAGCAAATGGCTGTTAAAATTCGTTTGGCACGTCACGGTAAGAAGGGTGCTCCCATCTACCACATCGTTGCCGCAGATAGCAGAGCGCCACGTGATGGTAAATTTATCGAGAAATTGGGTGTATATAACCCCAACACGAATCCTGCTACAATCGATTTGAAGTTCGACCGAGCTTTGGATTGGTTACTCAAAGGCGCACAACCTACCGATACTTGTCGAGCAATTCTCTCGTACAAGGGCGTATTATACAAGAAGCACCTGTTGGGCGGTGTAGCTAAGGGCGCATTCTCTGAGAGCGACGCTGAGGCTAAGTTCAACAAGTGGTTGGGTGAGAAGGAGGGCAAGATTGCCGCTAAGGTAAACAAGCTCGCTACTGACGCTAAGGCTGCTGAGAAGGCTGCTTTGGCTGCCGAGACTAAGGTTAAGGAGGAGCGTGCTGCTGCCATCGCAGAGAAGAAGGCTGCTGCCGTAGCTGAGGCTGCTGCTGAGCAGGCTGAGGAGACAGCAGAGGTTGCTGCTGAGTAAATTGCACTCACTTCCTATGAGCAAAGGGGCGTATCCGTAGGAACGCTCCTTTTTTGTTACAACAATTTTTTCAAGTCCAAAATTTCCATACATTTCCGACTATGCAAGAGAAGATAGCAGTAGCCCGCATTGGCAAACTTTTTGGCGAGGCTCGCAAGGGCGGCGTATCGGTCACTCTTTACGACACCTTTCCCGAAGAGTTCGACCCCGAGACAGAGCCTCTGTTCGTTGAAATAGATTCGCTCGATGTTCCGCTTTGGTGCCAAAGCATTGAGTATCGTGGCCAAAAGGGAGCTACAATACATTTCGAGGATTTCGACACACCCCGTCGCTCGGAGGAGCTGGTCGGCAAGGAGCTATATATGACAAGCGAGGAGTCGGAGCCGCAGAGCGATGAGTTCTATATGGAGGATTTGATTGGTTTCAGCGTAGAGTGCGGCACGGCTCAGGGCGAGATTGTTGATTACTATGATAGTGAGCATAATCCCCTGTTCGGCGTTGATTTCGGCAATGGCGAGCAGCTAATTCCCGCCGCCGAAGAGTTTTTCCTACACATCGATTTTGAGAAGGAGCATATCAAATTACAACTCCCCGAAGGATTGCTCGATTTGTAATATCTCCACCGTATTATTCGCTCCACCACAAACAAGCGGTAATGGTATCAAACAAGCAGCCCTCAAAAGCCTTTTACAGAAGACTTTTGAGGGCTGTTTCACTTGCAATATAGCCTGCTAATAAGCTGCCACCCTCGCAATCGTGAGCGGACCACGCGAATCCAAAAAGCGCACCCTTAAAGCCGTTGTCGAAATACCTTCAATAGG
Source organism: Alistipes sp. (assembly GCA_017465605.1). GTDB lineage: Bacteria > Bacteroidota > Bacteroidia > Bacteroidales > Rikenellaceae > Alistipes. Next base: position 32,484 of record JAFTVW010000037.1, read on the forward strand.
CAATATTCGCTTGTATCCTACGGTTGTACCCGATGCAACGCTCTGCCACTTACCATCTTGCAGAGCTTCAATCTCAAACTTACGCACACGCTGACCCAATGCGATATGTTCTTGAATCATAACGTATGATATCTTTTGTGGCTCACGCCAAGTAAGTTCCACATCGCCTGTCACAACATCATCGGCTGTCGCCCAATACTTCTCATCGTCACCCAACATATTCTTTGCACCAAAGCCACAACCTCTGCTCGATGAAGCCTTGATAGTTGCCTTTGCAGTTAAATCCTCAGCAAAGGTATCCTCAACCATCTTGCGCCACGCCATAAGTGACTCAATATCCTGCTCAGGCACTCTACCTCGACGGTCGGGCGCAAGATTCAAAAGCAATGTACCGCCACGACCTACCGATGTTAGATATATATCAAATAGTTTTTCAGGGGTCTTGGGTTGCTGATTCTCGTGATAGAACCAGCCCGGACGAATCGACACATCGGCCTCAGCAGGTGCCCAACGGTTACCATCTTCCATACCGTGAGCCAAAGCCTTCACGTTATCACGACCCTTTGGATACAGCTCCTCGGGTGAAGCCATCGCCCAACAATGCTCGGCAATTACTCCTCGCTCGTTGCTGCACCAACGTGCATCTGGCAACGACGAACTCCACACCACAGTTTCGGGCGAAAGCTCACGAATAATCTCTACGACTTTTGGCCAATCGTAGTAGAGGTAACCCGACTCCACTCGACGCACCTCATTTGCACCGCCATAATAACCATCACCACCATTTGCGCCATCGAACCACATCTCAAACACGGGTCCATAGTTGGTCAAAAGCTCACGCAACTGCTTGCGGTAGTAATCCAAATACTCATCGGTGCCATAACCTGCGTGGTTACGGTCCCAGGGCGAAAGATATATTCCAAACTTTATATCGGCCTTACGACACGCAGCTGCAACCTCACCTACAATATCGCCTTTACCGCCTTTATATGGTGAGTTCTTCACCGAATGCTCGGTATAAGCACTTGGCCATAGGCAGAATCCATCGTGATGCTTGGCTGTGAGAATCAAGCCCTTCAAACCCGCATCTTTCACAACCTTAACCAATGCATCAGCATCGAAATCGGTGGGATTGAACAACTCAGGCGACTCATCACCATAACCCCACTCCTTATCGGTGAAGGTGTTGATTGTAAAGTGAACAAACGCATATTGCTCCATCTTGTGCCACTTTAACTGACGCTCGGCTGGCACTACGCTCATAGGAGCGGGAGCATCAACACCACACGCAACCAATACAACAGTTGCCAACAAAATCAGATATTTAATTTTACCTCTCATAATACAAATTTGAAAACATAGGGTCATTAATTAGTTAGTATAGAAATGCGACTCTCTCAGGCAACTTTGTAAAGTCGGTTATATGGATATAGTCCATACCTCCCAAACGGATATGGCTATCGCCACCGCCATCACCAAAGTCATCGCCTATATATAGTATTTCATCTCGTGTAAATCCATTACGATGCGCATAATCCATTACTGCATCGTACTTATTGTACTGTTTTTCAGTAAAGTCAAACGACGTAGAGCCGCCAATATATACGGTGTAACCCTTAAATAGCTCACATACTTCTTTATATATTGCACGACGTTTTGCCCTATCAGGGTCAAACACCAACTTATCTTCACGTTTAGCCTCTGTGCCAAGTAATCCGAATGTCACCATACCTGCATCGTGAAACTCCACCGACTCACCTGCATACTCCGTATAACCGTGCTTTTCGCGTATAAGCTGCGCATTTTTCAAGAAAAACTCCTTATCTACCTTACAACGGTCGTTGCGCACCTCAACAAACTCTCCATTGACAACCGTACTCTCCTGCATACCATAATTGGCCACAATATCAATCGGATACTGTCCCATCTGATTATATATTCGCAAAGCATTTCCCGCTCCTACCATAATCACCTTATACTTGGGATTGGTCATCAATTTATCGAGAACTTCTCTGTTTTCAGGAGTCAGAGGAGTCTTATGATTGGTCAAAGTGCCGTCCAAATCAAAACATAGCAGACGCTTTTGAGCCTTAATCTCTGCCCCTCTTTCGGCCACATCAGCTTCGTCTATACGCGAAGCGCAATCATACCAAGCCTGCACTTGCTCCTTGTCAACATCGCTCATCAACTGTTCGAAGCTCATTTTGTCGAAATCAAGAACCTCTTTTTCATTCTTTCCACAACAAGCCGTCACCACAAACAACAACGCTACAACGGCCACACGAATTAGTAGTTTCATATCTCAATATTTTATATTTTAACTTTTTCTATATTTATATGATTCACGCAACCTTTTTCCTCTACTTTTACAATTCGCAGGATACGATTTTCGGCCATCATTTTGCTTCACAGATTCTATTTTACGCCCCCTGCCAGATGTATCCGATGCAAAAAAATATGCCTTTTGCCTGCGCTTGTCATCTTGTGAACGCGCCACATATACTGCCTCACCCGTATAGGGATTTTCGCCCGTATAGAACATAACCGATGAGAGTGTCATAGGTGTAGGCGTAAGGTCTTGCACCTGTTCCAAATCGAAATGCAGACGACCCAACACCTTATCGGCCAAAGCCTTCATATCACACTCTCGGCACGCAGGGTGCGACGAAATAAAATATGGTATCAACTGATAGCGCAATCCGTTCTCCGAGCAGATACGACGAAAATCGCTATTGAGCCGCTCGAACATCTCAAACTCAGGCTTGCGCATCACATTCAAAACGTGCGGCTCGGTGTGTTCGGGAGCAACCTTCAAACGACCCGACGTATGATGTTTGATTACAGTCTCCAAATATGGCGAATCATCGAACAAGTCGTATCGAATACCACTACCAATAAAAGCCTTCTTTACGCCTTTCACTCCCCTAACTCGCTCATACAGGGCAAGCAATCGCGAGTGGTCGTTATCAAGATTCGGACACTTGCGAGGGTGCAGACACGATGGGCGGCGACACTTCGCACACAGAGCAGTATCGCGACCACTCATTCCATACATATTGGCCGATGGTGCGCCAATGTCGGAGATATATCCCTTAAAATCGGGCATCTTGACCACCTTCTCAACCTCGGCTAATATGGAACGCTCGCTACGCGAATTAATAAACTTACCTTGATGAGCCGAGATGGTGCAGAACGCACAACCTCCAAAACAACCTCGGTGGATATTTATCGAGTGCTTAATCATCTCCCACGCAGGGATATCGCCCTTACCACGATAACGAGGGTGAGGCGCACGCTCGTATGGCAAATCAAAAGAGTGGTCCAGCTCCTCGGTCGAAAGAGTTGTATTGGGCGGAGTCACAACCACATACCTATCGCCCACCTGTTCAACAAGTGTAGTATCGGTCTGCATTGCGTTGCTCAACGTCTCCATCTCAACAAAGTTGCGACCAAATGCTCGCTTGTCGGCCACGCACTCCTCGTAAGATGCCAAATGGCGAGTCGTAGCTCTATCCAATCGCTCCACATAGCCCTTATCGGCCATAAAGGCCACTTGGCGAATCTTCCTAAGCAGCTTCGCGTTAAAGCCATTACGCATAGCACGAGCGACCTGCTGCACGACCCTTTCACCCATACCATATATGAGCAAATCGGCACCACTATCCACAAGAATTGAAGGTTTCAAGCTATCGCTCCAATAGTCGTAATGTGTCAAACGACGAAGCGACGACTCAATGCCGCCAATGACCACAGGAACGTGAGGATATAACCGTTTGAGGATTTGTGTATAGACCGTAACTGCATAATCGGGGCGAAAACCAGCCTTGCCGCCTGCGGTATAGGCATCGTTGCTACGCAGACGCTTATTGGCCGTATAGTGATTGACCATCGAATCCATTGAGCCTCCCGACACGCCAAAAAACAATCGAGGTGCTCCCAACTTGGTGAAATCACGCAGGTCATCTCGCCAATTTGGCTGTGGCACGATAGCCACACGATACCCCTCGGCCTCCAACAATCGACCAACCACAGCCGCACCAAACGAAGGGTGGTCGATATAGGCATCACCCGTAAACAGGATTACATCGATATAATCCCAACCTAAGGCTCTCACCTCTTTTATGGTAGTTGGCAGAAACATCTTTACGGTCTCAAATTGCTATATAATAATTATTACTTACCCATTATATTCCCCCTCTTATATACACTCCCCTTATACTCCCCCCTCGCGGGTGAAATCTACGCATTACCTCGTTTTACTCCTCCTCTTCGAGTTGGCGAGCTGCCACATAGCCGTCCCACTTGGCTATCACGGCAAGTAAATCATCGGGTAGCGGGCTCTCGAAACACATCTCCTTGCCTGTTGTGGGGTGCACAAAGCCAAGTGAACGGGCGTGCAGAGCCTGACGCGGCAACAGGGAGAAACAATTTTCGATAAACTGCTTATACTTCGAGAAGGTTGTACCCTTCAAGATTCTATCGCCACCATAACGGGCATCGTTAAACAAGGGGTGGCCCTGCCACGACATATGCACACGAATCTGATGTGTACGTCCAGTCTCCAATCGGCACTCCACCAGCGTCACATAACCATATCGTTTCAACACCTTATAGTGTGTCACTGCGTGCTTGCCATCGCTACCATCGGCAAAGACATACATTTGTAATCTATCTTTCGGGCTTCGACCAATATTCCCCGTAATCGTACCCTCATCTTCGGGCAGGTTACCCCACACCAAAGCCACATAGCGGCGATGAATCGTATGGTCGAAGAATTGCTTTGCCAAACGGGCGTGCGCACGTTCATTCTTGGCTACGACCAACAGTCCCGAAGTATCCTTATCAATACGATGCACCAATCCCGCACGCATATCCCCCTCCTGAAACAAAGGCAAATCCTTCAAATGGAAGGTGAGCGCATTGACCAGTGTACCGCTATAATTGCCGCAGCCGGGGTGAACAACCATACCCGCCGCCTTGTTTACTATTATCAAATCATCGTCCTCATAGACAATATCGAGTGGTATATTTTCGGGAATAATCTCTATCTCGCGCTTGGGATAAGGCATCACAAGGGTAATCCTATCCAAAGGCTTTACCTTATAGCTCGATTTGGCTGGAACCCCATTGACCAAAATATTTCCACTGTCGGCTGCTGTTTGGATTCGATTGCGCGAACAATGCTCCATACGGTCAACCAAAAACTTATCCAATCGAAGTAATTTCTGACCCTTATCAACCGTAATGGCAAAATGCTCGAAGAGTTCATCAGAGCCTTCACCCTCGGCCACCTCATCATCGGCCACCAGCTTCGACAACAGATTATCTATTGGCTGCCCCAGCTCCATATACTCCACCTCGCTGCTCAATATTTTCTCCTTTTCCAACTGCATAACTCAATTAAAAGAATTCATCTTCCGAGGTCTCGGTAATGGTCTGATTCTGCTGGCTACTCTGCTGCAAAGCATTCATCAAATCGATTCGCTGACCACGCTCGGCCTGCTCCAACGAATCCTGCAAAGCCTGCTCGGCCTCCAAACGCTCCTTCTCCAACTCGTTGGCTCGTTTGTCTGATGCCGCGCTACCCTTCTTCACCACCTGCTCATCGAGCGTAAGCCACATATCAACCGCAGAGCCTAACTCTACGCTGGCATTGTGATTTATCGATTGCTTATATACACGAGCATTTTTCTGATTGAGCAAATTGATTCCCTCGTCGAAATTAATCTTTCCTACATTAAGGCCTTGCTCCCACAAACGACTCTTCGCGGCATTCAAACCCTGACCAATGGTCTTCGGAACGATGGTAGTATTATTCTCAGGCTCAACACCCACCTTCAACACTACGCCTTCGCCCATCTCCAACTCAACATTGCTCTGCTCCGAGAGTTCCTTGCCATTAACCAACTCGGCCAATACATAGTTTGTTGCAATATCCTCCTCGTAAACCAATTTCTCGATACCCAAACCTGCAACCTCCAACATATTTTTGGCCTGACGCAAGCTACGACCCGCAACATATGGCACTTTCACCATCTTCTGACGGAATGAGTTAATCGTTACATATACCTTACGACCAGCCTTCACCTCGGCACCCTTCTTTGGCAACTGGTCCAACACAATTCCACCCTCATAAGCAGGCACAAACAACGAATCGACAATTACGATTTTGAATCCCTGCTTCTTTGCCACTTGCTCCACATCGGTAATCTTCACACCCATAAAATCGGGCACAGAGCGGTGCGTTCCGTGACGGGTAATGATATTCATAGCGATAGACGAAACAATAATTATTGCCAAAATCGTAAGCGCAATAAGCACCGCATTCCACGCTATGGGTGACTGACGCAAACGATTTATCAATCCGCTGATACTATTCTGATAGCTCTTTTTTGCTTTTCTTCTCCTACGAGGTCTGTTCTGTTCCATATCTTGCATTTGGTTTGCTGCTAAATTCATCTATTTGTTTATCTTGTTTTGTATTAAATTTCTGCTGATTAACCTATCTCATTATAATGGGTGTCGCGCTCAACGGCTCTGAATCCTGCACGAGCAACCATCTCCTGCATCTCGGCCACACTCATTCTTGGACGCGCATCATCGGCTCCCGCCATTGAATATATCTTGGTCGAGTCGTCAATCGTTCCATCTATATCGTCTGCGCCAAAAGCCAACGCCATCTCGGTTGTCTGCTTTCCATACATCACCCAATAAGCCTTGATGTGAGGCACATTATCCAATATAAGGCGACTCATTGCCAACGTACGCAAATCATCAACGATAGGCACCTCGCCAATAGCCGACATCGAGTTGCCGAAATTACGATATTTCAGAGGAATAAAGGCATTGAATCCTCCCGTCTTATCCTGCAAATTACGCAGTCGCATCAAGTGGTCAACCCTATGCTCCAACCCCTCTATGTGGCCATAGAGAATCGTTGCATTGGTTTTGATTCCGAGCCTATGTGCTGCCTCGTGTACCTCAAACCACTCGGCCGTAGAGCCCTTATCGGGGCAAATCTCGGCACGAATCTTCTCATCGAAAATCTCAGCACCACCACCAGGGATAGCCACCATACCAGCATCAATCAGCAATTTCAAGCCCTCTTCAACCGACAATCCTGCTTTACGAATCATATAGGAAAGTTCGATTGCAGTAAAGGCCTTGACCGCCACATCGGGCAGAATGGCACGCACCCGACGAATCATATCGCAATAGTAGTATATATCGTGCTCAGGGTGGACTCCACCCACGATATGTACCTCCGTAACACCGCTACCTTCAAATGAGCGCACCAACTCCTCAACCTGCTCCATCGACATATCCCACGCCTCTGGACTACCCTTTGGACGTCGGAACGAGCAGAATTTGCAATTAAACACGCACACATTGGTTGGCTCGACGTGAAAGTTCTTGTTATAAAACACTTTATCGCCACTCACCTCACGCTTTCGTGCAACTGCCAACTCGGCCAATCGCCACAAAGGAGCTTCACGCCACAACACAAGAGCTTGCTCCTCGTTTAATCTCTCACCAGCAGCTACTCGCGCCGCTATTTCTTCCCACTTCTGCATAATCAATCACTATTTAGGGGCTTTTTGGTAGAGATAAGCCGCAATTATTGCAAAGATGATATTTGGCATCCACACCGCCAACCACACCGTCATTGCACCACTCTTGGCAAACTCTTCAAAGACTCGGTTAAACATAATATACGAGAAACAGAGCGTGATACCGATTCCGATATGCAGACCCGTACCACCTCGCACCTTGCGAGACGAAAGGCTCACACCAATCAATGTCAAGATAAAAGTAGCCATCGGATATGCGAAACGGCAATGTCGCTCAACCTCAATAATTTTTATCGAATCAGAGCCCTTGGCACGCTGCTGCTCGATAAAACGATTCAATTCGCCAATCTTCATCGTGGGAACAATCTTCTCAACGGTACCCAACTCTCTTACGTCGAGATTAATCATTGTATCCAAATCGCGCAACTGCTCGAAACTCTCGCTACCGTCGGCAGCAACCCTTCGACGGATATATCGCTGAGCCTTCCAGCGGCCAGTCTCTGGATCAACAGTTATATCGGCAGCCTCCAATGACTCACGAATCACGGTACTGTCGTAACGTTCCAACACAAAATACGAAGCCTTGTTCGAGCGGCTGAATCCCCTCACATATACATACTCTCCCGGATTGATTTGGCGATAGATGTGTCGCTCATATTGCTCGTTTTTATGCTTGGGGACATATTGTCGCTGGAAATCAATACACGCCACCTGCGACTGTGGAATAATCCACAAATTGAGCGCGAGCGAGAGCATCATAATAGCCAACGCTCCCAAAAAATAGGGCCACATCAATCGGCGGAAACTCATACCGCCCGACAACATTGCGATAATCTCGGTCTGATAGGCCATCTTCGATGTAAAGAAGATAACCGAGATAAAGGTAAACAGGCCGCTAAACTGATTAACAAAATCGGGCACGAAATTGAGGTAATACTCAAATATAATGGCCGACATTGGAGCTTTGGTAGCTGTAAAGTCATCGACCTTCTCCGCATAATCGAAGACCACCAAGATAATGGTAATCATCGCAATCGAGAAGAGGTATGTACCCAAGAACTTGCCCAAAATATATCGGTCAAGAATCTTGAATCCAGGGAAAGATATTTTCATTTTGTTACTCTGCATTATCAATCGTTTTCATTTGGGGCTGCCTACAATCGGCGGCCCAATTTCTCCACCATCTGCGCCTTCCACTGTGGGAAATCGCCCTCCAAAATATGTTTGCGGGCTTCGCCGACCAACCATAGATAGAAGGCTACGTTATGCAACGATGCAATCTGCGCAGCCATCATCTCCTTACATACGGTCAAGTGGTGAACATACGCCTTTGTGTACTGCTTATCCACGAAGCAGACACCATTCTCATCGAGTGGCGAAAAATCGTTCTCCCACTTTTTATTGCGCAGGTTGATTGTACCCTCGCTTGTGAAAATCTGACCATTACGACCGTTACGCGTAGGCATCACACAATCGAACATATCGACACCTCGGTCGATACCCTCCAAAATATTTATCGGCGTACCCACTCCCATCAAATAGCGGGGCTTATCCTCTGGCAAAACAGCATTCACAACCTCAATCATCGAATACATCACATCGGTTGGCTCTCCAACGGCCAAACCACCGATTGCATATCCATCGGCATCGTATTGCTGCACATTCTCGGCAGCCTTAGCTCGCAAGTCGGGATATGCACAACCCTGCACAATTGGGAAGAGTGACTGGTAGTGTCCATACTTTGGCGAGGTCTGATGATAACGATTAAAGCAACGCTCCAACCATCTCTCGGTAAGTGCCAACGACTTTGCCGCATACTCCTTTGGAGCATCTCCGGGAGGACACTCATCGAATGCCATCATAATATCGGCTCCAATCGTGCGCTCGGTATCAATTACATTTTCGGGAGTAAACAGATGTTTCGAGCCGTCGATATGTGAACGAAAATGACACCCCTCCTCTTTGAGTTTTCGGCAACCCGAGAGTGAAAAGACCTGAAAACCTCCGCTATCGGTAAGCATCGGTCCCTCCCAAGTCGAGAACTTGTGTACACCTCCCGCCTCCTCCAAAATCTTCATACCGGGACGAAGGTAGAGATGGTAAGTATTGGCCAATATTATTTGAGCGTGAGCCTCCTGCTTCAAATCTCGGTGGAATATTCCCTTCATCGCCGCGGCAGTTCCAACAGGCATAAAAATTGGAGTAAGAATCGTTCCGTGGTCGGTTTGAATCTCACCTGCGCGGGCCTTCGAGCCAGAGACTTTATGTTGAAGTGTAAATTTCATAAAATCGGTATCTTTTTATCGTCGCCGAATATCGACAGCGCATAATTCGGACAAAGTTACTATTTTTCTTTGAAAAATAACCGTTTTGCGCCATAAAACTACACTTCATAGCTCAATATTTCACGCCCCGACACACTCGTCACCACGATTGGCCGAAAAACCCACCATCGCCCCTAATATTTTTTGCTTTTTTGCTATGTTGTTTGCGTCGAAAAGAGTATCTTTGCCAAGATATTAGAATTTGGAATTTTATGCACTATCTTGATTATATAATCTCCCACTACTCTTGGCAAGGCACTGCACTCATCGGAGCCGCATTGCTATTATTCTGCGTTCAGATGTATTACTACCTGATTGCCTACGGACGAATCAGTTCCTTTCGTAATTCACGCCGTAAAAAAATACTCACTGCCGAGCCGCCTCTATCGGTTGTAGTTCCCATATTTTCAGAGGATTATAGCTATCTCGACCGTCTGCCCCAACTACTCAGCCAGCAATACCCATCAACCTTCGAGGTGGTTTTGGTATATGTGGGTCGTGACTCCGATTTCTACGAGGAACTGACTCGTCAGCGACTCCTATACCCCAATCTTTCAATCACAAAAATCGAGTTTAATCCCCGATTCCCAATATCGGTCAAAATGGCTCTCAACGTCGGTATCAAATCGGCCCGCAACGAGCATATCGTAATCACTACAACAAGTGCGATGCCCTCGTCGGAGCAGTGGCTTGCAATGATGGGCAAGGGATTTATGCGAGGAAACATTGTTTTGGGATACACAGCAATTGAGCCAGCCACAGGATTGACAAACTATTTGATGCGTATGTCACGCCTGCAAAATTCGCTCTATTGGCTCTCTGCGGCAGTTAGCCGAAAGACTTTCAAGGGGTCGCGCCACAACTTTGGATTCACAAAAAGTATCTATTTTGGAGCCAAAGGTTTTACACACCTCAATATGAATATCGGCGAGGAAGACCTCTTCATTCAACGTATTGCCAAGCGTAACAACGTGAGCGTTGCACTTATCCCCAAAGCCACAATGATTGAACACCCGTGGGGTGGTATGAAGTGGTGGATTTCGGAGCTTCGCCACTACGGCTCGGCATACGGATTCTACCCCATCGAGGCTCGCAATCGAGTGGAGTGGGATTTGGGTAGCCAAGTGTTGCTTTTCATCACTCTGCTGGCTATGATTATTTTGCTACCTTTGGAGGTAAAATTGGCAGCTATATTACTGATGCTCATTCGTTATTTGGTTGTCATTCTGCGAATTCGCTCTGTTGCCAAGCGCGTGGGTGAACACAATACTGCACTACGTTATTTCATATTCGATTTGTTTAATCCAATCCTTATGCTTTGTGTGCGTTTTTCGCTCATCAAGAAGGATAGTACCGTATGGAGATAGTCGATTACATAGTAGCCGAAGATAAGGATTTGGTTAAGATGGCGTTGGTGGGCGACCAAGTAGCTTTTGAATATCTGTTCAACCGCTACTCGGAGGCTATACGCCGACTATTTCTGCAACGATACGCCTCGGTAGAGGACACCGATGATTTGTTGCAGGAGACTTTTATCAAGGTATATGTAAATCTCCACCGCTACTCACCCGATTACACCTTCGGTCAATGGGTCTATACCATCGCCCGCAACACCCACATCGACTTCGAGCGAAAACGTCAAGACGACATCTCGCTGTATGAGAAATTTTCAGCTCCTGCGGCTCTCACACCATCGCCCGAAGATAACCTCATCAGTCTGCAACAACGCTCTCAGATTGAACATTATATAGAGTGCCTACCCGAGCAGTATCGCCGACTATTCAAGATGCGATTTTTGGAGGATTACTCCTACGAAGAGATAGCCGAAAAATTGCATCTGCCAATGGGGACTGTAAAGACCCAAATCCATCGCGCCCGCGAAAGAATGTGTACGCTAATCAAACAAGGAGATATAAAATAAGTGGTTGTCCAACAAGTTTGTCGGACAACCACATCTATCTCAGAAGTTGTATAACAAGAGCTATTTTTAGGCCCTCGAAGCCCGAAAAACCGCAGCATACTCTGGGTATGTGAGCATTTTGAGGGCAAGAGAAACAACAAA
>JAFTVW010000038.1 GCA_017465605.1 Alistipes sp.
AAGCATCTGTTTTAGGAAATTTTATTGGCTGACCCCTAAAATTTATCATTGCGCCGCTTTTTGCTCCACTTTTTACGGCTAAAAAGTGGGATAAAACATAAAACAACGCTCCAAAGAATGACTTTGCAGCAAAAACACACTCCCTCCCCTTCGGGGACTCCCTCTAATTTAGAGGGAGAATTTTATCTGTCTTATTCTAATTCATAATTCCCGCCCGAAGGCAATTTTGAATTCTGCTACATTTGCTACATTTGCTACACTTGCTACAAGGTGTAGCAGTTGTAGCAGTTGTAGCAGTTGTAGCAGTTGTAGCAACTCTTATAGCACCCCTACACAAAAAAACTCCCCACCCTTTGGGGGCGAGGAGTCTTCATTATATCCTAATTAAGTATCTATTATTAGATTACTTCTGATTGAGGGCTGCGTGAGCAGCTGCCAAACGTGCGATAGGCACACGGTATGGAGAGCAGCTTACATAGTTCAAACCTGCGTAGTGGCAGAACTCTACTGATGAAGGCTCACCACCGTGCTCACCACAGATACCGCACTTCAACTCAGGACGTGTACCACGACCCTTGAACACAGCCTCGCGTACCAACTGACCTACACCGTTGCGGTCCAAAATCTGGAATGGGTCGGCCTTCAAGATGTTCTTCTCCAAATATACTGGCAAGAACTTAGCGATATCGTCACGAGAGAAACCAAGTGTCATCTGAGTAAGGTCGTTTGTACCGAATGAGAAGAACTCTGCAACCTCAGCAATCTGGTTAGCTGTAACGGCAGCACGAGGAACCTCAATCATTGTACCTACCAAGTAGTCAATCTTGTCGTTGCGCTCTGCGAATACCTCGCCAGCTACACGGTCGATGATGTTCTTCTGGTAGCGGAGCTCCTTGTGGTTACCTACCAATGGTACCATAATCTCAACCTTCACGTCTGTACCCGAAGCCTTAACATTCATTGCAGCCTCGATGATAGCGCGTGCCTGCATCTCGGTAATCTCAGGATATGTGTTACCCAAACGGCAACCACGGTGACCAAGCATTGGGTTAACCTCGTGCAAGTACTCTACCTTAGCGGCAACTGCCTCGTAGGTGATACCCAACTCCTCAGCCATCTCGCGCTGCTCCTTCTCGGTGTTAGGAGCGAACTCGTGCAATGGTGGGTCGAGCAAACGTACGATAACTGGGTAACCCTTCATAGCCTTGAACAATCCCTCGAAGTCACCACGCTGCATTGGGAGCAACTTGCCCAGAGCCACGCGACGACCAGCCTCATCATCAGCCAAAATCATCTCGCGTACGGCCTTGATACGCTCACCCTCGAAGAACATATGCTCTGTACGGCACAAACCGATACCCTCAGCACCAAATGCAAATGCCTGAGCAGCATCGCGAGGAGTGTCGGCGTTGGCGCGTACCTTCATTGTTGCGTACTTGCCAGCAAGCTCCATAAGCTGACCGAAGTCACCGCTCAAATCAGCGTCCTGAGTAGCTACCTGACCCAAGTAAACCTCACCTGTTGAGCCGTTGAGTGAAATCCAATCACCCTCCTTAATCTCGAAGCCGTTAACCTTGATAGTGCGAGCCTTGTAGTCGATGTTGAGCTCACCAGCACCCGATACACAGCACTTACCCATACCACGAGCAACTACGGCTGCGTGAGATGTCATACCACCGCGTGCAGTCAAGATACCAGCTGCGTCCAACATACCCTTCAAATCCTCGGGTGATGTCTCGATACGAACCAAGATAGCCTTCTGACCAGTCTCTGCCAATACCTTCTCAGCGTCCTCAGCGAAGAATACTACTGGACCTGTTGCAGCACCCGGTGATGCGGGCAGACCCTTTACGATAACCTTTGCGTTCTTGATAGCTGTCTTATCGAATACGGGGTGCAAGAGCTCGTCCAACTTAGCGGGCTCGCAACGCAATACTGCTGTCTTCTCGTCGATAAGGCCCTCACGCAACATATCCATTGCAATCTTAACCATCGCTGCACCTGTACGCTTACCGTTACGGCACTGCAACATCCAAAGCTTACCGTCCTGAATAGTGAACTCGATATCCTGCATATCCTTGAAGTAAACCTCCAAGTGGTGCTGAATCTCGTTAAGCTCTGCATATACTGTTGGCATAACCTCCTCCAATGAAGGATACTTCGATGCGCGGTCCTCCTCAGAGATGTTCTGAGCCTTTGCCCAACGACGTGAGCCCTCGATTGTAATCTGCTGTGGTGTGCGGATACCTGCCACAACGTCCTCACCCTGTGCGTTTACAAGGTACTCACCGTTGAAGATATTCTCACCTGTCGCAGCATCACGAGAGAATGCCACACCTGTTGCTGAGTTCTCGCCCATATTACCAAATACCATTGCCTGTACTGATACGGCTGTACCCCACTCAGCTGGGATATTGTTGAGCTTACGATAGAGGATTGCACGCTCGTTCATCCAAGAACCGAACACTGCGCATACGGCACCCCACAACTGCTCCCAGGGGCAAGCAGGGAAGTCCTTGCCAGTCTGCTCCTTAACGGCAGCCTTGAATGCAACAACCAACTCCTTCAAATCCTCTACTGTAAGGTCTGTATCCATAGTGATACCGCGCTTCTCCTTCTGTGCATCGATAAGTACCTCGAATGGGTCGTGGTCCTCCTTTGATACGGGCTTCATACCGAGTACAACGTCGCCGTACATCTGCACGAAACGACGATAAGAGTCCCAAGCAAAACGAGGATTACCTGTACGCTTTGCAACAGCCTCTACTGCGTCGTCGTTCATACCCAAGTTGAGGATAGTATCCATCATACCGGGCATTGACGCACGAGCACCTGAACGAACTGATACCAAAAGTGGCATCTCGTTGTCGCCGAAACGCATACCTGTAAGCTTCTCGATGTTCTTGATTGCCTTCTCAACCTCGGGGCGGAGAATCTCGATAACAGCCTCCTTGCCCTTGCTGTAATACTCTGCACAAACCTCAGTTGTGATGGTGAATCCCGGAGGTACGGGAATACCGATGAGGTTCATCTCTGCCAAGTTGGCACCCTTTCCACCGAGTAATTCTCTCATTTTACCATTACCCTCAGCCTCTTTGTTACCGAAGGTATAGACGCGTTTTACATCTGCCATAAATAAGTGGTTTTTTAATTATAATTTATTGAAATATTGATTTTGTTTACTTTCGTAATTTATTATTTTTTTTCTGTTTAATCCACACAAATCTATCCCCACTTTTTGGCGGGGAGAGGGGCTTATACCCTAATGAACATACAAAGTTAAAACTTTTTTGCTAATAAGCAAATAAATCCCTAAAATATATGTATATCGGCAGGCTCGCAGAGTGCGCTTTACCCTTCGCCTTTGGCGGGACGGAACTAATCGGCTTGCCGAAATCGTCTAACAACCAGCTTTTTATGAACACATCGCACGCACTTTGGCTTGTGATGTTCGTGGCCACTCTATCGCGCATAATCCACCCTCTGCCTGTGGCGTAATTGCCCCGCCCTTGCCTTTGGGCAGCAAGTGTGGCATCAAGGAGTCCAAACTGCTCGAAGTTGGTTTTGCTTGGTTGGCCAATTAGGATAATATTGTCTGATTTGGCATCAATGTCAATCTCCTCGATTAATGCCCCAATCGACGTGCAACGAGCATTCGCAATTACCACTATCTCGGCCTTTGCAGCCTGCCCCTCGATGCAGAGTGCTTTGTCCCAACAAGTGACCTTTTCGGGGAAGAATTTATCGCCCTCGTATAGCACAGCAAACTCCAAGCCATTGCTGATATTTTGGTCGCGATAGATGTAGGCATAGTCGCGCGAAGAGAGGCTCACCAAATCGCGTACCACAGCTTCGCTCTCGATGCCGTAGAGTATCATAACGGGCAGTGCCATAGAGTCGATAACCCTAACCGTATGCTCAATCTTACGTTGGTAACGTTGTCTATCCCAGCGCATTGAGCCTTGTTCGGTAAAATGTTTGTCGTTGTAGTCTTGCGATTGAAAAGTGTCGTAGAGTTGCCCCACGTCGTAGTAGGCCACGCCAAAATCTATGCTTGCAGGTTGCGCCAACGCTGCGGTGAGGATTAGTGTGCAGAGCAGCGTCAAAGATAGTCGCACCACGATTTTGCTTTGCATATTCTCTGTTTTTTTATCTGCAATTATCCCTCAATCACGCCTGAGCCTGCCAGCGTCTCGCCATCGTACCACGCAGCAAATTGGCCTGCGGCGATGCCTCGCTGTGCCTCCTCGAAGAGGATATACATAGCGTCGCTCTTGCGAATGAGTGTGGCTTTTTGGAGTGGTTGGCGGTATCGGATACGCACCATATAGTCGCGGCTCTCTCCCTCCTGCATAGCTTGCTCGGGGTCAACCCAATGTATCTCTTCGGGGCGTATGCGTAGTGCCTTGCGGTAGAGTCCCGGGTGCGAATCACCCTCACCGACATATATCACATTCTCCTTCACATCGGTTGCAATGATGAATAGCGACTCCTTGCGGCCACCTATGCCTAAGCCTTTGCGCTGACCTATGGTGTAGAAGTGTGCGCCATTGTGAGTGCCAATCTTCTTGCCGTCACGCACAGTGTAGCGATAGGGCGTAGCGAGCTGCTCCAAACTCTGATGCAAATTTTGCTCCACGTCTTGTCCTAACTTCCGCTCAGAATCCTGCCCCAAATCCTGCCCCTCTGCGTGCTTCGCATAGCCTCGCCACGAGGGGAGTATCTCGTGAATATTTCCCTGCTTGGCTGCAAGTTGCTGTTGTAGGAATACGGGCAAATCGACCTTGCCCACAAAACATATTCCCTGCGAATCCTTGCGCTTTGCGGTGGCCAACTTCTGCTCCTCGGCTATGCGTCGCACCTCGGGCTTTTGCAAGTCGCCAATGGGGAACATAGCATATCGGAGTTGCTCCTGAGTGAGCTGGCAGAGGAAGTAGCTCTGGTCTTTGTTCTTGTCGGCTCCTGCCAGTAGGCGATATGTGGTACGGCCATCGCGCTGCTCTATTGCCTTGCGGCAGTAGTGGCCCGTAGCAACATAGTCGGCACCGAGTTTGAGAGCCTCTTTGAGGAATACATCGAACTTGATTTCGCGGTTGCACAACACGTCGGGATTGGGTGTGCGCCCCTGCTTGTACTCCTCGAACATATAATCCACCACACGCTTGCGGTACTCTTGCGAGAGGTCAACATATCGGAAGGGGATATCCAAACGCTTGGCCACAAGCTCGGCAAATAGCTGGTCATCGTACCACGGGCAATCACCCTCCAAAGTGCCTGTTGTGTCGTGCCAGTTACGCATAAAGAGGCCCACGACTTCATAACCCTGCTCTTTGAGCAGGTATGCAGCCACCGACGAATCGACTCCACCCGAAAGACCAACCACAACTTTTGCCATAATTCCTTGATTTTTTGTTTCTGCCGCAAAGGTACGAAAATTTGAATTAATAATTCAAAATTTAACGCCGCCGTTAAGAGCGAGGGCAGAGAAAATTTATTTACTATGCCGAGCCGAGGCGGTGAAAAGCCACCCTTGTGGTGGATTAAAATTGGGTTTTGCAACCTTTTTTATATTTATATATCCGTCATTCCACATTTCTTCATTGGCGAGGGTCGGAGAAGATAATTAGCTGCTATGAAGAAATGCTGGAATCAACCTTATATTAAAGAGCTTAAATAGAACGATTCTTTGCCTCAAAGTCGTTCTTTGCACCGCCTTATTTCCAAAGGTAGATTTCTACATTTTTATATACTTGCTTATTCGATATAATTGCCCTTACCAAATATAAAAATGTGAAATGACGGGAAATTTATAGATAAGTAGGTACAGCAATAGAGAATATTTCCTATATTTGTTATTAGTCGTCAAATGGGCTGCGAGTTACTTTTTTATAGAGTTGCGTGGTTGCATCTGTAGGCTGAAATTAAATGTTTAACTTATAATGTATGTATTATGAAAAATTTGTTGCTTCTTACACTATTACTTATAGGAGTAATAAATGTTGAGGCTCAAGAAGTATCAAAGCCTCGTAAGGTATATTGTCAAATCGTCGGCACCCAAAAACTTTTAAGCACAAAATGTACAATTGAGGTTGATTTCGGACAGAATCAATGGGGCTCGCAGACGCTTGTTGATGAAAACGGGAAGCCAATTTCATTTAATTCTATGGTCGATGCAATGAATCAAATGGGGAAATTAGGTTGGGAATTCGAGGACTCTTATGTGATAACTGTTTCTGGGCAGAATGTTTACCATTGGTTGTTATCAAAGTGTATTACAGATGAAGAAATTAATGATGGATTAAAAACTCAACGTCAATATCGTGAAGAGCAGAAAAGCATTAAAAAAGAAGAAAAATATGCTAAAAAACAAGAGAAAGAATAATCTATATATGTTACAGAAACTACAAAATAGAATGACAAAATAAAGTAATACCCCACCAATTGCTCGGCGGGGTGTTACCTTTATAATGCAATGAAATAAATTACTTATTCATCTTTGCCCACGAGTCTTTAAGTGTCACCGTGCGGTTGAATACCAAGTGGTCCGCAGTAGAGTCCTTATCGACATTGAAGTAACCAATGCGCTGGAACTGCAAGTAGTCGAGTGGCTTGGCATCGGCCAAATACTTCTCAACGTAGCACTCCGTAAGAACTGTGAGTGAGTTGGGGTTAATCATCTGCTTCATAGCCTCCAACGCATCGCAACCCTGCTCCTTGCGGATTGCAGCCATCTCGTCGCGAGGATTCTCAACCTTCCACAAACGGTCGTACAAGCGTACCTCGGCCTTCAAGCAGTGGTCGCAACTTACCCAATGCAGAGTACCCTTCACCTTGCGGTTGCTACCCGGCATACCTGTCTTGGTCTCGGGGTCGTACTCAGCATATACGGTTGTAACCTTGCCATTCTCGTCCTTGTCGCAACCCGTACACTTCACGATGTAGGCGTTCTTCAAGCGTACCTCCTGACCCGGAGTCATACGGAAATATTTCTTTGGTGCATCTTCCATAAAGTCCTCACGCTCAATCCACAATTCGCGGCTGAACTCGATGGTGTGAGTACCTGCCTCGGGGTCCTCGGGATTGTTGATGGCCTCCATCGCCTCCACCTGACCCTCTGGGTAGTTGGTGATGATGAGCTTTACGGGGTCAAGCACTGCGCTCACGCGAGTAGCACGCTTGTTCAAATCGTCGCGTACGGCACTCTCCAACAAAGCAAAGTCGTTCAACGCATCGTAAGTGGTGTAGCCAATCTTATCCACGAAGTTGCGGATAGACTCTGGCGAGTAACCTCTGCGGCGGAATGCACAAAGGGTAGGCATACGAGGGTCGTCCCAACCATCAACCAAACCCTCCTTTACGAGGATAAGCAGGTTGCGCTTACTCATCAGCGTATAGTTGAGATTCAACTTGTTGAACTCATACTGGCGAGGGCGGTTGTGCTCCAAATCTTTGCCCTCCTTCACCCAATCCACAAACAAGTCGTAGAGCGGACGGTGAGGCACAAATTCGAGTGTGCACAGCGAGTGAGTCACACCCTCGAAGTAGTCGCTCTGACCGTGTGCAAAGTCATACATCGGATATACCTTCCACTTGTCGCCCGTACGGTGGTGGGGGTGATTCACCACACGATAGATAATCGGGTCGCGGAAGTGCATATTTGAACTTGCCATATCAATCTTGGCGCGGAGTACCATCTTGCCCTCCTCAATCTCGCCACGCGTCATCTTCTCAAACAAGTCGAGGTTCTCCTCGATGGGGCGATTGCGATAGGGGCTATCTGTACCAGCCTGAGTGGGTGTACCCTTCTGAGCGGCAATCTCTTCTGAGGTCTGCTCGTCGATATATGCCTTGCCCTCCTTGATTAGACGCACTGCAAAGTCCCACAACTGCTGGAAGTAGTCCGAAGCGTAATACTCGTTACCCCATTGGAAACCAAGCCACTGGATATCCTCCTTGATGGCCTCGACATACTCCATATCCTCTTTGGTAGGATTAGTATCATCGAAACGAAGGTTGCACACACCACCATATTTGGCCGCTACACCAAAGTCCAAGCAGATGGCCTTAGCGTGGCCGATGTGAAGGTAGCCGTTGGGCTCGGGTGGGAAGCGGGTCTGCACTCGTGTTTCACCCTTTGCAATCGACTCCTCGATAATCTCCTCCAAAAAATTGAGTCGCTCCTTCGACTCCTGAGTCTCGATGTTATTAATCTCTGTCATAACTCGTTATGTGATTTATATTATTCTCTGTAATTAGTTCTCTGTAATTATCTCTTTTTGCTGAGTGCAATGTCTTTGAGCAGACGTACCGATACCGACACCACTTGCCTGTTGCCCCAACCCGTACCGTCGTACTGCATCGCAAAGAAGCAGTTTACGCGTACCGTATTGTCGAAAAACCAACGGTCGTAACCAATCTTTGTGATGTTGTAGATTTTCTCGGTAGTGCCATAGAATGACTCTCCTGCGTAGAGCTCTCCTCCATATCCGTTGGGGAATGCCTCGCTGCGGAATGAACGATAGTAGGGTTGCAGATTCTCTCCAATGTAGAGCTGCTCGTCGAGATATACGCCCCACTTGGCCATACGCATTTGCAACATTCCACCTTTGGGGCGGCGATACTTCTCGTCGTTGTCGCGGTCACGCTGGAATGTCTGGAAGTAGTGCAACTTTACGTCAAAATCGAAATATGCGTTGAATCTCGCTCCAACGTATGGGTCGAGTATTAGTTGGTCGTTCACGCAATCCTCGATGAGCTTGCTACCCGCGAAGTGGAACATCGAGAAGTTGTAGCCCGCATAGAATCGGCGATAGTAGTTGTCGATATAGTAACGACCCGACGACATAATGCGGAACTTCTCGCGTGATGCCTCCGAGTACATACCGCACCAGTCGGCTGAAATCTCGGCATAGCCTCTGTCGCCCTTGTATTGCACCATCACACCCTGCACACGGTTGTCGTAGAATCGCATCGAGTCGCTCATCATCACATCGGTATAGTCGCCAATCATCTTTTCGCGTGAGAAGATACCAGCATATGCAGCAACCTTCTGATTGTCGAATTGGTAATATACCTGTGGGCGAGCCTTCGAGAAAGTCACCGTGTTATTGCCGAAATCCGACCACAAATCCATACCCACCATCAGGCGGTTATACTTGTTCCACTCCACGCCAACGGTTGGTGTCAGTCGTGAACTGAAAAGGGTTTGCGACTCGCCGAATTGGCAGTCGATGTACTCGCGGTTGTCGAAATACATATCGAAATCGGCACCCACCAAGAGCTTCATATCCTCTTGTGCGTGGGCCGATGCAAAGGCCATCAATGCACCGATGGTCACTATGATATTGCGTAAAATATTACTCATAGAGAATGGTTGTTTTTATTTTAACACGCAAAGTTAATGTAATTCTCGCGATTTATATTATATTTGTGTAAGGAATCTTTCGAGATTTTCACCAAAAAATGAAGAATAATGAGAAAAATAACCAATCAAGAGCTCAATCGCCCCTCTGTTGAGGAGTTTGCTCAGATGTCGAGAATACCCGTCGTGGTGGTACTCGACAATGTTCGCTCGGCTCAGAACGTGGGAGCTTTCTTCCGTACGGGCGATGCCTTTGCCATCGAGCGCGTGGCTTTGTGTGGAATAACGGCTACTCCTCCATCGAAAGATATTCACAAGTCGGCATTAGGTGCTGAACTCACCGTTGAGTGGAGCCATTATGCCGCTACCATTGATTGCGTGCGCGAATTGAAGTCGCAGGGCTATCGCATTTTGGCCATCGAGCAGGTGGAGGGTGCTGTGATGCTTGATGAGTTGCAGGTTGCCCCCGACTGTAAGTATGCCCTTGTCTTTGGCAACGAGGTGGCAGGCGTGGAGCAGTCGGTAGTTGACGAGTGTGATGGAGCCATCGAGATTCCTCAGCTCGGAACAAAACATTCGCTCAATGTCTCGGTTGCAGGAGGTGTTGTGTTGTGGCCATTTTTTACTGCACTACGTCACAGTGTCAGCCGTAAATAGTAGCCACGCGTGTAACTAAAAACAAAATGGCTGCGGTAAATTTCGTTAAGATGTAAATTTTACCTACTTTTGCCACAATAAATGGGTTGATGGTCTGCTCGATTGCGGGGCGTTCCCAAATAATAAACGATTATAAATTTGTAAATATATGTCAGTTGCAGGTTCAGTCAGAGCTGTTACGACTCTGCGTTTAACCGAGATGAAACAGCGTGGCGAGAAGATCGCAATGCTCACTTCGTATGATTATTCAACCGCCAAGATTGTCGATGCCGCAGGTGTTGATGTGATTCTGGTGGGCGATTCGGCCGCTAATGTTATGGCGGGCTACGAGACCACACTCCCCATCACTTTGGATATGATGATTTACCACGCTCGCTCGGTGGTGCGTGCCGTGAATCGTGCTTTGGTGGTTGTGGATTTGCCATTTGGTACATATCAAGGTAACTCGAAGGTGGCCCTCGATTCGGCTATCCGTATTATGAAGGAGACCGAGGCCGATGCCGTTAAGTTGGAGGGCGGAGAGGAGATTCTCGAATCGGTTGAGCGTATCCTCTCGGCTGGTATCCCTGTTATGGGCCATTTGGGACTTACCCCACAGTCGATTCATAAGTTCGGAACATATAACGTGAGAGCAAAGGAGGAGGCTGAGGCCGAGAAATTGGTGCGCGATGCACATCTTTTGGAGCAGGCAGGCTGTTTTGCTGTGGTGTTGGAGAAGATTCCCGCAGCATTGGCTGAGCGAGTATCGAAGGAGTTGCAGATGCCAACAATAGGAATCGGGGCAGGAGGAGCAACCGATGGTCAGGTGCTTGTCGTTCACGATATGTTGGGTATCACCAACGATTTTTCGCCCCGATTCTTGCGTCGTTATGCCGACCTTAACGGCATTATGAGCGAGGCAGTCGCCAACTATGTGAGCGATGTAAAGAGCAAGGATTTCCCCAACGAGAAGGAGCAGTATTAGTTAGCACTAACAAACAATAAGAATAAAAACCTGAAAACTATAATCAAGATGCGTAAATTAGTTATCATACCTACCTATAACGAGATTGAGAATATCTCGGCAATGATTGACAAAGTCTTTTCATTGGAGGAACAGTTCGATTTGCTTATTATCGACGATGGTTCACCCGATGGCACTGCTGCGGTTGTGAAGAAGCGTATGGTGGAGTTCCCTGAGCGATTGTTCATTATCGAGCGTTCAGGTAAGTTGGGCCTCGGTACGGCCTACCTCACAGGCTTCAAGTGGGCATTGCAGAACGGCTACGACTATGTCTTTGAGATGGATTGTGACTTCTCGCACAACCCCGACGATTTGGTACGTCTGTATCGTACCGCAGTGGCTGGTAGCGATGTGGTAGTTGGCTCTCGTTATGTGAAGGGTGTGAATGTGGTTAATTGGCCAATGTCGCGCCTGCTGATGTCGTATTTCGCATCGGTATATGTGAGAATCGTTACCCGTATGCCTGTGCGTGATGCAACGGCTGGATTCGTATGTTATTCGCGTAAGGCGTTGGAGACTCTGGATTTGGACGCAGTGAAGATGAAGGGCTATGGTTTCCAGATTGAGATGAAGTACTCGGCTTGGACGTTGGGCTTGAAAGTAAGCGAGGTGTCGATTATCTTCACCGAGCGTCAGGAGGGAGCGTCAAAGATGAGTGGCGGCATATTCCGCGAGGCATTCTTTGGTGTGATGCAGCTCCCACTGCGTAAGATTCGTGCAAAGAGCCGATAAGTGAATGACCGAGAGTGACCGAGAGCAACGCAATTTATGGAGAGTAAAGCAAAAGATATGGCCGAAGGCTCAAAGCTGAGTTTTTGGCAGAAAGTGGTTAAGTTTACGTCGAATCCGCGCAACCTGTTTGTGCTGGGTTTTGTCATTATATTTGTGCTTACACTGTTGGAGTTTACGCGTGACCGTCACGGCAACTTCAAAATCTTTGCGCAGGCAACACAGATGTTTTGGCAGGGCGTGGCTCCCTATGGCGATAATTGGAATGCTATGGAGCCTAAGTTGGACTATTTCCTCTACGGTCCTCTGTTCAATCTGATATTCGCACCGTTTGCTTTTGCTCCTCAGTGGCTGGGCCCGATGATGTGGAATTTGGCGAGCTATGTGTTGTGGTTTACGGCGATATTTACCTTGCCACGCTTTACGGTGGAGGAGAAGTGTCGCTCGTTTATGTTCACCTTCCTGCTGCTTGCAACCACCCAACTCTCATTCCAATATAATGTGGCTGTCGGTGCTATGTTCTTGCTGACGTACAATGCGTTGGAGCGGGGCAAGACGTTTTGGGCAGTGGTGCTGATTCTTATATCGGGATTCACGAAAATATATGGTTTCTTTGCCATCGGATTGCTCTTGTGTTATCCTGCAAAGCAGTGGTGGCGATATGTGGTCTATGCTCTTCCTGTGGCTTTGTTGTTTTTGTTGGCACCTGCTGCAAGTGTCCCGTTCTCGGAGGTTCCTGCCTATTACGATGAGTGGGTTACGGCTCTGCTCTCGCATAAGGATACCCGCACTTGGGTCACTATATTCTATATGAAACCGTTTGATTTGAAGTCGTGCCAGATGTATATTCAGGCGGGTGTGCTGGCGGCTCTGTTTGCGGGAATATTGTCGAATATGCGTTACCGCAATGTGCCATTCTATCGTATAGGAGCATTTGCTGTGTTGGTGGGTTATGTGATTCTGTTCAGCAATTCGAGCGAGCGTCACACCTACGTCATCTCGCTCATCGGATATATGATGTGGTATTGGGCAATGCACCGCGCGGGAGCAGTTACGCTATTTGATAAGGTGTTGTTTTGGCTTCTGTTTGCGATAGTTGTGGTGATGCCTGTCGATGTGTTGTGTCCTCCAAAGTTGATGCATCTGTTCTTCGATGCAACGGTCAATTTGTGGCTGCTGGTGGCAATGTGGATAAGGGTTTGCTATACAACCTTTGTAAAGATACCCGAAAGGTGCTTGCAGTTTAAGTAGCCGAGTTATGCGAATTATAGGAAAAGAAAAATGCGATAGACCAATCATCTATCGCACTTTTTTTATGCTCGGTATTCTGATGTTGATGCCTGATATATTAGAGTGTAGCGAAGTACACTTTTTAATTACCCTATTGGAAGGTAAAGATGTAATTCATAAAGAAATTCCAGAATGTAACCACTCCCGTTGCAATCAACTTGACGAAGTAGAAGTTCCACTTAGCTCGGCCGTGCAACAGGTAAATCACAAAGTTGTTGATGGCCAAACCCACAAGTGAGAAGCCCACAAACCTAAAATATTGCATCATAATATGTGGGTCGTTGCTGGCGAATGTCCACATACGGTTGAGTATGTAGTTTGATGTGGCGGCACAAGCAAATCCTATCGAATTGGCCACATACTTATTGAGCTTGAAAAACTCTTTGGCGAGGTATGTGATGCCGAAATCGACCACCACGCCCGAACCGCCAACTATGCAGAATTTCAGGAATCGCTCTATGAGAGTTTGGTTTTGTAGTATCTCTTTAATCATAATCTTTGTGCGCACGTCGTTGTTGTGCCTTTATAAATAAATTCTCTCGCTATAATTTTTGTACTAAATCACTCTGGTCGGGCTCTTGCTATTTGACCTCTGTTGTGAAAATCTCGCTGTTGTACCACGCTGGAATATCGCGGTGACGAATCGCGAATCCCATTTTGTATCGTTGCAGAGGCAGTTGCTCTTGGTCGGGGATTGTAAATTGACACTCCACCTCGACCTCTGATTTGGCTGGAATTGTGAAATTCTGAGTTAGCGGGAAGTAGCTGCAACGAGGTATGCGCCAACGCCAGCAAATAGCAAGCGTATGGGTCTTGCCGTCAACCTCTATATCGTAGGGGTACGGGTTTGAAATCTTCAATTTGGCCGATAGCTTATCTCCAACGGTTAGCGTTTCGGGCAGATTGAAATCCTCTACCTCAATAGTGACCTTTCTGACGGGTCGGAATCGTGGCTCCACGACATAATTGAATGTTCGACCATTCGAGAGCTTTACCGATTTTATCCTCTCCCTGCGCTCCTGCTCGGTGTAGTTTTCGGGATTGACATCGATAATCACCTCGCGGTCGATGAAACTATCGTCATCATTGCGGAACTGCCACTCCGAGGTACGGTGGTTGATGCTCGATTGGCAATATACCTTAGAGCCAGTGTAAAAATCATATTTTGCTCCCGTAGTGTAACGGGTGTCCACAATCAGTGGGCGGCCATTAGCAGCCTTAGCCATCTCCGAGTATGAGCTTTGATTATTAAAGACCTCGGCACGAATACCTATGGGGTTAAACACCAGCACAAATTTTACCAAAATAATCAATCCATTCGTCACCCAACCCATTCGCATTACATATCGACGTGTACGAGCGTGGGAAATCGAATAGCTCCAAAGCAACCACACAAGTCCATATGTTGCCACGATGGTCCATTGAGGCTGAACCGAGCCACGCATAGCCGACAATCCAAAGAAGATGAAAAATGCCGCAGGATAGAGTTTAAGTGTGCGGGTTATGGGTGTCGAAGCTCCCACTTTGCGCATCGATTGCACCCATAGTGGCACAAAGAATGGCGAGAAGACAACCAAAATGTTCACCACATAGTCGGTTATGTTCTCTATCTCGAATATGCTATTGCGGTCGGAGAGATGATATGCAAACGATACCCAATCGTGCTGCCCCTGCCACATAAGGTGGGGTGTGATGATAGCCAATGCCACCACGCCACTCAGCGCTAGTTCGCCGATTTTCTTTGGGCTTTTGAGCAACCATTTCACATTGGCAAGGAGTGCGAAAATCAGCACCAATGCTCCGTGATACTTGCTCAGAGCCAGCAGTCCGAGTGCTACGCCCATCATTAACCACGCAAATCGCTTCGATTCGGTGAATAGCTTGAACGTAAGCAGGAATATCGCCGTAAAGAACATCAATGGCCCATCGGGTACTGCTATCAATCCATATAGTTGCAGAATCAACATTGCTGATGAAATCATTGCATATAGTTCGCCGTCTTGTCGCGAAAGTGAGCGAGATGTAGCGACCGTATCTCGTATTATAATCCAGAAAATATAGAGATATAGCGGTTGCAGAATCGTAAAGAAGAATCTCACGCCAAGTTCTCCACTGAATATATGCTCTCCCAGCCACACAAGCAGGGCTGTCATAGGTGGGTGGTCGAAGTAACCCCACGCAAGGTTTTGAGCAAAGATATGGTAATATGCCTCATCGTTGGCAAGTTCACTCGCACCTGCCACTATAAGGTTTATAATCCACCACGCCGCAAGCCAAAAGCCTACTGCTTGATTGGCCGAGAGTGCCAAATATTTCTCTTTAAGTTTTTGAATCATCACTATCTGATGGTTAGAAATGGTTTCTATATCATATTATCAAATTTGTGTCGGCCAAGCATATAGCGCACAACCATCGAGCCTTGGTATATATTTCCCGATTCGGCGACTCTGCTACTTCGCACCGCCTTGCGTTTCTTGCCAAGTTCTTTGTGCAGGGCAAAGAAATCACGATAAGCTCGGAGCGTTGCTGCTGCCAACTTCATCTCGCCTTTGAGCAGATAAATCAAAACAGAGAGCATATCGGCCAAAGGTCGCAAGATGGCAACTGTAAAGCGTTGCATTGTGGGGGCACACTTGTAGAGCATCGCAAGGTTGTTGCGGTAGTTGAGGTAGAGTTTGCCAGGTGACTCGTTGGGAAGTGTTCCACCCCCTAAATGATACACCACACTGCGAGGCTCCGACATTACCTTGTAGCCCGCGAGCTGCATACGCCAACAGAGGTCAATCTCCTCCATATGGGCAAAGAAATCTTTGTCGAATCCGCCCAATTTATGGAAAATCTCGGCTCGGCAACAAAATGCTGCACCACTTGCCCAAAATACCTCTCTTGGCGAATCGTATTGGCCCTTATCCTGCTCAATGGTTGAGAGTATTCTACCTCGGCATAGAGGGTATCCCAAGTAGTCGATGAAGCCACCCGCTGCGCCCGCGTACTCAAATTTGTCGCGCTCCACATCTGACAGGAGCTTAGGTGCTACGGCAGCAATTGCATCGTCCTGTTGTAGCATCTCAATCAGCGGCTCAATCCAGCCAGCTGTAACCTCGACATCGGAGTTGAGCAGAATGTAGTATTTGGCCTGAATCTCTCGTAATGCTCGGTTGTAACCTTCGGCAAAACCATAGTTTTTATCCAATCGGAGAATCTCAACCGAAGGATAGTTTTCTTGAAGGAAACTCACCGAATCATCGGTCGAGCCGTTGTCAGCAACCACAATCCTCGCATCGGTTGAGGTGTGCTTCACAACCGAAGGCATATAGTGCGCCAAGTGCTTCTGCCCGTTCCAATTTAGTATGACTACTGCTGTCTGCTTCATCGGATTAAAATTTTTGAGCGAGAAGTTCAGCAGGAGGAGTGTGCTTCCATCTGCGGTGCGACCAAATCCACATCTCTGGTGAACGGTTAATGTCGGCCTCCAACAATCGGGCATAACGCTCGGTTATGGTGTGGGGCTCAACCTCTTCCTTGCCGTCGTAAATCATAGTGAACGTGCCTTCGTAATATCCAGTCTTGATTTTACGAGGCGAAAAATAATATACGGGGAGCGAATATTTCAGAGCCAAGACCTCGGCACCCTCATAAAACGCAGTCCATTGATGCAAGAACTTATACCAGTGGAAGTTGGGTCGTATGGTTGGATTTTGGTCGGCAATTAATCCCATAATCATAGGACGTTTGTCACGATTGTCAATGAAGTGTCGCATCATACGTTTCATCGAAACCAACTCGACGTTGGTGTGCTGGCGAATACGCTTGTAAAGCTCATCGATAACGTGATTGCTTAATTCGTGATACACAGCAACGAAGGTGTGGTCGGTGAATTTCAGGCTTACAATGCTACCCGACTCCCACGGGCCGTAGTGTGCTGTCATAAAGATTGCGCTTTTACCCTCGACGGCCTTCATTGTGGGCTCGGCATTCGTGAATAACATTCTGCGGCGAAGTTCATCGTCGCTGCGACCCGATTGTCCCAGCGTGTTGATTATCTGCTCGGTTAAGTTTTTGTAGCTGTTAAGGCATATCTGATTGAGTTGTTTTTCGCTCTTTTCGGGAAACGAATTACGCAGATTGTGCATAATTACCTTGCGGCGATAACGTAGCACATAGGCCAAAATCAGATAGACAAAGCCTCCTATGATGTAGTGTCTGACAAAGTGGGGTAGTATGGCTATAAAGCGACACACAATCCACAATGTCTCCAATTCAATGCGCTGCAAAAATGTAAAACTCGTATTTTCGTGGCTCATTCGTTGTGCTTTTTAATGCAAATAGATTTTTCTCTCACTCTTAATTCACGTCTATTCCTCTTCAAATCTTCCCTAAGTTACTCTTCGTCTTGTTCTGAGGCATAACGGTTGTGCTTTGCGGCCTTTTCGGGTTTGGGGCAGCCTGCTACCACAATCACAAACTCTCCTTTGGGCTCGTGCTGACGGAAGTGCTCCAAGACCTCGGCAATAGTGCCTCTTACGGTCTGCTCGAACTTCTTTGTAAGCTCTCTTGATACCGATACCTTGCGCTCCTCGCCAAATGTCTCGGCAAGTTGCTCCAAGCACTTTACAACTCTGAAAGGCGACTCGTAAAAGATGATGGAGCGGCTCTCCGAACTAAGCTCCTGCAATCGCTTGCTGCGTCCCTTCTTTTGAGGAAGGAATCCCTCAAAGCAGAATCTGTCGCAGGGGAATCCACTCTGTACGAGAGCTGGAACAAATGCCGTAGCACCCGGAAGAGTCTCAACTTCGATACCTGCCTCCACACAGGTACGCACAAGCAGAAATCCGGGGTCGGATATGCCGGGTGTTCCTGCGTCTGAAACCAAAGCCACAGTGCGACCCTCACCGATAGCCTCTGCTACCGATGCCGATGTGGCGTGTTCGTTGAATTTGTGGTGCGAGTATAGCTTCTTCTCAATGCCAAGATGTTTTAGCAAAAAGGCTGTTGTTCGAGTATCCTCGGCAAGAATATAATCAGCCTCCGAGAGGACTTTTATAGCTCTCAGAGTGATATCGTCAAGGTTGCCAATGGGGGTAGGTACGATATAGAGTTTCGACATTCCGCAGTGGTCTTATGAAAGTTTACGCTCCAAGAGCTGCATAATGAATTTTGCGCCCTCTGAATCTGCATTCCAAGCAAAATTCTCGGCAATATAGATGATGCAGTCGTCGAAATCGTCAAATCCATCAAGGGCATCAATCGCCTGCTCATACTCGTCGGCATTGCCATC
The DNA here is from genome assembly GCA_017465605.1 of Alistipes sp. Taxonomy (GTDB): domain Bacteria; phylum Bacteroidota; class Bacteroidia; order Bacteroidales; family Rikenellaceae; genus Alistipes. The sequence goes on from JAFTVW010000038.1 coordinate 18,319, forward strand.
AAACAGGTCACGAATCATAAGGAACTTGTCGTTAAGACCAATGCCCTGACGCAATGATTTTATGTTCTTGTGTGAAATCTCCTCGCCCAAAGCTGTTGGGGCGGCGATGGTGTCGGCAAGTGTTTGAGAAGTGTGAGATATTACATCGCCAAGTGTGGTCGCTGGCTCTGCGTCGGCAATGGCAGGTGCTTGTTCTTTGATGATTGGGGCTGCTTTTGGTGTGCTCGGCTCCTCACTCTTTTGGGGAGTTGCCGCAGGCTCGTCGATGTCCAAATCAAAGATCTTAGAGATATCTACAACTTTTTCGGGGCGAGACTCGGTGTCGTTGTAAATCGACATCATACGCTGATGCTTTGTGCGAGGTTTGCGGCTGGGCTCCTCTACTCCAAAAAGACTACTCATCGGACGTGCGGCCTTTGCCTCTGCTTTGGCGGGAGTTTGCGGCTCACTCTTCTCTGTGGCGATAGGCTCAATCTCTTTGATTGGGGTAGGCTCTACCTGTGGCTCAACTTGTGGTGTGGGAATTGGTGCTGCGGCAGGCTTTTCTTTTGGCATTGCTGCTGGTGAAGGTTGCTCTTGCGCAGGCTCAGTCTGCTCCGATGCAACTGTGGCTGCGACGGTAGCTGCCAAAATTTCACCGAGGGTCTGCTCTTTCTGCGCTGGCTTATCGCTCTGCTCCTCTTGTCCCTTTTGTTCCTCTTGTCCCTCTTGCTTGCTCTCCTGCTCAGGAGATGCCGTTGGCTCAGGAGTGGTGGGCTCAATTACATCGAAATCCTCCTGCTCCTCCTGCTCGTCGGCGAAAATAAACTCCACCTCCACATCGTTCAACTCCTCGTCATCTTGAAGTGGACTCTCGGGCGTTGCAACTTGCTCTTTGGTGACGGCAGGGGTAGCTATGGGGGTGTCGTTTTCGCTATTGTTCTCGGCGAAACGCACCATATCGTATATCTTCAAAAGCTTATCAAGCGCAAGGTCTCGCTCAATAGCCGCAATCGGCTCATTGTCGCTCCACGATGAGATGATTTGCGACAAACGCTCAAATTCCGATTTAATCTTCTCTATATTCATACTTTTTGGTTGTGAAATTATCTCCAAAGATAGTGCTTTTTTGTGGATATACCATATTAAAAAAAGAAAATGGCCACTTTTGGTAGCCATTTTTATACATATTGCTCTATTTTTAGCTATTTTGAGCCGAGTTGGTCGCTATAAACAGCGCGTGGGAGTTCGTGCATATTGTACTCCGAAGCCATTGAACGGCCATATGCTCCTGCTGATTTGATTGCGAGCAAATCGCCACGCTTACTCTTGCGAAGGCTTACATTTTCGTCAAATACATCGGTCGATTCGCAGGCTGTACCCACAACCGTATATTTCTTGAAACTATCCTCCTGAGAAGTGATATTTTCGATGTTGTGATATGAGCCGTAAAGCATCGGACGGATAAGCTCGGTCATACTTGCGTCGATAATCAGAAGACGGCGGCCTGTGGCTGTTGTCTTGTTGTACAACACGCTGGTAATCAACTCTCCGCACTCACCGACAATTGAGCGGCCAAACTCGAAGTGTACCTCTCTTTCACCCACGTTCAGATATTCGTGAACAATGGCAAAAAGTGATGCGAAATTGGGGATAGGCTCATTCTCGGGAACATCGTAGTTGATACCCAAGCCACCACCCACATCAACGATGCGGAATTGGAAGCCCAAGAGCGACTCCAACTTCTCAACGATGGCGTTGGCTTTGTTGCACATATTCTCGAAAACGTGCAACTCGCGAATCTGCGAGCCGATGTGGATATGAATACCAATAATGTTGATATTTTCCAATGCCTTAATGGTGTCGATATTTTCGATAATCTCCTCGTATGAGATACCGAACTTACTATCTGCCTGACCTGTGTCGATGCAACGATTTGTCTTGGGGTCGATGTCGGGATTAACACGCAATCCGATGTTCGGGCGACGGCCCATCTCGCCTGCTATCTGGTTGATAACCTGCAATTCCTCAATAGATTCGCTATTGATGGCCAAGATGCCTTGCTCGATAGCGTAACGAATCTCTTTGTCGCGCTTTCCTACGCCTGCATAGACGATTGTATCGGGTGCAAATCCCGATTCGATAGCCTTGCGTACCTCGTTGCCGCTGGCGCAGTCGATGCCCAATCCAAATTCGCGAATAATCGAAAGTAGATAATCGTCGTTGTTAGCCTTGATGGCGTAGTGTACTTTATAGTTGTATTTGTTCGACTCATATACAACACTCTCCAAAGTTTGACGCAAAAGATTGATGTCGTACAAGTAGAACGGAGTCTCTAATTCTTTGAGCTGTGAAGCTACCTTTCTGCTTAGCATAATAATATCTTTCTATTAAACCTAAATCTTTCCCATAGCTCGACACTCTGAACGCAGAGGCCGATTTGGTTGCAAATGTAGTGATTCGTCGGCTTTTATGCAAATAAAAAGCCATTAAAGGGTGCGTATGTCGAGGTATTTACAGCGAGAAGCTAATTTTTGTGGCCGAAAATTGACAATGTCTGCTCAAAAATCATTACTTTTGTCAGATTAATAATGTATATAACAAAAATAGAGATACGAAATGGCATTACAATGTGGTATAGTTGGTCTGCCCAATGTTGGTAAATCAACTCTTTTCAACTGTCTGTCGAATGCAAAGGCACAGGCGGCAAACTTTCCCTTCTGTACAATTGAGCCCAATGTGGGTGTTATCACCGTACCCGATGAGCGTCTGGTGAAGTTGGCCGAGATTGACAACCCTAAGAAAGTTATCCCTACAACTATCGAAATTGTCGATATCGCAGGATTGGTGAAGGGTGCATCAAAGGGCGAAGGTTTGGGTAACAAGTTTTTGGGTAATATCCGCAATACCAATGCTATTATCCACGTCTTGCGTTGCTTCGAGAATGGGAATATTACCCACGTCGATGGCTCGGTTGATCCTGTACGCGACAAGGGCATTATCGACACCGAGTTACAGTTGAAGGATTTGGAGACCGTAGAGAATAACATCGGCAAGTGTCAGAAGCAGGCTACCGCAGGCGATAAGAACGCAAAGCGTCGCTACGATTTGCTCGTGCAGTTCAAGGAGGCTTTGGAGCAGGGTCGCTCGGCTCGTACTGTCGAGACCGACAAGGAGGAGCGCAAGTTGGTTGCCGATTTGAATCTGCTTACCGATAAGCCCGTTTTGTATGTCTGCAATGTCGATGAGGCGAGTGCTGTTTCAGGAAATGTGCATACCGAGGCGGTGAAGGCTGCTATTGCCGACGAGAATGCAGAGATGTTGATTGTGGCGGCTGCTACCGAGGCCGATATTGCCGAGTTGGAGGATTTCGAGGAGCGTCAGATGTTTTTGCAGGATATGGGATTGGAGGAGTCGGGAGTGGCTCGTCTTATCAAGGCGGCATACAAGTTGCTCAATCTGCAAACATTCTTCACTACGGGTGCCGACGAGAGTCGAGCTTGGACTTTTGTGAAGGGTATGAAGGCTCCGCAGACCGCAGGTATTATCCACACCGATTTCGAGCGAGGTTTCATTCGTGCCGAGGTTATCAAATACGATGATTATGTAGCTCTCGGTTCAGAGAAGGCTTGTCGCGATGTAGGTAAGATTGGAATTGAGGGTAAGGAGTATATAGTGCAGGACGGGGATATTATGCACTTCCTCTTCAATGTTTAAGACATTCGCCTTGTGGGCTGTTTTGGCATCTTGCTCGCGTTGAGAATGCTCACATACGTCAAGTATGCTCCGCTTCTCAACACTTCGGCAATCTTCAAAACATCACCACAAATCAAATGTCTTGTGGGATAGATGTGAGGTTGTTGCGCGCTGAAATAATCTCACAATAAGGTAGTTAAATATAAAGCAATCTTCAAAACATCTCCACAAATCAAGTGTTTTGTGGGATAGATGTGAGGTCGTTGCGGGCTGAAATAATCTCGCAATAAGGTTGTTAAAAGGAGGCAATCTTCAAAACATCACCACAAATCAAATGTCTTGTGGGGAAGATGTGAGGTTGTTGCGGGCTGAAATAATCTCACAATAAGATTGTTAAATAGAGGCAATCTTCAAAACATCACCACAAATCAAAAGGTTTTAGAGGATGTTGGGGTGAATGTTGAAATAATCTCACCAAATGATTATTAAAAAGGTTGTGATTTTGAATTTTGAATTTTGAATTGCTCTGTGCTATGAAGACAAACGTGAAATACATTATCATCGCGCTTGCCGTAGTTGTGGCGGCGTGGCTTTTGGGGCGTGCCTACACCTACAAGTATCGTTCTCAGGATACCATTGTGGTAACGGGACTGGGCGAAACGGAGTTCTCGTCAGACTTGATTGTGTGGAATGGAGAACTTGTCTTTGAGACGCAAGATGTGGCTACGGGATATACTCAGTTGGAGCGTAACAAACAGAAGGTGATGGACTTTATCACCTCGCGTGGCGTGGTAAAAGAGCAGATTGCTTTCAAATTTGTCAACGTGTTCAAGCAGACCGAGCCTGTATATAATGCCAGCGGTAATTATGCTGGTCAACGTTTTACGGGCTATCGTTTGAGCCAAAGTTTTTCGATAGAGTCTTCGGAGGTTGATAAGGTTGAGAGTATCTCGCGAGATATCTCCGCATTGATTGCGCAGGGTGTATCGATTGAGGCCTACCAGCCGTCATATTACTACACCAAGCTCGATGATGTGAAGCTTTCGCTTATCGAGAGTGCTTCGGCCGATGCCCGAGCTCGTGCCGAAAAGATAGCAGAGAATGCAGGAACGAATATTGGCCGTGTAGCATCGGCAAAGATGGGAGTCTTCCAGATTACAGGTGCAAACTCCAATGAGGAGTTTTTGGCGGGAGGCTCGTTTAATACATCAAGCCGTCAGAAGAAGGCTCGTATTACAATGAAGGTGGAGTACCGAGTTAAATAGTTCGCTATTCTTTGATGCCGTAAATGTGGGAAACGTATTGGGACTTAGATATTATGGAGATTTGGAGAATGATACAAATCGCTTGTGTTTGCGGTGTGGCTTAAAATAAAAGAGAAGAGAGAAAATAAATAAGAAACTAAAATAGATAGAAAATTATGTCAAGAGAAGTTAGAGTACGTTTTGCTCCGTCTCCGACGGGTCCCCTTCATATGGGCGGTGTGCGTACGGCACTTTATAACTATTTGTTTGCTCGTCGTCACGGCGGCAAGATGATTCTTCGTATCGAGGATACCGATTCACAGCGTTTCGTACCCGGAGCAGAAGAGTATATTATCGACTCTTTGAAATGGTGCGGCATCGAGATTGACGAAGGTGTAGGCGTTGGTGGCCCACACTCTCCATATCGTCAGAGTGAGCGCAAGGAGATTTATTTGAAGTACGCAAAGCAGCTTGTTGAGGCTGGCTGGGCATACTATGCTTTCGATACAGCGGAGGAGTTGGACGCTCTGCGTAAGCAGGCTGAGGCCGAGGGCCAAACCTTTGCTTACAACTACTCTGTCCGCGAGAAGTTGCCTACTTCGTTGAGCCTTTCGGCTGAGGAGGTTGAGGAGCGAATTGCTCGTGGCGATATTTGGGTTGTACGTTTCAAGATGCCTGAGAACGAGATTGTCGAGATGGACGACTTGATTCGTGGCCACGTTAAAGTCAACACCTCTACTTTGGACGATAAGGTGCTTTATAAGAGTGCCGACCAGTTGCCAACATACCACTTGGCCAACATCGTTGATGACCACCTGATGGAGATTTCTCACGTCATTCGTGGCGAGGAGTGGTTGCCATCACTCCCGTTGCACTATCTGCTTTATAAGGCTTTCGGTTGGGCCGATTCGCAGCCTCAGTTTGCTCACTTGCCATTGCTTTTGAAACCTACGGGTGGTGGTAAGCTCTCGAAACGTGATGGCGATAAGATGGGCTTCCCTGTGTTCCCATTGTTCTGGAAGTCTCCCTCTACGGGCGAGACAGCACACGGCTATCGCGAGGACGGCTATTTTGCCGAGGCATTCGTGAATATGTTGGCTCTATTGGGCTGGAATCCGGGTACAGAGCAGGAGATTTTCTCTATGCAGGAGCTTATCGACGGCTTCTCTTTGGACCGCGTGTCGAAGTCGGGAGCGCGTTTCCAACCCGACAAGGCAAAGTGGTTCAATGCACAGTATATGCACCATAAGAGCGATGAGGAGTTGGCCGAGTTGTTCCAGCCAATTTTGCGCGAGAATGGAGTGGAGACCAGCGATGAGTTGGCCGGTAAAGCTGCTGGCATTATGAAGGAGCGTGCCACTTTTATCGGCGATTTGTGGGATTTGACCTCATATTTTTTTGTAGCTCCCACTTCTTACGAGGAGAAGCAGACCAAAAAGTATTGGAAGGGCGAAAATCCAGCCCGTTTGAAGGAACTTCGCGAGGTGTTGGCAGGAATCGAGGATTTCTCGAAAGAGAATACCGAGGCTATTGTAGGTGCTTGGATCGCCGAGAAGGAGTATGGTATGGGTCAGATTATGAACACACTGCGTTTGGCGTTGGTGGGTGCTGGTAAGGGCCCGGGTATGTACGACGTTACCGCCTTTATCGGCCGCGAGGAGTGCTTGAAGCGTATTGATTATATTTTGGAAAACCTAAAACCTATCGAATAATGGAGATTCTACAACACATTTGGGGTGCTACCCCTGAGGGCGAGGCAATCGTTATCTATACTATTCGCAATGCCAATGGTTGCGAGGTGCAGCTCTGCAATATCGGAGCATCAATCGTGTCGGTTAAGTCACCCGACCGCGATGGCAAGATTGATGATATCGTACTCGGCTATAAAGAGCCAATGAGCTATTTTGGTGATGGTGCAGCCAGCGGTAAGAGCGTAGGTCGTGTCGCTAACCGTATTGCTAAGGGTAAGATGACTATCGAGGGCGTAGAGTATAATCTCGAAATCAACAATGGCCCTAACCATCTTCACGGTGGCTCAAAGGGTTTTGCCAATCAGTTGTGGGAGAGCCGTGTTGAGACCAACCGTGTGGTATTCTCTCGCACTTCGGAAGATGGCGAGCAGAACTATCCGGGTGAGTTGTATGTCGAGGCTGGCTACTATTTCAGCGATGATGACGAGTTGGAGATTACCTATATGGCTCGTACCAATAAGACCACTGTTGTCAACCTCACCAACCACGTCTATTGGAATTTGGCAGGTGAGGGCAGCGGCAAGGATATTCTCGACCACGAGTTGCGTCTGAACTGTTCACGCGTGTTGGAGATGGATCCCACGCAGATTCCTACGGGCGAGTATCTCGATGTGAAGGGTACTCCACAGGATTTCACATCGTGGCGTAAGTTTGGCGATGAGATTCTCTCGGAGTTTAACCATATGAAGGATTTCAAGGGTTATGACCACTTCTTCGTATTGGACAACTGGAAGCCTAATATCTTGGCCGAGGTGGGAGAGCTTCGTTGCGAGGCTACTGGTCGTAAGGTCGAGGTTCTTTCGTCGCAGGCAGGTGCTATGGTCTATACAGGTAACTGGTTGGAGGGCGGTTGTCCCGTAACTAAGTCGGGTAGCCGCTATAAGGATTATGCCGGAGTGGCTATCGAGTGCCAGAACTATCCAAATGCAGTCAATGAGCCTCGTTTCCCGTCGGTTGTGTTGACCCCCGAGCAGACCTATTGCCAGAAGATTGTATTTAAGTTGGGCTTGATGTAATTACGATATGGAGGAGAAAGATTTAGCCTTTTTGAACTCATTTACCGAGAAGTTATCCGATACGCTTGTTAAGCAGTGTACGGCCGACGGTATGTTGGACGGCAAGATACTCATGGTCGAGGAGTTGAACGAGAAGTGGCGCACATCGGCACCCGAATATATGGTCGATGCTGTTCCGCAGATTGCCGAGTATCCATCGGCTGCCATTGCATGGGCTTGCTATGTGGGTATGGGTGCAGCGGTGCTATGGGATAAGTCGTGGGGAGAGTATAAGGATACCGAGGATTGGTATTCTTTGATGTCGAAGCCTCGCGGTTTCGACTGCTTGGACGAATATGTCATTGAGTGCTTGGTGGGTTATGCGCTTGATAGCGAGGAGAATCAGAAACTCGAAAGCGTAATCCGCAAGTGTGCCAATACAGCTCAGACTATGATTCGCAAGGAGGGTATCGAGCCACAGAGCGTGATGGCATTCCATCTGTTTGCGCGTGTGGTAAGGGTATTCTTTGAGCTGGGTGTGTCGCTTGAACTGGCACACAGAGGTTATAAATATGTAAAGGTAAACCTCAATGTTGAAGGCGAAGCTCCTGTATCGTAAATTGTCTATATGAGCCGTTTACATTTGGCAATGTTGACGTTACAGAGCTTCGAGGATTTAATGTGAAATCATAAAACTTGCATATTTATTCGCTTTATTATGCAAGAAATTAAATTTTTTTGCAAATAGTGAACAATTATAGAGATTAATTTGTATATTTGCTAAAACAAATAGTGAGTTATGATTACAGCTATCAATATCCATCACCATCACCATATCTTGCAAGAGGTACGGTAGGTCGTTGTGTGTGGTAGATAACATCAATATTTAAGGCTTACCGTAGAGGTAGGCCTTTTTTGTTAAATCGAGCTGTGATAGTAGTAAACGGCAAAAAGTAGAAGAATAGGTAAAATAAATAAATTTAGGTGAAGTTATGTTGAGAATTGCAATCCAAACCAAAGGTCGCTTGAACGAGCAGAGTGTGGAGCTAATGCGCGAAATTGGCATTGATGTCGAGGGGGCGAAGCGAAAATTCCTTTCGAAGGCGGCAAATTTTCCAATCGAGGTGTTGTATTTGCGCGATGACGATATCCCGCAGGTGGTAGCCAACGGTACAGCCTCGTTGGGTATTGTGGGTATGAACGAGGTGGCCGAGCGAGGCTGCGATGTGGAGGTTGTTGCCAAATTGGGATTTGGAGGTTGCCGTATCTCGCTTGCAATTCCCAAGGCTGATGAATATACAGGTGTGGAGTATTTTCAGGGTAAGAAGATTGCTACATCGTATCCCGAAATCCTATCCAAATTTTTGGCCGAAAACGGTGTTGAGGCAACTTTGGCCGTAATTACAGGCTCTGTGGAGATTGCGCCTGCTGCTGGTATTGCCGATGCTATCTTCGATATTGTTTCATCGGGAGGTACGTTGGTGTCGAATGGCTTGAAGGAGGTAGAGCGGGTCTTTGAGTCGGAGGCGGTACTTATCGCCAATCGCAATCTTACAGACGAAGAGCGTGAGATATTGAACGAACTTTTGTTCCGCATTGAGTCGGAGCGAGTGAGCCGAGGCAAGAAGTATCTTCTGATGAATATACCTACCGCAGCACTCGACGAGGCTGTTAAGATTTTGCCCGCTATGCGTAGCCCAACGGTGATGCCGTTGGCTGCTGAGGGGTGGTGTTCGTTACACTCGGTTGTTGATTCGGCCGATTTGTGGGAAAAGGTGCGCCAATTGAAGGCTATCGGAGCCGAGGGTATTTTGGTGCTTACGTTGGATAAGATAATTCCATAGACCTATGAAAATTTATGAAAATCCACAACCTGAGCAGTGGGCTGAATTGTGCCGACGTGCCGAGCAAGATAACTCGCTCGTAGCTGAGCGTGTGGCAGTGATTGTCGAGCAGGTGGCCAAGCAAGGTGATTCGGCAATCAGAACTTTGGCCGAGCAGATTGATGGTGTGCAGCTCTCGCAGTTGGAGGTGTCGGCCGAGGAGATAGAGTGGGCTTCGGAGCAGGTGAGTGAGCAGGTGAAGCAGGCAATTGAGGTGGCTATGAAAAACATCTCGGCGTTCCACGAGGCTCAAATGCCGAGCGAGGTGAGGGTTGAAACGCAGCGTGGAGTTGTCTGCGTTCAGCGACCTGTGGCTATTCAAAGGGTTGGATTGTATATTCCGGGCGGTACAGCTCCGTTGTTCTCAACGGTGTTGATGCTTGCTCTGCCAGCCAAGATTGCGGGTTGCCGCGAGATAATACTCTGCACCCCAACCAATAAGCAGGGTAGGGTGGCGTCGGAGGTGCTTTATGCTGCATCTCGTTGTGGCGTGTCACGCATCTTCAAAGTGGGTGGTGCGCAGGCTGTGGCAGCTATGGCATACGGAACGGAATCAATCCCGAAGGTAGATAAAATCTTCGGCCCGGGTAATCGTTATGTCACATTGGCCAAGCAACTTGTCAGCGGCCGTAATACTTCGATAGATATGCCTGCTGGCCCATCTGAGGTGATGGTTATGGCCGACAAGTCGGCCGATGCGGAGTTTGTAGCTTCGGATATGCTCTCTCAGGCCGAACACGGTTGGGATAGTCAGGCTATGGTTGTCTGCAATAGTTTGGCTCTTGCCGAGCAAATAGCCTCGGAGGTTGAGCGTCAGGCAACCGAATTGGATAGAGTCGATTATGTGGCCGAGTCGTTGGCGCATAGCCGATGTGTGGTATTTGATAGCCGAGAGCAGATGATAGCATTTGCCAATGAGTATGCCGCTGAACACCTCATAATATCAATGCGTGATGCGTGGGGAGTAGCCAGTGAAATCACTGCGGCTGGTAGTATCTTTATCGGTAATTATTCGCCTGAGAGTGCAGGCGATTACGCTTCGGGAACTAATCATACCCTTCCCACATCGGGCTGGGCTCATTCGTGCAGTGGAGTGAATATCGATAGCTTTATGCGTAAAATGACTATTCAGGAGCTCTCTCAGGAGGGTATCAAATCTCTTGCTCCCACCATAATTGCTATGGCTGAGGCTGAGGGTTTACAGGCACACGCTGCTGCGGCACGGGTGAGAATAAAAAAATGTTAAGTATGAAAATCCAAACCATAGAATCTATCGTAAGAGCTAACATCGCGGCTTTGTCGCCATACTCTACGGCTCGTGATGAGTATCAGGGAGAGTTGGGCGTATTCTTAGATGCTAACGAGAGCCCTTACCAAAACGGATATAACCGCTATCCCGACCCGCATCAGAAGCGTTTGAAAGCTATTTTGTCGAAGAAGAAGGGTGTGAACGCCGAAAATATATTCATCGGGAACGGTAGCGATGAGGCTATCGATTTGATGTTTAGGGTCTTTTGCGAGCCTGCCGAAGATAATGCTGTGGCGATTGCTCCAAGCTATGGAATGTATAAAGTAGCTGCTGCAATCAATAATGTGCAGATGCGTGAGGTGCAGCTCGGGGAGGGGTATTCGCTTCCTTGTGAGGTGTTGTTGGCTGCGTGTGACGGGCATACACGATTGATGTTTATATGCTCGCCCAATAATCCTACGGGTAACTCATTTCCGCGAGAGAGTATCTTGCGTTTGGCTGAGGAGTTCGAGGGAATGCTTGTCGTTGATGAGGCATATATCGATTTTGCCGAGCAGGAGAGCCTTGTAGGTGCAATAGCCTCTCACCCCAATATCGTAGTGTTGCAAACCTTGTCGAAGGCGTGGGCTATGGCTGGCCTGAGATTGGGCTTGGCTTTGGCCGATAGGCGTGTTGTGGAGATAATGTCACAGGTGAAATACCCCTATAATATCAATCAAGCAGCTCTGCAAATTGTCGAGGAGCTGCTCTCGAATCCTATCGACGATAAGGTGGCCGAGATTGTGTCCGAGCGCAAGGTTGTAGCCGAAAAATTGCAAGAATTGTCGTTTGTGGAGAAGGTATATCCCAGTGATGCTAATTTCCTGCTTGTGAAGGTTGATGATGCCGATGCTATTTACAATCACCTTATTGCAGATGGAATCATTGTCCGTAACCGCAATCGGGTGAGGGGTTGCGAGGGGACACTGCGTGTGACCATCGGAACTCCCGAAGAGAATGTGAAATTGATAAAATCACTTGACGTATATGAAAAAAAGAGTGTTGTTCGTTGACCGAGACGGAACTATTCTCGTTGAGCCGCCTGAGGATTATCAGGTTGATTCTTTGGAGAAGTTGGAGTTTGTCGCTGGTGCTATTTCGGGCTTGAAATCGGTGTCGGAACTCGACTATGAGCTTGTGCTGGCCTCGAATCAAGATGGACTGGGTACGGAGGCTTTTCCCGAAGAGACTTTTTGGCCTGCTCATACCAAGATGATGCGAACATTGGCGGGTGAGGGTGTCTTTTTCGATGACCAGCTTATTGACCCCACCTTCCCGCAAGAGAATGCTCCCACTCGTAAGCCCGGAATAGGAATGTTTGGAAAATATCTTTCAGGCGAATACGATTTGGCGTCGAGTTATGTGATTGGCGATAGGGCAACCGATGTTGAGTTGGCATATAACCTCGGTGCAAAAGCTATCTTGTTGCAATCGAAGTCGGTGGCAGACGAGATGTTGAAGGATAAAGCCTTTGCTTCGACTTGTGTGCTTGCTACCAAACGATGGAGCGAGATTGCCGAGTTCTTGCGTCAAACCGAGCGCAGTGCCACTATTGTCCGCAAAACATCGGAGACCGATATTCGCGTTGAATTGGATATCGATGGCAAGGGCGAATCGAATATTGACACAGGCTTAAAATTCTTCGACCATATGTTATGGCAGATTGTCCATCACTCTGGAATGTCGCTTACGGTTGAGTGCAAGGGTGATTTGGAGGTTGACGAACATCACACCATCGAAGATGTCGCAATCGTGTTGGGCGAGGCTATTTTGCAGGCTTTGGGTTCAAAGCGAGGTATCGACCGTTACGGTTTTGTGTTGCCGATGGACGAGTGCCGTGCTATGGTGTTGATTGATTTTGGAGGTCGTGCCGATTTTGTGTGGGGCGTGGAGTTTACGCGTGAAAGGGTAGGTGATGTGCCAACTGAGATGTTCAAGCACTTCTTCAAGTCGATGTGTGTTGCTATGCGTTGCAATCTACATATCGAGGCGAAGGGTGAGAATAATCATCATCTTATTGAGGGAGTGTTCAAGGCGTTTGCCCGTGCGTTGAAGATGGCAGTACGTCGCGATGTGTTTTCGTATCAGCTCCCATCAAGCAAAGGAGTGTTATAGAAGTGCCTAAAAACAAAGCAGATAAATTGAGATTAACGCACTCCTCCGTCACTTCGTGACACCTCCTCTACGTTAGAGGAGGAGTTGTAATTGTTATGAAGAAAATACGATTAAATAATATTGCCGAACATAAGGAAAAACGTCGATTATTGCGTAATAATTTAACACCCGCTGAAGCTGTGATGTGGCGGATTTTAAAGGGTGATAAAATTATGGGCATAAGGTGGCGTAGGCAGTTCTCTGTTGGCCCGTACATATTAGATTTTTATTGCCCTTTTCTTAAATTGGCAATAGAGTTAGATGGATATAATCATTATACCGATAGTGGATATCAACACGATAGTGAACGAGATTGTTATTTGTCTAAATTGGGTATAGAGGTGATGAGATTTGAAAATAGATTTTTATGGCAATGTCAGGAAGTGGTAATTGACAGCATTGTACAAAAAGTTGAGAATAAGTTATTAGATATAAATAAAAACTCTCCCTCTAAATTAGAGGGAGTCCCCGAAGGGGGAGGGAGTGTGTAAAAAGGTTATATAGTATTTTTATGATTGCAATTATAGATTATAAAATGGGAAATCTCCGCTCGGTGGAGAATGCTCTCAAACGATTAGGTGCAGAATTTACGGTTACAGCCGATGCCGATGTTATCCGCTCGGCCGACAGAGTGCTACTCCCGGGAGTTGGCAATGCTGCCGAGGCAATGGAGAATCTCCGTAAAGCCGACCTTACGCAAGTTATCCGCTCGTTGCGTCGCCCTGTTTTGGGTATATGTGTGGGAATGCAGGTTATGTGCCGCCATAGCGAGGAGGGTGATTGTGATTGCCTAAACATATTCGATTCTCACGTTAAACGTTTCGTGCCTACGCCAGAATTGAAAGTGCCTCATATGGGTTGGAATAGAATCTCTAATCTCGAATCGAAACTCTTTAAGGGTATCGATGGTGGCGAATATGTCTATTTTGTTCACTCATATTATCCAGAGTTATGCCCCGATACGATTGCCACCACTACACACGGCGTAATGTTCAGTGCAGCACTTAAATACGAGAACTTTTATGGTACACAGTTCCACCCCGAAAAGAGTGGTGATGTGGGAGAGCGTATAATTGAGAACTTCTTGAAGTCGGTATAAATTTAATTGATGTTATGATTGAGATAATTCCTGCAATTGACATTATAGAAGGGCGTTGCGTGCGCCTATCGCAAGGTGATTATTCCCGTTCGAAGGTTTACGACTCTTCACCAGTCGATATGGCTAAACGCTATGCCGATTGTGGAGTGAAGCGTATCCACGTTGTTGACCTTGATGGCGCAAAATCATCTTCACCAAAAAATCTGAAAACCCTCGAAAAGATGGCCATAGGGGCATCTGTTGAGATTGAGTGGGGTGGAGGTATCAAGAGCGAGGAGTCACTTCGTGCCTTATTCGACTATGGGGCAACATACGCAATTGTAGGCAGTGTGGCGGCTCGCACCCCCGAACTATTTGCCGAGTGGTTGGATATGTTTGGAGCAGAGAAGATGGTTTTGGGAGCCGATGTGCGCGATGGTAAAGTCTCGGTGAATGGTTGGCAGGAGGATTTGGGTGTTACAATCGAACAGTTGGTCGATGGTTTTCTTCCGCACGGACTTAGCCAAGTAATCTGCACCGACATCAGCAAAGATGGAATGCTCGAAGGCCCTTCGTTTGACCTTTACACAGATTTGCAGAGCCGTTACGGGGGCGTTGATTTTACCGTTTCGGGGGGTATTAGTTCGATGGCCGATATTGAGCGACTCAGCGAGTTACGTCTGCGCAGAGTGATAGTCGGTAAGGCGATATATGAAAATCGTATAACACTAAAAGATATTGAGCGATGGTTGCTAAACGCATAATCCCCTGCTTAGATGTTAAGGAGGGCCGTACGGTGAAAGGCGTGAATTTTGTTGATTTGCGCGATGTGGGCGATGCTGTACAGCTGGGGCAGTATTATGCCCGCAGTGGTGCAGACGAGTTGGTCTATCTTGATATCAGTGCCACTCGCGAGGGCCGTAATACCTTTACAAAATTGGTGGAACGTATAGCCGATGGAATAAATATCCCATTTACCGTAGGCGGAGGAATCTCGTCATTGGACGATGCTTCACGCCTGCTCGATGCGGGTGCCGATAAAATTTCAATCAACAGTGCCGCTATTGCTAATCCGTCGCTTATTGATTCTATTGCGGCACGTTATGGAAGTCAATTTGTCGTGGTAGCTATCGATGCCCGTCAGATGGACGATGGTGTGTGGCGAGCAACTACACACGGGGGTAGCCGCCCAAGCGACAAGGAGTTGTTCGCGTGGGCGCGCGAGGCTGAGCAGCGAGGAGCGGGCGAGATTCTCTTTACCTCGATGAACCACGATGGAACTCGCTCAGGCTATCCGTGCGAGACTTTTGCAGCTCTGTCGGAGCAGATTACAATCCCTATTATTGCATCGGGAGGAGCTGGCTCGGTGGCCGATATTGCCGATGTACTTACTCGTGGACGAGCCGATGCAGCATTGGCCGCAAGTATCTTCCACTTTGGCGAGATTACAGTGGGCGATTTGAAACAGGAGTTGAAACGATTAAATATTGATGTAAGATGTTAAAGTTCGATGATTTTAAGCTCGATAAATGTGCCGATGGCCTGTTGCCAGTAATTGTGCAAGATGCCGTAACGTTGAAGGTGCTGATGCTCGGATATATGAATCGCGAGGCTTTCGATAAGTCGATGGCTGAGGGGCGCGTTACCTTCTTTTCTCGTACACGAAATACCCTTTGGACAAAGGGCGAGACCAGCGGTCACTACTTGAATATTGTCTCGGTGTATGCCGATTGCGATAGCGATACACTTCTTGTGAAGGCCAATCCGATTGGTCCAACTTGCCACCGAGGAACAACCAGCTGCTTCGATACCCCCGAAGATGAAGGCTTTATCCGTCGTTTGCAAAGTGTTGTGCAGCAGCGTCACCGCGATATGCCCGAGGGCTCTTACACTACCAAACTCTTTATCAAGGGTGTGAAGAAGATTGCACAGAAGGTGGGCGAGGAGGCCGTAGAGAGCGTAGTTGAGGCAGTAGATGGCAACCGCGATAGATTTATCTATGAGGCTTCGGATATGATTTATCACCTGCTTGTGCTGATGGAGCAGATGGGTTGCTCGATAGAGGATATGGAGCGTGAATTGGCCCTACGACATCGTTAAAACGATGATAAATGCATAACAAATCGTGTAATTTGCGATTAATTTTGGATAAAAGAAATAAATGATTTATTTTTGCATCGCAAATGCCGCAATGGCGTTGTTGATGGTTCCGTAGCTCAGTTGGATAGAGCAACAGCCTTCTAAGCTGTGGGTCGTGGGTTCGAATCCCGCCGGAATCACGAGCGCAATGCGCAACAAGAAAGCCACTCGTAAGAGTGGCTTTTGTTGTAAAAGCGACTATGGGAGCTTGCTCACAAATAGTCGCTCTTATAACAAAAAATGCCGTACAAAGTACGGCTTTCTTGTTGCACATTGCCGAGGACTCCAAGGGAAAGACGCAGTTAAGCGGAGCGACTGCGTCAATCCCGTATAAAGCGAAGCCAATCCCGCTAAATTTTGGAAGTTATACCTCTTACGATTTGTTTTGCTACCACTCTTACTACCAAATCTGTTGCTATTGCGCAGAATCACTCATAGTCTGTATATTTTTCGCGGTTTTTAATGTATAATTACACAGTAAAAATGTTTTGTAATATCCATATCAATTATTAACTTTGTATGAGTGTCAATCTCGATGTTGCTCGAAAATACAACCAACCACGAAATATAACCAGCTAACAATTAAAATCTATGAAACGAAAATTCTCACTATTTTGTATTCTTCTATCGCTTTGTGTTACAGCTTTTTCGCAGCAGGTGGTGCGTATTGGTATTATTGGATTGGATACATCTCACTCAACAGCATTTACCGAACTTATAAACGGCGGCAAAGAGAGTTGGGCCGAGGGATTCAAAATCGTGGCTGCATATCCTTATGGCTCGCGCACGATTGAGTCGAGCTATAAACGCATACCCGGCTATATTGAAAAGGTTAAGGCTCACGGTGTGAAGATTGTGGATTCGATTGATGAGTTGCTCAAAGAGGTCGATTGCGTACTTTTGGAGACAAACGACGGTAATCCTCATTTGGAACAGGCTATTCAGGTGTTTCGTGCAGGAAAACCCTGCTTTATCGACAAACCGTTAGGTGCGACATTGGCCGATGCAATTGCTATCTATGCGATGGCCGAAAAGTATGGAGCGACCTTCTTCTCGTCTTCGGCTTTGCGCTATTCTCCGGTCAATCAAAAGTTGCGTCGTGGTGAGTATGGTAAGGTTTTGGGCGCAGATTGCACATCTCCTCACAAACCAGAGCCTACTCACCCCGATTTCGGATTTTATGGCATTCACGGTGTTGAGACACTCTATACAATTATGGGAATAGGTTGCAAGCAGGTGGCCCGTATGTCAAGCCAATATGGAGACGTCGTTACGGGAGAGTGGACAGATGGCCGAATCGGTACATTTCGCGCAATTGTTGAGGGCGTGGGTGGCTATGTCGGAACGGCTTATACCGACAAGAGTGTTGTTTGTCCTATTGGAGATTATGTGGGTTACAAACCTCTTTTAGAAGAGATACTCCGATATTTCCGCACAGGCAAAGTGCCAATAAGCAAGGAGGAGACCATCGAAATATTTGCCTTTATGAAGGCCTCAAATATGAGTAAGGAGCGAGGTGGCAAAGTTGTCGCCATCGAGGAGGCGATGCGTGTGGGCGCAAAAGATGCAAAAAAGCTCCTTAAAAAGTATGATAAATAACCACAGCAAATAATTTTTGCTAACTTTACAAAAGAAAACTACAAAACCTTAGATAACTATGTTGACAAGAAAAGATTTCCTAAAACACGCCTTTGCAGGAGCTGCAACTGTCTCTTTGGGCGGTGTGACATCGGCATTTTCTGCAAATTCATATAATAATATCGTTGGAGCAAACGAGAAAATCCGCATCGGTGTTATTGGCGTAAATTCGCGTGGACGAGCTATTGCAGAGTGCTTGGCCAAATTGCCCGAGTGCGAAGTTACATATATCTGCGATGTCGATTCCAGAGCATTGGCAAAGTGTCAGCAGGCGGTCAAAAATATTACGGGTAAGACCCCAAAGGGTGAAAAGGATATTCGCAAAATGCTTGAATCCAATGAGTTTGAGGCCGTATGTATAGCAACCCCCGACCATTGGCACGCTCCCGCAGCCATTATGGCTATGCAGGCGGGTAAGCACGTCTATTTGGAGAAACCCACAAGCCATAATCCTGCCGAGAATGAAATGTTGATTCGCGCGGCATCGAAATTTAATCGTGTCGTGCAGGTTGGCAATCAGCGTCGCTCGTGGCCCAATGTTAAGGCTGCTATCAATGAGGTGCGTTCTGGTACAATCGGCAAGGTACTTTATGCTAAATCGTGGTACACCAACAATCGAGCTTCGATAGGTGTGGGTAAAGCCGCTCCTGTGCCCGATTGGCTGGATTGGGATTTGTGGCAGGGCCCAGCACCTCGTCGCGAGTTCCGTGATAACATCGTACACTATAATTGGCATTGGTTTTGGCATTGGGGGACAGGCGAGGCGTTAAACAATGGAACTCATTTTGTCGATTTGATGCGTTGGGGGTTAGATGTAGAGTATCCAACCAAGGTCTCTTCGGTGGGTGGTCGTTATCGTTATCAAGACGATTGGGAATGCCCCGATACACAACTTATTACCTACCAATTTGGCGATAAGGCATCAGGCTCGTGGGAGGGCCGTAGCTGCAACCTGCAACCCGTAGATAACTTAGGTTGTGGAGTGGCTTTCTATGGCGAGAGTGGCACGCTGCTTTTGGGTAGTGGTAACGGGTATATACTTAACGATATTAAGGGTAGGCGAATCAAGGAGGTAAAGAGCGACTTGAAGTTTGAGGAGGGTAATTTGCTCAATCCATCAGAGGCTCTCGATATGTTCCATTTCAGAAATTGGTTTGCAGGAATGAAGAGGGGAGAGAAGCTCAACTCAAATATTGTTGATGCTTGTATCAGTACACAACTTGTTCAGTATGGTAATATAGCCCAGCGCACAGGTAAACAACTTGAAATCGATCCCACCTCAGGCCGCATTCTCAATGCCGATGGCCATATTAATAAACTTTGGGGCCGCAAATACCAAAAAGGCTGGGAACCAAAGATTTGATAGATAGTTAACAATAATTCAAAACCTAACTCACAACTCGATATGAGAAAAGCGTTATTAATATTTGTGACTATGGCGTTTGCGGCTTTTTCGGTGCAGGCGGCAGACTTTAATATCCTAAAATATGGTGCAGTTCGCGATACCTCGAAACTCAGTACAAAGGCCGTACAGCGTGCAATCGATGCCTGTTCGGCGGCAGGTGGTGGCCGAGTGGTTATTCCCGCAGGTGGATATACTATTGGCTCAATTTTCTTGAAAAGTAATGTCCATCTCCATTTGGAGCACGGTGCAACACTCTATGGTAGCACCAATTTGGAAGATTACCAGCCGATTAATACCGACTATGTGTCGCTTCGTACTCAGCATCAGACAATTCAGCTTATTTTTGCCGACAAGGTGAGCAATGTGGTTATTGATGGTTACGGAACGATTGATGGCAGAGGTCGTAAGTTCAAGAAAACCGCTGAAACCGATGAGGGTATCACTCGTCCACATCTGCTTAGATTTATTCAGAGTCAGGATATAACGATTCGCAATATTACGATGCGTAACTCAGGGTGTTGGATGCAACATTTCTTGGCGTGTGACCGTGTGAAAATCGATGGAGTGACAATCTACAATCGTAACAACTGCAACAATGACGCACTTGATTTAGACGGTTGCCACGAGGTAGTAGTCTCAAACCTTATTTCCGATTCCGACGATGACGGAATAGTGCTTAAAAGTACTTCGCCCCGCTTGTGTGAAAACATCACAATCTCAAATTGTGTGGTTTCGACACACTGTAATGCCATTAAGTTGGGTACTGAGACTAACGGTGGATTCCGCAATATCAACATCTCTAATATCGTAGTGAAACCAAGCTACGACCAGAGTGAAAAAGTCTTTGGCCGATGGAATGGTATTTCGGCCATCTCGCTCGAAATGGTTGACGGAGGTGTGTTGGAGAATGTAACAGTGAGCAATATCATTGTAGAGGAGACCGAGTCGCCAATTTTTATCCGTTTGGGTAATCGCGCTCGCGGTTATAAGGAGGGACAAAAGATTGAAAACGTGGGTAAAATCAGCGGAGTGCATATTAGCAATGTGCAGGTTCGCAACGCTGGTCCAACGGGTTGCTCAATTACTGGTTTACCGGGTTATCCGGTCGAGAATATCCATCTCGATAACATCTCAATTCATCATAAGGGCGGCGTAACTGCCGAGATGCTACCACAAATCAATAAGAATATAGCCAATGAGCACGAAAAGAGTTACCCTGAGGCTACAATGTGGGGACGACTTCCTGCAAAGGGATTTTTTGTGCGTCACGCTCGTAATGTGAAATTTACAAACGTCGAGATTCGCACCGAGGAGGCCGATGCACGTCAGAATTTTGTGATGGTAGATGTTGAGTAGTAGTGTCTGCAATAAACAGATAGGGGTTGTCCGACAAATTTGTTGGGTAACCCTTATCTGTTTATAATCTTGCCTGTTTATACATTTACCGATTCTGAACTTACGATTGAGATTTCGTGAGCTACGGGTGCTATCATCTTTAACATTGCCACCACTCCGCATCGGCTCTCTTGCGCTTCGCGTACGGCATAACTTACTGTATTCTGGTCTGCTAAACTCTTGCATTCTATGCCGTATGCAATATTGAAACTGCGGTAACGACTTTCGGCTGCCAAAGTAGGGGTGTCGAGAACTCCTTCGACCGATATTTCAAACCTTTTGGGAATTACGTTGTCTTTGCGTAACATACCCATAATTGTCAGTCCAGCGCATTGTGCCGCCGAGTAGAGTATAAGGGCTTTGGGGTTAAGGTCATCTGCTTTGAGGCCTTCGGCCAATCGGAATTTGCCGTTTTTAAGTTCAACGGTAACTCTTTGTGTGTTGCTCATAAGATATAAATTTTGTTGTGAAATATTGCGACACGAGCAGCTTGTGGGCAACTTGTGTCTATTTTGTACAATAATGTGCAGACAATAATCGTTCCTTTGTTGACCGTTTGCATCAAAATAATTATCTTTGCAAGTTGTATAAAACGTGAAAATTATGGGTAAAAAAATATTCATATTGGCGACCTTGTTGGTATGTGGTGGTTGGTTGCAGGCCAATGCCCAAACTTCATCGTCGGACTATGCGCTCAAACGTGCCATTTCGCTCTATAATTTCGACCATTGGACCGAGGCTCGTGCAGAACTCTCGGCTTTGCGTGCCGAACTATCTTCGATTAAGGATAGAGCACGAATTGAGCAGATTGACTACTATTTGGCATTGTGCGATTCGCAACTTAAATTGAAAGATGCCGAGAGCAGAATGAAACGCTTTTTGGCCGAGCATCACGGCTCATCGTATGCTAACGAGGTGCAGTTTGCACTCGGTGCTAACCATTGTATGGTCGGCGATATGGCAAGTGCAAAGGAGGAACTATCGAAGGTGCATTACGAGCGTTTGGATATCCAAAATCGTGAAAAATACGACTTGCGTATGGGCTATATGGCCTTCACCGAAGGTGATTACGAGCAGGCAGGTAAATATTTTGGCCGTATTGCACCGGGTACCGAGTATGGCGACCACGCTCTCTACTACAAATCATATATGGCCTACGCCGCAGGAGATTTGGAAAGTGCAAGAAATGGATTTACGGCTTTGAGTGGTAGCGCGCAGTATCGTGATTTGATGCCGTTCTATCTTATGCAGTTGGATTTTAAGGGCGGTAACTATCAGGCTGTTGTCGATAAGGGCGATACCTTGATAACAAATACAACCGATGAGCAGGCTCAGCAGATTCGCCGTATGATGTCGGAGTCGTGGTTCCAGCTTAGTAACTATGCAAATGCCGTGAAGTATATGACCGCATATAAATCGGGCGGAGGCAATATGGGCCGTTTGGAGAATTATATTATGGGTTACTCGCTCTATCGTCAGACTCTCTATTCTGAGGCAGCCACTTATTTGCGTGAGGCTTGCGGTGCCGATGATATGCTTACTCAAAATGCATCATACCATTTGGCCGATTGTTATTTGCGTGAGGGCGATAAATCCAATGCAATGCACTCGTTTGCAATGGCCTCGTCGGCAACATTCGATAAGGAAATTGCCGAAGATGCCCTCTTCAATTATGGAAAGTTGCAGTATGAATTGGGTGGGGGAGTCTTTAACGAGGCTATCAATGTTTTGACCCGTTATATCGACCAGCACCCTTCATCACCTCGTGCAAATGAGGCTCACCAGCTATTGATTGCTGCATATTATAACTCGCGTAATTATTCTGAGGCTTACTCGGCTATCAAGAGCTTGCCTAATCCCGACAACGAAGCTTTGCTGGCTTTGCAGAAAATTGCATATTTCAATGGTCTTGATGCCTACTCGCAGGGAGAGTTGGAGGAGGCCGAGGCTTCGCTTTCGGAATCTACAAGCGTAGGCTCGAATGCCAAGTATAGCGCATTGGCTACATTCTGGTTGGGTGAGATTGCTTATTCGAAGGGTGATAGTGGGGTGGCATTGCAACTCTATCGCAGCTATTTGGGTCGCGCTCCGCGTGGTAGTCGTGAGTATGCTATGGCTCAATATAATATGGGTTACTGCTACTTCAATAGCGAAGATATTGAGGCTGCGGGTAGCGCATTCGATAAATTCCTTGCCGCTTATCCTACCCGCGACTCATATCGTGCCGACGCTCTCAATCGTAGAGGTGATGTCTATTATGCGTCACGCCGTTTCGCCGAAGCCGTGGAGTGCTACGACAAGGCTGCTGAATTGGGTACAATGGAGCGTTATTATGCCGAGTATCAGCGAGCTATTACTCTCGGAGTGCAGAATAAGCGAAGTGAGAAGATAACCCTTTTGCAGCGAATCGTGCGTAGCGATAGAGGCGATTATGTCGATGCTGCTACTTACGAGTTGGGCCGCACCTACATTGCCGATGAGCAGTATGCGGCAGGTGTTAAAGTGTTGGAGCAGTTTATCGGTCAGTATCCCAACTCAAAATATCACTCACAGGCGTTATCTGATTTGGGTCTTGCCTATATGAATTTGGGTGAGCGTGATAAGGCGTTGGCCTACTACGATATGGTTGTAAAGGCAGAGCCTAAATCAGCTCAATCGAAGAGTGCAATGCAGGGTATTCGTGAGATTTATATCTCGAAAGGTGATGCCGATGCCTATTTCGATTATGCTCAAAAGTTAGGCTTGGAGGGCAACGTAAGCCAAATGACTCGTGACTCTATGTCTTATGTTGCGGCGCAGAAACTATATTTGGATAGCAAGATAACTGAGGCTACAACCAGCTTTGCAAATTATCTGAAAAACTATCCAAAGGGATACTACCGCAATGATGCGTTGTTCTTTTTGAGCGACTGCTATGTGCGAGAGGGTCGTGATGACGATGCCATTAAGAGCCTTACCGAGTTGGCCGCTGAGGGTCACAATCAATACTCGGAGCGAGTACTCGATAAACTCTCGTCGATGTGTTATAAGAAAGGACTTTTCGAGCAGGCAGCATCGGCCTACCGTTCTCTTTACGATGAGGCATCTACTTCATCGGCTAAAATCAATGCCGCTTCGGGATATGTGGCATCAACCCTCAAATTTGCCGACGATGCAGGCTTGGTTAAGATGGCAGACGATGTGGCGAAGATGGCCGAGGTGAACGAGGTGGCTCGTCGCAAGGCACAATACGCCAAAGCAAGCGTCCTTACTCGTCAGGGCAATGATAAGGAGGCTATGACAATCTATAAACAACTCAGCGCAGAGGTCAAGAGTGCCGAGGGTGCAGAGTCGCGTTATCGTGTGATTGAGGCCGAGTTCAAAGCCAAGAATTACGATAAGGCCGAGAAGATGGTTTATGCCTTCTCTGATAGCAAAACCCCGCAGAATTATTGGTTGGCTAAGGCCTTTATCCTGCTCGGCGATATATATATGGCTCGTCAGGATAGTTTTCAGGCTCGCGCGACATATCAGAGCGTGGTCGATGGATATTCTCCTGCCGACGATGGTATTGTGGCTGAGGCCAAGAGTAAAATTGCAAAAATGAATTAGTCTATGAGAAAGTTTACATATATAATTGTCTTGATGTTGGTTATGCCTGCCGTTGCGTCGGCTCAGGTTGCCAAGCAAGTTGAGGTGTCGAAAGATTATACCCCTTCGATAAATTTGGCTCAAAAGCTATCAATCGTTCCCGATATGACCGATACGGTGAAGATACGTCCCGATATTGACTATACCATCACTCCTCGTTCATACGAAACATCGCTTATGACGCAGAATTTCAAGCCTGCGACCATCACATATTGGGATTTTAAGCGTTCACGCCCATTCTATGCTCGTGCTGCATTGGGAGCTCCTCTTACTTCTGAGGCCGATGCGTATGTTTCGACTTTCAACAAGGACAAGGGTTATGCTATGGCCTATGTGAACCATTGGGGCGATTATCGCAAACGACCATTGCTCTATACGGGTGAATTGGGTGACGATCTTCGTGCCGAGATGAGCAATCGTCTGGGTGGTCGTGCAGGATTGTTCTTGGGTCCACGCCGATTGGAGGTCGATGTATATGGCGACGACCAGTTGCGCCACCGTTATCCAACCACAGGCAAAAAGATTCATTTTGGTCGAGCAAACGCCAAACTTCGTTTTGGTGACGATTTTACCGATTTGAGCCGTTGGAATTTCAATATCGAGGTCGATGGAGGTCTCTTCTATAATGGTCGTGAGGATAATAAATTCAACGAGTCGAATTTTGCAGCTAACGTGGCCGTCGGCAAGATGGTGGGACAACACGTTTTGCGTATCCACGCAGCATATAGTGGTATCTATGGCTCGAAGATGCTTGAAGAGTATAAGAACAACCGCTTGATGGTTGGAGCACGATATGGTATCAGTAGCAATCGCTTTGAATTTTTGCTCGGTACTGACTATCAGCACGATAAGGTGTCAAATGCCACCGATTCTCCCCATCATATCTTCCCATATCTGCGAATGACGTGGAAGAACACTTCTGAGGGCTTTGTGCCATTTGTTGAGGTTGATGGGGGACTTGTGAGCCACGATTTTGGCACTATTCTCTATAATAACCCCTTCTTGAAGACATCGGCAGGTACAGGCGCAGAGTTGTCGAAGATTCCCAACGAGTCGGTATATAATGGCCGTATTGGATTCTGCGGTAGCTTGGGTAAGAGCATCTTCTCGTATAGCCTTTCAGCCGAGTTGTCGTTGGCTGATGAACATCTGTATTGGTATAGCAAAGGTGCTGATTACTTCTTTACAATGGCTTATCAGCATAGTCTCCGTATTGACGGTCAGATGAAGCTTCGCCCAGCGGCTTGGTTCGAGGCAGAGGCCAATGTGGGAGTGTTTGCTTGGGAGAACTACGATTCATATTATAGCAACCGCCCTAATTTTGATTTTGGATTGGCATTGCGCTATACGGGCCGTAAAGTTACGGCTGGTGTAAATCTCGGTTATCAGGGTGGTATCAAGTGGCTTACGATGAACGATGAAGCCCAGATGGGTTACACCAAGACCGATGGAACTTTCACGCTCGGCATCGAGGCTGAGTGGCGTATCAACGAGCGTTGGGCTGTGTTTGCCGAGGGACGTAATTTGACCGGTAGCACAGTCTATGAGTGGCTGCACTACTATACCGATTCTGCACAAGGCTTGGTGGGTGTTAAGTTCTCGTTCTAAGTTGTACGATAGATATAAATGTTTGGTTACACAAATATTAAATAAGCTGTTACACAAATATTAACGAGGCTGTCTTGCAAGGCTCTTTTGGCATCTTGCTTGTTCTCGAATTCCTCACATACGCTAAGTATGGATAATAAATGTTTTAGTGCTGAATCTCTTGGCTCATTGATTTTGGTCGATTTTCAGGTGCACTTCCCCACTCTTTGTTGGGGGTGTTACCCATCTGAAAACGTATTGTCTTGTTGCCTTTGAAAATCTCATCGTGCAGGAGATAGTTGCGCGAATAGGGCTTACCATCAATCGTAACCGATTGTACATAACAATTCTCGCGCGAAGCTCCGTCGGCCACAATTCTCAGCACGCCCTTTTTGTGTCGCAACTCCACATCTTTGAATATCGGACAACCTATACAATAGACTCCTTGACCGTGTGTCATCGGGTAGAATCCCATTGCACTCATCACATACCACGCCGACATCTGCCCGCAATCATCATTGCCACACATTCCGTAGTGGTTGGTGTTGTAGAGCGTATAGAGAATATCGCTTATGCGCCGTTGAGCCTTCCACGGCTGACCAATATAGTTGTAGATGTAGAGCGTGTGGTGCCCCGGCTCGTTACCGTGAGCATATTGTCCTATGCGGCCCGTAATATCGGGCGCAGGATTCGGCCCGTGAAGCTCCGAGCTGACCAAAAACAGTGAATCGAGTTTCTCGGAAAAAGCCTCCTCACCTCCATACAACTCGGCAAGTCCTGCAATATCGTGCGGCACGAAGAAACTCCATTGCCACGAAGTTCCCTCGCAGAAATCATCGTCGGGCTGATAGTGATTCGAGTAGAATGGGTCAAATGGTGTGCGCCATTCGCCTTTCGAGTTGCGACCACGCATAAATCGAGTCTCGGTGTCGAATAGATTTTTGTATCGTTTTGCCCGCTCAATGTAGGTGGCGTAATCCTTTTCGTGCCCGAGCATACGAGCCATTTGGGCTATACACCAGTCGGCATAGCAGTATTCCAATGTCTTCGATACCGATGTGATCTCTTTGTCGAAAGGTACATATCCATACTCGTTGTAATATCGTGCGCCTCGGAAATCTCGCAAAAAGTAACCAAACGTATCACGATTGGCCGATGCCTTCATTGCCTCAAACAGAGCTTCGACATCAAAACCCCTGATTCCTTTTGAGTAGATGTCGGCAATCACAGGCATCGAATTGTATCCTATCATACACATTGTCTCCACACCAGCCAACAACCAAATCGGTAGCTGTCCGCAGTGACGATAATGTTCGAGCATTGTCTTTGCCAAATCGCGTGTAACCTCGGGGTGTAGGATATTCATCAGCGGTATCTGCGTGCGGAATGTATCCCAGGGGCTGAATACTCCTCCATAGTAGTTGAAATTTCCACGATATACCTTCGAGTCGGAACTTCGATATTCACCCGTCACATCGGAGTATAGTTGCGGGTAGAGATGTGCAAAATATAGGCAGGTGTAAAACACCTCCTTTTGCGGGGTGTCAGCATCGGCTATTTTGATTGCAGATAGGGTGTTGTTCCACTCCTTGCGGGTGGCAGCTCGTACGCGGTCGAAATCGAATGTCTTTATCTCAGCCTTTAAGTTGCGTTTTGCACCCTCCATACTCACAGGCGATATTCCCACACGAGCAACTATCGGCTTATCGCCCTCGCCAAACGAAAGCAAAGCTCTTACATCACACCCATTGGCCGATTTTGCATTGGGCTGGTGGTTACGGTCAAGATAGATTTTATAGTTGGCAATAGGCTCCGATAGCTCGGCGTAAAAATAGACGTGCTGTTCGGGGGCCCAACCATTCGATATGCGATAACCTTGTATGGTGCGAGAGTCGATTAATTCTATGTATGATAGTTTTACGGTATCGAAATCATCTTCTGGGATTATCGTGCAAGCGTGTTCGCAGCCGTGTTTAAGGTCAATGAGCAGATTGCGCTCCGACGAAGTGGGGTAGCTGTAACGGTGCATACCGCATCGCTTTGTAGCTGTGAGCTCAGCTTCAATGTTGCTGTCGAGCAGCGTCACTCGATAGTATGCTGGCTCAACGTGCTCTTTATCGTGCGAGAACCGGCTTGATACTCGTGGCGGACATTGTGCTTTGTCGGCCCACTCTGTGCGTGTGAGCGGAAAAAACATAATATCCTTGAAGTCGGTGCCGCCTACACCCGATTTGTGAGTGTGGCTGAATCCGTATATGTGACCGTGATGATATATATATCCCGATGCCGAGAAGAATGTGTCGGGACAGAGCTCTACCATTCCAAAAGGAGCCGCCGCAACGGGAGCTACGCAACCGTTGTTCGATGTCCCCATCATCGGTCGCACCAAGTCAACAGGCTGAGTATTGTCGGCGTGGGCAATTGCTACCAATGCGATAGTAAGCAGTGAAGTGAACCAAAATCTAAATTTCATTCTATTTATTATATATTATCGTATAATACAAATATACAAAATGCTTTGCAAATATTGGCTTTGCACAATAAAAAAAGCGACAAGTCATTTAGGCTTGTCGCTTTGAGTAGGACATTGCATCGAAATTTCTAACCTGTTCCTGAAAGACTTTGAAGTCGTTATCCTCTTTGTGGAGTGGTTAGGTAACCCCTCCCTTTGTCAAAGGGAGGGGACAGAGGGGAGGGACTGTAAATATATTTGAGGAGATAAGTCCTCCCCCCGCTACCATAAAATAAAAGAGGAAATCCGAAAAGGATTTCCTCTATGGTAGCGGGGGGAGGACTCGAACCTCCGACCTCCGGGTTATGAGCCCGACGAGCTGCCAACTGCTCTACCCCGCGATGTATCGTTATATGGGCGTTGCCCGATATCTCATATTTCGTGGTGCAAAGATAGACAAAATTTTTATATAACCAAAATATTTCCTGCTTTTTTGTCCTCTATGCCCCGTTTTACCTCGCTCCAAACCCGAATTACGGCGGCTTGATGGCAAGTGTTATACTCAGCAGTACACCTATCTCAAATTCCCTGCCACGATTTCCGACAGGTCAACGACCTTGCTTCTTGTGCCGCGCGCAATTGCTTTTTTGCAGAGAGGGCAGGCTGTAACAAGAGTCTTTGCTCCCGTAGAGTCCATCTCCTCGGCTACGTTGGTGGCTATGCTGAGTTGTTGCTTGTCGTCGATTACCGTATTTGCCAACGATGAGCCGCAACATAGAGCATTCTTGCGGTTATGCTCTGTCTCCAATAGCTTACCGATGGCCTCAATTACCGCGCGAGGCTCTTCGTATATGCCGCTGCCTCGTCCTAACTCGCAGGGGTCGTGATATGTAAACGTTTGCTCTGCGTTATATTTGATTCTCAGGCGGCCTTGTTGGATAAGTCGCAAAATATATTCCGAGTGGTGCAATACCTCAATACCCTCCAAATTGTACTCTTCGCGGAACACTCTTAGGCATATTGGGCAAGATGTAACCAATGTGGTGATATCGTGTTGCTTAAATAGTCGTTTGTTGAAATCCATCATATTTTGAGCCGAATCGGTCTCACCCGTCAGTTTCATAGGGCGACCGCAACATACGCCACCATCTTTATCGGCCCACCAAACATTCTCTCTGGCTGCCGTGAAAATCTTTTCCATAGCGTGTAGGGTGTTGGGCGTAAGTAGTGTCATACAACCTGCAAAGTACCCCACACGTCCTTCTCCCATTGAGTAGTCTTTCCCTCGAAGATAGTTATAACGGCCCTCGTTGGGAATATTACGCATCGAAGTACGCGAATTTAGTCGAAGTGTGTTGAGGTTGATTCCTACGGGGCATACCTGCTCACATCTACCGCACATCAAGCAGTTGTGTGCAATCTTTTGTTGGAGCATATTGTAGCGGCGATCACGCAGGAAATATACCGACTGCACGTCGTGAATCCCGAGTTGCTGCTGCAATTGGCAGGGGTCGATACAAATTCCACAACGAGAGCAAGCCTCCACCTCAAAGTTGTCGTATGACTTCTCCTTATCTTGTGGGCGTAGTTTGTAGTGACGCAGGAAGATAAGCGGAATCTCGGTGAAGATGTGCATATATCGCGAGAAAGGCATCGCCATAAAGAATACACCCAAAGCCAACGAATATATCCACCAAATAGGCTCGTATGCCCACTCCAAAATATTGTCGCTTACCACCATCGACAGTAGTTTGCCTATCCCACCCGTAAGGAATCCTCCGCCACCGTATATTGCAGCTGTTATGCTCTCGGCAATCAGTCGTACGGGGAATACAAACCATAGAGCCGTCAGCGCAATCTTATCGAAGAAGATGTGCTG
Organism: Alistipes sp.; assembly: GCA_017465605.1. Taxonomy (GTDB): domain Bacteria; phylum Bacteroidota; class Bacteroidia; order Bacteroidales; family Rikenellaceae; genus Alistipes. The sequence goes on from JAFTVW010000038.1 coordinate 48,512, forward strand.
TGTGGCACGTTTCATACCCAATTTAGCTGAGTTACGACGTTTGTACCACGCCAAAGCTACGCCCGAAAGTACAAACATCAGAAGCAAATCCATTACGAAGTCGAAAATTGCGATGTGGGTATTGATTCCGTTCAGCGCAGCGAAGTATTTGAAGAAAACGTGTCCCTGCAATGGTACCCAACGCGCACCCAAGTATGCAACCGTCTCGGCCCAGCCCACCACAATCAGCAAGAACCAGCCGAATGCGAGGCTCATATGCATATATCCCAAGCGTTTGTTGATGCGGAATATGCGGCGGTGTAGCAACGATTCGCATACTACCTCCCAGATTGCCATCATTGTTTGAGGCGAAACCAACCCTTTGCCTAATAACACAAGGTCGCTTTTGGGTAATGCTCTCAGCCACGATACATATTTAATTATTATCGCGGCAAACATCACCGTAGCACCAATTATGAATGGTATGCAGAAATTTGCGAAAAAGGTCATATTAGAAGTCTCCTAATTTACGTTTGATTAGCATTATAACGCCACGAGTGTTTATGCCGCGTGGGCATACCAAGCGACACTTTCCACAGAGCATACATTTGTTCAGTTCCTCGTATGCTCCCTGATATTCGCCTCGGCGCACAAGTGTATGTACTTTGCGGAAGTTGTACTCCGTAAGATTACCAGCCGTACAAGTAGCCGTACACGAACCACAACCTATGCAGGCCTGCAATTCGGGCATTTCGGCAATAATCTCTTTGCTTTTATTGAGATTGTTGCGGTCGATATCTATCACTCTGGGGCGGCTTATAGAAAATCCGAAGTTAATCATCTCTTGTTGTTTGTGTGGTGTGACTACTTATTCCTAAGCCAATCGCTCACTCGCAATGCGGCTGTTGCACCATCGCAAAGTGCCTCGGCAACATTCTTTGGTGCAGTGATGGCACCTGCATAGAAGATACCCTCCACGTTACTCTCGGCATTGCCTAAGAATGCGTCTTTGGGTTGCATAAAACCGCTGGCTTGACGTTGTAGGCCGCTATCGGTTTCGAGCGTAGTGTTCATATCGTTGGCACGCATTCCAATCAGCAGCACAAGCATATCCACTCCAATCTTCAATGGGCGGCCCGTAAGTGTATCCTCGGCCTTGATTTGCAGACGGTTGTCGATTGTGGGGCTTACCTCCGATATTCTGCCTCGCACGAAGTGTACGTTGTATTTCTGCTGAGCCTCACGATACATCTCTTCGTAGCCGGGGCCAAACATACGAATATCCATATAGAAGTTAAATACGTCGGCCGAAGGGAATAGCTGCTTCAACTCAATTGCCTGCTTTACACCGGTAACACAGCATACCTTCGAGCAGTGACGTTGGCATACCTTCTCATCTCGTGAGCCTACGCAGTGCAGTATTGCAATTCGGCGTGGCACTCTGCCATCAGCCAATCTCACATCGTTCTTGTTGAACATCTCCTCCAAGTCGGCTGCCGTAATCACATTGTCGTAGATTCCATAACCATACTCCTCTTTGATTCGAGCGTCGAAAAGAGTATATCCCGTAGCAATCACCACAGCGTCGCACGAGAGCTCCTCACCCGATGCCAATCGCACGCTATTGGGCGTAACTTGTGTAGCCTCGCAACCTGTCTTTATGGTGATGTTATCGGCTTTTGCGATTTTGTGGCGCAGACCGCTCAAAACATCACTCGCAGGAGTGAATGTAGGAAATAGCTTATGCCAATTCTTCACCTTGCCACCTGTGTCAGCCTCCTTTTCGAGGATTGTAACGCGCACGCCCTGCTGTGCAAGTTCGCTCGCGCATTGCATACCTGCTACTCCTCCACCAATGATTATAATATGTTTCATAATTAGAATCTTCTTTTGTAAATAGTATCTTCTGAACAGCTATTGACAATAGCTCTTTCGGGTCGGCCAATGTATTTTCCGTTGCGACCCAAATACTTTGCCGACGGGTTATACTCAATGCCCATCTTGTCGAGCAGAGGCTCTACATCAACTTGATGCATCTGCATACCCAATTCCCAAGGGTCGTAACCAAGCACCAAACCCGCCATCTCCTCGTATGTAAGCACAGGGATACCAGTTCCCCCAGCTCCGTAGGTTATGCCCTCCATCTCGGCAATCGTGTATTGCCACTTGTCGAGGAACATCGAACAACCAGGGCAGTTGCACACTATAAAGTCAGGTTTGTATGGAGCCATACTCTCCAACTTCTTGTGAGAGTTTGCAATCGAATAACCTCTGTTGGCTTGAACCAAGTAGTTGCGGAATCCAAATCCGCAGCAGTGGCGACGCTCGGGGTAATCAACCAACTCTCCGCCCCACGATTCAACCATTCCGGCCAAGACGTATGGGAACTCCGAACCTCCAATGCCCGATTTTGGGAAAATCTTAGCGTAGTGACAGCCGATATGCTCTACAACTTTCAAAGGCTCTCCTGTATGATAGTTTACCAATTTGCGTACAGCCTTTTGGGCTATCTCCTCGCGGTGATGGAAGATAACATCTGAGGTGTGAGCCAAGTTCTTTGGTTTCTTGAACTCGCGCCCTGTGGCTTTGTAGAGATTCTCACGAGTCTTCTCCTCTGTTTCGGGAAACTCCTCCCAAGTAGCCAACAACTCGGTGTAGATACCAAACGATGTGATGCACGACGAAGTGAAATTCTCATATCCCGCCTCGCTCATCAAGGCAAATTGGCGAGCTACGACCGTCATAATTGTCTCCAATGGCACCACGTCGGAGTGGTATCCGATACCCGTACACGATGTGTGCAGAGGGTCGTCGAAAATATCGCGTCCGAGTTTTTTGCCCAAAATATCGAGAAAAACCTTCTCGCTTCCCGGAAAAAAGTTCTGACGTATGCACGAGCGAGCATAATAGTAATGGTCGTCGGCTATATCTTTCTGATAATCAGTCCAGCTTGAACGTTTCATATCCTAATAATGTTCGTTAGTGTTGCGGGTATATACCTCCATAAAGTACTCTTCGTTGGCACCGTCGAATCCCATTTCGCGAGCCTTTTTGTCGGAATACTTCTCAATAGTGTCGAACATCTCTGTTCCACCCGTAATGTCGAATATCTTGTGAATCTCATCGAGCGTTTGGTCCGATACCTTGCGCAATGCACCTGCACCCTCTTTGCCATAGCACGAGGTGAATTGTCCGTATATTTGCTCATCGTTATCGATAATCCACTTCCACACTGTTCCCTGCTCGGGGTGTAGCTCAGGGCGAATATTGCGAGGTGTGAGGCAATATCCACTGCGAAGAATATTGTCGCCGATTGCACGTTTAAGAGCCAGCTGCTGGCGACCCTTTTCGCTCTCAACAAAGAATCCTAACTTCTGCGAAAGTGTGCGCAGAGCCTGAATCACATAGCCGGGGGTGTTACCTCTCGGGCAGCGTGGTCGGCACGACATACACTCACCGCAATACCATATTGTGTTGCTTTTCAATAACTCCTCAATCGCCTCATCGTCGCGTGTCTGCACGATGCTCACGATTTGACGGGGGTCGTAATTATAGAATGCTGCTGCGGGACATACGGCGGTGCAGACTCCACAGTTCATACAGGCTGTGAGTCCCTCTTTGAGGCGCACATCTTCCAACAACATATCGAAATATTTGCTCATAAAAAAAGTAACTTTGCTTCTGCAAGCAAAGTTACTATATATAAATTGTATGGCAGGTAGTATAAATACCTATTTTGCCACATTGTATCGTTTCGCAGTTGTGGCCTTACGACCTTTTGTTTGCGTTCTCAAAAACCGTTTATCTTACTGGGAATTCCGCAATACGCAAAGTTGTACAACCATATGGGATAAGCTCAATATTCACAACTTCTCCCACTTCACCCTTCGGTGGCTGCTGTGAGTAGTATCCGAAATCACCTGCCGAGTTGTGCTCCATAACCCAAGTAGGCAAAACGTGAGCCTCCGCCTTAATCTTTATCGGTGCGCTCTCCAACGACCACGGCTTGTCGCTGCACTCGCCCTTCTCAACAACAAACTTTGTTGCGATATTCTCGGCCTTCAAATCACCTCCTCTTAGTGCTACATTCCAGCGTGAAGGCGAAGTAACCTCGTAGTAGTAATCGCCATACTTCTGCTTATCCGCACCCTCGCAGATGTGCTTCTCCCACTTCTCCTCCATACGAAGGGCATATACCAGCGGGCCACGCTCGATAACGGCTGCGCTATCATACCAGCGAGTGGTGCGTACCGTAGCGTTAAGCGTGAGTACCACCTTGTCGCCATCGTTCCAAGTGCGTGCAATGCGGATTGTACCCTTGCGTACATCTGCGGCCTTTACCTCTTCACCGTTAATTGTGAGTGTGTAACCATTGCTCCACTCTGGAATACGCAAGTCAAATGGGAACTCTGCCGAGCGATGCTTGCGCTCTGGGAGCGATACTGTGAATGCAATCTGCTCCTCAAATGGGTAGTTGGTCTGCTCCATAATCTCCACCTTCGCACCCGATGGGAGCGTTGTTGAAACCTTCGATGGGGCATATACCATTGCGGCCAATCCACCCTCCACGCTCCTTAACCAAAGATTTTGTGTGAGTTTTGGCCACGCTTGATGCAAGTTGCAAGTACAGCAGGGATATCCTGTGAGTGTTCCGAACAAAATGTCGGTATTCTCGTGAGGAGTAGAGAAGTGACGTGGTTTGCGAGTCACCTCCACCTGATTAATCTGCTGGTAGTATTGGCGGGCATCACCTGCATCGGTAATCTGAGTAGGCAAAGCATTGTATGCCACTCTCTCCAACAAATCGGCATAGGTGTTGTCACCCGTAATTCTATACATCTCCTCCAATGAATACATCATCTCAACAGCCGTACAAAGCTCCGAGCCGCGAGTTGGTTTACCGAAGTGCAGATACTCGTCACCGGCCCACAAACCAATTGGGAATCCAATTGTTGTACGAATTCGCTTCAATGCCTCGATAGGAGCGTTCAAGTGCTTGTCGTCCTTCGATTGTTGCCAATTAATCACTGGCTCTTTGAATCCTTGTCCGAGGTTAACACAGTGGATACTATTTTGACGGTAGAGATGGTTGTCGGTGGTGAAACGAGCAGTCCAATCGGCTGATTGCGAGTGGATAATCTCGCCTAACTTCAACAACTTCTCATCTCCTGTAATGTTGTATAACCAATGTACTATAAGCAAGTTGTCGCCTCCACGCTCCGTTGCCCAGAATGTCCAATTTCCGAGTGGTGTCGAAGGTAGAGTTTCCAACTGATAGTGGAAATAACGGGTCATAAAATCTATTACTCGCTTATCTCCCGAAGCCATATAATATTGCTGCAAGATTTTCAATGCAACCATTCTTGGCCACCAGTCGGCAGCGTTTCCGCGTTGCATACCTGCAATGAAAGGACGGTCGGTATCGGGGCCAAAAAATCCATTCTCCTTTTGGCTTGCCAAAATTGCCTCCACCCATTTCAGCGACTTCTGCTTCAATGCGTCATCACCCATAATATAAGCCATTGGCAATGCACCGTCAATCCAGTATGGGCCACGCTCCCAAGCATCGCCCTCACCTCCGAGCCAAGCGTTGTTGTCGCCTACGACAAACTCATAAATCTTATCGAGATTTCCTGTCATTCCGTCCAGCAAGGTCTGCATTTGAGCTTTGAGCCAGCCTTCGGGCTGAATCTCTCCAATGGGTAATTGAGCATAGGGAACTTCAACCAACGGAGCTCGGTTGAATACAACTTGTGGTTTCTCTTCTTTCTTTGCAGCCGAAACTGTTGTTGCGAGTAGTGTCGCTACGGCAATTAAAAGATAAGTGGGTTTCATATTCAGTAGTTTTGTTTGAATTTCTATTTTTGTTTTCTCTCATATACCTCAAACGAGAATGGATAGGGATACTTCTCACCTCGCTCGTAATCCTCTTTCGAGATTAGTTGCCACTCATCGCTCTTCCATTCGGGAAACGAAGTGTCGCCTTCGTAGTTGTGCCCAACTCGTGTGAGATAGAACTTATCGGCAATGTCAATAGCCAATGCGTATATCTGCGCACCTCCAATCACAAATACCTCCTCTTCGTTGGGGAACATAGCCATAGCCTCCTCCAACGACGAGGCAACCTTGCAACCCTCAATGGCGGTTTGCGTACGGCTGATTACAACATTTGTTCTATTTGGAAGTGGGCGACCCAACGATTCGTATGTTTTGCGACCCATAATTACGGGGTGGCCCGATGTGGTACGCTTAAAGAAACGCATATCTTCCGATATGTGCCAAAGGAGTGAATTCTTATCACCGATAACTCCGTTCTGAGCAACGGCTACTATGATGCTAATCATATCTTTACTATTTTCTTTCTAATTGGGCAAAATCCCGCTTTGATTATCTCGCCAACTCTATATGTTTGCCTTGCAAAGCCCTCTTCCCTAAAACCTGTTTGACTTGCAAATGCCGCCTTTATTAAAACGACATTGGGGCCTTGATAGCGGGGTAGGGGTCGTATCCTTCGAGCGTGAAATCCTCGTAGCGGAAATCGAATACCGATTTTACATCGGGGTTGATTCGCATTGTTGGCAATTTGCGAGGAGTACGCGATAACTGCTCGTCAACCTGCTCCATATGGTTGAGGTAAAGATGTGTGTCGCCCAACGTGTGAACAAACTCACCAGCTTGCAGACCACACTCCTGAGCAATCATCATCGTAAGCAGAGCATACGAAGCGATATTAAACGGCACACCGAGGAATGTATCGGCACTACGCTGATATAGCTGACATGATAGCTTTCCGTTAGCCACATAGAATTGGAACAAAACGTGGCATGGTGGCAATGCCATATCCTCCACTTCGGCCACATTCCAAGCTGAAACAATCATACGTCGCGAGTCGGGATTATGCTTTATCGTCTCGATAACCTGCTTGATTTGGTCGATAGCCTCGCCGTTGTCTTTGGGCCAGCTACGCCACTGATAACCATAGACGTGATTCAAATCTCCATATGCATACGATTCAATCGGTGAGGGTCTCTGCTCGCTTGCAGCCAACAAAAACTCCTCTTTGCTGATGGGCGCAATATTGTGGGCCGAGCATAACTCTCCATAGTAGCGATATGCGTCGTTATCCCAAATGTGTACTCCGTTGTCCACTAAATATTTGATGTTGGTATCACCCGCCAAAAACCACAATAGCTCGTGGATAATACCCTTCAAAAAGACCTTTTTTGTGGTGAGCAAGGGGAATCCTTCGGCCAAATCGAAACGCATTTGATGGCCAAATACACTGCGTGTTCCTGTACCTGTGCGGTCGCTCTTTACGATGCCTTCATTTTTGATGCGGCTCAGAAGTTCAAGATATTGTTTCATTGGTCGAAAGTTTTAAGTGAAAAATTGCCCTCGTTGTCGAGTTGTGCGTATGTCGGTTTGTCCTGCTGCCAATCGCTCATAAAGAGAACTCGAAGGCCATCTTTATCGTAGTCGTGAGCATAGTGCATATGCCCAAACAAGACATAATCGGTATCGGGATTTTGGTTTTTATAATCGCGAGCATAATCAATCAGAAAACCGAGCGAAGAGTCGGTGATATAATCTTTCGTGTGCGATTTGCGTGATGTGTTACTCCACCATTGCCCAAATTTTAGTGCAAGGTCGGGGTGTACGAGCCAAGAGAATAGTATTCGGAGGATTTTCGAGCGGAAACCAGCGTTCATCAATCTAAGCATCGGCTTATCCTTGATGTTCATATTGTCGCCGTGAGCAATGAAAATCTGCTTGCCAGCAAGGGTCATTTTGCGAGGTGTAAAGTGTATCTTCACTCCGCACTCCTTCTCCAAATAGTCACGGCTCCACATATCGTGATTACCGATAAAGAAGTGTATCTCCACCCCTTTGTCGGTAAGCTCCGATAATTTTCCAAGTGTGCGTGAAAAACCTTTGGGGATAACCCTCCCATATTCAAACCAAAAGTCGAATATGTCTCCCACCAAAAATATCGCATCGGCATCGCGGCTTACAGCGTCTAACCATTTGACGAAACGTTGCTCCGTGCGACGAGACGTCTGCTCGTCGCCTGTACCGAGATGAACGTCCGAGGCGAAGTAATACATTATGTGTTAGATAAGTTTCTTGATTTCACTCTCCAATTTGTCGCCCGTAATATCTTTCGCAACGATATTACCCTCGCGGTCGATAAGGAAATTAGCAGGAAGGCGTTGTACGTTGTACTCACCGAGCGATGTCGATGCCTCACCCTTCATATCGCTAACCGAAATCCAAGGCAACTGCTGCTCCTGAATTGCATTTATCCAAGTCGATTTCGATGTGTCGATAGCAACCTGATAAATCTCAAAACCCTGCTCCTTGTAACGATTGTAAATATCCTTCAAATCGGCATTTACAGCATTACCATTGCCAATAGCTGCCGACCAGAAGTGCAGCAAGATAACCTTGCCACTGAGCGATGAAAGAGCTATCTCTTGTCCATACATATTGGGCATCTTAATCTCAGGGAAGTTCACCTGCTTTGCCTGCGATAGTAGGCTTGACTGAGCTGTCATACGAGCAATCTGGCTACGCAAAATGGGGAGATAGTGACTCTCTGGATATTTGCTCTCAATTGCTTCGGCCACAGTGCGATAGTAAACCACGTCGCTGTCGCCATTGAATAGATATGAATCGTTTGGCAGACGCTGGTGCAGTGCATATACCGCCGCAATGTTCTCTTTGTGGCTAACTATGAAGTTCATCTGTTTGCGTTTGATTTCGAGATAGTTTTTGGTGTACTCCTCGGTGAGCGATTTTTGCTCCTGCTCGCTCAAATTACCAGCAGCAATCTTCGATATAATACCGCGCAACTTCACAACACCACTCACATACTCCTGATGGAACTCACGCAAAAGCTCCGACTCCTCCGAGCCTTCGATTTTGTAATTGCGAACTATGTTTCCAGCTGCACTAACCTTCACATTATCACCCTGCATAAGCAACAGGGGAATTCGCTCATTGTTGTAGATAACATAATAGAGCGAAGGGGTCACGGTCGCATTCTCCACTTTGAGGGCGAAATTACCCTCTTCACCCAATTTTACCGAATCAATTATAGTTTGCTCCAAAGCCGAGGCATACTCCAAATATACCATATCTGCATCAGACCCTACAAAACGGCCCGATACTGAAACTTTGGGCGATTGGCACGAACTGAGTGCCACAATCAGCGCGATGGCTGTGAAAATTATTCTATTCATTACTGATATTTGTTTCAAATTAAGACACAAATATAACGTTTTTTAACGATAACGCAAAATTACTTCTGTGAATTGTGTCTTACGGGGCTATCGGCGTTGTTTTTTTGACTCCTGATTGGGGTACGGCCCTTAGCTGTGGGGTACTGATTCTTCTGCTGCATATTTTTCTGTCCATTCTTTGCCTGAGGGCGAACAGGGCCTTTTGCAGTACGAGCTGAAAGGTGCTGTTTATAATCACTTCGGAGATTATTCAAGGCAACTTCATCGAGTTCAATGCTATTATCAGACATCTGCTTTATATCTTTTATGATAACCTCGTTATTGGGGTGCTCTTGGTTGTATTCAAAGCTCTTGCTTCTCATATAGCGAGCCAAAGAATCCACTGCATTATCGCGCGCCTCCTTGTCTTGCTCTGTGCCTATCTTGCGTAACATTCGAGCCACATATTTGCCATAGTGTTTGAATTGAATTCTCTCCTGCGAGTATTCCATTTTACGAGGTGTAATGGTCAAATCCTCTCGCGTGGGACGAGCGTATGGAGAATCTACATCTAATTGAAAATCAGACATTATGAATAGATGATCCCAAAGCTTATGGGTGAAATCAGCCGTATCACGCAACAGTGGTTGCAGATTACCCATAACGGCTATTACGGCACGAGCTTGTCGGTTGCGTTCATCGCGATCCTCGATTGTCATCAACTGATCTACCATCTCGTGAATGTGACGTCCGTACTCTGGCAAATAGAGCTTACGTCGAGTGTAATTGTAATTTTTTCTCATATAACTAATACCGATTCTTGAACCAACCTCAAATCGAGGGTAAAACTTCGGGCCCGATTTTTGCTCTTCGAGGTTGCTATTGATGAATCTTTTATGATTAAACGAAGGCTCTTTTATTGGTGATGGGCCTGTCACGGCCAAGATTGGAATCACCAAATAAAGAGTCTATCTTTGGTACTGCAAAGTAAATGTAAAAATCTCAAATATCAAAATATGGCGAAGGTTTTAATTCTCGAACAATCAAAAAGTATGCGAAATATTTTGCGTGAGCGATTGGAATTCGAGGGATTTGCTACTACGGTGGCAGAAACAAAGGAAATTTCACCGAGTGCGTGCGCTCGTCGTGGCTACGATGCCATCTTGGCGGGTAGCGATTACTCGCAAGTCTCCGAGCTCGGTGTACCTTTTATTATTGTTACAAATTCGGGTACAATCGATGGTGCGGTTATGGCCGTAAAGAGTGGTGCAGAGGATTATCTCACCACCCCTGTTGATATGAATCGCTTGCTCGGCTCGTTGCGTCGCATTGTTAACCGAGAAGAGGAGCCAAGCTCCGACACCCCATCTGTTGCAGTACGCTCAAAACGCAAAGTTCAAAACTCTGCGGAGCCTATCGTTGGTTCATCTCCGGCGATTGGTCAGGTACGGGGATTGATTGATAAAGTGGCAATGTCTGATGCCCGCGTACTTATTATGGGCGAGAATGGAACGGGAAAGGAACTTGTAGCCCGCTGGTTACACGAAAAGAGCAATCGTGCCGATGGCCCATTTGTGGAGGTTAACTGCGCTGCTATCCCATCGGAACTTATCGAGAGCGAACTTTTTGGCCACGAGCGTGGAGCTTTTACCTCTGCAATCAAACAACGCAAGGGAAAATTCGAGCAGGCCAACGGCGGTACACTCTTTATGGACGAGATAGGCGATATGTCGCTCTCAGCGCAAGCAAAGGTTTTGAGAGCTTTGCAGGAGAGTAAGATTAGTCGCGTGGGTAGCGATAAGGACGTGGCTGTCGATGTCAGGGTTGTTGCTGCAACCAATAAGGATATCAAAGCCGAGATTGCAAAGGGAAATTTCCGCGAGGATTTGTACCACCGATTGAGTGTTATCGTAATCAAAGTTCCCCCTTTGCGTGAGCGGGCCAGCGATATTTCCGAGTTGGTTGCTCACTTTATCTCGAAGATTGCCGAGGAGCATAACATTGCGGCAAAGAGTGTCGATGCCGAGGCTTTGGAGGCTCTTGCATCAATGCCGTGGACGGGAAATATCCGGGAGTTGCGCAATGTGGTTGAGCGATTGATGATTCTGAGTGGTGATAAAATCACGCTGCAAGATGTAAAGCTCTATTGTGTGTAGTGTAGGGTGGCAGCAATTTTATTGTAGGACAAAAAAGGAGAGGCTTAATACCTCTCCAAAACATTGAGTAATTCTTCGGCAGAGCTGACTATATAGTCGGCTCTGTTCTCTTCCAGCTCTTGTCGCGAGCGAAAACCCCAACTAACTCCAATCGATGTGATTCCTGCACCACGGGCAGTCTGAATATCCACACCCGAATCACCCACCATAGCCACTCTATCTCGCTCAACGTTGGCTTTTTCGAGTATGAAATCCACAAGTGCGGTGTCGGGTTTTAATGGTACTCCCTCTCTGTTGCCGCATATCTCAACAAAATCTATTTCGGGGAAGAATTTGCGAATCAACTTTTCGGTTCCTGCCTGAAATTTATTCGATGCAACTGCCAGCTTTGCCCCTCGTGCCTGTAATGTGTCAAGCAATTCGGGCATACCATCGTAGGGGTGGCTCTTTTGGTCAATATGCTCTATGTAGTAATCCACAAAATCCTTGCGTGCAGCCTTCACATACTCCTCCGTACGCAACTCTTCGGGCAGGGCCCGCTCCACAAGACGCATAATTCCGTTGCCTACAAATGAACAATACTCTTCGTATGTGTGACCCTTCAAACCTCTCATAGCAAGCATATGGTCACAGCCGATGGCCAAATCACCAATCGTGTTCAGTAACGTGCCATCTAAATCAAATATGATAAGTTTATTTTTCATCGTTTTTTTCTTCGTCGGAGCGTTTGAAAATCTTGTAACCTATCGAAGCTACCACTACCGACATTATCGGGCTTACAATATTAAATATACAATAGGGTAAATATGTTAGTGTAGCTACTCCAAGTACGGTCGATTGTGCCATTCCACACGAATTCCACGGGATTAACACCGATGTTACGGTCGCTGAATCTTCCACGCTACGGCTCAGCAATCTGCGCTCTAAGTTGCGGTCATCGTATAGTCGGCGGAATAGGTTGCAAGTAAGTATGATGGAGATGTATTGGTCGCCTGTGCAGAGATTGAAAAATATTCCCGATGAAACGGTCGAGCCAACCACACTCACCGTGCGACGAGCTATGCGTAGGAATATCTGCGAGATAGCCGACAACATACCGCTGCCATACATAACCCCACCAAAACACATAGCGCAAGTGATAAGCCAAATCGTATCCATCATACCGCCCATACCGCTTGTTGCAACCAAATCATCAAGTAGTGCATTACCTGTTGCAATCGAACAGTCGGTTGTCGAACTTATAACCACAGCCTTGATTGCTGCCATCGTAGAGCTAAGCCCCTCACCTGCAATTTGGGGGATTATTTCGGGCTGGGCAATCACCATTGCTATTGCGGCCATCATTGCCGAAGCGAATAGAGTAATAATGGCGGGAAGTTTTTTTGCGATAAGCACTCCTGTAAGTATAGGTACGATAAGCAACCACGGCGATATGTTGTAGGTGCTTTGTAGAGCCATCTCAATCTCTGCGGTATTGACCTCTGCCGATGTTGTTGTCGTAAGTCCTGCTATGACAAATGTTATTATTGCTATCACAAGCGATGGGGTGGTTGTGATTAACATATATTTAATATGTGTAAATAGTGGCACCTCGGCAGTCGATGATGCAAGTACCGTGGTGTCGCTCATAAGCGAAACCTTGTCGCCAAAATAAGCTCCCGAGATTATCGCACCTGCAATCCAACCATCTTCAAAACCTTGTGCGCGACCGATTCCCATCAGTGCCACTCCAATTGTTGCAATCGTGGTCCACGACGAACCTGTCAGGAGCGATACAATGGCGCATATCACGCACGACGCGGGTAAGAAAATCGACGGGTGTAGAATCTTCAATCCGTAATATATGAGCGAAGGAATAATTCCGCTGGCCATCCACGTTCCTGCAATCATACCAATCATCAACATGATTATCATTGCAGGCGTTGCGCTTCGTATGTTTGCAACGATTGCCTCCTCCAACTCTGCCCATTTATAACGATAGATGCCAATTGCTATGGCTGTGCATACTGCCGAAGCGGCCAATAGCGAAAGCTGACTGCCGCCTGAAATGGCATCACCGCCAAATAGTTTTATTGTGAGAGCCAAAAAAACAACAAGTACCGCCAGCGGCACAAATGAAACCAAAGCCGAGGGACTCTTTTTGTTCAAATTATTGTCCATAAAATGCTATTTTGCGGGCAAAGATACGCAAAACATAACAATCACACGAGAAAATATTGAAAAAGAAGGCCCCAAAATGTGTGTTATATGGCTTGTTTTTCGTATATTTGCATTATATACGCGTAATTTTATGATACGACTATCGCTTATAATTGCCACCTACAATCGTTCAGCATTGCTGATTCAGACTCTGCAATCGGTTGTTGAGCAGAATGCTCCGTGTGAGGATTGGGAGTGTTTGGTTGTCAATAACAACTCTTCCGACGATACCGCCGAGCGTTTTGCCGAGTTTGCTGCGGCGCACCCCGATATTAATCTTCGTATGGTTTTTGAACCAAATCAGGGCTTGTCATTTGCCCGCAACCGAGGCATTAGAGATAGCGTTGGCGATTATATAGCAATCATCGACGACGATGAGCGTATAGCTAAGAGTTTCATCTCGGCATATATCTCACTCTTCGATTCTGTGCCCGATGCTGTTGCGGCAGGAGGCCCTATCGTGGCGGAGTTCCCCGATGGCCGTCCGTTGTGGATGTCCCACTACACCGAGCGAATGATTGCCAACTCAATGTTTTGGGGGCATAAAGTGCGCGAGTTCCCCACAGGGCATATCCCCGGCGGTGGTAATATGGCCATTCGTCGTAGTGCCATCAAGCGTTATGGAGTATTCGACACCTCTCTTGGAAGAGCTGGTAAATCGCTTTTGGGCGGTGAGGAGAGTGATTTGTTTGAGCGTCTGCGTATTGCCGAAGCTAAATATTACTATGTGCCCGATGCTGTTATGTATCACGTCATTCCCGCTGAAAAACTCACACTCGATTATTTCGTTAAATTGAGTTACAATGTGGGCGTAAGCAAACTCCGTCGCGCCAAATATTATCGCCGAGTGCGCAGAGTTCGTTTTGTTGAGGTCTTTAAGTGGATTTTCACTATGGCCATAGCTGCGTGGTATGGTATTACTTTGCAGTGGTTCAAAGGTGAGTATATCCTCATTATGCGCTATCAGATTACAAAGGGACTATTTGATAAGAATATATAAAGTAGTATTAAATAAAAAAGTGCTGTCGTAAATTGAAAAGAAGTGCCACCAAAAGTTTTTTGTCTAAACTTTTGGTGGCACTTCTTTTATGTGGGGACGACACTGTTCCTAATTATAGATTAGAAAGCGCAGATGGCTCTAACATCAACACCACGATCTTTTTTATAGCCAAACGGAGCACCATCTGAAAATCTTACTACTATAGCACCATACATATTTTCTCCGTCGACTATGCTACCTTCCATAGAAGACCAATAATTATTTTCACCAAGTGTTGTTGCACCCAATGAACTAAGTAATCCATCAATCAATGTGCGAGTTTCGGGGGTTGCCCCATTGTTATGAGCATAAAATATATTATCTAAATCTTTGCAACAGAGCATATGCAATTCCTTAGGAGACGGGATATACCAGCCCGTAGTGTTTGCAGGTGCTTGAACATTCCAACTTTCAAGAGAAGAGACAGGAGTAACTATATTGCCACCTTGACTATTGTCGGTACAATACTTATTATATGCCTTTAAGAGCTTTGTTTTCTGATAGCCTGAGATAAAGTTGATAGGACCATTGATTGCAAGATAATTACCTTTGTCTGTTGCGTCAAAGGTGCTGGTTTGCCAATCTGCAACTGCATTATTTGTGTTATTGCTAGACCAATTTGAGTAGCTTGATATATTGCTTAACGCAACTATCAAACCGTGATTACAACTTGGGTAGTCCGCACTCATAATTTTGTCGTCTGAAAGTTTTGCGGGGGTTTCACGAGTGTCATCAGTCAAGTCTGTATCTTTGGTAGTCCAAAATACAATACCTGCAATGTTGGCCTTTTGTTGGTTCGTCCAATCTGTTATATCAGCTATTGAGATGAATGAACCATCGAGCAACGCCAAATCTCCTTTTACTGCCTCTGCTGCATTTTTATTACCCATTAGAGGAGTAAACAAAATAGACGCCATTGGTGTAATTTTGTTACGCTCGATGATAATCTTGTTAGATGTACTAATTTTTCCCGTCCGTCCATCTGTAGTGGTTGCTGTGATAGTAAAACCATCTTCAAAAGTCTGCGGAGGCAAAGCGAAGATAAACGAGATACCCTCATCGCTGTTAAGTTCAACGCCCTCGCCACAGTCAAGTGTAAGTGTGTAAGAGTCATCAGCGATGTTTGATGCTATACCAGCATTGAGGTAGTTATCAAGCGATGCCATCATTATACCAGCAAGAATTTCATTGTTATTACCCATTAATTCGATGCTGCTAATTGTCGCAGAGCCTTTGAGTGTAACTTTTAGATAACCCAAGAGATTATTAAATGAAAAATTGCTACTACCTTTATCTTCTACTGCAACCATAAAGTTTGCATCAGAACCATATGTATTTGATCCTGCAAATGTCTGAGTCGAGGGTATAACATATTGGAAATGTGGTTTATCTTCATGATTCAAAAGGTTTACACCATTATCAATTTTAGGATATGGATAAAAGGCAACAGTTTTATCTATATTGAAATGCTCTACAGGTGGGGCTCCTGCGACAGTGGAATTTTCGTCGCGAGTAAAGCTACCTTTTCTTGTGGGAGTATTCTCATTAAGTAGATATGCGTGATGGTTTGGGGTGTCGTCATAAATCAAAATCTTATCACCAACGCTCCAATATGTTTTAGGTTCTCCACTTTCCCATTGTAATTCTGTACGAGTCTGACCTTCAAATGATGCATATATAGTGGAAGGAGTAGCTGACAGATGTTTATTAGCTGTTGCATCAGAATCACTCTTTGTGCAGGCTATTGCTACAATAGCCACGCTCATATATATAAATATCTTCTTCATATTATTAACATTTTTTTTACCACCCTATTGGTGTTTCTTCTGTTGGGTCTTCAAGACCGCCTGATTGTGCAAACCCCTTTTCGAGTTTGATTTCCAGCACCTCGATTTCGGGTGCAATGTAGTTTTGTTTCTCCATAATTAGTTTTTTTGAATTTATTAACTTCTTGACAAAACAAAAAGGGATAGCCGTTCTTGCGAACAGCTATCCCTGCTATATTTTATTTCAAGTATTACTCGAACTAACGCGTGCTAAATGCCCCCCCCCTCAGTAAGTTACAAATGTGGCAGTTGATAAAATGATATTTTGCACTATGTTTCATATTAACAAATGTAATATTATGTAGCGAATTTTGCAAGCGAATCTACTTAAATTAACATCTGACATCTATAAATAGGGATTTTGATATTAGAAATAAATCCTTATTTATCTCAATTAGATGCTTTTACATCGAAAGAATCTTCACAATCTCCATATCCTTCAAGTCCATCTGCGATGAGTGGGCGATAGCCTTCTTGAAGGGAACGTAAACCATCTCGTTATTCTTGATTCCAATCATCACATTACGCTGACCCTCCGACAATGCCTCGATAGCCGTAGCACCCATTTTCGATGCGAGGATACGGTCTTTGGCTGTTGGTGAGCCGCCTCGTTGCAAGTGACCGAGAATTGTCACGCGGGCATCAAATTCGGGGAACTCCTTCTTAATACGCTCCTTCAATCCGAGTGCGCCACCTGTCTTCTTATTCTCTGCAACAAGCACAATTGCCGAACTCTTACTCTTGCGGAATCCGTTATTGATAAGCTCTGCCAACTGGTCAACCTCGGTTTCACGCTCTGGAATGATTGCTGCCTCGGCACCCGATGCAATAGCACCGTTGAGCGAGAGGTAACCCGCCGTATTTCCCATCACCTCGACAAAGAACAATCGCTCGTGGCTGGTAGCTGTGTCGCGCAACTTGTCCACCGCATCGACAATCGTGTTGAGAGCCGTATCGTAACCGATTGTCTCATCGGTGCCGTCAAGGTCATTGTCGATTGTTCCGGGCAGACCTACAATCGGAATATCGTACTCGTTGGCAAAGACCTGCGCTCCCGACAATGAGCCGTCGCCACCGATTACAACCAATGCATCAATTCCTGCGGCCTTCATATTCTCGTATGCGAGCTTGCGACCTTCGGGTGTGCGGAACTCCTTGCTGCGGGCGGTTTTCAGAATTGTACCTCCCTGCTGAATGATGTTACTCACGCTCTGCGACTTGAACTCCACAATCTCGTTGGTCACAAGACCGTGATAACCACGCATAATACCCTTCACCTGATAGCCGTTATAGATAGCCGTACGCGTTACGGCACGAATTGCTGCATTCATACCCGGGGCATCACCTCCCGATGTAAGTATTCCTATACATTTGATAGCCATAATCTTTATTCTGTTTAGTTTCACTAATTAATGCAAAAATAGTGAAATTTTCAGATATGAGCTACTTTTCGAGCCACTAAATATAGCAAATACGGTAATTGACTATTAAAACACGAAGGCCACACCCTTTCGGCGTGACCTTCAAATGTTGTATATTTCTCTGTCGGAAAAGTGTGGCCGTAGGCTACTTGGTGCGAATCTTTACGGCCGTACCCACAGCCGACACCATAAACATAGTCTTGCCTTTGCCCGAAATCTCATTGAAATCCATTTTCAACCCCACAACTGCATCAGCTCCGATGCTGGCTGCCTTTTGCTCTATTTCGCTTATTGCATTCTGATATACATCATCTAACTTGCGCTGATATGTATTAGAGCGACCTCCGAAGAAATCGGTGAACGATGCTGCGAAATCCGAAAAGAAATTTGTGCCGATAACCACATTGGTCGAGACCAAACGTATATAAGATGTAATCTCAGCACCGTCAATATTGTTTGTCGTAGTAATAATCATAGCTTTATGTTTTTTATAGTTATTTTGTTTGAAATGTTCGCAAAGTGTAACGGTTTATTTCTCTACACGTTCTTCTGCGGAAAAATATTTTGAACGTATGAGGTCTCCAAAATTTTAGCAATTTCCTCTTTCATTACGGGGCTATCGCTTGGGCCTTTCAAATATCTGTACTCCACATCGTCAAACGTTCCCATAAGCAGATTTCGCTCACCAAATTCGCTCTCCGCTCTAACTTCGGCATATCGCTCAATCTCCACCACTTTGTTTTTGCTTGACTCAAATAAAGATTTGATTCCGTATTTTGTAATCAGGAATTTGTTACCCTTTCTTGTTGTTGTCTGTACATAACCATTTTGGTCTATTGCGAAGTGCCTAATGCAACAATCCACATCTTTTTCCGAGCCATAGAATAGTATATATACTCCATCGTGCGAGTAACCCTTTACTATTTTGCCCTTTACGGGATAGTGGTAAACTTTTGGATTTGTAGCCCACGCCTCTGTCCCCGTTTTTGTGGCAGTTGTTGCACCTTTGTTTGGCTCCGAAAGTTTGGCTTGCGCTAAAATATCTTTGTAGATTGCGGTATTTTTTGGTCTTTGATAATTAACGCTACCTTGAATACTTATGCCGTTACTCGCCGACCCGATAGCTGTACCCACTGCTTTTACAACTTCACCTACCAGATTAAATGCCTCGCCCGTAAGGTTGAACGCATCGCCTGCTACTCCAAATACCTCTTCAATCAACTCCTTGTCGGCCAAATCCTTCACCTGCTCGCCAATCACGCAATAGACCTTCAAATCGCCATCAACCTTGAATGCGTAAGCGGCAGCCGATTCGGATATTTGCTCTTTCAGGACCTCGACATTCAAACTCTCAGTCGCCAACTCTTTGGGTGAGAGCGTAACGGCCGTACCTCGCATACTTCTAAACGATATGTTCTTGCTCTGCTGGTCCATCAGCAGCGACTCTTTGGCGGCCTTCACACTGTGTTGGTCACCACAGAAGACAATCATCATTCCCTTCGAGTAGTGGCTCGAAATAAGTCCGTGCTTGGTGCTATATGATGTCGATTTTGTAGCCTCCATCGAGTCTTTTATTTCAAATTCAAATTTTCCCGACTTAATGTATTTTTCAACTTCTTCCTCCTCAAACTCATCGTAGAGCTTTCTTGGGTTGTGGTCAAATACAGCCACAAATGCGTTTCTAATCGAATTGCCAAAGGTCGATGGCGACCTAATTGCACTTATTGTCATTGTAACCAACGCCACAATCCACAACATCAATACAGTCAAAAGTATCAAACCCTTTGGACGGTGCGATAGCAAGAACATAATGGCCAGATATATAAGCCCCACAATTGGCAAAATCGCCACAAAAAAGAAACTCATCAGAGCCAATCCTGTGTAGAACTCAAATCCGAACATCGGCACAGCACTGAGTGCCACCATTCCGAGCAAACTGCAACCAACCACCAATCCTATCAGTATCAGCAGGGCCAAAAATTTCAAGAAAATCAGCAGTATTGTGCCAATTGCACCCACAATCTTCGCAATTATCGAACGCTCGCGTGCATCAGCCGTCGTCGAGGTGTTCTCCTTTATGCTCTGCGCTGTGATTTTCTCGCCACGCATCTCCAATTTTTGTCGGGCCGACGAGGCAACGGGAACTGTAAACCACATTACCAAATAGCATATCAACTCCACGATAAACACATTCCACATCATTGGCTCAAACCAGAGGAATATGGCGAGTGGCCCCGATATGACCGACAAAATTAGCGGCACAAACATCAGCAGACGAATCAGCGTCACATCTTTTTCAAAGTAGTTGGCAATTCCTGCACATACTCCACCCAATTTGCCACTCTCCATATCGCGATACAAGCGACGTGGCAGACGTGGATTACCGTTTGAATCTGTCGTCTCAGGCTCACGCTTTGGCTCGTATTCGGGTGAGTCGTTGTTAATCTCCTCGGTTGAGCCGAGCTGCTTTATGATGTTGTCGATTAGCGGTTTGCAGATTATAGCGTCGGCCTTTTGTGCCGAGAGTATAAGCTCTGCTATGCGAGCCTCGATGTCGGCCACAATCTCCTCACCATCGGGGTCATTGCGGTAGTTGTCCTGCAACGACTTGATGTAGGCGTTCAGCTTCTCATAAGCGTCGTTTTCCATTGTGAACGACACCCCCGCAATACTACATTTCTTTATTGGGTTCATTGTTTGATGATTTTAGGGTTGTTTTTTACATTTCCTTTACTCTTCCTCCGCTTGAAGTGCTTTTCGATACAGTTGGTACAGGTCCTTTGTATCGCACGCCACCGCCCGATGAGGCACTCGCGTTGAGTTGCTTCTGAACAAATACATCAACATCACCTCTCGACGATGCCGCGGCGTAAACATTCTCTACGACAAATGTCTCCGCCTCTATATTGGCCGCTGATGACGCTTCTGCGTTTAGTTTGTTGGCTTGACCATTAAGTTTTATATTGGCTCCCGACGATGCATCGCACTTAACCTCTTTGCCCAAAAGTGTAATATCTATTTTTCCAGCCGAAGATGCAGCCAGATTAGCCGAACTCTCCGACTTGAACGAGCCTTTAATCCAGCCTGCTGATGATACGTTTATGGCGAGCTTGCCTACCTCTGCTGTGGTAATCTCTACCTTAGAGCCTGACGATGATTCAATCGCAAGCGATGGGCTTTTGATTGAGGGGTAGATGTGCGCCTCACCTGCCGATGAGGTGCTGATTTTATCTATCTTGTCACTCTTTGGAAGGTAAATTTTTACATTTACATTTGATATAGAGTTTATTTTGCTGTCGATTGTAGCCGTAAGTTTACCACCTTCAACCTTGCAAACCACATACTCCATCACATTATCATCAGCCGAGATTATCACTTTGTCGTTGCTGCGGTTTTCCATTATCACATTCACACCACGACTTACATAGATTGTGCTATATTTGCCCGATAGCTTAATCTCTTTCTCGATTATATTTCCGCTTCCAGTTATTCGTTTGTTACCCCACGTAGCACTCTCGACCACTGCGTGCTGCTTCTCTGATTTGTTTTCTTTGTCGGTTGTTGCGGCCTGTGCGCCGAAGCTTGTAAGTAGTGTGATAACGAGTACTACCCAAATTACAAATAAATTTTTCATAGTCGTAAGTTTAAGTTAATTACTGTGTTTGTTAATTCGTTTCTATCCTTGCGGATAATTGTAATAGCTGTTGTAGCGGATAATTGTAATAGCTGTCGGGCCTCTATGCCCGAATCTCTCGCTTATGTAGCGAGTAAATGTTGTTGTAATAGTTGTGTGTAATAGTTGCAGTTGTTTGTTGGCCTACGCTTCTGAGTTTTCCACTACCTCTGGCTCAATTATCTCTTCGGTCGAGTTTGCCGCCGATGCCGATTTTCCTCCGTGACGGATTGCCTGAATCTGCTCTACCATCTCGTCCCAAGCCTCGTCTAATATTTTCAAGTGTTTGCGACCCTCGTCGGTGAGGATATAATATTTGCGAGGTGGGCCTTGTGGCGACTCCTCCCATCGGTACGACAACAAACCTGCATTCTTCTGTCGTGTCAGGATAGGGTAGAGCGTTCCCTCGACTACAATCATCTGAGCCTCTTTCAACTCGGCGATGATTTTGGGGGCGTATGAATCCTCTCGCGAAAGAATTGACAAAATACAATATTCGAGGATTCCCTTACGCATTTGGATTTTTACATTATCTTCATTCATAACTCTCCTCCTTAATTTATTTATTCAGGTTAAATGGTTTTGCAGGCTCTTCGGGTACTATAACCCAAATGATTGCATACAAAAAGATTGTAGAGAATGCTGCAAATACGCCCACAATTGCAATCAGGCGTACGAGAGTAGGGTCGATGTTGAAGTATTTACCCACTCCGCCACATACGCCCGCAATCGAGCGGTCCGAGCGAGAACGATAAAACTTCTTCGGAGCATCGTAGCTGACAGCCGTTGGGTCACCCTTCTCACCCATTGGGCGCACAGGCTCACCGAAATTTTCGGGACTACCCAACTGATTCATAGTGCTAAGCACCACGCCATTGGTTATTACCAGCATTGGCGAAGAGACCCTCTCGCGGAATATCTCGGCAATTCGGCTCTCGATATCGTTCATTGTCTCGGTATCACCATCGGGTAGGCGACGGGCAATATCGTCGAGATAATGCGTCAGAGTCGAGTAGGCGTCCATATCCATTGTGAAGGCCTGTTGTGCAAGGTTGACATTAATCGTCTCTTTCATTTTCTAATGAATTTTGTTTGTTTGAATATTTTGACATTGCAAATATATAAACTTTTTTGGTATTATGTATCGCCAAGTAGTGTTAATTTTCATATAACCGCCATTTTTTTTGCCTTTTCTCTTTATAAGAGAAAAAATTTTGCCAAACTTTTGCCGAATTTTTTTCTCGCCCTGCCGATTGCGCATAATTTTGGCTTGCCGTTTGATTTCAGAGTGAAAATGATGTACTTTTGTAGAGATGAAAACCAATTAACGACACACTATGTTTTATATATTAGCCATAATGTTCCTCGGGATCGGACTTGGTTATCTGATTCGCAATTGGCGTGGGGTAGAGCATATCTCCACCACCACAACCGTAACCATAATGATTCTACTATTTGTTATGGGGTGCGAGATTGGGGCAAACGAAACCTTGATGCGTAATCTTTTCACGCTGGGAGGCGAGGCGTTGGTAATAGCCGTTGCAGCCACGTTGGGTAGTTTGGTAGCAGCCAAAGTGGTCTATAATAAAGCATTCAAGTCAAAACGAGAGTAAAGATGAAGGGTAGCATATTGATAGTCGGAGCTTTCGTCGCAGGTTGCATCGCAGGCCGATTGGGTTGGTTGCCAAATTGGTGGCTAGGGGGCGCATTGTCGCTATGGGTGCTTTACGCCTTGATGTTACAAGTGGGAATAGGCATCGGTAGCGATTCGCGTTTGAAAGAGATTTTTCGTAGCATTACACCTCGCACTCTTCTTGTCCCCTGCGCTACAATCGTTGGTACAATCTTCGCTTCGTTCCTCATCTCGTTTGCATTGGCTCGTTGGAGTGCCACCGAAGTTATGGCCGTCGGTTGTGGATTCGGATACTACTCACTCTCTTCAATACTTGTCTCCTCTCTCAAAGAGGCTCACATAGGATTGCAGGCCGCAGCCGAGTTGGGAACAATAACCCTTATGGCCAATGTTTTTCGAGAATTGATGACACTTTTGTTCGCCCCTTATATGGTAAAGTGGTTCTCTCCGCTTGGCCCTATAACAGCAGGAGGCGCAACGACTATCGACGTTACGCTTCCCGTAATTACTCGCTTTTCGGGTCGGGATTGGCTCTTTGTTGCAATACTACACGGTGTGCTAGTCGATTTTTCGGTGCCGTTCCTTGTGCCGTTTTTCTGCTCGTTCAATTAATCCAAGATAAAATACTTAGCGTGAGGCGATGCTATGTATAATCCGCACACCGACGATTGTGGATACATTGCCCCATTTTCGGTGAGCGAAATGCCGATATCTTCTATATTAAGCAATTTGCCAATGGAGAATATGTTGCGTTGGTTGGGCAACGATGGGTAACCGATAGCCGGCCTGATACCTTGATATCGAGCCTGAAACATCTCTTTTATTCCAATCTCTTCGTTGGTGTCGTATCCCCACAATTCACCTCTTACCTTCGCGTGTAACCACTCGCTTGTGGCCTCCACCAAGCGGTCTCCAATGCTCTGCATAAGCAATGAATCAAACACGTCGCCCGACGCTTTAAGCTTTTCCAGCTCCGCTACAAACGATTGGCTAACTGTTATGGCAAATGCCCCTATGTGGTCACCATACGATTGAGGAGCAATAAAGTCGCATAGAGCCAACGCCTCACCATCTTGATTCGTGGCCGATTGTCGGGGCGTGGGGATTATGGTGTTTCTCGTCGCGCCCGAGCAGCAGGAGCAACCCTCCGAGTGTGAGATAACAATGCTGTCCTCCGTTCCGTATGCGGCAAAGAATCCCACTTTTGCACAAAGATAGTGTTGCTGCGCAATCCGATTGAGCAGATTTTCCGCCTCGGCAACTATCTTCTCTGATTCGATTGAGTCTTGATTCACGCCCCATAGGTTGAGAAAGTGTCGCCAGTTAATATATGGTCTAACCTCCTCGATTGAAATATTTTCGATTCTCTTTACCCCCTTAAATGTCGGTGGAAGCAGATTCTCTTGCGACCAATCAATCTTTTTGCGATATTTGATGTTCTCTGCTCCGTTCTTTTCAGTCGCAGCACCCAACTCCATATTTCTACGCAGCTGCTCCTGCTCGTATCTCAAACAAGCACGCAATTTTTCACCTCCTGCACCAGCAAGTTGCATTGCGAGAATCGGATTCTGCGCAGCATCTTTAACGTGAAATACAGGTCCATCATATAGCGGTGCGATTTTTACTGCTGTATGAAGTGGCGAAGTGGTAGCTCCTCCGATAAATAACGGTACAGTGATTCCTGCCTTTTTAAGCTCGCTTGCCACGCGACACATCTCATCGAGCGACGGTGTGATAAGACCGCTCAAACCTATGTAATCAACTCTCTGCTCGATGGCGCATCTGACTATCTCGTCAGCTGATACCATCACACCTAAATCAATAACCTCGAAGTTGTTGCAGCCAAGCACTACTGCGGCAATGTTTTTACCGATGTCGTGAACATCACCCTTCACCGTAGCAAGTAGGTAACGACCGCTATTTGCGATTGATGAATCTCTTGCCGCAAGAATATGTGGTTGCAGAATCTCAACTGCGCGCTTCATCGTGCGAGCGGTTTTTACCACCTGCGGAAGAAACATTTTTCCCTGTCCAAATAGGTTGCCTACCTGCGTCATACCTCGCATCAACGGGCCTTCGATGATGGCGGCAGGGGTTGGGTAGATGTTAAGTGCTTCGTCAATATCCTCTTGCAGATGCTCGTTTTCTCCTCGTTGCAGAGCCTGAATTAATCTCTCCTCAATGGAAATACTCTTGCGGTCTGCTGCAATGGGTTGATTATCTGTTGTTTGTGTCTTGTAATTTTCGGCGATGGCAAGAAGTTTATCGGTGGCATCTTCTCGACGGCAGAGTATCACATCTTCCAATACTTCAAGTAGTGGTTGAGGTATATCGGCATACATCACTGCTGTTGAGGGGTTTACAATCGCCATATCCATTCCTGCGCGAATGGCGTGATAGAGGAATACGGCGTGCATAGCTTCTCGCAGGAAGTTGTTGCCTCTCAGCGAGAAAGAGAGATTACTTACACCACCACTTACGCTGGCGTGTGGTAAATTATTGTGAATCCATTCGGTAGCCCGTATAAAATCCAACGCGTAGGAGTCGTGTTCCTTGATTCCCGTTGCGATGGTGAGTATATTCGGGTCAAAAATAATATCGTGTGGGTCGAATGCAAGTCGCTCTGTAAGAAGTCGATATGCGCGTGCGCAGACTTCGATTTTTCGCTCATAGGTGGTGGCTTGTCCCTCTTCGTCGAAGGCCATAACAATCAGCGCAGCTCCCAAATCTCGAACTTTTCTTGCTCGCTCCAAAAATATCTCCTCGCCCTCTTTGAGCGAAAGCGAATTTACAATGGCCTTACCCTGAATCGTTTTCAGAGCTGCTTCGATTACCTCAAAACGCGATGAGTCAACCATAAAGGGCAGACGAGCAACCTCTGGGTCGGAAGCCATAAGATTCAGAAAGTTTACCATCTCTTCTTGGGCGTTCAGCATTGCATCGTCCATATTCACATCGAGAATCATTGCTCCATCTCGCACCTGAGCGCGAGCAATCGAGAGAGCCTCCTCGTATGACTTCTCCTTGATAAGACGCAGGAACTTGCGGCTACCTGCTACGTTGCATCGCTCTCCTACGTTGATGAATGCTCCGTTGCGACGGAATGCGTCAATGCCTGCCAACTGAGGCAGGTTGCCTGAGCCACGTTGGCGAGGTGTGGCGGCCTTTGATGCCACCTCTGCAATGGCGCGTATATGGTCGGGGGTAGAGCCACAGCAACCTCCCACGATGTTTACAATGCCCTGCTTAATGAACTGCCCAATGCTCTGTGCCATCATCTCAGGTGTTTGGTCGTAGCGGCCCAAAGCGTCGGGGATTCCTGCGTTGGGGTGCGCACTTACCCACCAGGGAGCAATCTGGGAGATTGTCTTCAAATGTGGTAACATCTGCTGCGCTCCAAACGAACAGTTCAAACCTACCGAGAATATATCGGCGTGTGAAATCGAGCAGAGAAATGCCTCCAATGTCTGCCCTGAGAGCATACGTCCCGATGCGTCGGCAATGGTGGCTGATAGCATAATCGGTAATCGGTAACCACGTTCTTTGAATATGTTGTCGGCAGCAGCCAATGCGGCTTTGACGTTAAGCGTATCGAAGATTGTCTCGAAGAGCAGTAAATCGACTCCACCTTCAATAAGGGCGGTGATTTGCTCGGAATATGCCTTGTGCAACATATCGAAATCAACCACACGCAGAGCTGGGTTCTCGACATCGGGCGACATTGAAGCTGTCTTTCCCGTTGGGCCTATTGACCCAGCCACAAAACGAGGTTTGTCGGGGGTTAGGAGATTCATCTTGTCGGCCTCAGCGCGAGCCAAGCGGGCTGCGGCGAGATTTATATCTCGAACATATGCCGTTGTGCCATAATCGGCTTGCGAGATGGCTTGTGCATTAAACGAGCAAGTTGAGATAATATCGGCTCCCGCCTCCAAATACTCTCGGTGCAGGGCCGAAATGATATCGGGGCGAGAAAGACATAAAAGGTCGTTGTTACCCGCCAGCTTAATAGGGTGGTTGCGGAAAATATCGCCACGAAAATCCTCTTCCGTGAGGTTGTGACGTTGTATCATTGTACCAATCGCACCATCTAAAACCAGAATGCGATTGCGTATGATTTCGTGAATAGTTGCCATAGGCAATAACCGTTAAGTAGGCAAAGATTGTTAATATACTGCTTTTGCGATTGCTTCGATGCTTGCCGAGGCGTTCATCGAGTAGAAATGTATGCTCGGAACCCGTGCTGCCTTCAACTCTTTGGCCTGAGCGATTCCCCACTCAACACCCAATCCCTTGACACTGTCGTTATCCTTGCAACGGCGCAACTCGTCGGCCAACTCTTTGGGTAGGTCGATGTGGAAAGTTTTGGGCAGGAGTGCCTGCTGTGTGAGCGAGGTGAGAGGCTTGATGCCCGGAATGATAGGTACGTCGATGCCCGCTATGCGACAACGCTCAACGAATGAGAAATAACGGCTATTGTCGAAGAACATCTGTGTCACGACATATTTTGCACCTGCATCGACTTTGGCTTTCAGGTACTCGATATCGAGGTCGATGTTCATCGCCTCCTCGTGCTTTTCGGGATAGCCAGCCACTCCAAATGTGAATTGAGTAGCGAGGGGCTCGTGCTGTGAGCCGTCGAGCATCACTCCGCGATTGAAATCCTCCACCTGTTGGCATAGCTCCACAGCGTGGGTGTGGCCATCCTCGGCTGCGACAAAGCGATTTTCGCCTTTGGCTCTGTCGCCACGCAATACCAAAAGGTCGGTGATATCCAAATAGGAAAGGTCGATGAGTTCGTTCTCCAACTCCGAGCGCGAGAATCCACTGCAAATCATATGCGGTACGGTGGGAATACCATAGCGTCCTTTGAGTGCTGCGGCAATAGCCACAGTTCCCGGGCGCATACGCTCGGTGGTGCGCTGGAATACACCCTGCGAAATCTCACGATAGACGACTTCGGTGCGGTGGGTGGTGATATTTATGTATGCGGGATTGAACTCAACGAGTCGATCCAGCGTCTTGAAAACTTGCTCTATGCTCTTGCCTCTGACGGGAGGTAAAACCTCAATCGAGAAGGCTGTGTCGTGGTCTGCACGCAAAAAATCTGCAACACTCATAACCTGTGATGTTTAGTCCTAACACGCAAAGGTACATAGTAAAATTCAAAATTCAAAATTGAGAGGAAATAGATGTTGCTTTATTCTTGGTGTGGTTTAATGAGTGGACTTATTCCGCACTTGCGCCGTAGTAGTGGTTAAAAGAAATAAAAATTCAAAATCGAGAGATTCAATGTGGGAAACAATATGAGATTTATAATCTCTATTATACAAAAATCAGGCTGCCAACTTTGGGGTTGTGCAGCCTGCATAGAGGGGTTAATCCTCCTCGTCGAGTTGGAAAATATCTTCAACCGATTTGCCGAATATTTTGGCCATCTTCAACGCCAGCACCGTTGAGGGTACGAATTTGCCGCTCTCGATGGCGTTGATGGTCTGACGGCTGACACCCGCAGCCTCGGCCAATTGTTGCTGGGTCATTCGCACTTCGGCTCGTGCGACTCGTATCTTGTTATTCATTCTCGGTTGCTTTTTTAACTTGCCATATCTTCCAGCGGAAAACCACCATAAAAATAAGCAAAATTGTAAACATATTATAAAGCATCACACTCAGAAAATCTAAATCGTAGATTAGGAGTGAGCATACGATTAGGATTGCATAGTTGATGTAGAGTGCTGTGAGCAGGGAGTTAAGGCGAATTTGTCCGGTCATCTCATCTTCGACCTCTTCGCGTGAGCAGGTTGCAAGTATTGCTCCGATGCAGGTGCCGATGATGGCGATGTTGTTGAGCAGATAAGAATCTGTGTTGTCGGTAAACAAAATGTAAGCTCCGATTGCGGCTGAAATAGCAAAAACAACCCAGCCGATACGCTGAAAGCTGTGCGGAAAAAGTAGTGTCTTCATAGTTTGATTGTTTTAATTGTTGTTTGATTTGTATTTAATAATTGTAATAGTTGATTGAGGGTTATAACTTGAATTCGCGGCTTTGGCGGCGCAGATTTCGCATCTTGCGCTCGAAACAGGCATAATAGAGAATCCAAACGATGAAGGGCGTGAGAAATGGCTCATCGTGAGTGATATAGTGGATATTCTCGGCTACGGCCGTTATGACGATACGGTAGGCAACATAAATCAGCATCACCAGATAGCCGATCTCTTTTAGGGTCTCGCCACGCAGGGCTGCGGTCATCTCGTCTTCGGCCTTCTCGCGTGAGCAGGTGATGAGAAACATCGAAAGGTAGAGACCAATGCTTATTGCTCTTTGCCAAATAGATACTTTCAGCATATCGATTGTTACATCGCCGTTGGCCAATACATTGGTTGTGAGGATTTGAATAACAAGTGCAACAAGTATGGCTAAAAGCATAGCTTGACCTACGATTTTGAAGGGGTGGGGCAGTAGCCAATTTTTGACCGAGCCTTTGATGCGGCCAATGAGGCCAGGTGAGAGGTGTTGTTTCATAGTTTCTTGTCGTTTTTTTATGTTTAACAATGGTTGATTGTGCTAATCACATTGCAAATGTAAAGCAAACTTTACAAAAAGACAAATAATTTTGACAAAATTTTTCACCTACAAAAAATTAGGGGACTATTAAGTCCCCTAAAAAGTTTGGTATAAGAATCTTTAATCTTCTGAAATAGCTGGCTATGTTTTTTAATGGAATTTTGGGCTAAAACAGATATGTTAATATGTAATTTCGTATCTTTGTAATAATGAATCGCTCAATCGGGGTGAATATTTCATTTCTTGTCATTCGGTGAGTTTAATGAGGCTTTTTTTTATGAAAACGAATGAGAATAGGTAGTGGAAAACAAATATAATTAATTGAATATGAAGAAAATATTATGGTTGGCCGTTTTGTCGGTGGCGTTTATTTCTTGTATGAACATTGGTAATAAAAGCGAGAGCGGAAAGGTAGAAAACAAGGTGGCTGACGAGATGTCGGCCCAAAAATCTGAGGATTTATCCAAACAAACGGGCAATCAAACCGGTAAGGATTCATCTAAAAACAAACTATATACGGTGGCAGCTCCCCACCAATACACTTGTTGGCCTCGTATTGGCAAGGTTGGAGATAGATTGGTTAATGTTTATGTAAAGGCATTGAAACACGATGATCCCCACAATGGAGTCGGTGCGATTTACGCGTCGAATTCAACAGATGGAATTGTTTGGACATCGGGCAAAAAGGTGATTGATACGCCAAATATGCGTGATGGAGTTACGGGTTGCGGCAATGATGCCGACGGCAATCTGATTTTTATTATCCGTGTGGGATATTTCTCTAATGCAAATACATACTACGAGATGTATAGGACAACCGATGGAGTTGAATTTGAGAAGATATCAACTATTCCACATACCAAACCGCTGGGGCATTGTGGCGATATTATCAATGTGCCAACAAGGGGTTTGATGGCGTTTTTCGGTACATATGGAGAGAGTCGCTCGTGGGGGTATATCGTAAGCGAGGATAATGGAGAGTCTTGGAACAGGGTGGTTGTTGAATCGGTGGCTGATGGATATTGCCCAATGGAAATGTCGGCAGCATATTTGGGCGAAGGAAAGATATTGGTTGTAGGCAGATATGAAGGTAAGGGTACTGCTGCGATGTGGCAAATGGAGTCTTCGGACTATGGCCGTACTTGGAGTAAAAAACCCACAAATATAGAACAATACGGCAATACACCTAATATTATTTATGATGCTGAAAGTGGTAAAATTTCTCTCTACATATATAACAGAAGTACAGGCGACCTTGAATACAGAGAGATTGCATCTGATAAAATTTGGGGTAATCCGTTGGGTTGGCCATCGGCTACAATCCTTGCTACGAAAAATTCGGGTTATGATGCAGGTAATGTCAGCGCTTGCACTTTTGGAAATCAGCAAGTTGCGACTTTCTATGCAGGCGATTCAGCCAATACCGGCATTTATTGCTTATTAAAGTAACAGCAACCGTAAGTTAGGGAGGGTGTGCGCTATGTGTATGACGATACAGTCGCGCAATCGCTGAAAAATGTATTTGGCGAGACGAAGGGTGAAATACTCTTTGTGGAGGAGTAGGCTCTGTTTTGAAATGAAATGTGGTAATAATGCTGAGAAGATTGCCTGCATTATTACCACATTTTTGCAAGGTGAGGTTAGCGTATGTCGAATGGCTCGTATGACATCCAATCAATTTCAACCTCGTAGGGGTATTTGGGCTTCTCGATTGATTTGGGATTGGTGTGTACAGGCCAATTGTTGGTATGCCAGAAATTGAGCAGATAGCGAGTCTTGTTGTCGGGAATACCTGTAAAGTCGGGCGTTGATCCCTGATAGTCCCACAATACGATTCGCTCCTCAGTCTCGGGGTGTAATATCCACCACACAAGGCGGTCGGGATACCAATCAAATCCATAAGTGTAGAAACGTTTTGCGGCATTATAACCCTTTATCGCAGGAACGGTTTCGGGCTGGTTTTGGCGGCCAGTCAGTTTATGATGCTTGCCTCCGTCGGCTTTGGAGTGATAGACGCACTCGTAGATTTTGCCCTCGGCCAAGTTGATAATACGTCCTATGCGTTGAAGGTTATTCGATTTTCCTGTCCAAGTACCAATATAAAGGATTTCGGGGTCGGCGATGAGCCACTCCCAATCAATCTCGCTAAGGCCTTTTTCTCGCTCCATATTATAGGTGAAATAGCCAACGACTGCTCCTACATTGGGTTGTACGGCCTTAGCCTCTGGAATACGGATTCGTGCCGAGTATGAGCCATAGGAGGTGTAGTTCTTGCTACAAATTTCGGGGCCTCGTCCTGCGCCAGCAGGGTCGGTGGGGTCTATTCGCATCATCATCACCTTTGTATCCTTTTCGCAAAATGAAGAGGTTGCAGGAACGTAGCGCATTTGGGTACTTCTCCTTCTTGACCCATTGTTTTGGTTAAAGAACTTTGAAGTCGGCTTGTTGAAATGTTCGACAAACTCCTTGTGGAATTTGGGAGATGGGGCTGATTTTTTCTCTTGGGCGGTCAAATCGGAATTTGACACAAGAAAAAGGAGCAACGTAAAGAGTTGCGCGGCAGTTTTAATATTCATACGTTTTCGTTTTAGGGGGTTGTGTATAGGTGTAATTATATAAAATTAGGGGACAATTTAGCCCCCTAATATTCGTTTATGCTTTTTGTTCTAAAACTCCGAGGTGAAGTGGAAGCGGATATCCTTGAAGTTTTCCTGCGCTAAGGCAAGGGCATAGCTTGTATCGGCAAGGAATACATCGCGGCCGTGCTTGTCGATGGCCATATTCGAGTGTTTACGACGCTTGAAATCGGCCAACTGCTCGGCGTTGTCGCTCTCAATCCAGCAAGCCTTGTGGATAGAGATTGGTTCCCAACGACACTTTGCACCGTACTCGTGCTCCAAACGATATTGAATAACCTCGAACTGCAACTGACCAACCGTACCGATAATCTTGCGACCATTGAGCGAAGAGGTGAAGAGCTGTGCAACACCCTCGTCCATTAGCTGGTCAACGCCCTTTGCCAACTGCTTGAATTTCATCGGGTCGGCATTCTCGATATAGCGGAATAGCTCAGGTGAGAACGATGGGATTCCTGTGAATTTGAGTTTCTCGCCCTCGGTGAACGTATCGCCAATCTTGAATGTTCCAGTATCGTGCAGACCCACGATATCGCCCGGGTAGGCGAAGTCGATAACCGACTTCTTCTCGGCCATAAAGGCTGTGGGAGATGAGAATTTGAGCTGCTTGCCTGAACGCACGTGCAGATAGTTCTTATTGCGCTCGAATGTTCCTGAACATATCTTCATAAAGGCCAAGCGGTCACGATGGTTGGGGTCCATATTGGCGTGAATCTTGAAGATAAAACCTGTCATCTTCTGCTCGTCGGGAGTGATGGAGCGGGTCTCGGTGGTTGATGGACGTGGCGATGGGGCAACGCGGATAAAGCACTCCAAAAGCTCTCTCACACCGAAGTTGTTTACTGCCGAGCCGAAGAATACAGGAGCTAACTTACCATTGAGGTATGCCTCGCGGTCGAAGTCGTCGTAAACAGCCTCGACAAGTTCCAAGTTTTCGCGCAACTGATTGGCGAATTTGGGAGTGATGTAGTCGTCGAGTTCGGGCGAAGATATATCTTTGAAATCGACAGTCTCGGCATCGGCCGTTTGGCGTTCATCGCTGGTGAACAGCGATAGGTTCTTTTCGTAGATGTTGTAAACACCCTTGAACGTATCGCCACTTGAAATTGGGAATGCCAGTGGACGTACACGAATCTGCAATTCACGCTCCACCTCGTCCAACAAATCAAACGGATCCTTGCAGGGACGGTCCAACTTGTTGATAAAGACCATTACGGGGGTATTGCGCATACGGCAGACATTCATCAACTTCAAAGTCTGCGCCTCCACACCCTTTGCGCCATCGATTACGATGATAACCGAATCTACGGCAGTGAGTGTACGGTAGGTATCCTCGGCGAAGTCCTCGTGACCTGGGGTGTCGAGAATATTAATCTTTACATCTTTATAGTTGAAACCCATTACAGATGTGGCAACCGAGATTCCTCGCTGACGCTCAATCTCCATAAAATCGGAGGTTGCTCCCTTCTTAATCTTGTTGCTCTTGACAGCTCCTGCAACGTGGATAGCACCACCGAAAAGCAGAAGTTTCTCGGTGAGAGTGGTCTTACCCGCGTCGGGGTGTGCGATTACCGCAAATGTTCTTCGTTTTGTGATTTCGTCGATTAACGCCATAGTATCTATTTTAATTGGTCGCAAAGATACAACATAGCTTGCGCTCTGCAAAATTTATTTTCTGCATATTTTTGTTCGCAAGGGGCAATTTTTCAAATCAATTTCAAAATTTGCTATTTGTTTTGTCTTAAATTAAGCTGTTGTTTATGAGTTTTTAATAATGTTTTGTTGCCGAGATAATATTTTTTTTGCTTATATTTGTAGAGTAACATACCTAAATGCTAACCTTTATTTGTGATATGAAAAAACTTTATTTCCTTTTGTTAGCCCTTATGACGGTGTCGCTTTTTGTTGGTTGTGGTGGCGACGACAACGAAGAGATCGATCCAAATCAATCGCCTGAGAGTCCTGAGCAGCAACAACCTGCTGTGGAGATTACCAAGCTCAATTTTATGCAAAATCGCAATCCGTCGATGGATAGAACTTTTTCGTTCTCTCCAAATGCGGAGGGTAAATTCGTGGGGCACGTTTATACCTATACGACCATAAATGACAAAAGCATTTTGCAACCTGTGGATATTCGCCATCTTATCCCGACGTTTGAAACCAATGCCGAAAAACTCTATTATGGCGATGGTAAGCCTATTGTGAACGGCTCTACAAGAATTGACTTTTCACACCCTGTGAAGATTAAGGCCGTAGCGAAGAATGGCAAATCGAGGGAGTATGTGGTCGATTTGTTGCACTTTACGGGTCTGCCAATCATATATATCAATACCGATTCGGGCAAGGAGGTTGTGCGTCGTAGCGTATATGAGGGTGCAACACTCGAAATTATCGGTTGTGGCGATTTGAACGACACTGAATTCCAGAAGATTCAGATTCACGGTCGTGGTAACGCTTCGTGGCTCACATTCCGTAAGAAACCATCTTATACCATAAAGCTCGAAAAGCGTCAGAAGATGATGGGTATGCCCAAGCATAAGAAGTGGGTGTTGATGGCCAATTATCGCGATAAGACACTTTTGAGAAATAATGTTGCGTGGTGGATTTCGAGCAAAATGCCAGCGTTGAAGTATGTCCCAAAGTATCAGCACGCTGAGTTGTTCCTGAATGGCACGTTTAGAGGTGTATATCAGTTTGCAGAACAGATTAGAATAGATAAGAATCGAGTTGCTATCAACGAGATGCAAATCACCGACACCGAGGGCGAAGCCATTACCGGTGGATATATCATCGAGCTTGACCGTATTGACAATGACGATATCTATGACTGGGTGATGCCAAATATGCACGGCTCGGCTCGTCGTTTGAGCATTAAGTTGCCCAAGATTGAGGATATGAATCAGCAGCAGCACGACTACATCAAGGCTTATGTGCATAAAATTGATGCGATGTTTGGCGACCCCAGCAAGTTGGAGGAGGTGATGACCAAATATATTGATATGCCGTCGTGGGCAGCGCAATGGCTGGTATTTGAGATATCTGGAACACCCGAGCCTAATGGCCCAAGTAGCTGGTACACATACAAGGAAAAGAGCGATGATAAGTGGTATTGCGGGCCACCCTGGGATTTCGATTATAAGTCGTTTATGCCATCAACGGCCAACAAATGGATTAGCGCGGGTGCAATATATATGCCCCAGATGTTGAAATATCCGCCTTTCAAGGAGGAGTTGATGAGGCAGTGGAATTCGATTAAGGGTTATCTGCCCGATTTGATTGATTACATCAACAAGGAGCGTGAATATATGCGTAAGTCGGCTCAGGTTAACTGGGATTTGCACGAGCAGAATCTAATCGATGATAACCGCCGCGAAAATGGCGATGAGTTTATCCCGAGCGACGAGGCTATCGATAGAATGATAGAGTATCTAAGATTGAAGTGGGATTTTATTGATAAGAATCTTGCTAATTTGTAGGCGCGAAGTTGTAAATTTTGTGGGATTGTTGAACGATTGTGTTCGGCAATCCCATTTTTTTTGCTTGCAGAAGGAAAATTCAAATTCATTTCAGAATTGATTGTTTTATTGTGCGAAATTAAAGGTGCTTTGATGAAAAACGTTTTGTCGGAATAATAATTGGGTTGAAAATTAATTAGGCCGACAACTTTATTAAGCAGATGACGAATTGTAAATTGATAATACACCTAAACATAAAACCATTTTGTGATATGAAAAAGTTATATTTCCTTTTGCTAACCATTTTGGCAACGTCGCTATTTGTTGCTTGTGGCGGTGACGATAACGAGGCTGCTGAGCCCGATACTCCCACCCCTGCGGTGCAGTCACCTCCGGTGGAGATAACTCTGCTGAATTTCCATAAAAGCAGAAACCCGTCGATGGATAGAACATTCTCATTTAAGCCCGATGAGTCGGGTCGAATTTCGGGTAAGGTCTATACATATACAACGGTAAATGCTAAGAGCCGTATCTTCCCAGTGGATATTCGCCATCTTATCCCGACATTTGAAACCAATGCCGAGAAACTCTATTATGGTGATGGTAAGCCTATTGTAAATGGCTCGACGAGAATCGATTTTTCGCGCCCCGTAAAGATTAAGGCCGTTGCTAAGAATGGACAATCGAGAGAGTATGTCGTAGATTTGTTGCATTTTACAGGTCTGCCAATCATATATATCAATACCGATTCGGGTAAAGAGGTTGCGAGTAAAGATGTTTACGAAGGAGCGACAATCGAAATTATCGGTTGCGGCGATATGGACGATACAGAGTTGCAGAACATCAAGATTCACGGACGTGGCAATGCGGCGTGGAGTACATTTAAGAAAAAGCTCTCATACACGCTCAAATTTGAAACCCGCCAAAAGATACTGGGTATGCCCAAGCATAAGAAGTGGGTTATGGTGGCCAATTATCGCGATAAGACCCTGCTGAGAAACAATGTGGCGTGGTGGATTTCGAGCCGTTTGTCGGGAATAAAATATACGCCGCGTTATGTTGATGCCGAAGTGGTATTTAATGGAGTGCATCGTGGCGTGTATCAATTTACCGAGCAGGTGCGAATTGACAAGAATCGTATAAATATAAACGAAATGTTGCCTACCGATACCGAAGGTGACGCAATTACGGGCGGTTATATCATCGAACTTGATAGAGGTAGCAATTCCGACCAATGGGAGTGGGTTATGCCCAATATGAATGGCTCGGCACATAAACTTAGCATAAAGATTCCCAAAAAAGATGAGATGAACCAGCAACAACACGACTACATCAAAGCGTATGTGCATAAAATTGATGCAATGTTTGGCGACCCGAGCAAGTTGGAGGAGGTGATGACCAAATATATTGATATGCCGTCGTGGGCAGCGCAGTGGCTGGTGTTTGAGATATCGGGAACTCCCGAGCCTAATGGTCCAAGTAGCTGGTACACATTCAAGGATAAGGGTGATGATAAGTGGTATTGCAGTCCGCCGTGGGACTTCGATTACAAATCGTTCCTGCCTCCTACTGCCAATAAATGGATAAGTAAAGATGCGATATATATGAGCGAGATGTTGAAGTATCCGCCTTTCAAGGAGGAGTTGCTTCGACAGTGGGCACAAATTAGAGATAAGTTGCCCGAATTGATTGATTATATCAATCAGCAAAGAGAGTATTTGCGCCTTTCAGCTCAGGCAAATTGGAATATTCACGAGCAGAATCTAATCGACGATAACCGTCGTGAAAATAGCGACGAGTTTATCCCAAGCGACGAGGCTATCGATAGAATGATTCAATATCTGCAAGTGAAATGGGTGTTTATCGATAATAATATCGCAAACTTGTAGTGGTGGAAATATCTTGTAAAAAGTCAGATGGTTATCCAAATCGGATAACCATCTGACTTTTGAGCTGTTGATCAGGCTTGAACTGACGACCTCTTCCTTACCAAGGAAGTGCTCTACCACTGAGCTACAACAGCATTCCTCTCTAAGAGTGGTGCAAAAGTAGAAAACAAATTTGAATCGGCCAAAAAATATGCCTATTTTTTCTAATCGCAGTGTAAAATAATTTCGCAATAGTTGACAAATCTGACTTGGTCGGACCTCCTTTATCATTATTTGATGGGGAGTGGTTGTTTTGTGATGATAGAAATTTTGTGTTTTTAATTTAGAAAATATACTAAAAATTTGACTAATAATATATTTTTCGTATATTTGCGATACGATACGACTAACCTTTAATGATATTCAGCGAATGAGAAATTTTGGAAACGCTATTTTGGCTGTTGTAGCCTTGTTTATTGGTTGTACGGGTAATGAAAAATGCGTGCGAGAAGCCGACTACGGTCTTATACCCGATTATAAGTATGTGAAGAATGTACCTCTTACGACTGCTCGTATTGTGCGAGAGATTGCCAATACCGAGAACTACAATGCTGGTGAGATTGAAATAATTGATTCTATTGGAATAGTGCGTAATATTAGCGATGGAAGCGTATATGTTTTTAGTGTGATTAATATAAACTCAGGCAAGGACTTGGGTTCTTATTGCACCAATGGTCGCGGCCCTAAGGATATGACTTTTGGTGCAGTGCCACTGTCTGATGCTCATTATGTCGATGGAGAGTTGGTGAGCGAAATTTATGATATGAACCGTAACAAAATCTACGCTTGGAATATTTCCCGCTCGATAGAGAGTGGATATACCGAGTTCGATTCTGTTGCAGAGTTGCCCAAATTTAGCAATGACTATTTCCAATTATCCATCTTGGATAGTAAGCACTATCTATGTTATAGAGATTGCAATACGTATTCTTACGATAGGGCAACCTGGACAATCGAAGCACCTAAGATTCAGCTGCGTAGTCGAGATGATTTATCGCTTGTCAAGGAGTATGACATATTTGTCGATACGCTTAAAATTGCACAATGGGGTGCGGCACTTGATAACGCGGAGTTGAGCTACGGTATTTCATCACCTGTCGTTGCTCCGTCGCGCAATAAGGCCGTATTTAGGATTAGAGGCCCGAAGTCGCAGATTAATATTCTCGATTTGAAGAGTGGCGAAATTGAGGCCATAAGATTTAAGAGTGACGATGGAGAACCTAAATCTTATGGATATATGTATATAGAGTGTGGCGAAAAGTATATTTATGCTCTGTTTCAAACCGCGCCAAAGGTAAAAATGGGTGATACGAGCGAAGAAATGTCGGAATTTGTCAAGCAAAACAAGGCGCAGGTACACGTGTTTGATTATAAGGGCAATCTTGTGGGGCGTTATGAACTTGATGGCCTATATAATACCATTTCGGTCTGCGATGGCCGATTGTATGCCCACACTCACTATTCGGGACGCCTGACCGAGTATGATTTGGGGTTGAAGTAGCGTGTAAAGATAACGTGTGAAAATAGTAGCAAAATTATATAATAGATAAACAATAGAAAATTATGAAAGCAGTTAATTACGTTTTGAACATTGCGGCATTGGCAATTGTGTCGGCATCGGCTCTTATGTTGGGGGCGTGCTCTAATGAGGTGGAGCGAGAAGCCAGTTATTGCCTTAAACAGGATTATCGTTATGTGAAGGATAGACCATTGGTTGATGCCCGTTTGGCGCGTGAAGTACCCAACACAGAGAATTACAATGCAACTACGATTACGGTGTTCGACTCTTTGGGCGTTGTGCAGAATTGGAGTATTGTCGGTGAAGGAGACGTTTTCAGTCTGATTAACATAAATACAGGCGAAGAGTATGGCTCGTTTTGTCCTACTGGTCGAGGCCCAAAGGATATGACTTTTGGCTCAAATGTTATGTGCAAGCCGATGATTGTCGATGGCAAGATTGTGATGATGGTATATGACTCTAATACTCACAAAATATTTACCTGGAATATTACTCGCTCGCTTGAGAACGGTCATACCGTGTATGACGATGTGAGACAAATGCCTAAACTCAGTCGTTTAAGTTGGCTTTACGCATTAAACGATGATTACTATCTCAATTTTGAATCTGGTATGATATCAGGAGTCTCTACAATGGGCGGTGGCAACAACAATCAAGTGAAAGCAACAATGCCAAAATTCCAAATTAGAGGTGCTGATGATTTCTCGCTTATTAAGGAGTATGATATATATACAGATAGTGTGAAGATGTGCGATGGAATTACAGCCCGAATGGTTAATACCCGCGCTCCGCACATTGTTCATAAGAGAGATAAGGCTATTTTTTCGCAACTCTATGTTCCACAGATAAATATTCTCGATTTGAAGAGTGGCAAGGTTGACGCCATAAGAATCAAAGGGGAAAAAGTGGAAACAGATATCGAAAAAATATGTGAATGTTATGGAGATTTCGATAGCGACGATAAATACATCTATGCTCTGTATAACAACAATTCAACCGTAGAGTACGAGAAAATGATCTATGGCGAAAACAAGGATTTGGATGCCGCATCGGCCTATGTGAGAAATACACCAACTCAGTTGCTCGTTTTTGACTATGATGGCAATTTGGTGGCACGCTACAAGCTCGATGGTTTGTACGATACCATTTCGGTATGCAACGGCCGATTGTATGCCCACACTCACTATTCGGGACGCCTGACCGAGTATGATTTGGGATTGAAATAAGCGTGTAATATAGCCTTGTAAGGGCTGACAACAAACAAAAATAGTTATATTTGTAAACCAAAATTAGAAGTAATTGTTTCTTGTATTTTGCAAATTAGGCGAGAGAATAGAATTATTATAAATATTGATATGCGAAAAATTGAGGTTTGTTGTGGCTCACTCTACGAGGTGCGCGAGGCTGAGGCTGGTGGTGCCGTACGGGTAGAGTTGTGCGGTGCAATTGCTTGCGGAGGTGTAACTCCAAGCTATGGAGTGCTTAGGCAGGTGGCCGAGGCCAATCTGAAAATCGATGTCAATGTGTTGATTCGCCCTCGCGAGGGTAGTTTCCTCTACTCTTCGGAGGAGCTCGATGCAATGTGTCGCGATATTGTTCTGTGCCGCGAATTGGGGCTGCACGGAGTGGTGATAGGCGCACTTACAGCCGAGGGTGATGTGGACACAGAGGCTTGTCGCAAGATGATGGAGGCTGCTGGGGATATGTCGGTTACGTTCCATCGTGCATTTGATGTGTGTCGTGACCCAAAGCAGGCGTTGGAGGATATTATCTCGCTCGGCTGTCATCGTCTGCTCTCGTCGGGGCAAGAGTGCTCGGCAGAGCTGGGAGCTGAACTATTGGCCGAGCTTGTGCGTCAGGCCGATGGCCGCATAATTGTTATGCCCGGAGCAGGCATACGCCCCTCTAATATTGCCCTTATAGAGCAAAAAACAGGGGCCGCCGAGTTTCACTCAACGGCCCGCATAACACGAAGCGATGGTATGAATTTCTCTCACCCAAGAGTGAGCTTTGCGGTGTCACCCTCTGATGAAGGCCGCACGTCGCTCTCGGATAGAGCCATCGTATCACAACTTGTGAATAACCGACTTTAATTGCTCAGCAAGCGAGGTGTTGTAACCCTGCGAGAAATAGACGATTCTGCCGAAGCTGTCGCAGATAGCGATAACGGGCAGAGTCGGAGATTGCGAGTTGCAACCCGAGCAGAGCATCTGACGAACTTTATTCGCGGGGTCTGTACCGTAGTTGATATTATTCAACGCGGCAAGGGCTCCGCGATTAAATTTAGCTGCATCTTCGGGTGTGGCGTTGAGTAATACGATGGGGCGATTCCACTCGTTGAGTGTTCCTGCAATCGAAGCCAAGCCGCGAGTGGCGTGGTTTGTAGGCTCGTCGCTTGTACCCATCACCGCTACAATAAAGTAGCCACGACCTGTGGTCGAAAGAATTGAAACCTCGGCCTTACCGCCGTCGGGCATATATTTACGCTCGGCGTCCATCGAACCAATCACGCCGATATCGTCGTTGGCAGGGCGTACAACCAAATCAACCTTTGTTGTCTTACCAGCCTCGATGGTGAATGTGGTGTTGTGAGAGAGAATCTTGCCGCTGGCCATACGATTACCCGTTGTAAGCATATAATATCCCTCCTCCAACTGGAATTCGCGGGCCAATAGGTCTGCCGACGAGTTGGGACCTAAGTCGATATCAGAGCCACGAGAGAAACGAATCGGACGGCACTCACCATTCTCGATGCGTGAGATTGTGAATTGTGGATTAGGCATTGTGGGGATAACCTTGCGGTCGTAGAATGTGCGTAGGCTACCCATCTTAGGTACTCGCTCCGACACCTCGCCGTCGAGTGCTACATCGACCCATCTTTCACCATTTTTGTATTGTGGTGAGCCAGTCATACCGCCCATTCTTGCAGGAATGCCAAATGTGCGACACGCTGCCACGAAGAAACGGTTGCGAGAGCTTGTATCGGCTTGACGCAGACGTAATACACCTGCTGGCGTGGCCTGCAATGCGATGGGGTTGTAATCGTCGGCAATAGAGATGTTCTCCTTTGTCCACTTGATGATGTCGGCACCCGATGGTTTGTCACCCAAATCGGCCGAGAGAGCAGCGCGGATAACGTTGCGATATGGCTGCAAGAACTCGCTTGAAATACGAGGCGAGAGTACATATCGGGTGTATTCGGGGGTTAACTCGCCCTCGGGAGCAGAATCCAATGCGTCCTGCAATACTTCGAGCGATGTGTCGTGCAAATCCTTGCGTGAGATTGAACGCAGAATGGCAACTGCCTTCTGACGCTTATCGCCTGAGTTATTGTCGAGGAATGCTTTGATGGCGGGCCAATTACCGCGTGCGCCAATCAAAAGCGACTGCTCGGAGCGATTATAATCCTTGCACTGTTCAGGTTTGAGGAATGTGGCAACGTATGCCAAACGAATAGAGTCCTCGTGCGCCAAGCGAATCTTATTCTCGGCAATGGCATCATCTGTAAGGTTTACAGGAATCTCGCCCGGAACGGGAGGCGTGATGTCGTCGATATATTTGATAGCATCGCCCTCCTTGTATTTAAGAGGAACGGTGAGATTCTCGGTGTTGAGTTTCGCGAATCCGAAACGACCATTGTGATTGGCCCATACAAGCATATCGCCCAAACCTGTGTGGAGCGATACCTGTCCCTGCTCGTTGC
Source organism: Alistipes sp. (assembly GCA_017465605.1). Taxonomy (GTDB): domain Bacteria; phylum Bacteroidota; class Bacteroidia; order Bacteroidales; family Rikenellaceae; genus Alistipes. The sequence goes on from JAFTVW010000038.1 coordinate 91,462, forward strand.
TGGGAAGAGTGACAACTGTGGTGAAATCGCCATAGTTGAAAATCTTGAACTCAACGGTTGCACCTACGACGGGCTTACCATCAGTGTCAGTGATTGTAACAACCGATTTGCGGGTTGGGGCGTAGTTGTCGATAACGTTGATTTCGGTGAAGCACTCGGTACGCTGAATTACATCTTCGGGACCTTCGTAGTCTCCATATACGCGGGTGTGCATAAGCATTGCACGAGCCGCAGGCTGATTAAACCAAGCCACATTGAGCGCAGGCTCAGGCTCGCAAGCTCCCAAGAAGTACCACTTGCCATCAATCCACACCTCTACCCACGCGTGGTTGCTATCGGTGTGAGCCCAACGAGGGGTATATACCTGACGAGCTGGAATACCTATGGCACGCATAGCGGCAACGGTGAATGTTGACTCCTCGCCGCATCGACCCTCGGCGTTACACATTGTAGCCAATGGCGATGAGGTACGGCTGTCCGAAGGAACGTACGTTACCTTCTCGTGACACCAGTGGTTAACCTCCAAAGCAGCATCGTGCAGGCTCATTCCCTCTACTCGTTTGCGTAGAGTGTCGTAATAAATCATACGGAAATCGTCCAGTCGCTCGTTGTTTACACGAATTGGAAGCACGAAGTGGCGGAAGATATCCTCTGGAACTTGCTCTCCCCACGCCATCTGACGGCGTGCTTTGAGCGACATTCTTACATTGTCGAGGAAATATTCGCCTTCGTAATCACCCATATCGGCCGAAGTCATATAGGCATATAAAAACTCCATAGCTTCGCGCTCGGCAGTTGAGAGATGCTTGTCGAAGATTTTGAAAACCTCGCCATCGGTGAAGATTGCTTTGCGTGATTCAAATTTCTCGTGAATCTTTGCGCGAGTTGCCTCATCTGAGGTGAAATGACCACCGCAAGAGCAGAAAACAATGCTCGCAAGGGTTGTCAATAGAATAAAAAGTCTGTGTAATCTCATTTTAATTAGTGTTTTGATGGTAAAAGTACAAATAATAAAGTAATTTTACACCCTCAAAAGCAGATATTTTTACAATGCAGAGCAATTCAAGAGGAAATTTGGCGGCTTTGATTCCGCTTGTGGTATTTTTGGGAGTCTATTTGTTGGGCTCGATTCTGGCCAACGACTTTTATAAAATCCCTATTGTCGTGGCTGCTATGATAGCTTCGATTGTGGCGGTTGCGATGACTCGCAAGCAGAGTTTGGCCGAGCGTATTGGTCACTACTCGAAGGGCGCGACCGATGTGAATATAATGTTGATGATATGGATATTCGTGCTGGCAGGAGCTTTTGCAGCCTCTACCAAACAAATGGGAGCAGTCGATGCCACCGTTGCGTTGACACTCAGAATCGTTCCCGAAGAGTTCTTGCCGGCCGGAATATTCATTGCCGCTTGTTTCACATCTATTTCAATCGGTACGTCGGTTGGAACAATCGTCGCCCTTACCCCAATCGCTTCGACCCTGGCCGAGCAGACGGGAGGTAATGTGGCTTGGATTGTGGCGATTGTTGTGGGCGGTGCGTTGTTTGGCGACAACCTGTCGTTTATATCCGATACAACCATTGCTGCAACCCGTACTCAGGGGTGTTCGATGCGAGATAAATTCCGTACAAATGTGTTGATTGTAACCCCTGCGGCCTTGATAACGCTGCTTATTTACATCTTCTCGCAGTCGCAGATATATCAATATGAAGCCGCAATGACCGATGTCGCTTGGTACACCATTTTGCCATATTTGTTGGTGCTTGTGACCGCAATTATGGGAATGAATGTACTTGTAGTGCTGGTGCTTGGTATTGTGTCGTCGGGTGTGATTGGTCTTTTGAGTGGCAAGATGAGTTTGCTGGATTGGTTTTCAACTTTGGGCGAAGGTATTGGCTCGATGGGCGAACTCATCATAATTACAATGATGGCAGGCGGAATGTTGGAGATGATTCGATTGAATGGTGGTATTGACTATATTATCTCGCGCCTTAGCTCTCGAATCCGCACACGTCGTGGGGCAGAGCTCTCGATTGCAGGACTTGTGATTTTTGCCGATGTGTGTACGGCCAATAATACGGTCGCAATTATCTCGATTGGTGAGATTGCCCGCCAAATAGCACAGAAATTTGGTATCTCGGCACGTCGTGCGGCGAGTCTGCTTGATACGTTTTCTTGTTTCATTCAGGGTATTTTGCCATACGGAGCGCAACTTTTGATGGCTGCGGGATTGGCCTCAATCTCGCCCGTTGAGATAATTTCGTATCTCTACTATCCGATGATTATGGGCGGGTGCGCACTGCTGGCGATATTAATTCAGTGGCCCCGATACAATAAATAATTGGTCAGCAGGCAATTTTTTGGCTTTCAATTTTGATAAAAAACAAAAAAGAGATAATTTTGCATCTATGTAACAATTCGGGAACCTGTGGTTGTTGAATTAAAATGAATTGGGAACAAATAGGGAACGAATTGAGAACGAAGAATTATTAACCAAAAAATAGAAATTATTATGAAGAAGTTTTCAACTTTATTGTTTTCTGCTGTGGCTGCCTTGATGGTAGTATCTTGCGGCGGAAATGCTCCTAAGAGCGAGTGTAAGGACCATTGTGACGACCACCTCCCAGTAGGTTTGCAGCTTTATAGCGTGCGTGGCGATATGGAGGCTGATTTTGCAGGTACTTTGAAGAAGGTTAAGGATATGGGTTATGATGGCGTTGAGTTCGCTGGTTTGTTTGGTAACTCTCCCGAGCAGATTAAGGCTTGGTGTGCAGAGCTTGGTTTGAATCCTATCTCTGCTCACGTTCCTTTGGCTGATATGTTGGCAGATATCGACAAGGTTATCTCTGACTACAAGACTATCGGTTGCCAGTATTTGGTTGTACCTTACGTAACCGAGGAGCGTCGCCCAGGTGGTGAGAAGTTTATGCAGATGATCGAGGAGATTCGCACAATTGGTCAGAAGGTAAAGGAGGCTGGTATGGTATTGCTCTACCACAACCACGATTTCGAGTTCAAGAAGACCGAGAGCGGTGAGTTTGGTTTGGATTACCTCTACGCTAACGTTTCTGCCGATTTGTTGCAGACTGAGTTGGATCAGTGCTGGGTTAAGTATGCAGGTCAGGATCCCGTAGCTTATTTGGAGAAGTATAGCGGTCGTTCACCAGTTGTTCACCTCAAAGATTTCCACGTTGAGGGTAAGCAGGAGGGTGACCCATATGCACTTATCGGTTTGAACGAGGGTGAGAAGAAGGCTAAGTCAGCATTTGAGTTCCGTCCTTTGGGTCACGGTGTGCAGAATATCCCTTCAATCATCGAGGCTTCAAAGAAGGCTGGTAGCAAGTGGCTTATCGTTGAGCAGGATCAGCCATCAATGGGTAAGAGTCCGTTGGAGTGCGTTGCAATGAGTATGGAGTATTTGAAGTCTATCACTCCCGATTGCCACGATGCAAACGGCAAGTGCACAAAGCCTGAGTCAGAGCAGTGCGCTAAGTGCAAGGCTGAGAGCAAGAAATAATCAAATTGCTATTAAGACCCACCGCGATACATTCTACGGAGTGGAGGTTATGTAGGTCTTACGCTAAGAATATCTGAGAGTGTTTCATTGATTGAGACACTCTTTTTTTTGTGCAATTATCATAAAAAATTGTGTGTGAGAGGTGTAAAGCTGAACTATTTTGTTACCTTTGTGTACGAACTAACTTAAAATAGAATAATTATGAAGAGATTTTTCCTTTTGTTGAGTGCTCTGTTTGTGTCGGTGGCGGTATTTTCATCGTGCAGCGGTGAGATGGAGGACTCTTATGTGGTTTTAGCCTCTTCGGCAGTTAAGCAAGATGCCGAGTGGTTGAAGGTTGCCGAGACCCTGACTGCTAAGCACAGTGCCGATTTGGTGTTCTATGACAAAGCTCCACGCGAGGCTCTTGCTGAGTTGCAGAAACTTACTCCTCGCTATGTGGCCATCGTTGAGAAGCCCGAAAATCTGGATAAGGATTTTGTTATAGATATGCACCACGTTAGCCGCGAGGTTGATGAGGATATCTATGCCGATTTCTTGTGGGGTATGATTACAGGCTACGATGCAGCTGCTGCTATGAAGATGCTTGATAATAGCACCGAGCCACTGCTTGTAAAAGATGCCGTTGCGACCATTATGGAGCTCAATAGCGCAAAGTGGTTCGATAACTATGCTTGGGTTGATGACCATAAACGCGGTTTGTGGGGTCAGAAGCGTGGTCGTACATCGGCTGTTGAGACCGATTCTATGGATACAAAGGTGACATTGAAGAAGTTTACCGACCTCTACGAGGCATACGATCCCGATTTGATTGTCACTGCGGCTCACGCCACACAGCGCAATTTGGAGATGCCTTTCTCGCTCGGTAACCTTCGTCCAAAAGATGGTAAGTTGTATGCTGACGACCATTTTGCAAAGACTAAGTGGGATTTGAAGGAGAGCGGCAAGCGCAGAGTATATTTCGCTGTTGGTAACTGCTTGATTGGCGATGTTAACAACACAAAGGAGAGTATGGCTATTGCTTGGATGAATGGCTCAAATGCTGCTACAATGATTGGTTATGTAGTTACAACTTGGCACGGCCGTAATGGCTGGGGAGGTTTGAAATATTGGGTAACAAGCCCCGACCGCTACACTTTGGCTGAGGCTATCTATATGAATCAGCAGGACTTCTTGCACCAACAGAACGAGTGGTTTCCATCGCTTATCAAGGAGAATTATCCTGCTTTTGGTCGTGATGAATTCCGTTTGGCTCGTAAGCGTATGCGCGAAGTTATGGGCGAAGATTTCACTATGGAGCATATTGGATTCTGGCACGATCGCGATGTGTTGGCATATTACGGCGACCCCAAGTGGGAGGTACGTTTGCAGGCAGTAGAGGCTGAGAAGGATTACACCGTAACATCGGAGATTAAGGGCGGAAAGTGCATCGTAACTGTCAAGACCTCTGAGAACTTCAACCTCGAAAGAATGAAGGGCGATAAGTTTAAGCAGGAGCACGTGCTTGACCTTCCTTTCAACTACTTCTTCCCCAAGCGTTTGAAGAATCCTCGTTTGGCCGACGGTCAGGAGTGGAAGGCTGTTGTTGACGAGAACTTCCTTCTTGTCTATAATGCCGACTTCGAGCCTAATAAGACATACGAGATTGTCATCGACCTGAATTAAAAAACCGTCTAATGTGGCTCTTTTGACATCTTGCTCGTTCTCGAAATCCTCATTTACACATAGTAAACTGCGGTTTCTCGAACTTCGGCAATCTTCAAAATAGCCTACATTATACGATTTTTATGGGTGGTGTGGCTCTTTTGGCGTCTGCCTTGAAATTCAAAATTCAAAATTCAAAATTTAAGAAAAGTCCTGTCTGACGTTAGACAGGACTTTTGCATTTTTGCCAAAGTATTTTACTCAATTATCAACTCCTCGGTTGTGAGCTTCGGCACATAATGTACACCCTCTTGGCGATAGTAGTTGTGGCTCTCGTTAGCTGTGATGTCCGTAAGTACAATATTATCTTTTCCCCTGCCTATGGCCAGAATCATAAGTGGCTCGTAGGGTAGGTTAAATTGCTCTTTTATGCATTGTTTGTCGAATGCCGCTATGCAGATTCCATTGAGCCCAATCTCTGTGGCTTGGAGTAGCATACTTTGCGCCGAGATACCCAAATCTATATCCACAAAGCGACTCTCCTCCACAGTCGAGCAGATGATTATAAATGCTCTGGGCTCGCTGCCTGTAGCGGGCAGATGCAATTCAGGCAGGGCAGCACCCAATTTGATGTGGGGTAGAACTTTGTCGGCCTCGTCGCTAAGTACCATACGAAATCTCAGTACCTGCTGATTGCGGGCCGATGGGGTATAGCGGTTAACCTCTATTATTCGTCGCAATTGGTCTTCTCGCACCTGAAACGAGACATCGTAGGCACGGTGACTGCGGTTGCGAAGGAGTAGTTTCGAGAGTGATGGGTGGCTCTTGCGGCTCTTTGTGGCGGAAGCGGCATAATGGTCCTCCATCTTCTTACCCAGATAGTTGTCTGCCATATTATTCTCTATTTTTATTGCCCCATTTTGGGGTTATTCCCAAAAATACCTCAAAGTTGATTCCGGGCATAGGTCGTGAAAGCACCGAGAGGTACTCCTCGTCGAAAAGGTTGTTTATCGAGCCCTTAATCGAAAGGTCGGCCCAAGTTGTGTTGATGCCCTTTTCGATGGTGATATTGTTCATATAATACTTCGGCAGGTTGCCCGATAGCGAGAGGTCGTTGCTCGACATAGTGTATCGCTCGCTGTAATGACACCATTTGTATAGCAAATTCCAACTGCGCCAGCCAAGTCGGGCAGTTGCTGTTGCTGTGTATTCGGGAACGTAGGGGAGTTGCTTGCCAACCGATTTGTCGGCTGGTGACATCGGCTCTCCATCGTTGAGTGATGGAGTCCACGAGAAGTTGGCATTTATGCCCAAACTCCACTCCTTCGAGAGCATTACATCTAAGTTCGCCTCGGCCTCCACACCGTAGGCGTGTACACGCTTGATATTGCGCGGAGAGAAGAATCCCTTTGTTGTGGGAAGCCATATAATCCAGTCGTCAACATAAGAGTCAAACCACGTTGCCGAAGCGGTCAACGAATAACTCTCGCTCTTGCCAATACCCATCTCTGCTCCCACATCGTAGGTCCAACCGTTCTCTTTTTTAAGGTCGGGGTTACCACCCGGCAAGAAATAGAGGTCGTTGAGCGATGGGAATCTGAAATTGCGTGATACCGAGGCTTTTGCCACCACATTCCCTTTCCTCGAAAGCACTCCATCAATAAATAGCGCAGGGATAAATGGTGTCCACTCGGTGCCGAACATATCTTCGCGCAGTACGGCCGAGATGCCCAAACGCTCGTTGGGTTTCCATTTGGCCGAAACCGACCCTGTGAGTTCTATGCGGCCCTTGTCGTAGCCAACGATTGCTCGGTTGCCCTCTTGTAGGATAATATTTTTATCTTGACTCCTTACGAAGTGTTGATGAGCTGTCAGATTTGCCGTAAAGAGCCATTTGCTGCCGATGTAGTATTCGCCACCTAATTGGCCATAGAAGGTGTTGACGTTGCTGCGTGAGCGGGTCATCGATGCCATATATCCGTTGCCCATATCGCGTTTGTAGTCGTAGGCGAGCCAAGTGTGAATGTAACCTGCTTTGGCTGCTACTTTCCAATCGTTACGCAGATGGTCCCACGAGAGAACTCCTCGGAAGGTGTGTTCACGTTGGCGATTGTCGAAGTCGTGCTCATCGCCATAATCAGTTGTGAGCATCTGTAACTCACGATTCGAGTTGATGTACCACGCATTAAGGCCGAATCTATCGCCTCGGCCCGTATTGTAATAGGCCTCTTGCAAAATGTGTAAATCCTTGAAAGAGCCGCTTTTATTACGCTCGGTGGGGTAGTATTGTCCAACGATGTTCATCTGCTCATCGTAGATGTTCTCTTTTTTGTCACGATTGCGATATTTATATTCGTTGGGCGATGACGAGTAAACCACTCTTGTCGAAAGCTGCCAATTACGATTGCCGTATGTTAGGCGCAGAAACTCATCGAAGGTCTTGAACGAGCCTACACCTTGAACGTATTGCAGGCCAAATCCATCGGCCGAGGCTGGTGTCGTGGCGAGTTTTACTGCTCCGCCCAATCCTCCGCCTGTATCGTTCACCGAAGATGTGCCGTGAAGAAGCGAGGCATCGTCGATAAAATACGATGGAATCATCGAAAAGTCGGTCATACCCAACATCGGGTTATTGATTTTCATTCCGTTCCAACTCACCTGTGTATGCGACGGTGAGGTGCCACGAAACGCCACTGTCGAGAGTGTTGCACGTCCGAAGCTCTTTACGAAAATCGAGGAGTTGAAGGCCAGAACGTCGGCAAACGAAAGTGCGACATTCTCTTTTAATACCACCGAATCGAATTTGGTTTGTTGCACGCCAATCTCTTTCATCGGGCGGTCGGCCACCACGCTCACCTCGCGAATTGTGATGTTGCGTTGCGGCGTTTGGTTTTGAGCCTGCTTTTGGCTTTGGCTTTGTGCCGAGCCTGCAAACGGGCAGAGCAAAAGAGCAATTGCTGTTAATATTATATATATGTGTCTGCTTAATCTCATCTTAGCCTAAGTTTATCTCCAACAAAATGCTCCGGGGATAATTCCCACATAGAATTCATCAAGCAATTCGCCTGTGGCCGAATAACGATACACCTTGCCTTGCTGCTGGTAGTCGATGGCATCGGCAATATAGACATCTCCGTTGTGAGGATTCACCGTAAGACCGTAATACAGGGTTTCGGCATAGCGCAAAAATGGCTTAACTGGAAGGCTCTCGTCGAAAACCGACATCTGCCACACATCATCGTTGAGCCAATAAATTTTGTCGCGTGAGCCGTTTATCTGTATCTCAGAAGGGGCATCACCTCGGCGAAATTGGAATTGCTTTTCAATGGTGAAACTCTCGGCATCGATGCAGTAGAGCGAGGGAGCTTCGTAGCCGTAGGGTGAGCCTTCGTAACCGCCATCGGTTATTGTCCACAATTTGTTGTTGCAGTCCAAAACCAGCGATGTAGGTTGTATGCCAACTTCCAATTCTGCTACCACCTTGTCGGTCTCGGTGTCAATTTTTAGGATTCTGTTTTGGTACGACCAACAGTTTACATAGAGATATTTGCCGTATTGCACCATTTGCTCTGTTGAGCCGCTCTCCATTGTCATATTGGGACACTCAATATAGCCCGTAACCTCGAATCGTTTGGGGTTGACTACGAAGATTCTATTGTCCCAAATCTGTGTGATGTAGGCCTTCTCGTCGGAGATGAAGTGAATGTAGCGTGGCGAGGTGAGATTGGTGATGCGGCCTATCTCCTTGAATGTAGAGAGGTCGATGGCAAATACAACGTGCGAGTTGTTGACCACAATCCAACCCACATTGTTGCGCACGACCATCGATTGCGCCACATCGCCCAACTTCATAGCGTTGGCACGATAAAACACCTCGTTTTGAATCTCTTTGGTTGCGGGATTGTAGTATGAAAGCGAGGCATTGCCATATTGGAAATTTCCCTCGTTCGTAATGAACAACCCCTCGCCCGAAGTGTTGAACTCCTCGCTTTGGCCATACTCCCACTTCATACACGAACTGCATAGCAAGGTTATTGCTATGCAGAGTGTAAGTGCGATTTTATGTAAAATCGTTATCTTCATCTTCGTAATATCTTCTCTGTTCGGTCGTTATTCTACCGTCTCCATCATCGAGTAGTCGTAGAATCCCAGCACCTCGGTCGAAAGTTCGCCAAGCCAACCGCTTTTTGCATTTACAGCGGTCTGCACCTTCACAAAATCGATAAATTCCAAATCCACCGAATTGCCTTTCTGGTCGATAGCATCAGCTATGCGGAAACGATTGATAGCCGTAGCTTTGCCCTTCGAGTCGGTAGCTCTATCTATCGGGCTAAAATTGTCGGCATATCCCCAATCGTATTCGGGCTGTACCCACATCGTACCTTTGCCCGACTTGTCGTAGTTGCGAGCTTCGAGGCGAGTTCCCGTTAGGGTGTAGCTGTCGGCCGTAATCCACGCGGGGTAGTAGTAAGGCTGCTGGTGAAAGGCTTTCAGGTAATCAATCTCGCCACTTCCTCCCTCGCTGTCGCTCCACTTGACGGGTTGCTCAGGCGAGTCGGGACGGTAGTAGGTCACCGAGTAGTTGCGCAGAGTGCTCTTTTTGCCAACCTCCGAGCCTCGCAACTCGTACCAAGTGTCGTTGGGCTCGCCATCGCCATTCTCGTCTTGCATAACCCACACAATACCCGGCTCCGATGAGCCACTGAACGAGTTTCCCTTGATGGCTATGTCGTAGCCGTGATTGTTGTCGATACTATGGTCGAAACCAACCACGATGTAGCCTCCGTAACCGCCCAACGATATGAATGCGCCTTTGCTCAGTCGCTCCTCAGCGTAAGCTGCGGCATCGGCTGCGGTTGATTCGTTGCCTGTAAAACCTCCCGTTCTTGTCTCGCCAATAAACTGCCCGGGGGCAGGGGTGTACTCAAAAACTTTTGACCACTCGGCCGAAGAGTTCTCGCTCTTGGCGCGATAGTGATTTTCCTCATACGTTGCCTCGATTACATCGTCTTTATTGCAAGACGATGTAATCATTGCAACTACAAACATACACAAAATTTTCCTCATATTATGATATTTATCATAAATTCATTAGAATTGAACGGCTATATCGTCGTAAGCGAAGTATCCGGGGATTACCAATCCATATTCTCCATAGCCATTATCTCCTGCTTCAAGGTTGAATTCAACTTTGACAACCTTTCCCAATCCTGTCAAATCCCATTTAGTCCAATCGGTCACAATTTGTTTCCCTTTATCCAAAAGGCAGAACTTAACAACTGTTGGGTCTTCATCTTCATCAGTTTCATATCCATATGCAACAACCCAAAATTGACTGTCATCGGTAAATTCATAACTGCCACCAAATCCTTGTTCTCCGCTTACTAAAATGTTATATGCATATGTGGTGTTTGTTACATACATATGGTCGATAACTCTTGCTATTCCATCGTGGAAATAGAGATTCGGTAAACCTTGTGGAGAGTTTTCAAATTCGTACTGAGGTGGGTCAACATATCCAAACTGAGTACAGAAATTATCAGATCCATTAGCTCCACCATCTACATTGTACGCTTGAAGATCGTACATATGATTGCCTTGTTCTTGATAGTTTGTGCCTACAAAATTTGATATTCCTGCATGACCTGCACCCATTCCATAATCAGATATAATATTAGTACATGCTAATTCTGTATTACCTGCGTCGTGCCAAGAATATAGGTTATGCATATTGCCATATTGACCATCAGTAGGAATGTAGTCACTCCATTTAGCTATCGTTTTTGGGTATGAAACATTATCATATATATCCCAATCATAATACGAAATCACAATATCGTGTGTCTCGAACTTTGTATCCTCGTCCTCAAATGTCAAAACTCGCAATTCGCGGTAATCGGTAAGTTGTGCCTCACTGATGTTAGCTGAAATCTTTTGAGTCCTGCCTGCGGGAAGTTCCTTTCCTGAAAGAGTTTGGGTGTAGTATTTAGTGTTACCACCCACGTTCAATTTATAAACAACCTTAACACTCTTGTCCGAAAGGTTGGCTGGCAAAACAACCATTGCCCATACATTTTCATTAGTGGCTGAAAGAGGCTGGCCGATAGTTAATGTTACTTCGCTGCTGCCTTCGCTTACCACGCCAAATTCAGAGACATTCCAAGTAGCTTTACCTGCAATATTCACTCCGTCGGCATTGACCGAAACGGTTTCCAATGTAGCATTAGCGATGCTTGTAGTGGTATTAAACCATAAATAAGCCGTAGCGTGCGAGAGAGTAAATTCCCCATCTTCTACTGTCGCATAACCAAAATCTCCATTCTGGCCCAAGTTGTTTGCAATGCTCTGCGAGGCGGGTACATTGGCCTGTGTAGCCGATGTGCCTGTCATATTGTAGTAGATAGTGCTTTCAGGTTCACTTGCGAATGTGAACGATGCCGAGCCATCGTTGTTGATTACAGCCTCTGTGCTCTTCTCTGAGCCCGACCAAATCTTGTCGCCCTCGCTCCAAACAAATGGGATTTTATTGTTGACATTGTCGGGTGTGTCAAATGCAGTGCGAGTATCGTTTGAGGTATAGCCTGTGAGAGTGAATGTTGCTGGCGCAACATCGGTTGTTGAATCCTCTTTGCTGCAACCAGCCATCAGCGCAGCAATTGCCAATATGGAAAATATCTTTTTCATTGTTGTAAGGTTTTGAAATTAAACAATTTTGTTAGAGTCTATTCCCAAGGGTCAATTGGTGACTCTCCAGGTCCGCCACTTTGGGCAAATCCCTTTTCTACTGCAATTTCAATAACCTCGACTTCGGGGCTGATGTAAGTTTGTTTCTCCATACAAAAAAATATTTTGAGTTAATAATTCTCTGCTTGGGCGCAGGTGATGGAATTATCGACTCAAAACTCTTTTTTGCACTGCTTTGCGAGCTATTGTGCGCCAAAATGATGGGTTAGGATTCACTTTTGGCCTGCCTACAATACACCTTCTGCAAGATGCGCTTGTGCGTAAAAACATACGGATAAAAATAGTTTTGATTCTCACCCGTACACCTGCAGGCCCAAATCCAATAATGCACAAGGCAGGTCTTCTGACTTATTCCCTCTATCGCGCCTTCCCAACGGCTCGTCCGTCAGTGGCAAAGAGTGCGATAGAATAGATTCCCTTTCTAAGAAGTCTGACCAACATCTGTTCAGATGCCTAATGGCCGACAGGGAATGGAACTTACAGCAGCAGGTACTGTTTCGGATTCACACCGAATTTCCTTTTCACCCCTCGCAACGCGCAGTTGTTTGGGGAACCTTTTGCACTACAAAGGTAGAGATGAAAAATGAATTTGCAAATGATTTTGTGATTTTTTTTTGGAAATTTTTTGTGCGAAAAAAAACGGTATGATTTATATCATACCGTCAATTTTCTTTTGAGCTCGCTCGCCAAACCATTTCGAGAGTTTGGCTTTGGCCTGAGCCTTTATTTCTGGGGTGATGTTGCTCGATACAGCGTGCAGGGCTATCATCAGTGCGGCCAAATCGTCGCTATAACCAGCAATAGGTAGAAAGTCGGCAATAAGGTCGGTCGGTAGAATAAAATATCCTAATGCACCGTAGATTTTACTCTTGTCGGCCTTCGAGATCGTGGGGCTTTGCAGGACATAATAGAGCAACAAAACGGCGTATATCACCTTTGCTCCTGCCCAACGAGCAACCGCTTTTATCTTGCGTTGCAGACCGTTTTGCGAGTAGTTATCTTGGTATTTTTCAATCTCTTGTGGCGTTCTCATAAAATTTGTTCTTAGTTAGATGCGTTTTCATAACGCAATGTCGTGACCTTTCTGATAGAAATGGGAACTGCTCAACAAACTTGTCGAACAGCTCCCTGCCCCAAAAATGTATTATTATACACTATTTTTTGCTATTGCAACAATCGCAACTTAAAAGTTTCCATACTCCTGCCGACAATGCTGCTCCTGCAAGTGGTGCTACAATGAATAACCATAATTGAGATAATGCTTGACCACCAGCAAATAGTGCTGGGCCGATAGAACGTGCAGGATTTACCGATGTTCCTGTGATTGGAATGCATACGATGTGTACCAAGATTAGAGTAAGTCCGATAGCTAAACCTGCTAAATTGCCTGCGCCTTTATTTGAGTCGGTAGCACCGAGTACCACCAATACAAAAACAAATGTAAATACCACTTCGGCTAAAAATGCCTGAATCATTTCGGCATTGTCGAATGAGTTAGCACCCGTAGCTGTTGAATCTGCGTATGCTCCTGTTGAAGTGAGTACAAATAGTATTGCAGAGCCGATTATTGCACCAATAATTTGGAATGCAACGTAGCCCAACGCATCTTTGCCTGATATCTTTTGTGAGAGCCACACTCCAAATGTAATAGCTGGATTGATGTGACAACCCGAAATACCTCCTATGGCATATGCCATACCTACAACCGATAGACCAAAAGCAATGGCTACTGCCAAAATCTCAGCGGGCTCTCCACAGCCAAAGAATATGGCACTTCCGCAACCCATTAAAACCAGAACCATAGTTCCGAACATTTCAGCTAAATACTTTTTCATAATATTCAAGTTTTATTATTACTCTGTAAATATAATGTTAAATTTTGTAATATTCAACGTTTTTGATGTGAAATTTTGATATTTAATGGAATGTTTTTATTCTTTTATGCTTTCTGATGAATGTTTATTTTGTAAAAATGCCCGAGTGTATTAGTTTGAATCGATACAAAGATAGAGGGTGTGGAATAGCAGAGATATTATAAATATGATTATAATATTGAATGCTGGCGTAGTTCACGAGCAAGAATCTTCTCCTGTCCTGCGGTGAGCTGGTTGACCAGCGCGTGAAAGCGTGGCGAATGGTTGTGGTGAACGGTGTGGCATAGCTCGTGGATTATCACATAGTCGCGCAGATGCTCTGGTAGTTGCATCAAAAATAGACTAAGCGATATATTGCCACTTGCCGAACAAGAACCCCATTTGCTTCGTGTTGCTCGGATTGTCACCTTGCCGTAGCGAAATGAGAATTTTGCCGCCCAATAGGCCACACGTTGCGGCAGGTAAGTCTTTGCCATCGTGCGCAATTGCTCAATCTCAGCCTTCGACATAGGTGGATTTACAGCTCTCTGGGCATAGCGTTTCTTGGCTGCAAGTACCCACTCAATCTTCTGCTCCAAAAACTCCAATGCCCTTGTTTGTGAGATATATGGCGGATACGATAGCCTTACTTTCCCCGTAGGGCGTACCGACAACGAAATGCGTGTGGAACGTCGTGTTGACGAGAGTGTGATCTCGCCAAGAGTAGGGTGGATAAGGCTTTTTTGCATAGTGCTTATGGTTGCTTTTCGCCTATTTTACGCTGGTTATTTGCCTCTTATCGCTGGTTATTCGCCTGTTTTTCGCCTCTTATTCGCCGATGCGCTGGCGCACTACCTCGAAGAGCATCACAGCGGCAGCAGCCGATACATTGAGCGATTCGATTGAACCAATCAAAGGAATTGCCAACTGCTCGTCACAGAGTTTAAGTACCTCCTTCGAGATGCCCGTATCCTCGGCACCCATCACAATAACCGTAGGCTTGCGCATATCGGCATCGTAGATTAGTTTGCGGCTCTTCTCGGTGGCTGCAACCACTTGGTATCCTTCGGCTTGCAGAGCCTTCAAGGTGTTGCGAATCGAGCCTACTCGGCACACGGGAATACGGCTCAATGCACCTGCCGAAGAGCGCATCGCCTCGGAGTTTACGGGGGCAGAGTTTTTCAGAGGTGTGATAAGTCCGTGAGCTCCGGCACACTCGGCCGAGCGAGCTATTGCTCCGAAGTTGCGAACATCGGTCACGCCATCGAACAGAACGATGAGCGGAGTTTCGTCATCGGGTACGCGCTCCATAATGTCGCTAAGCTCCACATAGTCGATTGGGGCAATCTGAGCCACCACGCCTTGATGGTTTAGGCGTGTAAGGCGGTTGAGCTTCTCTACGGGTACCTCCTGAATACGAATGCGATGACGGAATGCCAAATCTCTGAGTTCGGTCATTAGTTGTCCTTCGGCTCCTTTGCGAATGTATAGTTTTTCTATCTGCTTGCCCGATTGTATAGCTTCGGCCACGGGACGTATGCCAAAAACAATGTTATTATCCATTTATTTATGCTGAAATTTGTTTATTCTAAAATAATGTATTATATTCGCATAACACACATAAAAATACTTTCTCAATAAGCACTTGGTCGAGCTGTTGTGAAACACCTCGACTTTTTTTGTGTCTTCGATTCTGCTTGTCTTATGGTGCGTTTGTTGCCTCTTTTCTTGTTTTATTGTTGCTCGGTAATCTCCAACTCGTATGAAGCCTTCTCCCACTCGTGCATCTGATGGTCGTAGGCTGCTTTCAAATCGTTGTAGGCGGCATAGTCGGCCTCGTTGTACTCGGTTGCAGTTGCGAATTTCTCGTCGTATGCGGCAATTTTCTGCTCAATATCAGCAAGCTCAGCTTCGATGGTCTCAACCGCCTTACGCAATTTACGGAGGAGTTTCTCCTGCTCTTTGCGTTGCTCGTATGATAGCTTACCCGACGAAGACTCTTTCGTGGAGGTTGCCGCTGCCGCCACGACGGGCGAATCTTTGCGCTCAATCTCCTGCAATGAATCAACCTTACGCTTTTCTAGGAAGTAGTATATTCCTCCTAAATACTCCTTCACTCCTCCATCGCGGAACTCATAGATGCGGTCAACAATTCCATCGAGGAAATCTCGGTCGTGTGATACCACAATCACCGTTCCATCGTATTTCTGAATAGCGCGCTTCAATATATCTTTCGAGCGCATATCCATATGGTTGGTGGGCTCGTCGAGTACCAACAGGTTGTATGGCTCCAACATCAGACGAGCCATTGCAAGGCGAGAACGTTCACCTCCCGACAACACCTTAACCTTCTTGTCTATATCTTCACCTCTGAATAGGAACGCTCCCAAAATGTCGCGCAGTCGGGTACGAATGTCGCCAACAGCAACTCTATCAAGGGTATCGAATACCGTAAATTCGCCGTCCATCAAATCGTCTTGATTCTGGGCATAGTATCCGATATTTACATTGGCTCCTATCTTGATGCTGCCCTCGGTGGCCTCTAACTCTCCAATAATCATTCGTGCCATCGTGGTCTTACCCTCGCCATTACGGCCTACGAGAGCAATCTTCTGACCTCGCTCGATGGTGAACGTTGCATCGGAGAAGATTCGCTTCTGCCCAAATGCTTTACCCACCTCCTTAATCTCGGCCACAATCTGACCTGAACGTGGAGCGGGAGGGAATTTTATGTTAAGTGTTGCCAAATCCTCCTCTTCAACCTCGATACGCTCCAACTTTTCGAGTTGTTTGATGCGTGACTGCACCTGATTGCTCTTGGTTGGTTTGTAGCGGAACTTCTCGATAAACTCTTCGGTCTTTTCGATTAGTCGCTGCTGGTTTTCATAGGCGGCCATCTGCTGGGCTCTGCGCTCGGCTCTCAGCTCTACAAACTTCGAGTAGGGTACTTTATAATCGTAGATGTGTCCCAATGAGAGTTCCACAGTGCGGGTTGTGACGTTATCCAAAAATGCGCGGTCGTGCGATATTACAAGCACAGCTCCGTTGTAGCTGCGTAGGTACTCCTCCAACCACTGAATACTCTCGATGTCGAGGTGATTGGTGGGCTCGTCCAACAAGAAAATTGAGGGGCGTCGTAGCAGCAATTTGGCAAGCTCTATTCGCATACGCCAACCACCCGAAAACTCGCTTGTGGCGCGCTCGAAATCTGAACGTTTGAATCCGAGTCCCAAGAGGGTCTTTTCGATATCGGCCTCGCGAGTGTCGCCACCCAAAATATGATAGTGGTCCTGAGCCTCGTTCAGACGATGCAATAGGGCCGCATAGCTCTCCGTTTCGTAGTCGTCGCGCTCGGCTATTTCGTTTGTGAGTTTTGCTATTTCGGCCTCAATGCGAAGCACCTCGTCGAAAGCCTTTTCGGTCTCGGCTTTCAGAGTGGTAGTGTCGGCCACACGCATCTGCTGCGGTAGGTAGCCAATCGTACACTCTCCGTTCTTTGTCACAGCACCTTCGGTGGGTTGTTGCTCACCTGTGATGATGCGTAGTAGGGTGGTCTTGCCAGCTCCGTTTTTACCCACAAGACCTATGCGGTCCTTCTCGTTGATTAGGAACGATATGCCGTCAAATAGTGTCCAGCCTCCGTAGCTTACCGTTAAGTTATCTAATGAAATCACCTCTCGTACAATCTTTTTGTTATGCGTTGAGCATCTTCTCTATCTCGGCCTTCGGGTCGGCAGCTCCAAACACTGCACTGCCAGCCACCAAGGCCTCGGCACCTGCGGCAAACACTTCGCCTGCATTCTTTGCCGAGATGCCTCCGTCAATCTCGATTATATAGTCGAGCCCCTGCTCGCGTTTGATTGCGGCAAGCTCGCGCACCTTGTCCAATGAATCGGGCATAAACGACTGTCCTCCAAATCCGGGCTCAACGCTCATCACCAATACCAAATCAACTTTTGGGAGAATCTCTTTCAATACATCAACCGATGTGGCAGGTTTAATCGAGATACCCACCTTCACTCCCGCCTCGCGTGCGATACGGATACACTCGTCAATCTGTTCGGTAGCCTCGTAGTGGAAAGTTACATAGTCAGCTCCTGCATCGGCGAAACGCTTGATGTATAGCTCTGGGCGAACAATCATCAGATGCACGTCCAAAACTTTGCTGGTAGCCTTGCGTATAGGTTTCATTACGGGGAATCCGAATGAGATGTTAGGTACAAAAACGCCGTCCATTACGTCGATGTGTACCCACTCGGCGGCACTTGTGTCCACCATCTTTGTATCACGTTCAAGGTTGCCGAAGTCGGCCGACAACATTGAGGGGGAGATAATTCGTATCATAGCAATAAGTATTTCTTTGGCAAAGGTAACAAAAATACTGGTTAAAATATGCAAAATAATATCAGTTATGTATCTAAATAGCTCGCATATTTTGATATTAAGCAAAAATATGCTATTTTTGTTATTGGGAAAATTTTAATGCAGTAATATATGAAACGAATTTTAACTCTTTTTGTGGCTGTTATGGCTACTGTCACTCTCTCGGCTCAGGATTTACGTTGGGGTGCTACGGGCGGCGTGAACTTTGCGTGGGTTCATAGCTCTGTTAACTCGTCTGATTGCTACATCGGTTTCAATGCTGGTGTTAAAGCCGAGTACGATATGGCGCAATACATTACCGATGGCTTTCTGTTGGACGCACGTCTGCTCTATACGTTGAAGGGCGGTGAGTGGTCGGGATTCCATCAGAATCTCGGCTATTTGGAGTTGCCCGTTAACCTTACATATCGTTACGATTTGGGTGGCGACGTAAAACTATTTGGAGGTCTTGGCCCATATTTCGGATTGGGAGTATTGGGTAAAGATGTCGAGAGCTACGAGGGTACAAAGGTTAAAACCGATATCTTTGGAAAATCTTACAAGCGTTTTGACTTTGGTCTTAACTACAATCTCGGTGTTGAGATGTGGGACACTTGGCAGTTCTTTATTGGCTTCGAGCATAGCCTTTTGAATGTTGCTAAGAGCGATTATGAGGGTGCTGGCGATATTAAGGTTCGTCCTTTGAACTTCTATATCGGAACAGCCTTTATGTTCTAAAAAAAGTCCGTATAAACGGTAATCTGCTGCGTTACGCTCTGTGGAAAAATCCTCACATACGTTTGGTATGCTGCGGTTTTTCCCCATTCGCAAGCCTTGCATATCACCATTTATACGGATTTTTTGTGTCTATTGGTAAACGCGAATCTGCTGCGTTACGCTCTGTGGAAAAATCCTCACATACTTTTGGTATGCTGCGGTTTTTCCCCATTCGCAAGCCTTGCATATCACCATTTATACGGATTTTTTGTGTCAATTGGTGAACGGTAATCTGCTGCGTTACGCTCTGCGGAAAAATCCTCACATACGTTTGGTATGCTGCGGTTTTTCCTCATTCGCAAGCCTTGCATATCACCATTTATACGGATTTTTTGTGTCTGTTGGTGAACGGTAATCTGCTGCGTTACGCTCTGTGGAAAAGAGATTGGTGGCAGTTGCTGAAAAATAGAATCGAAAAATCGGGCCTCGTTTTGAGAAATCTCAGCGGGGCTCGATTTGTTTTTGATAGTAGGCATCTTTTTTGCTTCAAATGGTGTGGAATATTAATTAAACACTATTTGTATGAAAAAGACATTATCTCTTAGTTTGATTGCGTTGCTCTGGGTCTCGATACTTTCGGCACAAGAGTTTCGTATGGGTGTTACGGGTGCTATGAATGTGAGCCGTTATGCCGTTGAGTCGGCTGGTATATCGGTTACAACCGACTCGCGCATAGGCTTTAAGGCAGGTTTTCGCGTTGAGCTTGATGCTCCATTTATCACCGATGGATTCTATTTTGATAGCGAGTTGTTGCTCAGTTCGCGAGGTGCGAAGATGAGTACCATCATCAACGAGGCCGATGTTGACCTTACATCGCGTCCCTACTATTTGGAGATGCCTATCCACATAGGTTATCGTATGCCTATCAGCTCGAATTTTAGCGTTTATGCCTCGTTTGGACCTTATTTTGCGTTGGGAATATTTGGAACAGAGCGTCTTTCAACCAATGATATTTCCAGCAAGCCCGACACGTTTAGCGACGATAACCTGAAACGCTTTGATTTTGGCTTGGGATTGAAGGCGGGCGTTGCAATGTTCGACCACTATCGTATCTATTTGGGTTATGATTGGGGGTTGGTCAACATCGCCCAAAACAGTGCCGACTATAAAGTCAACAACCGTAACTTCTATGTCGGTATGGCCTATATGTTTTAGTAACGGGTGAAAATAAAATACTCTGTCTAACTCGATGTTAGACAGAGTATTTAGCCAATTTTGAATTTTGAATTTTGAATTCCCAGTTCAGCCCTCCTGATTATTTGCAGGCAATCTTCTCCACGCGGCGAATGTGACGGCCACCCTCGAACTCTGTCGTAAGGAATGCGTCAACGATAGCCATAGCCTCGTCGTTTGAAATGAATCGAGCGGGAAGTACTACCACGTTGGCATCGTTGTGCTGACGTGTAAGAGCTGCAATCTCGGCCTTCCAGCACAATCCTGCACGGATAGACTGGTGCTTGTTTAGGGTCATAGCCATACCCTCACCCGAGCCGCAAAGGCCAATTCCTCGTTTCAACTCGCCACTCTCGATAGCCTCAGCCAAAGCGTGACCAAAGTCGGGGTAGTCGATACTCTCCTCTGAGTGTGTGCCAAAGTCGGTCATTTCGTAACCCTTCGAGGCCAAGTAACCGACCAAAAACTCTTTCATTTCATATCCTGCGTGGTCGCAGGCAATACCCAATTTTTTCATATCTTGTTGTGTTTAGTTTCCAATATTGCAAAAATATGAATTTTTTATGGTTTTCACTCTGTTGGAACTGATATTTATATTAAATTGGTTAATTTTGCGACCGTGAAAATAATTTTGACCATATTGGGATTGCTTTCGCTTGGCTTGGCGGTGGCGGGAATATTTCTTCCGTTGCTACCCACTACGCCTTTGCTGTTGTTGTCGGCGTGGTGTTTTGTGCGTAGCTCCGAGCGATTGTACGAGTGGCTTATCTACAATCGTTATTTGGGCGAATATATCCGTAATTTTCGAGAATATAAAGCCATTCCAATACGCGCTAAGGTGGTGTCGGTAGTGTTGATATGGCTCACCTTAGGTTATTGTGTGGTTGCAGTGGTCGCTGAGTATTGGTGGGCGCAGGTGGCTCTGCTGTTGCTCGCGTCGGCCATCACTTGGCATATCTTATCGTATGCAACTCTGAGAAAATAACCTGTCTGCGTTCAATGGTCAAATTTGGAATATCTGTATTATGACATTGAAAAAAAATATTCTGCCCAACTCGATGTCAGACAGAATATTTAATTTAATCAATTTTGAATTCTGAATTTTGAATTTTGAATTCCAAATTCTCACCCCCCCCCTCTGTCTTTGCATTACTCTTGTTTTGCGGCACGCTTGCGGTCGATTTCGCTCAGTAGAATCTTTCTCAGACGCATCGACTTGGGGGTAACCTCCACATACTCGTCGGCCTTGATATACTCCAAAGCCTCCTCCAACGAAAATACCTTTGGTGGAACGATAACGGCCTTGTCGTCGGCTCCCGAAGCACGCATATTTGTAAGCTGCTTGGCCTTTGTTACGTTGATTGTGATATCGCCTGAGCGGGTGCTTTCGCCCACAACCTGACCGCAATACACCTCCTCCATCGGCGAGATGAAGAAGCGGCCTCTATCTTGCAGTTTGTCAATCGAGTATGCGTATGCTGTACCAGTCTCAGAAGCGATAAGCGAGCCGTTTGTGCGCATCTCAATATCGCCCATCCACGGCTCAAAGTCCTTCAAGCGGTGGGTCATAATAGCCTCGCCAGCGGTGGCTGTGAGCATAGTAGAACGCAGACCGATAATACCTCGCGATGGTACCAAAAACTCCAATCGTGTACGCTCACCGTCGGATTCCATATTCACAATGTTACCCTTGCGTTTTGTGACCATTTCGATAACCGTGCCTGCATACTCATCGGGGCAGTCAACTGTCATCTCCTCCACAGGCTCGCATTTCACGCCATCAATCTCCTTGATGATGACCTTTGGTTGTCCTACCTGCAACTCATAACCCTCGCGGCGCATGGTCTCAACCAATACCGAGAGATGCAACACTCCACGACCATACACGATGAACGAATCGGCATTCTGTCCGGGCTCAACTCGCAGCGCAAGGTTGCGCTCTAACTCTCTGTCCAAACGCTCCTTCAAGTGGCGTGAAGTTACAAATTTTCCATCACGACCGAAGAAAGGCGAGTTGTTGATGGTGAAGAGCATCGACATTGTGGGCTCATCAATGGCAATTGGGGGCAGTGGCTCAGGATTCTCGAAGTCGCAAATCGTGTCGCCAATCTCAAATCCTTCGATTCCGACAAGGGCGCAAATCTCACCGCACTCAACCTTCTCAACTTTGGTCTTTCCCAAACCTTCGAATACCATCAACTCCTTGATGCGTGTCTTGATGCGAGTCACGCCATCACGCTTTGCGAGGGTGACGTTTTGACCCGCGCGAAGTTCACCACGAGTGAGCTTTCCCACTGCGATACGACCGACATATGGCGAGTATTCGAGCGATGTTACAAGCATCTGAGGTGTTCCTTCCGATGACTCAGGCTCGGGTATCTCGTCGATAATAGCATCGAGGAGTGGGGCGATTGAGTCGGTTGGCTCGTTCCAAATGTGCGACATCCAACCCTGCTTTGCCGAGCCGTAAATAGTTTTATAATCAAGCTGCTCCTCAGTGGCGTCGAGCGAGAACATCAAATCGAATACCTGCTCGTTCACCACCTCTGGGCGGCAGTTGGGCTTGTCCACTTTGTTGATTACCACAATGGGTTTCTTGCCCAGCGACAATGCTTTCTGCAATACGAAACGTGTCTGCGGCATAGTTCCCTCGAAGGCATCTACCAAAAGCAGCACACCGTCGCACATATTCAGCACGCGCTCCACCTCACCTCCGAAGTCGGCGTGACCTGGGGTGTCGATGATGTTAATCTTGTAATCCTTATATATAACCGATACGTTTTTCGATAGAATGGTGATGCCTCGCTCTCTTTCGAGGTCGTTGTTATCCATAATCAGGTCACCTGTGTTTGTCTCGGTGCGGAGCAGATGGCCTGCAACAATCATTTTATCTACAAGTGTAGTCTTGCCGTGATCCACGTGGGCAATGATAGCAATGTTGCGAAGTTTTTGCATAGTAATTGAAATTAATCGCGCAAAGTTAATAATTATCTCGTTAAAATGTGCTACTTTTGTTCTATTATTCAATCTAAGGCCGATATGAATTTTACAATCGATATTAAAAATTGCAGTCGGGTAGTGGTTGGCAGTGCCGAGGCTTTGTTGCCTCAGTTGCTACCCTCGAAGAGGGTTATTGTGGTTTCGGATACCAATATCGACCGCCACTATCACTCTCTGTTAGAGCAATATGACCACATTCTCATAGGACTTGGCGAGACCAGCAAGACTCTCCATACGGTTGATAATATCTATCGCCGATTCATCGAGTTGGGAGTTGACCGCTCGTGCTTTGTGTTGGGTATTGGCGGTGGAATCGTAACCGATGTGGCAGGCTTTGCGGCGGCAACATATATGCGAGGTTTGGAGTTTGGTTTTATCTCTACTTCGTTGCTGGGTCAGGTCGATGCAAGTGTGGGTGGAAAGAATGGTGTGAATGTAGATGGCTATAAAAATATGGTTGGTACATTCTGCCAGCCGAAGTTTGTGGTGTGTGATGTCGATATGCTTCGCACGCTCTCGAGACGCGAATTCCGCACAGGCTTGGCCGAGATGATTAAGTCGGCGGTGATTGCCGATGCCGAGCTATTCAAGATGCTCGAAGAGTGCGATTTTTCATTGCTGCAACGCAATACCGCTCAACTCTCGGAGTTGGTTTTCAGGGCGATAAAGGTGAAAGCTGATATTGTTGAACGTGATGAGCGGGAGACGGGTGACCGTCGTAAACTCAACTTGGGGCATACGCTGGCACACGCTATCGAAAAGTCCTCATCAAAGATGAATCACGGTGAGGCTGTGGCGGTAGGATTGGCCCATATTGCCGATGCTGCCCAACGGGGAGGGTTGCTTTCAGCGGAGGATAAGCAACGTATTGTGGCTCTGCTCGAAAAGGCTGGATTCGCGCTCACGCCACCCGTTGAGATGCGTCGCCTGTTGAAGGAGGTGAAGAAAGACAAGAAGAGCGAGGGCGAGCAGATTTATGTTGTTTTCCCGCGTGCTATCGGAGAGTGCGTTGTGGAGAAGATGCCGCTTGAAGAGTTTAAGGCGTTGTTTAAGTAATAGCCTGCGTTATACGATTTTTTGTAGAGCTGATGCGGAGGCTATTTTGGCGGTCTGCCAAAATAATTCAAAATTCAAAATTCAAGATTCAAAATTCATTAATACTCTATCTAACATCGAGTTGGATAGAGTATTTATTTATATATACGTCATTTCATATTTTTGCATCAATTAACCAGCGGTGATAGCACAAGAATCTATGCAAAAATGTTGAAATCTACCGCTTATTAAAGACCTTGCAGAGAACAGCCAAAACTCTCCCTCTAAATTAGAGGGAGTCCCCGAAGGGGAGGGAGTGTGTCTTTGCCGCAAAGTAAATTCTTTGTAACGTGGGTTACTATCAGAATGACGGTTTTATGTTTTATTCCACTTTTTAGCCGTAAAAAGTGGAGCAAAAAGCGGCGCAATGATAAATTTTAGGGGTCAGCCAATAAAATTTCCTAAAACAGATGCTTCGCACTTTTGAAGCAATCAAAAGGTCTCTGTTTTTTAACGGAAATTTCACCGCC